>NZ_JAASJR010000001.1:312548-755598 GCF_019731275.1 Lysinibacillus sp. K60 | reverse complement strand
AGTTCCACAACAGCCGCTCTCATACCAGCAGAGTTAACTTCCTCATCAGGAACCGTTGTTAAAATCAAATTAATCGGCCATTGCTCTAAGCTTGCCTTTTCGATCAACTGCATGTGTAAGGCAAGGCCCATTTTCATATCCATTGTGCCGCGTCCAAATAAATAATTCCCAGACGCCAAATCAATGCGAGCTGCCTCTGGTAAATCTTTTAAGTATTTAGGTTCCATTAGCTTTTTCGTTAGTTCTTCTGGATAAAAGGCTAACGGCTCTAGTTCACCATATTCCTCCGTATGCACGGTATCGAAGTGACTGATTAACACAACGGTTTCTGTTGCCGTGGGATGCTTATAGAAGGCTGTCACTGCATTTCTGCCAAGCCCTGCATCATGTAATTCAATCAAGTCTGGATGCTTTTCAAAGTATGGAAGCGTTAACAATTTATCTTTTAAGCGAAAGGCAAATTTATTTTCGCCCGCCGTTAATGTTCGGCTTTCCCAGCTCACAAGTTCACATAATAGGGCACGTAGTTTTTCGGGTGTATCCCACATAAAAGTATTCATAAAATTCTCCTTTAACTCCCATTCATTAGAGGTACGATTAACGAACTTCTAGTGTTTCTTCACTTTTGCTATCTGTAGCAGCAGTCGCCGCTTTTTTTAATTTCAATTGATAAAAGATTATACAGGCAATAAAGAAGCCAATCCCGTATAGTAAACCAATCCTTTGCGTTGGATCAAACGCTAAAAATACTAAAATTAAAACACAAAAGATTATACAAAATACTGGAATCAACGGGAATAGTGGTGTTTTAAATTTTAGATCAGCCACATTTCCTCCCGACTTCACATAGCGATAACGGAACATTAACTGAGAAGCACATATCCCCATCCATGAAATTGTGACAGATATACCTGCTACCGACATTAGTAATACAAATACAGCATCGGCTTCCATTACACTAGTTAATAAAGATAAGAGTGAGAATACCATCGTAAAAATAAGCGCATTTAAAGGTACTTTATTTTTCGTTAATCGACCAAATAACTTAGGCGCCATCCCCTCTTGTGACATGGAAAATAATAAACGTGTTGATGCATATAAACATGAATTACCGACTGATAAAATAGCTGTCAAAATAACAAAGTTCATGATACCAGCGGCATATGGTACACCAGCTAAATTCATTAACGTGACAAATGGACTTTCCATAAGCCCAAGCTCTGATGCTGGGAATATTGCTGATAATACAATAATGGAAGCAATATAGAAAACGATGATTCTGAATAGAATTGTACGAATCGCTCGTGGAATATTTTTTTCAGGGTTCTCGGTCTCCCCTGCTGCAATACCCACCAGCTCTGATCCCTGATAAGAAAAAATTACATTCATCATTGTGACAAAAATAATCGTAATACCTGCTGGGAATAAACCAGAAGGTGCTAAATTTGTGAGATGTGGAGTAGGACGATCTGCTAATGGAATTAAACCAAAGATTGCCGCTCCACCAATAATGATAAATGCAATCACTGCAACAACTTTTATACTAGCAAACCAGAACTCTGCTTCAGCAAAGCCCTTCGTTGTTAAAGCATTTAAGACAAATAAAAGAACCATAAACACAGCACACCATATCCAAATTGGTACACTAGGAAACCAATGCTGCATTAAAATACCTGCAGCCGTAAATTCAACGCCTGCTGTGGCAGCAGACCCAACAAAATACATCCAACCTAATGAAAAACCAGCTGAAGGACTGATGAAACGTGTTGCATATGTTTGGAAAGAACCTGTAACAGGCATGTAAACAGCCAATTCCCCAAGACAATTCATGACCATAAACAAAATTAAACCACCAAACAAGTAACCAATCAGTGCGCCTCCTGGTCCTGCCTGATTAATGGTATAGCCTACATTTAAAAATAAGCCTGTTCCAATAACACCTCCAAGTGAAAGCATTAACAAGTGACGACTTTTCATCGAACGTTTTAATTGATTATCGTGAAGCTGATCCCCTTTATTCAACATCCATCCCTACTTCCCATATAATGTAAAAATATTAAATATTCTGATTTTTCAAGAATGAAAGTACCCAATCAATTTTCTCTTTTAAATTGATTGGGTATTGGTAGATTTACTTAAAAACGTAATGATAAACAGCTTAAACCACCATCATGTTTTCTAAATTCAGACATATCAAGTTCAATTGTTTGATAGCCAAGGTCCAGTAATTTACGATTTGTTTCTGGATAGCCATCTGGAATAATAATATAATCATTTACTTGAATACAGTTAGCTGAATATTCATCCTCTGTAGGAATCACGATTTTTTCGTAAGATTCAAATGCAGGATGATCGACAAATTCACCAGCTAGCACCATACGATTTTCCCCAACATAGGCAATTCCAGTTTTTAAATGGAAGAACTCTTTTAATGGGATAATAGTTGCCTCATAGCCCTCTTGTTCAACAATTTCTTTAAATTGCTGCGCTCCTTCTTCATTTGTACGATCTGAAATCCCTACGTAAAACTTTTTCTCTGCCTGTAACACATCACCACCATCAAGTGTTCCAGAACCTTTAATATAGTAAATTTTTTCATAGAATTGCTTTACGGCTGGTTCGATTTCTTCAATTTCACGGTTACGAGCTATTGCTCCAGGATTCGATATAATAGCAAACTCAGGTGTTAAAACGGCTGTATCCTCTACAAATGTTGAATCTGGAAATGCTTCATTGGCTGGTAATTGTGTTACTTCAACACCACATTTTTTTAAAGCCTCTACATAGTTTTCGTGCTGTTCAAACAATTTTTCTAAAATGGGCTTCCCTAAATCACTAGTCGTTAAACCGTTTACAAAACTATTTCCTGGATTTTTAACAATAACATTTTTAAACATTTTCATCTTCTCCTTTATCCTCTTACTACTGGGCAAGTTAGGCACGTCGGCCCACCTGTTCCTTTAACAGTAATTTCATCGCCTTTATATTCGTACACAGTTGCCCCAGCATCAAGTAGCTGTTGCTTTGTTTTTTTGTTGCCTTGAGGAATCACACATACCCTTGGTGCAAGCGCTAACACATTACAGCCTAACGAATCATATTCATCTTTAGGTACTTCTACTAGCTGGATGCCACGCTCAATTAGCAGTTGTCTGAAAAATACTGGCATTAAACGCGAATGCACAACAGCTAAATCTCGATCTACCATACTTATGAAAGACATTAAATGTAAACATTCAGCTTCACCAAGATCATGTGGTAGTTGTACAACTATAAATTCATCTACCATATCGGCTGTCATTTCCTTTAACTGACGAATGGCTTCATCGTTTGTTCGATAACCTCTACCCACAACGAGCGTTCGATTATCTAGCCAAACAATATCTCCACCGTCTGAAACTGCCTCTCCAGTAAGTTCACCAATTACTGGAATACCTTTTTGCTGTAAAAAGTCCTTGTATACTGCTGCCTCTGGTTGTCTTAATTTTTTGCCTGATTTCAGTATAATGGCACCATTTGGTGTAAATTTAACTGGATCATGTGCGTAGACAGAATCTAATCCTACTTCATCTGCTATAGGCAGATATTCAATAGTCTCCACATATTTTTCAAGAATCCCAATAAATTCAGCGTATTCCCTTAGAGCTTCTTCATAATTAGGCTCAGATAAGTAGTTAAATGTTTTCCATTCCTCACTAAGATGTGCTTGGCTTTGGAAAGCATCTTTCGGATCTTTTACAATAACGTGTTTCAAAGGCGCATACATTGATGAACAATAATGCATTCCTTTCACCTCATTTCCGTGTAGTGGAAAACGTTTCCGTTAAGAGGAAAGTTTATATGAAGAATATATTCGTTTTATGCTATACTGTCAATATATTTAGAAAACTTTTATTTTTCTTTCAATCTGGATTGCATTCACCCTTGGAAAAAAAGCTGTATTAACATTTATTCAATAAGCCTTAAAGGATCTTTTTGTAGCTTTCGTGTATTAAATAAAGCATTTGTTTAGACTTCTGATTTGTACGGGAATATTGGAACTAGACGTAGGTGGAGAATAAAAATAAAATAGGATGAAGGGAGGTGGGACAAATGCAATTATTAGAGCGGGCAATGACAATTGCCAAGGTTTTAGCTGCTGATGCAAACGACAGTAGCTTGTCCATTTCAGAGCTTTCTACAAAATGCGATTTACCGCTAAGTACTTTACATAGAATTTTAAAAGCCATGATTAAACAAGGGATGATTGAACAAGATGAACAGACAAAATATTATCGGCTTGGAACCATATGGATGGAACTTGGCTTACAAGTGTATGATACGATGGATTATATTAGCAAAATTAGACCTGAGTTAGAACGATTAGCCAGGGAGGTTGAAGAAAGCGTTTATTTAAGTAAACCAGCTGGATTAGATACGATTATTATAGAACGGATAGACAGTGCAGCAAATCCGATTCGTATTTATGATCAATTGGGTATCCGCATACCTATGCATATCGGAGCGGCCAATAAGGCCATACTTGCCTCAATGTCAGCAATACAATCCAAAGAAATTCTAGAGCAACTAGTAACTAAAGATGAAATGGCCGAATTAGAGGAGCAGCTTCACCAAATTCGGCAACAAGGCTATGCAATAAGTCACGGAGAACGAACTGCAGGTACTTCTTCCATTGCTGTCTCTATTTTAGATGGTTTTGGTGAAGTGATAGGAGCAGTTAGTATTGGTTTTGTAAACTTTAATGTCTCTCAAGATCATATTAATACATTAATTGAGCGATTAGTTGATACTGGTAGACGTGTATCGCTAAAACTTGGTTATCGAGGAAAAGGATAGGAGAACTATTCTCCATTAAACTTCTCTACTTTTCATAAACGTTTTATGTCTGTAAAGGTTTTTTTCTTGAAAGGTTATGTGAAAACTGTTGCACTGAACGCCATCGTATGTTAAATTATTATGGTATGTGAAATACCGAACTGAAATAATAATCTTTCAGCATCAACAGTAAGGAGGGAATACAACATGCCAAAACAATGTGTAATCACTGGACGTAAAGCTCGTACTGGTAACAACCGTTCCCACGCTATGAACGCTAACAAACGTACTTGGGGTGCTAACCTTCAAAAAGTTCGTATCTTAGTTGACGGTAAACCAAAACGTGTATGGGTTTCTGCTCGTGCATTAAAATCAGGTAAAATCGAGCGCGTTTAATCGCTGCTTCTAAAAAATCGATTTCGCATTGAGCGCAATCGATTTTTTTCTTGATTAGTATTCTATAAGAAAGTAAAAAATCCGACTAACACTAGTCGGATTTTTTTACTTTCTTATCTTTTTTAAATAGGTTAATACACGTACGCGTGATACTACTCACGAATTTCGGCAATTGGAACGTATATACTTTCAGGACTCTCTCCCCCTTACGCTAATCTATGCTTCTTATCATTAAACATATGCCTTGCGAGAAAGATATAGACCCTGAAGTTCCTATTATTTCATTACTTGTAAATCGAGATGTTCCTAAGGAAATTTCCTCATTCGTTGTTTCATATTTTACTTGTCTTAATGTTACACCTTGAATAGGCTCCTCGTGAGCAAAAAAAGACAAGTAACGGTATCGATCATCTGCATAAATTGTATGTGTGCCTGGTAGTAAAAATTGCAACATATTAGTATGATTGATTATCTTTAACTCAATTTGAGGATGCTCTTTTTGTAACCGATAAATAGAACGGACAGCTGCCTCGTAATGATCTAAACGCCCACCCGTCACACCTGTCAAAATAATTTCTTGTGGTTCAAACGTATAGGCTTTCAGCAATGCTAAATCCGTGTCTGTTTCATTTTTCTCTTCTTGGAAACGTTGTTGATCATTGGTTTGTGCCATCACTTGTCGATATTCTTGATCTGTTAAAGAATCAAAATCACCTACAATGGCATGGGGCGTAATTCCCTGCTCAATTAAATATAAGGCGCCACGATCAGCCCCGATAAACACAACATCCTGTTGTTGCTGAAACGATGAAAATGAACAAAGCTCATTTTTTGGACCACCTGCACAAACAACGACTGTCGTCATCCTTTAATCGCTGCCTCGCCAGCTAATAAAATCTCTTGAAGAGCAGCTGTTCGATCTTCTTTACTATAGATGGCTGACCCAGCTACAAAAATTGTCGCTCCAGCCTGTGCACATGGCACAATTGTTTCAGCAGTAATACCACCATCAATTTCAATGGCAATATCTAAGCCCCGCTCCTTAATTATTGTTGATAATGCTTTAATTTTAGGTACAACAGAATGGATAAATTTTTGTCCACCGAATCCAGGATTAACAGTCATTAATAATACCATATCAATATCTTCTAAAATGTGTTGAATTGATTCTATCGGTGTATGTGGATTTAATACAACACCCGCTTTTACACCAAAAGAACGGATTAATTGAATTGTTCGATGTAAATGACGGCATGCTTCTACATGTACCGTAATATAATCTGCTCCAGCTTTTGCGAACTGTTCGATATACTGATCTGGATTTTCTATCATTAAATGCACATCTAATGGTAACTTCGTTAATGGACGGATAGCATCCAATACAATGGAACCAAATGAGATATTCGGTACAAAGTGACCATCCATTACATCAATATGAATAAGTTGTGCACCTGCTTGCTCTACTTCCTTTACTTCTTCACCTAAATTTGCAAAATTTGCTGCTAAAATTGATGGTGCTATTTGTATCATCATTAATACCTCGGCTTTCGATCCATAATTTCTTGCATAAATTGTTCATAATGCTTGTAGCGGTAGTCTCGAATTTCCCCTGCTTCTACCGCTGCCTTTACTGCACATTTTGGCTCTTTCAAGTGTAAGCAACCTCTAAATTTACAATCATCCGCCACTCTAGCCATCTCAGGAAAACATACACCCAATTCTTCTTTCTCAATTTCGTCAAAATCAAAGGAACTAAACCCAGGCGTATCTGCCAATAAACCATCACAGACCTCTATCAGTTCAACATGACGAGTGGTATGTTTCCCCCGTCCTAAGCTTTGGGAGATAATACCCGTTTTTAAGTTCAACTCAGGAATGAGCGTATTAAGTAAAGTTGATTTCCCAACGCCCGATTGGCCAGCTAAAACAGTGGTTTTCCCCTTTAAAATAGGACGTAATCGTTCAACTAATTCTTCTTCATCTTTATATGTTTGCAAAACTGTATAGCCCATGCTTTCATAATCTGCTATATAATTTTGTAATTCCTCACGTTCATCATTTTCTAGCAAATCCATTTTTGTTAAACAAATAATCGGGTGTACATGGAAGGATTCTAACACAACTAAAAAACGATCCAGTAAAATGGTATTGAAATTCGGTTCTTTTACAGAAAACACCAAAATGCCTTGATCAATATTCGCAATTGGCGGACGTACTAATTCATTTTGACGCTCTAAAATCTTTTGTATAGTCCCATCAGAGCCTTCAGTTTCCATTGTATACTCTACAATATCGCCAACAAGTGGGGATTCGCCACGATTACGAAATACCCCGCGTCCTCGACATTGAATCAGTTGATGTCCATCAAATACATAATAATAACCACTTAATGCTTTTCTTATTTGGCCTTGCGCCATCCAATTCCTCCTTAATCGACATCATTATAATTAACTTTGCCTTCTAAAATTATTTCTGAGTCACGAATTATTCTATAACTTGCATCTTTGCCATCTTCAATTGTAAGCTGAATATTGTATGGCGTATCACTTAGAATTTCAAATACTTCAACAGGTTCAGACAATGTATGATTTTTATCCTGAATTTCGATTCGAATATTTTGAGCTATTCCCTCTTCTGTAGGTTTATACTCAATGACTACAGGTATGAGACGTAGTTTATCAGGCTGTTTTGCTGGCCCTTTACTAATTACAACCGATATCATAGAACCTTCTTCTACCAAAGTACCCGCTTTTGTCAATTGCGAAATTACACTGCCAGCTGGGATGGTTTCATGATGTTCTTCACGAGATATACGCCAATTGAGACCTGCTCTTTTCACATAGTCATCCATATCAGCTTTCGTATAATTTACAACGTTTTCAACCCTTACCATTCTAACTCCTTGGCTAACTTTAAACGTGATTGTTTCTTCTTTCGCTACTACCTCAGAATTTGGTGGTATGCTTTGCTCAATGATTCTTCCTTCTGGCTCATTAGAAGGGACATCCTCTTTTATTACGTCTTTATACTTTCCTTTTATTAAAGCTTCAACTTGACTATAATTTTGTCCTACATAATTATCAACTGTCGTCATCTCTACACCTAAACTAACGATTAAGTCTACCTCTGAGCCTTTTTCACGTAATGAATTTTTTGATGGGTCCGTTTCAATAACCTTCCCCTTCTCTATTTCCTCATGATTTCGCTCCTGATGCTCTTCACCAACAACAAATCCATCTGCTTCTAATTTTTTTGTCGCTTCCTCTATTGTTAAATTTGCTACATCTGGTATAGCCACTTTTTTCGGGCTAAATAAATCTTTTGCAAAAATAAAGAATAAGAAAATGACAATCGCTGCAATGAATAGTCCTGCAACATATTTGGGCCAATTTTTCTTCTTTGCCTTAACAGGAACTGGCTTTTCTACAGGCTTTTTAGGTTGCGGTTGAGATGGAGCTTTAGCTTCCATAATTGGTTCAATAACTCTTGTTTTAGTTAAATCTTCGTCTTTTTTATGCATCTGCTCTTTAATGATAGGAATAGCCTTCGTTACATCATTATCCACAGGTATGACAAATTTGGGATCATTGATTCTAGATGGTGATAGTACGGTTTCCAAATCTTCATACATTTCTTCCACTGTCGTATAACGATGGGATGCATCTTTGGCAGTAGCCTTTAATACTACATTTTCCAAGCTTTGGGGAATCGTTGCATCAAATGCTCGAACAGAAGGCGTTTCGGCTTGTAAATGCTTAAGTGCTATTGAAACAGCAGATTCACCAGAAAACGGAAGTTCACCTGTTAATAATTCATATAACACAATACCGAGTGCGTAAATATCTGATTTGTTTGTAGCTGTACCGCCGCGAGCTTGCTCTGGTGATAAATAATGCACTGTACCAAGCACAGAATTTGTTTGAGTAAATGATGTAGCACTTAACGTCATCGCAATACCAAAATCCGTAACTTTCACATTACCTTCCGCATCCATTAAAATATTTTGCGGTTTAATATCACGGTGGATAATATGGTTTTCATGGGCATTGGCAATGGCAGACGTTAATTGCTTCATAATATGCACACTTCTAGCAGGAGAAATTGGTGCAAATTCTTGTATGTACTGCTTTAATGTTTTTCCTTGAACATATTCCATCACAATATAGTGTAGATCTCCATCGTCACCTACATCATAAACACTAACAATATTCGGATGTGTAAGACTTGTAGCAGACAGTGCCTCACGTTGAAAACGTCGATGTAATTCATCCTCATTGGAAAAATCATAGCGTAATATTTTAATGGCTACATCACGATTTAAGATCATATCGTGTGCTAAATAAACATTGGACATACCTCCGCCACCAATGAGTTCTAAAATTTTATAACGGTCACTAATTCTTTTACCTACAAGCATTCTTACACCTCCTCATCCCTTTTTGTTAATAGCACGAGGGAGATATTGTCTTCTCCCCCGCTGGCATTTGCTAATTCTACAAGTTTACGTCCCTTTTCCTTAATGGAGTCTGGATACGTAATTATCGATGCCATTTCATAAACAGTTAGTTTATTGCTTAAGCCATCTGAACAAATGAGTAAATACGATTCTGATGCTAAATCTACTTCATAAAAGTCTGGTTCGATTGTTTCCTCTGTCCCAACCGCTTTTAAGATGAAATTTTTCTTTGGATGTGTCAAAGCCTCTTCTTCGCTTATCTCACCATTTTCGACCAAGACGTTCACATATGAATGATCTCTTGTTATTTGTTGTGCACCATCTTCAAAGAAATAATACACACGACTGTCACCCACATGTGCAATGAAGCAATGTTGTTCTTCGATTAACACTGCAATAAATGTCGTGCCCATTCCTTTACAGTCTTCATGTGATAAAGAATAGTCATATATTGTTTTATTCAATTGCTTAACTGTTTGTAATAACCATTCTTTTTTTGATGTTGTGGATACAAAATGATGTGTGTCTGCCTGTAAAAAAAAGGATTCCATTTGTTGAATTGCCATATCACTTGCTACATCACCAGCATTATGACCACCCATGCCATCCGCTACAAGTGCTAGTGCAAGCCCATCTGGACGTTTAAAGAATGCAGCACGGTCCTCATTAATGGATCGTTTTAAACCAATATCACTTTCGACTGTGTATTCCAATACTGGTCACCTCGTTTCTTCAGATCTCTCTTGTGCACGTAATTGACCACACGCAGCAGCGATATCTGAACCTTGCTCTCGGCGGATCGTTACGTTAATACCATTTTTCTTTAATGTTTTTTCAAAAGCAAAAATTTGACTACGAGATGTACGAACATAATCACGTTCCGGTACATAGTTTACAGGAATTAAGTTGACATGACATTTAATTCCTTTAATTAAAGCAGATAGTTCCTCTGCTATTTCTACTGAATCATTTTCACCAGACATCAGCCCATACTCAAAACTCACTCGTCGACCTGTTTTTTTTGTATAGTATCGCACAGCATCCATTAATTCTTCCAATTTATAAGCACGGGCAATTGGCATTAGCTTTTGACGTGCTTCTTGGTTTGGCGCATGCAGAGAAACAGCAAAGTTAATTTGTAATTGTTCATCCGCAAATTGGTAAATTTTAGGTACAATACCCGATGTTGAAACCGTGATATGACGTGCTCCGATATTTAAACCTTTTTCATGATTGATCACTTTTAAGAAATTCATCATTGCATCATAGTTATCGAAAGGTTCACCAATACCCATAATGACAATATGAGATACTCGCTCGCCCAATTCATCTAATGTTTGCTGTACTTTGACAACTTGCTCCACAATTTCTCCTGCTAATAAATGTCGCTTCAAACCACCTAAAGTGGATGCACAAAACGTACAGCCAATTCGGCAGCCTACTTGTGTTGTTACACAGACAGAATTTCCATATTCATGGCGCATTAACACAGTTTCTATTGAATAGCCATCTTGTAATTGGAATAAAAATTTAATGGTACCATCTTTAGATTCTTGTTTAATAATGGTTGATAGTGTGGATAATGCAAAATTTGCAGTTAGTTTTTCGCGTAATCCCTTTGAAAGGTTTGACATTTCTTCAAATGTCTTTACACGTTTATTATACAGCCAGTCAAAAATTTGAGCAGCACGGAAAGGCTTTTCGCCATTTTCCTTTAGCCATTCTTCTAATTGATGAGGTTGTAACGAATAAATGGATTCTTTTAAATTTGGCTTTTCTTTTTTCACACGTCGAACGGGCTTTTCTTCTGCTTCTTCGACTAAATCGTTAATACGTTCATTAAATTTCTCTTGATCCACCATTAGTTGGATTCTCCTTTTTTACGAAAGGCGGCGACAAAGAAACCGTCACTGCCAAAGTCTTGTGGAAAGACTTGAAGCATGCCATTAGCTTGCTTTTCCGCTAATTTTGTTGGTAAAGATTCTAGTTGTATAGCTTCCATTTCTGGATGTGCTGTTAAAAAGGCTTTCACAGTGCCTTCGTTTTCTTGTATGTCTACTGTACACGTACTGTATACAAGCTTACCATCTGTTTTCAAAACTTTCGTTGCTGCATCAAGTAAAGCTAATTGGATTTTTTGAAGACTTTCTAAATCCTCTTCTCGCTTTGTATATTTAATATCTGGCTTACGTCGCATAACGCCTAGTCCACTACATGGTGCATCGACTAAGATAGCATCAAAAGACGCTGCTTGTAAAAATTCTGGTGCTTTCCGTCCATCTATTGGGGCTGTTTCAACAATATCAAGCCCTAGACGCTCTGTATTATGGTCGATTAAATCTAATTTATGTGGATGAAGGTCTGTTGCTAAAATAGACCCTTCATTTTTCATTATTTCGGCAATATGTGTTGTTTTTCCACCAGGTGCCGCGCACATATCCAAGACACGCATACCTGGCGATGGATTTAGCACATTAGCAGGTATCATTGAACTTTCATCCTGAATAGTAATCATACCTTCTTTGAAGGATTTTGTACGAGCTGGTTGACCGTTTGTAATGTATAAGCACTCTGGTATAACATCGCTTTGAATAGCCGTTAATCCTTCTGCCTCTAACTCGGCAATTGCTTGTTGTACAGTTGCTTTTGTTGTATTAACACGCACAGTCTGCACAGGTGGTCTATTATTTTCATGCAACATTTCAGTCGCCACTTCAAGACCGTAGTTATCAACAAATCTTTGAACTAACCACATTGGATGACTTGTCTCTATAGAAAGACGCTCAATTGGATCTGCTATGTCATCTGTTGAAGGGACTCCACTGCGTAACACGGATCTTAATATGCCATTGACCATAGAAGCGATTCCACGATGCCCTCGACGCTTGGCAATTTCTACTGCTTCGTTTACTGCAGCGTGTGGAGGGATACGTGTTAAATAATGGATTTGATACAACGAGATTCTTAATAACCAGCGAACCCAATGATCAATTGAACCGCGAATAAATGGCTCTAAGTAATAATCAAGTGTCATTTTATACTGTAAAGTTCCATACGTTATTTCAGTCAATAAAGCACGATCTTTTGCTTCAATTTTATGCCGTTTAATCGTTTCATTTAGCAATAAGTTGCTATAAGCCTGATTTTTATCAACTGCTAATAGAATTGACAATGCGGCATCTCGTACATTGCCATCCCAAATCACTACACTTTTTTTACTCATTTGAATTGGTCCCCAATCTGTAATTTAGAACCTGTCCCACGTAAATATTCCTCTGCGGTCATGCGCTTTTTACCAGCTGGTTGCACATCATATAATGCTAAAGTTGTCCCGTTGCCAGCTGCTACCTCAAAATGATCTTTATCAATGGCAACAACTGTACCTGGATTCACCTCATGCTTACTTTTGCCAATCGTTGCCCACCAAATTTTAAAATTACCATCCTCAAAAGTGGTATAAGCAACAGGCCACGGATGAAGACCGCGCACTTGATTGTATAAAGTAATAGCATCATTTGTCCAATCGATCCGTTCTTGTTCCCTTGAAATATTACTTGCAAAGGTAACTTGTGCTTCATCTTGAACTGTACGATTATTTGTACCATTTATAATAGAAGGAAGTGTCTCCTTAAGTAATTCACAGCCAACCATACTTAGCTTATCAAAAAGTCCACCAGTATGATCATCTTCTTCAATAGGGATTGCTTTTTGAGAGATAATATCTCCCGCATCAAGCTTTTCTGCCATATACATGATCGTTACTCCTGTTTCTTTTTCACCATCCATGACGGCTTGGTGAATTGGAGCACCTCCACGATATTTTGGTAATAGTGATGCATGGACATTAATGCAGCCTAGAGCTGGTGCATCTAATAATTCTTTGGGTAGTATCTGTCCAAATGCTGCTGTTATCACTAGATCAGGCTGTAAAGCAAGAATCTGCTGTAACTCCTCGGAGCCACGCAATTTTTCGGGTTGAATAATTGGCAAGCCAAGTTCCAACGCTGTTGCCTTTACTGGCGGCGGTGTTAGTACTCGTTTACGCCCAACTGGACGATCTGGTTGTGTTACAACTGCTTTAATAGCATATCCTTCATCATGTAGCATACGCAAAATAGGTGCGGAGAAGTCAGGTGTCCCCATAAAAACGATAGATGTCATTTTATTCCTCCTCTTCGGCGTACATTTCTTCTAGTTCTTCTGCTGTGACAATACGCTTGATTTTTGAATCGAAAAGCACACCATCTAAATGATCAATTTCATGTAAGATCGCACGTGCATCAAAGCCACCTGCCTCTAATTCATAAACACGTCCTTCACGATCACATGCTTCAATTTTGACATAACTAGGACGTTCTACTTCTCCATATAAACCTGGAAAGCTCAGGCATCCTTCAATATCTACTTCTGCTCCGTCCGTTTCAACGACAGTTGGATTAATCATTTCTAAAATATCACGTTCTTCACCTAGTTCAACAATTGCTACCCGTAACCCTACGTCTATTTGTGGTGCCGCAATTCCAACGCCATCATATTCCACCATTGTGTCATATAAATCATCAAGTAACGTAATTATTTCATCATTTATTTCTGTCACTTCAGCACACGGTGTTGATAGTACCTTTGCAGGGTTTTCAATTACTTTTTTTATAGCCATTATTATTTCCTCATTTCTGCTTTAAAGCTAGTGCACTAGCTAATTGATACTTTTATTAGAAATCGTGCTACTATTACATGCTAACTATATAGTAGATGGATCTAAATCTACCGTCATTAATATTCCTTGCTTAATCCACTCTGCTCTATACATGGCAAGTAGACGTTGTAACACAGGAATTAGATTTGGTTCAATTTTATATTTTATCAAACATTGATAACGATATCTATTTTGGAGACGAGCAATACTCGCAGTTGTTGGTCCTATTATTGCGACTTGATTCGATAAGTTTCCTCGTAACCAATCAGCCACTCGACCAGCATATTCAGCAGCCATCATGACATCTTCATGGGATAATTGAATAAGAGCTACAAAATAATAAGGTGGATAGTTGGATCTGCGACGTAAAAACATCTCACGTTCATAAAATGGTTCATACTCTTGGGTTTTAGCTAATTCAATTGCGTAATGCTCAGGTGTATACGTTTGAATGATGACTTCCCCTAGCTTGTCATGTCTCCCAGCCCGGCCACTTACCTGTGTTAATAGCTGAAATGTTCGCTCTGCTGCTCGGTAATCAGGTAAATGTAAGGATGTATCGGCACTAAGTACACCGACTAGCGTAATATTTGGAAAATCTAGACCCTTTGCAATCATTTGAGTACCCAGCAAAATATCTGCTTGCCCTGCCCCAAATGTCTCCAATATTTCTTCATGTGCCCCCTTATGCTTCGTAGTATCTACATCCATACGTAATACTCTTGCCTCAGGAAACAACTTATACAGTTCCTCTTCCACCTTTTGTGTACCTGTCCCAAAATAACGAATATGATCACTTTGACATTGCGGACATATTTGTGGAACATGTTCCTCGTAACCACAATAATGACATTTCAATTTTTCAGTTGTTCGATGATAGGTTAATGAAATATCACAATTTGGACATTGGACAACTGTTCCACAATCTCGGCAGAGTACAAATGAAGAATAGCCACGACGGTTTAAAAACAGCACCATTTGCTCTTTTTTCTCAAGTCTTAAACGGATTGCTTCAATCAATGATTGGGAAAACATCGAACGATTACCTTGTCTCAGCTCTTCACGCATATCTGCAATAAAAACAGTCGGCAAAGCCTGATGTAAAGCACGGTGTTTTAATGAGAGTAGCTTATATACTCCCTTTTTAGCTCTTGCAAATGATTCTAATGCTGGTGTTGCACTCCCTAAAATAATAGGACATTTATAAAATTCGCTACGCCAGATGGCTACATCTCTTGCATGATAACGCGGTGAATCTTCTTGCTTATAAGTTGATTCATGTTCCTCATCCAATATAATAAGCCCTATATTCGTAAAGGGAGCAAAAATAGCTGAACGAGCTCCAACTACGACCTTCACTTTGCCTTGTTGGATTTTACGCCATTCATCATATTTCTCCCCTACAGATAATCCACTATGCATCACAGCAACCATCTCACCAAAGCGACTGCGGAATCGTTCAGTCATTTGTGGCGTTAAAGAGATTTCAGGTACCAACATAATGGCTTCTTTTCCTTCTTCTAATACCTTTTGAATAGCCTGCAAATAAACCTCTGTTTTACCACTCCCGGTTACACCATGTAATAAAAAGGTTTGCGCCATTTGCTGGTCCATAGCTGTAGTAATAGCTTGGAGAGCAACCTGCTGCTCATCCGTTAATTGTAAGGCTTGTGTACGTGAAACTTCCTTCGTAAATGGATCACGAAATACTTCCTCTTGAATAAATTGAGCAGCTCCTTTGTCAATTACTGCCTCTAATACTGATATAGAGACCCCTGCTTCGTCACAAATTCGTTGGGGAGTAAAAACCTCTCCTAAGTGTTGGCACATCCATTGCAATAATAGCCGTTGTTTAACTGCCCTGGATGACTGCTCTAAGGCACGTTCAATAAGTTGTTGGTCTGCTGTTATTTGAACCATTCGAATTTCTTTCACATTTCCCTGTTGCTTCACAACATATTCGATTGTAACAATGTTATCTGCAACCAATTGTTTCAATAGGGGTAGTAAACCTGCTCGCTCAAATTCTTTAAAATTTGCTCGTTGACGCTTCCCGAATATAGCCTGTACCTCTAGTGGCAATTGTTGATCTTGTTGTAGCTTAATCATTTTTTCATACTTGGCTCGAAGTGCAGATGGTAACATCACTTGCAAGGCATCTATTTCATAGCAAATCGTATCGTTCTTCAACCACTTCGCCATTCGCAACATTTCTTCTGTCAGGACTGGCTCCATATCTAAAATTTGATTGATTGCCTTTAGTTTATTTAACGGTACATCTGTTTCTTTCTTCAATCCAACAACAAAACCCAGGACATTTCTTGGACCAAATGGCACTTTAACACGACTTCCTAATTCGATAACACTAATCCATTCTACAGGTACTTGATAATCAAATGGACGATCTACATGGTAAGTAGAGACATCTACAATGACCTCTGCTATCAAAAAGCTCATTGTTCCTCACCCTTTATAATATAAGACCATAATGTCTGAGCAAAAAGTTGTGGGTTAATTGTAGCCAAAAACTGTCCGTTAAGCTGCGCTTTTTCACTAAAATCAATCCATCTCTCAGAAAGTATATTAAGCATTGGTGTTCCTTGCACTTTTTGTCCGAAAGTGATCGCTTTTATGCCTTCTACTGAAATGATGGGCGTTTCCTTTATAGTCGGCACATTTGCTGCATGGATCAATATTGCTTGAGGATATTGGATTTTATAAGCTTCCAATTGCTGAATAGCATCAAACAAATTTGCATTTTCTATTTCAATCACATGTGCGCCTAGCATTCTTGCTTCATGTGCTAAAGCTCGTCCTATGGCTCCATTTGCCTGTGAACTAATTACATGCTGTTCATCCAATGGTACATGCAGGGCACCTGCTGTCACTATGACTGTTTTACCTGTTAGTGGTTTTGTTTTTCCCGAAAAAAAATCTTGAACAAGTGCAGTGATTTTTTCTGGCTCCTCTAGACGGCCCTTCCCGACATAGCCACATGCTAAAAATCCTTCGGAAGGCTCAATAAATTTGTAGCCATCAGCTGATAGCCTATCCAAATTCCGTTTTACCGCAGGATGGTCGTACATGTGTACATTCATAGCTGGTGCAATCCATACGGGTGCTGTCGTAGCAAGCAGGGTTGTTGTGATCATATCATCTGCTATACCATTGGCCATTTTGCCTATTATATTTGCTGTAGCTGGCGCTACTAAAATTAAATCAGCCCAGTCTGCTAAGTCTATATGAGCAATCACACTTGAATCTTTTTCATCAAATGTGTCAAAATAAACATCATTTTTGGACATCACTTGAAAACTTAATGGATTTACAAACTGTCTAGCAGAGGCTGTCATGATGACTTTTACATTGGCTCCTGCTTGTGATAGCTTGCTTACGAGTGCCACAGCCTTATATACGGCAATCCCGCCTGAAACACAAAGTAAAATATTTTTATTCATGCTAGGTGTCGTCCTTTCAAATGATAAGCTCCCAAAGAAGGATTCCCTGGGAGCTTTCGGCATTCTGTATAATCAAAATCTACTGCTAACTAGACTAGCATGCATGTAAACATAGTAAAGCACTTTACATGATGTTAGATTTCGTCCTCATACACAGTTGACTCATCCTGTGATACTTTCGTAAGTACACCTGCCGCTACTTCTTCAAGTGCTTTCCCTACATATTTATGGGAAACATACTTGTGTAAGCGTTCTGTGTCTTGCTCTTCTTGCATTTGGCGAGCACGTTTAGAAGCAAGGCTCACTAATGAATATTTTGAATCGATTTCTTTTTTTAAAGCATCTACTGATGGGTATAGCATTGTTTTATTCTCCTCTCAACATTGACAAATATCTTTTTTCAACACGTTCTCTACGACAATGCTCGGCTTTAATAATCGCATTTATACGATCACAGGCATTCGTCACTTCATCATTTTCCACAACATAATCATACAAGCTCATCATTTCAAGCTCTTCACTTGCAGTAGCGATTCGTTTGGCAATGATATCCTCCGTTTCTGTCCCACGTCCAACTAAACGATCTTTTAATTCCGTTAAACTTGGAGGGGCTAAGAAAATAAATAAGGCATCTGGTGCTTTTTTACGAATTTGTGCTGCACCCTGCACTTCGATTTCTAAAAATACATCACGACCTGCATCAAGTGTTTCATTTACATAAGCTAATGGTGTTCCATAATAGTTACCGACAAATTCAGCGTGCTCTAATAAGCCACCTTGTTCAATTAACACTTCAAATTCATGACGCGTCTTGAAAAAATAGTCTACACCATCTACTTCACCTTCGCGAGGATTTCGTGTTGTCATCGAGATGGAATACTCATAATTCGTATTCGGCTGAGAAAATAATTCTTTTCGCACTGTCCCTTTACCTACACCAGAGGGGCCAGACAGAACAATTAATAATCCACGTTCTTTTATCATTTATTCTCTATATCTCCCTTAATTTATAACAGACACGTGCAAGTTATTCGATGTTTTGCACTTGCTCACGCATCTTTTCTAAAATTGTTTTCGCCTGAACAACAGCAACCGCTGCTTCTGTAGATTGATTTTTTGAACCAATCGTATTAATCTCGCGATGTATTTCCTGCATTAAGAAGTCCAATTTACGCCCAACCGAAATCTTTTCAAGTAATGTTTCCTTCAGTTGATTGAAGTGACTATCTAATCTGTCTAATTCTTCGGAGATGTCTACTCGTTCTGCAAAAATTGCTACTTCCGCTAGTAAACGATCTTCTAGCAATGTGCCATTTGCAACTTCATTAATTCGCTCTATTAATCGTGTACGATATTTTTCAACAGCAAGCGAAGAACACAAACGAATCTGATTGACTTGCTCCATTAACTGTTCTTTATATTGTACAACAACCTCTTGTAATTCTTGCCCTTCACGCTCACGCATTTGAACGAGCTGTTCAATCGCTTGTGAAATCGCTTGTTCAACAGCACTGAGCAAATCCTCTGGTGTAAGCTGGGGTTTTTGCTGTACAAGTGCCTGCTCTAACGATAAAAGTTCTTGCATCGTCCATTTTTCTTCAAGTGGTACTTTACTTGCTAATTGCTCTTTTGCCTTACGATACGCTTCAATTAATGACCAATTAATCTCAATAGATTGCTCTACGTTCTCTAAGTCCTTCACATATACCATCACATCAATTTTGCCGCGTGACAAAGCTTGAGAAATTAGTTTCTTTGCAAAAATTTCAGCTTCAAGCCATTCTTTCGGAAATTTTGCATTAATTTCTAAAAAACGATGGTTGACCGAGCGCATTTCCACGGTTAATTGAAAGTCTCTAGTTGTTGTGACACCTCTGCCAAAACCAGTCATACTACGCACCAAGGTTCGTCACACCTTTCTTTGCATACTGGGATTATTATAACATAAGCTTTGTCGATTATGACGACTCTCCAAAAAAATTTGGATAAAGTAAAAGCTAATTCTACCACAATTGAAGCTATATTTTAATATTCACCTAAAAAATGCTATGATAAACATACCAAAAGAGTATTTGCAGAAGCTTAAAAATAGTGAATGCAGATACATTAAGAAAAAAATACGAAAGTACCAAGATGCTTGATATCGTTGGAAAGAGGAATTCATATGGCATTTGATGGCTTATTTACTTATTCAATAACTGCCGACCTACAACAGCTAGTCACTGGTCGGATTACCAAAATACACCAACCTAATGCACAAGAGGTTATTTTACATGTGCGAGCGAACGGAAAGAATCATAAATTACTGTTTTCCATCCACTCTTCTTATGCACGTGTACACCTTACTGAACAAGTGATTGAAAATCCAGCAGAGCCGCCAATGTTTTGTATGCTTTTGCGTAAGCATATAGAGGGTGGTTTTATTGCTTCTATAAAACAGCGTGATTTTGATCGCATTATAATAGTAGAAATTGAAAGTAAAAATGAAATTGGAGATCCAATTGTAAGAGAAATACATGCTGAAATTATGGGTAGACATAGTAATCTACTGTTGATTGATCAAGAGCAGGGAAAAATTATTGACAGCCTAAAACATCTACCGCCTTCAGTCAATAGCTTCCGGACTGTACTACCAGGGCAACCGTATATTGCGCCACCCACACAAAACAAATGGAATCCTTTAACAGTGACAGATGAAGAGCTAACAGCATTTTTTGTTGAAGCAAAAACCTCTAAAGAGATAGTGCAACAATTAGCTGGTTTTTCACCTCTCCACGCAGAAGAATTATTGTATCGAATGAAGACGACTTCAAATACGCTAGCATGTTTCAAGGATTTTATGACCTCCTTTGCGAACGGTGGAATGAAGCCTATGTACGTACTCTTCAATCAGAAAGTATACTTTTCCCCTATCGAATTAACGCACTTGCATGACGGGGATATAACAATCTATCCTAATGTCCATGAGCTTCTTGATCGTGTATTCTTTGCACATGCAGAGCGAGATCGTGTAAAACAACAAGCAGGCGATTTAGAGCGCTGGCTACAAAATGAGATTGACAAACTAGCTTTAAAAACAAAAAAGTTAATGAAGGATTATGAACGTGCCTCCAAGCTCGATCAATTCCAACTATATGGTGAGCTATTAATGGCTAATATCTATGCCTTTGAAAAAGGAGTCAAGGAAGTTACTGTCACAAATTACTATAGTGAAACTGGCGAAGAAATAACGATTCCAGTAAGCGAACGTAAAACACCGATTGAAAATGCCCAAAGCTATTATACAAAGTACACAAAGGCAAAAAATGCCTTGGTCATGGTTCAAGAGCAGCTAGAAAAAACGACTGATGAAATTTCTTACTTCGAAATGCTAGCACAGCAAGTTCAGCAGGCTTCTCCTGGAGATATTGAGGAAATTCGTGAAGAGCTAGCAGAGCAAGGTTACTTAAAACTACGTCATGCGAAGAAAAAGAAAAAACAAGCGAAACCTGAACCAGAACGATATGTTTCTTCTACAGGTGTAATAATCTCTGTTGGAAAAAACAATAAACAAAATGACATGCTGACATTTAAACTAGCAAAGCGGACTGATATTTGGTTACACACAAAAGATATTCCTGGATCACATGTTGTCATTCATTCAAGTGAACCAGATGAAACGACGTTGCGAGAAGCTGCCACACTAGCCGCCTATTTTTCTAAGGCCAGAGAATCCTCTTCTGTGCCTGTAGATTATACCGAAATAAGACAGGTCAAAAAACCAAATGGTGCCAAACCTGGTTTCGTCATCTATTTTGAACAAAAGACACTGTATATTGACCCTGATGAGACAGTCATTTTACAGTTAAAGAAACAGTCATAAAGGAAGAAACCGATACAAATTGTATCGGTTTCTTCTTTTTTATAACGAGTACACGTAATCCGTACTATAAAACGATGAAAACAACCTTATCTTGATTGATTTTTACAGACAATCTTCCTTATTATAATAACAATTTAAAAACACATGAATAATCTGCACTGTTTCCTTCAACGAATATTGACTTCTACTACTGAGAAACGCTAAATTAAAGTATAAAAATTTTTATAGAGCATTTAGGAAAGGGCGTATCTATATGTCTGTAGGTAAAAAATTAAGCTTTGGTTTCTTTGCAATTATTCTCACATTAATCATTTCTTTGTTCATTATGTTTCTGTTATTTTCAAACATTGAAAAAAAGATTGAAAATGCATTAGAAGGACATGTTGCCCTTGTAGAATTAGCAGATGATATTCAATACGAAATGGCTATGCAAGGACTTTTCATTCGTGCCATCATCATCGAAGACAAACCTGCTAACAAAGAGAGTTTCTCAAAATATGCAAGTATGCTCGACACACATGTAGAAGAAATCATAGAAAAATCAAATTCAGCTGAAATGGAAACATATGCACAGGAATTAAAAATTTATAATGATACTTTTAATAAGGCAGCAACCGAAGCAATAGCTCTATTTGAAGCTGGTAATCTAGAAGGTGCTTTGCAAAAGGTAAATGGTGAAGTACAACAAGCGAATAAAGGTATACAAGATGTATCCGATAAAATTGGAAACTATCAAAAGGAACAACTAGATATTGTGACAAAAGAATCTAAACAGGCCGTATTCAATTCCCAACTCATTTCCATTATCGCAATCATTATTGGTATCGCTCTAGGTATTTTCCTTATTTTCTATATACAACGGACAATCTCACGCCCTTTAAAATCTGTCGTTCTGGCAGCCAACCATGTAGCTAATGGTGAATTAATTCATCCAGATATTACCTATCAATCAAAAGATGAAATTGGTCAGCTTTCAACAGCTTTTAATGCCATGAAGGGTAATCTGAAAAATTTATTAACGCATATACAGGACAATGCAGAGCATTTAACAGCTTCAGTAGAGGAACTTTCTGCCTCCACTGAAGAAATAACTGCCACTGCTGATGAAATAACAATACGGATTAATGAAACAGCTGATGCTGCAGTGACAGCTACAGTAGCAGCTAACGAAAGCGCACACGCAATGGATGAAACAGCTGTAGGTGTTCAACGAATAGCTGAGGCAACTCAGCAACTACATCAGAATGCTATAACAACTTCTGAATTAGCAACAAATGGAAATGAGACTGTAGAAGAAGCTCAGCAACAAATGAATGTCATCCATGAATCAACACAAATGATTAATAATCTTGTTCAAAAATTGAGTAAGCAATCAGATGAGATTAGTCAGATCACAGCTGTCATTACAGCCATTACAGATCAAACAAATTTATTGGCACTCAATGCAGCAATTGAAGCGGCTAGAGCTGGAGAGCATGGTAAAGGATTTGCGGTTGTAGCAGATGAGGTTCGTAAGTTAGCTGAGGAATCCAAACAATCAGCCAACCAAATCGTTGCCTTAACACTAGATATTCAACAGGATACACATAATGTAGAAAAAGCAGTCTTTGATGGACTTCATTCTGTCACAGAGGGCGTTAAAATCATCGGACATGCTGGACAAGCCTTTGAAGGAATTGTGAAAGCAATTAATACGATGACGGATCAGATTGAAGATATATCAGCTACCTCTGAAGAAATTTCAGCTAGTGCTGAACAGGTTGCAGCGTCCGTTGCAGAAATCGCCCACGGTGCTTCAACGAGCGCAGATAATACAAAAATTGTAGCTTCAGCAACAAGAGAACAATCTATAACAGTACAACAAGTAAACCAAGTTGCCGCAGATCTAAGCGAAAAGTCCTTAGATTTACAGAATCAAATCAATCAATTTAAACTTTAAATAGAAAACAGTGCATTTTATAGATGGGATGCACTGTTTTTTTATATTTTTTTCATAGTACACCACTTAAAAAGTGGAAGAATATCCTTCTGAATAGCTATTGATAACGTTTTCATTTGATGAATAAACAGATTTTTAGTAATTATTTGCATTATCAATCCTCTTCAGTAAGACAAATGACATCCTCAAAAAAACAATATGATTAAAAGGGTTCTCTTTGGAAGAATATAGGACGAATTGAAGCATTCTCTTTATTTTTTGACTGATGAATAAAACAGTAACCAACTGCATAAATGCATGTATATTCAACTAGCTCTAAAATTATTTCAAAAAAACTTAATCTCATAAACTAGCTTGTCACTAAATCCAATTTTTTCTTAGTATGGGTACCTTTTTTCATACAAATGCTCATTTTTTTCTTTTTCTTCCCCACAAATGGATAATCCTAGAAAAATACAAAACAAGTTTCTTATATATCATTAATAGATAAAAATATTCATGTTTTGCGATAGTAAATTACAAGAAATTACCTGTAAAAGAAACTAATTCACTGAGTTTTACATAGATTTTCTACAAATCTATACAAATTCCTCAAGGTATTACATCTATGACTTTTGATTCATTTTTCAAATATCCATAATATTATCAAAAAAATAGGAATTTTCCGTATAGTAAATCATTTTTTTATTTTTACTTTATTTTTGATATTCAGAATAAGTAAATATCAAATTTTTAATATATATACACTTCTCCTCTTTAGTGTGATAAATCGGAAAAATTTATTATTCTCCTAAATGTCAGATAATACTATATAAATTCGAATCTTTTTTATTTTGTACACAATGATTTTTTTGGTATATTAAATAGGAGCTTCACAAAAGGCTTAAAAATTGTATAAGGGGGATTCACATGAATAAAAACAAAAAGTTTTTATTACTAACAGTCCTTGCAGTATTTTCTTTAGTACTTGCTGCATGTGGCTTCGGTGGAGATTCGTCTGACAAATCAAAAGACGAAGGAAAAGATTCTGGTTCTTCAGAAGAAACAACTTCATCAGGTGGCGAATTAAATGTTGTAGTAGCTTCTGAGCCGCCATCACTTCATCCTGCATTAGCAACAGATACAACTTCTGGTGTTATTCTTACAAATACTTTTGAAGGATTAACAACACTTGATGCAGACGCTCGTCCGGTTGCAGCTGCTGCTGAAAGCTGGGAAGTTAGTGAAGATTTAAAAACATACACGTTCAAATTACGTGATGCTAAATGGTCAAACGGAGATCCAGTAGTAGCTGGTGACTTCGAATACGCTTGGAAATGGGCATTAAACCCAGACAATCTTTCTGAATATGCTTCAATCCTTTATCCAATTAAAGGTGCTGCAGCATACAACAATGGTGAAGGTTCTGCTGATGATGTAGGCGTTAAAGCACAAGACGAAAAAACATTAGTAGTAACTTTAGAAAACCCAACACCTTACTTCTTAGAATTAACAGCATTCAAAACATATGCACCATTAAACCAAAAAGTAGTTGAAGGTAATGATGAGTGGTATGCAGATGCTGGTGAAAACTATGTAACAAACGGTCCTTTCACATTAGCTGAATGGAGACACAATGATACAATCGTATTAAAGAAAAACCCAGAGTACTGGGATGCTGATAAAGTTTCTTTAGAAACTGTTAATATCGGTATGGTTGAGTCTGAAGCAACTGCAGCAACAAGTTTCAAAGCTGGAGAAATTGACTACTTAGGTGCACCATTCCAATCTGTGGCACTTGATTCAATCGATGCATTTAAAGCTGATGGTTCATTAAATATCAATGACCAAGCTTCTGTTTACTGGTACAAGCTAAATACAAAAGATAAAATCACTGGAAACGCTAACATCCGTAAAGCGTTAGCTTTAGCAGTTGATCGTCAAGGTTTAATCGACAACATTACTAAAGGTGAGCAAAAACCTGCATTAGGTATGGTTCCTATCGCCGTTCATGGCTTTGAAGAAGACCGTGGTTACTTCAAAGATAACGATATCGAAGGTGCTAAAGCAGCACTTGAAGCTGGTATGAAAGAACTTGGAATTACAAACCCAGCAGATATCAAAATTAACCTTTCTTACAACACAAGTGAAGCACACGCTGCTATCGCTCAATACGTTCAAGAGGGCTGGACTAAAAACCTAGGTATCACTGTAGGTCTAGATAACTCTGAATGGCAAGTATATTTAGAAAAACTTAACCAATTAGATTACCAAGTTGGCCGTATGGGCTGGGTTGGTGACTACAACGATGCTTATACATTCTTAGAAATGTATGACACTGCTGCAAATGGTAACAACGATACTGGTTGGGAAAGTGCAGAATACAAAAAATTATTAGATCAATCTAACGTTGAAGCAGATCCTGCTAAACGTCTTGAGCTTTTAAAACAAGCTGAAAAAGTTGCTGTGAATGATTTCCCAGTTATTCCAATCTACTACTACACGAACCTATCTGTAGTACAAGATTATGTGAAAAACATGAAGGCAGACATCCTTGGTAACATCTCTCTTAAAGAGGTTAAAGTAGAGAAATAATCAACAATAATTCGCTTATTTAGCTCTACAGCGAAGAGCTGCCTCGTAGCCACTTCGGCGCGAGTCAGCTCTTTTTAAAATACGAAGGCATATATTTGTCTGAAAATTGACAAATAGAAGGAGGAGTTTTATGTGATTAAATATATTTTGAAAAGGCTGATGTATATACTTCTCGCGCTTTTCGTCATCGTAACGGTTACGTTTTTCTTAATGCGTCTCGCTCCTGGTAGTCCTTTCGCGAGTGAACGTAATTTCCCACCTCAAATTGAGGAGAAGTTAAACGAAACGTATGGATTAAATAACCCTTGGTATATTCAATATAAAGATTATTTAATCGATACGGCCACATTCAATTTCGGTGAGTCAATGAAATATAAAGCGCGTTCTACAAATGATATGATTTCTGAAAGTTTCCCTGTTTCATTAACATTAGGGATTGAAGCTATGCTATTAGCAGTTGGATTCGGTGTATTAATTGGCGTAGTTTCCGCGCTATATCATAATAGGTTCCCGGATTATTTGGCAACGTCCTTTGCGGTGCTCGGTATATCAGTACCTTCATTTATCTTAGCAGGTTTAATGCAGTATTTCTTAGCCTTTAAGCTAGGCTGGTTCCCTATTAGTGGGTGGAAGGGCTTTATTTATAGTATTTTACCAGCCCTTGCAATCGCTTTCTCACACATGGGCTTTATCGCAAAATTAACACGTTCAAGTATGCTTGAACAAAACAATAGTGATTATGTAAAAATGGCTCGTGCAAAAGGTATTGGTAAATGGACAATCGTATTCCGTCATACATTACGAAATGCCCTTCTGCCAGTCGTAACATACCTTGGTCCATTAACAGCTGGTGTTGTAACAGGTAGTTTCATTGTTGAGCAAATTTTCGCTATTCCTGGACTTGGTAAGCACTTTGTTCAAAGTATTACAAACCGTGACTATACAGTAATTATGGGTACGACGGTGTTCTATTCCATCATCCTTTTATTTGCGGTATTAATCGTTGATATTCTATATAGTGTGATTGATCCGCGTATTAAACTGAAAGGAGCGAAAAAATAATGACACAGCAACAAATTGAAAAAGATAAGTTTAAAATTGTTGGTGGAAATCATGAAGCAACGGAAAAATTAGCTGATAAATCAGTCTCCTTTTGGAAAGAAGTATTTCTCCGTTTCTCTCATAACAAATTAGCCATCATTGGGATAATCATTTTAATCATTGTTATTTTAATGGCTACATTCGTACCAATGCTTTCTCAATATAAAGCAAGTGATCAGCTAGGTGTTTACAATGCACCACCATCTGCACAATTTTGGTTTGGAACGGACGACCTTGGTCGTGATATTTTCGTTCGTATTTGGGAAGGCGCTCGTATTTCCCTATTTATCGGAATTGCTGCAGCGATTATTGACTTAATCATCGGTGTTTTATGGGGAAGTATTTCAGGCTTAGCAGGCGGTCGCGTTGATAACATCATGATGCGTATTGCTGACGTTTTAACAGCTGTACCTTACCTTCTAGTAGTAATCGTACTTTTAGTTGTTATGCAACCTGGTTTAATTCCTATGATTATTGCCCTGTCCATCACTGGATGGATTAACATGGCACGTATCGTTCGTGGTGAAGTACTATCTATTAAAAATCAAGAGTATGTTCTTGCTGCTCGTACATTAGGTGCTAGTACAGGCCATTTAATTATTAAACACTTAGTTCCGAATGCTCTTGGTGCAATCTTAGTAACGATGACGTTAACAATTCCATCTGCTATTTTCACCGAATCATTCCTAAGCTACCTTGGTCTTGGGGTGCCTGCTCCGACAGCTTCTTGGGGTACAATGGCCTCTGATGGTAATAAAGCTATTGCCAATGCTCCATGGCGCTTGATTTTCCCAGCAGTATTTATCTCACTGACAATCTTTGCGTTTAACGCAGTTGGTGACGGCTTACGTGACGCTCTAGATCCAAAACTACGTAAATAAGGAGGTGGCCGAAATGAGTAAAACAATTCTAGAAGTAAAAGATTTAAGAATTAATTTTAAAACTTACGCAGGGCTTGTCCGTGCTGTACGTGGTGTTAACTTTGATTTAAAGGAGGGTGAAACACTCGCTATAGTAGGTGAATCAGGCTCTGGTAAAAGTGTTACAAGTAATGCATTAATGAAACTAATTCCCCAGCCACCTGGTATTTATGAGTCAGGACAAATTTTATTCAATGGCCGTGATTTAGTTCCATTAACTGATAAAGAAATGTCTAAAGTACGCGGAAATGAAATTGCAATGATTTTCCAAGATCCTATGACAAGTTTGAATCCAACAATGAAGGTCGGACGTCAAATTACTGAAGTCATTTTGCAACACAAAAAAGTTTCTAAAGACGAAGCGAAAAAACGCGCGATTGAGCTTTTAACACAGGTAGGTATCCCCTTCCCTGAAAAACGCTATAACCAATACCCACATGAATTTTCTGGTGGTATGCGTCAACGTGTTGTTATTGCCATTGCACTTGCAGCTGATCCTAAGCTATTAATTGCAGATGAGCCGACAACAGCTCTAGACGTAACAATTCAAGCGCAAATTTTAGAATTAATGAAAGAAATTCAGAAAAACTCGAAAACATCTATCATTTTCATTACACACGATTTAGGTGTAGTGGCGAATATCGCTGACCGTGTAGCGGTAATGTACGCTGGGCAAATCGTTGAATATGGTACTGTGAATGATATTTTCTATAATCCAAAGCATCCTTACACATGGGGTCTACTTGGTTCAATGCCAGATTTAGATAATGATACTGATGAGCTATTACGTACGATTCCAGGCTCACCACCCGATCTTACGAATCCACCTAAGGGTGATGCATTTGCAGCTCGTAACGAGTATGCTATGGCGATTGATTATGAACAAGAGCCACCAATGTTCCAAGTAAGTGAAACACATTTTGCAAAGACTTGGTTGTTGCATCCTGATGCACCAAAGATTCCTCTTCCAGATGCGGTTGCTAAACGTATTGAAGGGTATTTAGCAAAGGAGGCACAAGAAAATGACTAAAACTGGTGCGAAAAAAATTCTTGAAATCAAAAATTTACAGCAGCATTTTGGTTCGCCAAGTAATCCTATCAAAGCTGTAGATGGTATCAGCTTCGATGTCTACGAAGGTGAAACACTTGGTCTTGTGGGTGAATCAGGTTGTGGTAAGTCAACAACTGGTCGTTCAATTATTCGATTATATGATATTACAGGTGGCGAGATTGTTTTCGATGGTGAAAATGTCCATGGAAAAAAATCCAAAACTGAGTTAAAGAAATTTAACCGTCAAATGCAAATGATTTTCCAAGATCCTTATGCTTCTTTAAACCCTCGTATGACAGCTGGTGAGATCATTGGTGAAGCCTTTGATATTCATGGCCTTTACAAGGATAAAAAAGAACGTCGTGCAAAAATCCAAGAGTTACTTGAAGCTGTTGGTTTAAACAAAGAGCACGCGAATCGTTACGCACACGAATTCTCTGGTGGTCAACGTCAACGTATTGGGATTGCCCGTGCACTAAGTTTAGATCCTAAGTTTATCATTGCGGATGAGCCAATCTCTGCGCTAGACGTATCTATTCAAGCGCAAGTTGTTAACTTACTAAAACAACTACAAAAAGAACGTGGCTTAACATATCTTTTCATTGCCCATGACTTATCTATGGTAAAATACATCAGTGACCGTATTGCTGTAATGTACCGCGGTAAAATCATGGAAATCGGTAAAGCAGACGATATCTACAATAACCCTGTTCATCCGTATACAAAATCTTTACTATCAGCTATCCCACTTCCTGATCCAATGTCAGAGAAGCGCCGTCAACGTATTCAGTACAAGCATACAGAGGTTGACGAAAGTGCAACCTACCATGAAGTAGGTGACCAGCATTATGTTTATGGTACTGCTGATCTAGTAAAAACTTGGGTTGCTAATCGCTAAAAGCTATAACTCCTATCGACAGTATAAAAACTGTGATGGGAGTTTTTTTAATTTACTTCTTTTATTACCCAATATCCCCATCAGACTAAACCTAGATAAACTTACTACCTTTTAGTAGACTATAATTCCCTTCATTCTTTTATTTTACACAAAATAATTAGTTAATAAATACCATTTATGTAAAATTAATTTAAATATTTTAAGGAATATATTATGATAGAGTTAACACGAATAAAGGGGTGTATTCAATGAAAAAAAGTATGAAACTTCTTCTTGCTACATGTTGTTTTACAATCGTATTAATTAGTGTTGGTTCTACCACAGCATCTGCCTATCCAGGTCCATGCCACAGTCCAAAGCCTTGTGTGATTAGACCATAATAGTTGGTCTCAAAACATTATTTCAGGTCTCTATCTTCTTTGTAAGGACAATCAATATTACTATGTATTAAACTATTATCCTTTATAAAATTCGGCACCTTTAAATGTAAAAGTAATCACATTTAAAGGTGCCCTATTTTCTTGTCATTTATTTAATACCCATTTTTTAATTACCTTCTAGATTTTGGATTTAATGCATCCTTTAACCCTTCTCCGATAAAATTAATGGACAAAATTACTAGTGTAATAGCTGTTGCAGGAGGCACCCACATCCAAAGCTTCTCCTTTAATACCTCTGAGTTTCTAGCTTCGGACAGCATATTCCCCCAACTTGGTGTATCTGCTGGTACGCCTAACCCTAAAAAGCTTAAACCAGATTCAGCGACGATTGTTACAGCCATCAGCAATGTTGCTTGTACAATAATCGTCGAAGCAACATTAGGTAGTAAATGCTTCATAATAATCTTTGATGATTTACATCCTATTGATTGAGCTGCTAATATATACTCATTTTCCTTTTCAGCAAGCACCCTACTTCGTACAATCCTTGCAACTGATCCCCACATTAACAGTGAGATAACAAAAATCAAAGTCCATAGACCAGATACTTTTCCAATTAGAATTTGATTTAAAACAATTACAAAAATCATAAATGGAAACATTAAGATAAAATCTGTAAATCTCATGAGTATTTGATCTATTTTTCCACCAAAGTACCCTGAAATTGCGCCGACTGTAGTTCCAATTAAAACAATAAAGAACATACAGCTTAATCCCACTGTTAAAGAGGATCTACCAGCATAGAGCATTCTTGTAAACACATCTCGTCCATTTGTATCTGTTCCTAACCAATTTTCACTAGAGGGTGGTTTACTTATTTGGGTAAAATCCACCCGGACAATATCTTTAGTTGTAATATATGGTGCTAGAAACGATAAGATAATAACAATCAGTAAAAATATAAGGCTAATCAAGGCTAGTTTATTTTTAAAGAACTTTCGTCTCGCAATTACCCATGGCGAGGGGCTTTTCTTTGGCGATTTTGGCGTTAAAACTTCTTGATCCGTTACCAATGTCATATTTCCCCCTCCTTAATCCAATCTAATACGTGGATCTACTACACCATATAATAAATCCGCTATTAAATTTCCAAAAAGTGTTAAAAACGAAAGTAACATTGTGATCGACATCATGACTGCATAATCCCTTCTTCCAACTGATTCAAGGAAGAGAGCACCTATTCCAGGATACGTAAAGATTGTTTCTGTTATTACCGCACCGCTAATTAAAGTTGCGATATCAAACCCAAGGAACGTAATAAGAGGAATAATAGAATTTCGTAAAATATGTTTGTTATAAATTTTCGATTCTTTTGTTCCCTTTGCTCTCGCAGTTCTTACAAAATCTTTTCTACTATTTTCAATAATGTCATTCCGCAAAAATTGTGTATAGGATGCTGTTCCCATCAATCCTAATATAAGCGCAGGTAGTAAAACATGGTGGAATCTACTTATATAGTAGTCCAAATTTCCAGGCTCTAGCCCGACACCAACAGATCCGTTAAATGGGAACCAACCTAACTTGAACGAGAAAAAGTAAATGGCTACAATTCCCGCAACAAATGACGGAATGGCTAAAGCTAGATAATTATACGTTGCAATCAAATTATCCCCAAGTGTATAGGGTTTTCTACCAGCATACATGCCCATGATAAATGCAAATATGTAGGTAAAAATTAACGATGTTAGAGCTAAAAATATGGTATTAGGTATACGCTGCGCAATAATTTCTACTGCTGGTTTCTTATAAACAGTTGATTTACCAAAATCCCCTTGCATAAAATTAACAATCCATCTACCGTATTGTTGGATAATAGGATCGTTATAGCCTAATTTTTCTCTCATTTCTTCGATATATTGTGGATTCGTATTAGAAGGATCAATTTCACCAGCAAATGCATCTCCTGGCATCATTTTCGCTAAAAAGAATACCACCAACGAAATAAGGAGTAACAATGGGATCATGCCAAGTAGTCGTCGAAGTGTATATTGAAGCATGTAACGTCTCCTTATCTATAAATTTACTAACTAAGTCCTCTTTTCAAGGACTTAGTTAGCAAGAATTAAAGTACACAATAGCTTATTCTTTAATATGCCATTTATAAACATCCGTTTGGAAGCCAACAGCGTTGACATGAACACCTTGTAAACGGTTATTAATACCATATAAATCTAAGTTTTCCCATAAAGGAAGTGCAGGTAATTCTTCGTTGAAGTATTTTTGCCATTCAACATATGTTGCCATACGTTTTTCTTTGTCAAATGCTTCTTCACTTAAGCCTTTATCCAATAATTCTTGGTTTTTAGGATCTACCCAACGACCATAGTTCCACTCAGCGTCATTACCCCATAATCCTGATGGATCTGGATCAGCACCTGTACTCCACGCACCGAAGAATGCTTCTAAAGCTGCATCATCATTATCTTTCATATCATTATATAAGTTAAACTCAATTAAACTACCTGTCGCTAATTCTGTTTTTACACCAATATCATTCCAAGATTGAACAATTGCTTGTGCACGTCCTTCAAATGCTGCTGAACCTGCATAGTGACCAAATGAAATTTTAAATGGTTGTCCCTTTGGATCTTCTACGAAACCATCACCATCTTTATCTACATAACCTGCAGATGCTAATAGCTCTTTTGCTTTTTCTGGGTTGAATTCATATTGGTTTAGTTCTGACTCTGGTGCAGCAGTCCAGAAAGTAGTTGGAATCACAGTGTTGGCAACTGTTGCTTTTCCTTCTAAGAAAGCATCGATCATTGCTGGACGGTTAATTGCATATAATAATGCTTGACGTAATTCTTTTGCATTAAATTTATCAAAATCTGCCACATTTTTTAATGTAGCTTTATCACGATGACCAAAACGAAGTCCGATATATGAATAGCCCACACCATTAGTTTCTTCAATACGTACATTGCCTAATGCTTCTAATTCTTTTACAGATTGTGGTCTAATATCCATAATGTCAATTTCTCCATTTTGGAATGCACCAGTTGCTAATGATGGGTCAATTACTTTTACAATAACACCATCAAGCTGTGGTTTGCCCTTCCAGTAATCATCAAAACGCTCTAATTCAGAATATTCTCCATCTACAACTTTTTTCACCTTAAATGGCCCTAAGCCAACAGGATTTTCACGAACTTGCTTTGACTCCTCTAAATCCTTAACAGCAATACCTTCATAATGTTTCTTCGGCATTGGATTTGACCATAGATTTTCTAAATTATTAATTTTCACTTGTTCAAAAGTGATTTTTACAGTGTATGGATCTACTACTTCAATACCTTCGATTTTGTCAGCCTTACCTTCTTTTTTAGCTTTGGCACCTTTAATTCCCTCAACATAATTGTAGCGAGGTCCAGCATAATCAGGATGCGCAAGAGTTTCTAAAGCAAAAACCCAGTCATCAGCTGTTAATTCCTCACCATTATGCCATTTTACACCCTTCTGGAATGTAAACGTATACGTTAATTTATCCTCACTAATTTCCCATGAAGCTAAGTTTGGAACATATTCTAAGTCATCATTTACATCATAAATACCTTCCATTGTGAAATTTTGAATATAGCTGTCTACAATACTACCTGAATAAGCAGGATCATATACGCCTTCAGGTGCAACATCTGTACCATATGTTACGATGCCACCCTCTGTAGAAGGTTTATCTGTTGTTGTCGTTGTATCCCCACTTGTATCCTTTTCATTTTCCTTCTCTGTTTTTGATGAGTCATTATTACATGCAGCTAAAAATAATGCCATAACTAGCAATAGCATAAATGACCATAATGCTGATTTTTTCATTTTTTTCCCCCCGTAATTTTATTTTTGTCAATAACTATTTTCCGTTTTTAGTTTTTAATATAAATGACAAGCAACACTATGCCCCGACTTCACCTCCTTTAAAGCTGGCTTAGATAATGAACATTCTGCCATTGCCTTTGGACATCTTGGATGGAATGGACAGCCTGATGGTGGATTAGCAGGACTCGGTATATCTCCCTCTAAAACAATACGACTATTTTTCTTTCTCGGATCAGGCACAGGTATTGCAGAGATCAATGCTTGTGTATAAGGATGTAATGGCTCATCGTAAATATGTTCCTTATCAGCTATTTCTACAATATTTCCTAGATACATCACGCCAATTCGATCGCTCATATGCTTGACCACACTTAAATCATGTGCGATAAACAGGAATGTTAAATCAAACTCATCCTGAAGTTCTTTTAATAGATTAAGAACTTGTGATTGTACTGATACATCTAAGGCTGAAACAGGCTCGTCTGCAATAATAAGCTTTGGTCTAAGTGCAAGTGCCCGAGCAATACCAATACGCTGGCGCTGACCACCTGAGAACTCATGAGCATATTTATAATAGGCATCTTCAGGTAAGCCGACTTTTCTTAATAGCTCCATTACCTCGCCTTTTAATGATTTCAATGATTTGTTACTAAAATTCATAATCGGCTCTGCAACAATGCTTCCTACCATTTGCATAGGATTTAAAGATGCGTATGGATCCTGAAATACCATTTGAATATCTTTTCGTATATCTCTTAAAGATTTCCCTCTCAAGTTTGTAATATCTTTACCGTCAAAGATAATTTTTCCATCCGTCGAGTCTAATAATCTTAAAATTGTCCGTCCAGTTGTCGATTTGCCGCAACCCGATTCTCCAACTAACCCTAATGTCTCGCCATTTTTAATAGAAAAAGAAATGTTATCCACTGCTTTTACATGACCGACAGTATGCCTTAAGAAGCCACCTTTGATTGGGTAATATGTTTTCAAATCAATTATTTCTAATAAGTTATCCTTTTTTTGTTTTACGATTGTTTCATTCATGCTGTCAGCTCACACCCTTTCTAGTATCGCAACTTTCATAAAGTAAACAAGATACCTCATGTCCATCATCTATAAAGGAAAGTTGCGGCGTAACCTTGCTACAATCAGGCATAGCTGAAGGACATCTATCCACAAAACGGCAACCTATTTGGGGCATATTTTTCAACGAAGGTACAATCCCTTGAATGGTCGTTAACTTTTCAACTTCCTCATCGATTCTTGGTATAGAAGCCATTAATAGCTTTGTATAAGGATGCTGAGGATTGTGGAACAAATTATCTACATTTGTTTTTTCTACAATTTTCCCCGCGTACATGATAATTACTTCATCACACATTTCGGCTACGACTCCTAAATCATGTGTAATAAGTACGATGGACATATCATTTTTTGCTTGAATTGTCTTTAATAGCTCTAAGATTTGAGCTTGTACCGTCACATCAAGTGCCGTAGTAGGCTCATCTGCAATTAATAGTTTAGGTTGACATGCAATGGCAATGGCAATCATAACCCTTTGTCTCATACCACCAGATAATTGGTGAGGATACTCATCTACAATTTGATCCGCTCTGGGTATGCCGACTTGCTTTAATAAGTCTATTGCTTTACTTTTAGCCTCAGCCTTTGAGATTTTAGAGTGATTTAAGATAATCTCTTGTATTTGTGAACCAATTGTAAAAACGGGATTTAATGATGTCATGGGTTCTTGGAAAATCATACTGATATCTTTTCCTCTAATCTTATTCATGTCATCGCTAGAATAATTTTCGATGTTTTTTCCTTCAAACTTAATTTCTCCGCCTGTAATTTTGCCAATCCCTTTTGGAAGAAGCTGCATAACTGAAAGTGACATGACACTTTTTCCACATCCAGATTCTCCAACTACCCCAATAATTTGACCTGATTTGACTGAAAAAGAAACATCATCAACAGCATGATAGATATCCCCATCTATATCGAAACCAGTTTTAAGGTTTTTCACTTCTAACATTAAGCTCATTTAATATCACACCTTTAATTTTTTTACTAAAAATCACTACATCCTTTATGTAAGCAACAGAAACATATGTCTAAAATGTATTCTTTAAGTAAAAGATGTAAAAAGAAATTAGCTTTTGGCTTCCCTCATAAGATTCAATATTCCGAAAAATTAGATCATAAGATGTTAAACCTATTTCAAAATTATATTAGCTAAAAAAAACATCAAATTTTAAAGAGAACATCTTCATTACATAAAATTGATCCTATTTTCCAAATGTAATAGTAACTGGATCAGTATATAATATTCTGACAATTAGGCGTAATGCTATTTTATCTGGAAATAATACATTTAATCAAGTGAATTTTTACAATTCTCATAATATTACATACAAAATAATCCATACAACTATACCATTTCAAATTGGATACTTTAGGTTTAAGCATACTGAATATTAGTTCATTTTCAACTTTATTTGCCTAAAGTATCATTTTTTTATTTTATTAAAATAATAATAACCTACTCAATTGATCCACACATACTACGTCGAAATTTACTTTTATTTGGAAAACATGATTATAAAAGGATTTTTATTGTTTATTTAATTCAGAGAATGATACTAAATTTTCCTAATTATTATTAATGAATAATTTTATTTACTAAAGCACTAAACAAATGAAGTGTTTTATATTACATTAAAAAAATAATTATTTTTATAATTTCTTTAATCTATAGGCCATACTTCTCTTAAAAGTTAATAAAGTTTATTTTCCTTTGACTACGTCGAAAAACACAAAAAAACAACTATCAACAAAAGTATCGATAGTTGTTTCTATGCATTTGCCCTCTTTTATATTCCAGTAACTCTATGTTTTACTACTACTTTTACAAGATTTCTAATTATAGCTCTCCAGCTTTTAATTTTCCATGCCATTCTTTTAAGAATGGAATATCTTCTTCTTTGATAGCGCCTGATTCATTTGCTGCTTCAATCAGATAATCAAAATTTGTTAATGATACGTATTGGATGCCAGCCTCATCAAATGCTTGTTCAGCGCGTGGAAGATTATATGTGTATACACAAACAACTCCAAGCACCTCACAGCCTGCTGCACGCAATGCTTCTACTGCTGTAATGGAAGAACCACCTGTAGAAACGATATCCTCCACAACCACTACTTTTTGTCCTGCTACGTATTTTCCTTCAATTTGATTACCACGGCCATGCTCCTTCGCTTTAGAGCGTACATAAACCATTGGTAATTCTAAAATATCACTTACCCATGCCGCATGTGGGATACCTGCTGTAGCTGTTCCTGCTACAATTTCTGTCGCTCCAAAATTTTCTTTGATGACAGAGGCTAAACCATTTGCTAATTGTTTACGAATAACTGGATCGGAAATTGTTAAACGTGTATCACAGTAAATAGGTGATTTAATACCAGATGCCCATGTAAATAGCTCTGTAGGATTTAATTCTACTGCTCCAACTTTTAACATAGCGTGTGCAATTTCATTTTGTAATGTCATAATTTATGCCTCCCATAATTCACTTACGATTTTATATGCTGCTACTGGATCCTGTGCACCTGTTACAGCACGGCCAACAACGATGAGTGATGAACCATCATGCTTTGCCCCATCAGGTGTTGCTATACGTTTTTGATCGTGTGCAGCACCTCCAGCTAAACGAATCCCAGGTGTGACACGTAGAAATTCATCTCCACACACCTCAGCAATTGCCTTAGCCTCATGGACAGAGCAAACAACACCTTGTAAGCCTGCTTCCTTTGTCAGCCCTGCGTAGTGTAGGACAGACTCTTGCAATGAAAGAGCAATCTTTTGTTCTGCTTGCATTTGTTCTTCTGTTGTGGATGTTAATTGAGTAACAGCTATTAGCGCAGGACGTTCTTTGCCTGTTGGTGTTCCTGCTTCAAGTCCTTCTAGAGCTGCTTCCATCATAGCACGTCCGCCTGCAGCATGGACATTGACTAAATCTACCCCTAATTTTGCTAGCCCCTTCATCGCAGAGCCTACTGTATTTGGGATATCATGTAATTTTAAATCAAGGAAAATATCATGACCTAAATCCTTTACTTTACGTACGATATCAGGTCCCTCTTGCATATATAATTCCATTCCAATTTTCACGAAAAGAGGCTCATCGAATTTTTTAAGAAAATCGAATACTTCTTTTTCTCCTGGAAAATCTAGAGCTAGTATAGGTTTCGTATTCATCAACGATGGCTCCTTCCAATAATCTCTGTTATATGTTCTACACCTAATGCATCCAGCTTTGCTGGTAATTCTTCAATAATGTTCGGGCAAACGAAATGGTCAACAAAGTTAGCTGTTCCTACTGCTACAGCTGAAGCACCTGCGGACATAAAATCAATGACATCCTGTGCTTCCGTTACACCGCCCATACCAATTATCGGAATATTGACAGCCTTGTACACCTCATAAACCATTCGTATTGCTACAGGTTTTACAGCAGGACCAGATAGTCCACCTGTGCCATTAGCTATGACTGGCTTACCTGTACGCTCATCTAAACGCATACCAACCAATGTATTAATCATGGTAATACCATCTGCTCCACCTGCTTCAACAGCTAGGGCAATATCAACGATGTTCGTCACGTTTGGTGATAACTTCACATAGACTGGCACTTCTGACACAGCCTTGACAGCCTTGACCAGCTCACGTGCAGTAGCAGGATCTGTTCCAAATTGAATACCACCACATTTCACATTAGGGCACGAAATATTCAGCTCCAACGCTTTAACATTTGAGGCTGTTGAAATACGGCGTGCTACTTCTACATAGTCTGATGTCTCTGTTCCAGCAACATTGGCGATGATGGGCACATTATAATCCTCTAAAAATTTTAATTCCTCATTCATCACTTTTTCAATGCCTGGATTTTGTAGACCAATGGCATTTAACATCCCCGCTGCTGTTTCGGCAACACGTGGCGTAGGGTTACCTGCACGCGTTTCGACCGTTGTTGCCTTAATCATGATAGCCCCCAGTTTAGATAAATCATAAAGCTGTGCATATTCACGACCAAAACCAAAGCAACCTGAGGCTGGCATAATAGGGTTTTTTAAATCTAAGCCTGGTATTTGAATTGTTAAACGACTCATAGTGCCACCGTTCCTTTCGGGAAAACTGGTCCATCAGAGCAAACTTTAACATAGTCTTTTTCAACCTGATCAGTTGTTTTGCATACACATGCAAAGCAAGCTCCAATACCACAGCCCATACGTTCTTCAAATGATAAATAGCCTTCTTTTTCAGGATAAAAGCCTTCTAATGCTCTTAACATTGGTAAGGGTCCACAGGAATAAAAAACATCAAATTCAGGAGCATGCGACTCTAAAACCGTTGTTACAAAGCCTTTTGTACCTTTCGAGCCATCCACCGTAACATAATGCGTTTCACCAAGTGCACTAAATTCATCCTCATAAAAGCAGACATCTTTTGTTTGGAAGCCTAAGACGTGGATTGTTTTCACACCACGAGCATTCAATTGCTTAGCTAGCTCATGTAATGGAGGGACACCAATGCCACCACCAACTAATAGTGCAGTACCTCCCTCTTGCACCGCTTCTACTGGGAAACCATTCCCAATTGGTCCAAGTACGTTGACCAGCTGACCTTCTCGATTTGTTGCCAGAACTTTCGTACCACGCCCCTCAGCACGATAGATCATTGTAAACTCATTGTTGTCTTTATCAATATTTGCAATACTAATTGGTCGACGTAAAAGCGGCTCCAGTGAATCCGACACCTTTACATGGACAAACTGGCCAGGAGTCATCTCCTGAACCAGTTCACCATGAAGTGTCAGTTCGAAAATGTTTGTCGCAATTTGCTTTTGAGAGACGACCGTCATTTTCTCTTGACGTATCATATTAGTGTACTACCTCCGCTTTTGGCATTTGTTCTGCTGTAAATGTCATAGATTCGATAACACGTACCATTGCTTCTGCTGTATCTAAAGATGTTAGACAAGGAACACCATTTTCTACAGACTCACGACGAATTCGGAAGCCGTCACGAGCTGGTTGCTTGCCTTTTGTTAAAGTGTTGACAACAAGCTGAGCTTCCCCATTTTGGATAAGGTCAATCAATGTTTGTCCTTTCGCCCCAATCTTGCCTACTACATCAGTTCGTACGCCTGCTGCTTCAAATGCTTTTGCTGTACCTTCAGTTGCTACAATGCGATAGCCTACTGTTGAGAAGCGTTTTGCTAATGCAATCGCTTCTTCCTTATCTTTATCAGACACAGTGAATAATACTGTACCTTCTGTTCGTATTTCCATACCTGCTGCAACTAAGCCTTTATAAAGAGCTTTTTCTAATGTTGCATCTTTCCCCATTACTTCACCAGTAGATTTCATTTCAGGTCCTAATGTAATGTCTACACGTCGTAATTTAGCGAATGAGAACACTGGTACTTTTACAAATACGCCTTTTTGCTCAGCTGCTAGGCCTGTTGGATAGCCTTGCTCTACAATGGATTTGCCAAGGATTGCTTTTGTTGCAATATTAGCCATTGGGATATTTGTAATCTTACTTAGGAACGGTACTGTACGTGATGAACGTGGGTTCACCTCGATAACAAATACTTCGTCTTGTGAAATGACATATTGGATGTTCATTAAGCCGATGATGCCTAGCCCCTTCGCAAGACGAGTTGTATAGTCAACTAATGTATCTTTTTGTGCCTGTGTTAATTTTTGCGGTGGATAAACAGAGATTGAGTCACCAGAGTGAACTCCTGCACGCTCGATATGCTCCATAATTCCTGGTATTAACACATTCTCACCGTCACAGATAGCATCTACTTCAATTTCCTGTCCTGTTAAGTAACGGTCTACTAATACTGGATGATCTGGAGATGCCTCTACCGCGTTTTCCATATAGTGCTGTAATTCTTCTTGGTTATAAACAATTTCCATTGCACGTCCACCAAGTACATAAGAAGGGCGGACAAGCACTGGGAAGCCTAGACGCTCACCAATGGCAAGAGCCTCCTCTGTAGAAACCGCTGTTTCTCCTTGAGGTTGTGGAATATCTAATTCACGTAGCGCCTGCTCAAATTTATCGCGGTTTTCTGCACGGTCAATATCCTCAAGAGACGTACCTAAGATTTTCACACCATTAGCAGCTAATTTATCAGCAAGGTTAATAGCCGTTTGACCACCGAATTGAACAACAACACCAATTGGTTGTTCTAAGTCGATAATATGCATAACATCCTCAATTGTTAATGGTTCAAAATATAATTTATCGGAAATTGAGAAATCTGTTGACACTGTTTCTGGATTTGAGTTAATGATGATCGCTTCATAACCTGCTTCTTGAATCGCCCATACTGAGTGTACTGTGGCGTAGTCAAATTCTACCCCTTGGCCAATGCGGATTGGACCTGAACCGAGTACCACCACAGAAGGTTTTTCTGACTTAATCGATTCATTTTCGTCTTCATATGTGCCATAGAAATATGGTGTTTCTGATTCAAATTCTGCTGCACATGTATCCACCATTTTATAGACTGGCATAATACCATGCTCTTTACGATAAGCATACAATTCTTCTGGTGTTGTTTCCCAAAGCTCAGCAATTTTCTTATCTGCAAAGCCTAAACGTTTAGCTGTTCGTAGTACGTCTTTATCATTCTTATTGTCAGCAAGCGTTTGTTCCATATCCACAATATTTTTAAATTTATTTAAGAAGAATAGATCGATTGCTGACCATTCATGAATTTGTTCAATTGTTACACCTCGACGTAAAGCTTCACCGATGAAGAATAGACGTTCATCCCCAGCCTTGCGAATACGTTTTTCAATCCAAGAATCTGAATTTTCTTCAGCATGTTTTAACTCTAAGTGTACTTGACCTGTCTCAAGAGAACGAACCGCTTTTAGCATAGCTTCCTCAAAAGTACGACCTAAAGCCATTACTTCACCAGTAGCTTTCATTTGCGTACCAAGATTACGTTTAGCAGATTCGAATTTATCGAATGGCCAACGAGGAATTTTTGCTACGATATAGTCCAGTGCAGGCTCAAAACAAGCATACGTTGAGCCAGTTACAGGGTTCTTAATTTCATCTAACGTTAAGCCTACTGCAATTTTAGCGGCTAGCTTAGCAATTGGATAACCTGTTGCTTTTGATGCTAATGCAGATGAACGAGAGACACGTGGATTTACTTCAATCACATAGTAATTAAAGCTATATGGATCAAGTGCAAGCTGTACGTTACAGCCACCTTCAATTTTTAATGCGCGAATAATATCGAGTGAAATATTACGTAGCATTTGGTTTTCACGATCAGATAATGTTTGCGTTGGTGCAACAACGATTGAGTCACCTGTATGAATCCCTACTGGGTCAACGTTTTCCATGTTACATACAACGATGGCATTGTCAGCTGCATCACGCATTACTTCGTATTCAATTTCTTTATAGCCTGCGATTGATTTCTCTAATAGACATTGCGTTACAGGTGAATATTTTAAACCTGATGTCACAATTTCTTCTAAGTCTTGATCGTTGTAGCAAATACCGCCCCCTGTACCGCCAAGTGTAAAGGCAGGTCGAACAATGACAGGATAGCCAATTTTCGCAACAAATCTTTTCGCTTCATCTAAGTTATGAATAATATCAGATTCAGGAACTGGTGCTCCTAACTCATACATTAAATTACGGAATAAATCACGGTCCTCTGCTTTATGGATGGCATCTAATTTAGTACCAAGGATTTCAATCCCAAGCTCATCTAGAATACCTGATTTGTCTAATTCGATCGCCATATTCAGGCCCGTTTGACCACCAAGTGTTGGTAAAATCGCGTCTGGGCGTTCTTTACGTAATATACGTGATACAAAATCAAGAGTAATTGGCTCAATATAGACTTTGTCTGCAATTTCTGTATCTGTCATGATTGTAGCAGGGTTTGAGTTGATTAAAATAACGCGGTAGCCCTCTTCTTTTAATGAAAGACATGCTTGTGTTCCTGCATAGTCAAATTCTGCTGCTTGTCCGATAACAATTGGGCCTGAGCCGATTACTAAAATAGTTTCAATATCTGTACGTTTAGGCATGTTGTTTCCCCTTCCCTGCTTCTACTTCCATCATTTCGATGAATTCATCAAATAAGTGGTTTGAATCTTCTGGACCTGGTGATGCTTCTGGGTGATATTGCACTGTGAAAATTGGATATTTTTTATGACGCACACCTTCACATGTTCCATCATTTAACGCGATATGTGTTAATTCTAAATCGGTATCTTTTAATGATTCAATATCGATGGCATAGCCATGGTTCTGAGATGTTAAATCTGTACGACCTGTGCGTAAATCTTTTACTGGATGGTTACCACCACGATGTCCAAATGGTAATTTAAAGGCTTTCGCACCACTTGCTAAAGAAAAGATTTGATGGCCTAAACAAATACCGAACATTGGCACTTTTCCAATTAAGCTACGTACTGTTTCAATGCCTTCTTGAACATCTTCAGGATTTCCTGGTCCATTCGACAGCATGATACCGTCTGGATGCCAAGCTAAAATTTCCTCAGCTGACGTATTATATGGTACTACTAGCACATCACAATCACGTTTGTTTAATTCTCGTAAAATCCCATGCTTCATTCCATAATCAATTAGGACAACTCGTTTACCACGTCCTGGAGATGGGTAGGCCGCTTTTGGTGATACTTCACGAACATGGTGTGTAATGGCTGGCGTTGCTTTTAATTGTGCCACTATTTCATCTACATTTACTTCTTCATCAGCAGCTGTCAAAATCGCTTTTACTGAACCTTTACTACGAATAATACGTGTTAATTTTCGTGTATCAATCCCTTCAATTCCTGGGATATCCTTTGATGTCAAATAGTCATCTAAAGTTAAATCACAGCGGAAATTTGAAGGATTTTTAGCTAATTCACGTACAACAAATCCACGAATTGCTGGCGTAATCGATTCAAAGTCATCACGGTTAATGCCGTAATTACCAACTAAAGGATAAGTTAAAGTGACAATTTGTCCATAGAATGAAGGATCTGAAATCGTTTCCTGATAACCCGTCATGCCTGTTGTGAATACAACCTCACCTTGTGAAGCGCGCTCGCTACCAAATGCTGTACCTGTAAATACTGTGCCATCTTCTAAAACTAGTAAACGTTTTTTCATTACTCTGCCTCCTGATATACGATATTGCCTTCAAAAATCGTTAGTACGGGCCAACCCTTTGCCACCCAGCCGTTGAATGGTGTATTACGACCTTTTGATACAAAGCCTTCTGCATCAATCGTTTGTTCTTTTTGAATATCAATTAAAATCATATCAGCTGAAGCACCCACTTCTAATGTGCCATATGGCAGATCAAAAATCTCAGCTGCTTTCGCTGTCATCCAATCAATTAATTGTTTTAACGTCCACTTTCCTGTTTCTACAAACTGTGTATAAAGTAGTGGGAAAGCTGTTTCGAAACCTACAATACCAAATGGTGCGCCAACCATACCGCAGCATTTTTCTTCTACTGTGTGTGGCGCATGATCTGTTGCAATGCAGTCGATTGTACCATCAAGTAGTGCTGCATGTAGAGAATCTTTATCATCAGCTGCGCGTAATGGTGGGTTCATTTTCCAATTAGCATCATCAGATGGAATATCCATCTCTTCTAGCAATAAATGATGTGGACAAACTTCTGCTGTAACACGGATTCCCGCAGCCTTTGCATCTCTTACCGCACGCACTGATTCCTTCGTCGATACATGACAAACATGGTAACGAGCGCCTGCTGCTTCTGCAAGTAGTACATCTCGTGCAATTTGTACGGATTCACAGATGGAAGGTATTCCTGGGAGGCCTAGCTCTTTATTACGCTTTCCTTCATGCATCACACCATCATAGATTAATGAGTTGTCCTCACAATGCGCTACAACGACCATATCGTGCTGGGCCGCATCTTTCATTTGCTCATACATCGTTGAGGCTAGCTGGATACCAACACCATCATCTGAGAATGCCACTGCTCCATGTGCTTTTAATTCTTCAATATTTGTTCGAACCTCACCCGATATATCCTTTGTTAGGGAACCGTATGGGAGTACTCGAATAACCGCACTGTCCTGAATGAGCCCATTGATGAGTTGCATGTTTTCAACCGAATCAGGTACTGGCTTTGTATTAGGCATTGCGCAAATTGTCGTAAAGCCACCTTTTGCTGCTGATGCCGAACCTGTTGCAATGGTTTCCTTATGCTCAAATCCTGGCTCTCGTAAATGTGTATGAACATCGATAAAGCCTGGCGCTACGATTAAACCATGTCCTTCAATCAGTTCTGCACCCGCTACAGTCACATCTTGACCAATAGCCGTAATCTTTCCGTCTGCCATTGCAATATTGACTGTCTTCAATTCACCTTGTTCATCTAGCATTTGTACATTTTGAAGTACCTTTGTCATGTTATTCTCTCCCCTTTAAAATGGTTTCCATAATAGCCATCCGTGTGTAAACACCGTTCCGCACCTGTTCAAAAATTCGAGAGCGATCACACTCAACTAACTCAGAGGCAATTTCAACATCACGATTGACGGGTGCTGGATGCATAATAATGGCTGATTCTTTCATTTGCTTTTCTCGTTCAATTGTTAAACCAAACTCTTGATGGTAACCTTCCTTTGAAAAGCTTTTATTTACTTTATGACGTTCATGTTGCACACGTAGTAACATAATGACATCACTTATTTCGATCAGATTATCCCATGAATGATGCGCTTCAAAACCGCCAGACCATTCTTCTGGACAAAGGAAATGAACATTTGCCCCTAAATTTTGTAATGCTGTTGCATTTGATTTCGCTACTCGACTATGAGAGATATCTCCTGCAATAGTGACATTCAACCCTTCGAAATAGCCAAACTCCTTTTTGATGGTATAAAGATCCAATAAGGATTGTGAAGGGTGTTGCCCAGCACCATCCCCTGCATTAATAATCGCTACATTAATACCATCCAGCAGCTCATTGTAATACTCATCTTCTGACGCTCGAATGATGACAGCATCTAAACCAATCATTTCCAACGTTTTGACAGTATCGTACATCGTTTCCCCTTTCGTAACACTTGAAAACCCTGCATCAAAAGGGATAACATGACAGCCAATTTTGTATTCTGCCATTTCAAAGCTTGTTTTTGTGCGAGTACTTGGTTCAAAAAATAAATTGGCCACTTTGTGTGTGCGAGATAACGATGATGTTTCACCATTTTCAAATGCTTGCGCAAGATCTAGGATTTGGTTAATCTCTTCTGTTGTTAAATGTTCCATCGATAATAAGTTCTTCATCATGTGACCTCCATTAGGTTGTGAATCGTGAACGTCTATATATGACGTTCTCTTTATATAAAGTAAAAGCCCCGTTGATGTCATCAACGAGGCATGAGGAGGCGTGACAAACTACAGCAAGACATATATCCTACTTCAGCCTGTCCACAACTTCCCTTTTTTTGCCTCTCTGGACAATTCATTAAAAGGTACTACTATGAATCTTTATTTTGATTGTATTGTACGGGTATATCAGCTTCTTTTTTACCTGGTAGAATCGCGTTCAATAGCACACCAATAATCGCCGCTAGTGCCATTCCTTCAACACTCAATGATTCTGAGATAACAAACTTGGCACCGCCAATACCAATGACTAAAATCACTGAAGCAATTACTAGGTTACGACTGTTACCAAAATCAATATGATTATCTACTAGCATACGTAAGCCACTTGCTGCGATAATTCCGAAGAGTAATATGGAAACTCCACCAAGTACTGCGGTTGGAATCGTTGCAATTACTGCCATTGCTTTCCCGAAGAATGATAGTAAGATAGCAACCACTGCTGCACCTGCAATAACGTAAATACTGTATACTCTAGTAATGGCTAGTACACCAATATTTTCACCATACGTTGTTTTCGGAGGACCTCCGATTAAAGCACTAACAAATGTGCCAAGTCCGTCACCTAGTAGCGAACGGTGTAGTCCTGGCTCTTTAATATAATCCCGATCTACTACTTTTCCTAATACCAATTGATGACCAATATGTTCCGAAATTGTTACAATTACGATTGGTACCATGATAAGTAGAATTTTTGTTGTTATTTCAAACTCATAATGCACACCTGGTATTAAGAAATCAGGCATTGCGAAGAATTTTGCTTTGGCAATCGGTGTATAGTCTACTATGTCGATCAGCATGGAGTAAATGTATCCTACAATTAGGCCCATCAAAATTGGCATAGTGCTTAAAATTCCTTTAAAGAAAATCGTAAAGATGATAGCTGTAAAGACCGTAACTAAAGCAGCTGAGAAGTGTAAAAAGCTATACTCTCCATTGACGTTCATCGCCATATTCACAGCCGTACCAGAAAGTCCAAGCCCAATTACCATAATTACTGGACCTACAACAATCGGTGGCAAGATTTTCATAATCCACTTATAACCACTTTTCCAAATGATTAAGGATACAATTCCGTACGTAATGCCGACAGCCATAGCACCGATCATGGCATTGCCTGGATTTACACTTGAACCGTCTTCATTTAAACCACCTGCAGCAAGTAAGATTGGTGCAATAAAGGCGAAGGATGATCCTAAATAAGCTGGTACCTGAAATTTCGTAATTAATAGGAAGAATAATGTAGCAATTCCGCTTGTTAAAAGGGCAATCGCTGGACTAAGACCAACTAACTGCGGTACTAAAATCGTTGAACCAAACATCGCAAACATATGCTGGAAACTTAATGTCACTAGCTGGAGCGGAGTCGGTTTATCCTTAATATCTAAAACTGCATTTGACATACTGTTTCCTCACTTTATTGTTCGTCTTCTTTGTAAATAATGACGCAATCTTCTCCGTCTACTTCTTGTAAATTGACAACAATGCGCTCAGAGCCAGAAGTTGGAACGTTTTTTCCCACATAGTCTGCTCTAATTGGTAGCTCTCGATGTCCTCTATCTACTAGAACAGCTAGTTGAATTTGTGCAGGTCTTCCTAAATCCATTACAGCATCTAGAGCTGCACGTACTGTTCGACCTGTATAAAGTACATCATCCACTAAGATGATTTTTTGATTTTTCACTTGATACTCGATATCAACTTGTTCTACATGTGCTTGTTCGTTTTCATGTTTCGTTGTTAAATCATCTCGGTAAAGTGTAATATCAAGTTCCCCTGTACGAATCGGTTTACCTTCAATTTTTTCAATTCGCTGCGCCAAACGTCTGGCTAGAAAGGCACCTCGTGTTTTAATGCCAACTAAAATACATTCATCGATTCCTTTATTACGTTCAATAATTTCATGGGCTATACGTGTTAATGCTCGTGTCATTGATGGGCCATCTAATAATTCATTTTGTGCCATATTCGTATCCTCCTCTCTTCAATCTATTATCGGCCATGTGTCCATAAAAAAACCTCTCGAGGCGAATAGCCTGAGAGGGTTGTATACGTGTCGAAAAAGCATGTTGGAAAAATTTGCAGCACAAATTTCCACAACACTATCACATGTCCCTTCTCAGCCTCTCTGGACTGCCATTAAAGGTGAATATTTAGTTAAATTGTTCATTCACTGTCGTTAGTATAGACTTTCTTTTCGTATACGTCAATGCCTATTTCGTAAATCATTTAATAATTGTTCATAATCAGCTGGAAGTGGTGTTTCAAACTCCAAATATTCTCCAGATGAAGGATGATCGAATCCTAAAGTCGCTGCATGTAACACTTGTCCCCCAAAGTCGATTGTCTTTTTCGGGCCATATTTTGGATCTCCAACAAGTGGGAAACCAATATAATTCATATGCACACGTATTTGGTGTGTACGTCCTGTTTCTAAACGACATTCCACGAGCGTATAGTCACCAAAACGTTCATCAACTTGGAAGTGTGTGACAGCATGTTTACCATTATCGACAACTGCCTGTTTTTGGCGATCTTTTTGGTCACGTCCAATTGGTGCATCAATTGTCCCCTTATCATGTGCAATATGCCCGTGGACAAGAGCAATATATTTACGAGTAACTGTTTTATTAACTAATTGATTGACTAATGATTCATGAGCCGTATCATTTTTAGCAACCATCAATAAGCCCGATGTATCTTTGTCGATACGATGGACAATCCCAGGTCGTAGTACACCATTAATCCCCGATAAGTCTTTACAATGATACATTAACCCATTTACTAGTGTACCTCCCATATGGCCCGGTGCTGGATGTACCACCATACCCTTTGGTTTATTCACAACAAGAACATCTGCATCCTCATAAACAATATCTAAATCTAAATTTTCCGGGACAACATCCAATTCTTCCACTTCTGGTACATCAATAGCGATGATGTCACCAGCTTTAACCTTATATTTTGCCTTTACAGCATCACCGTTTACTTTAATGACTCCATCACTAATCCAGTTCCCAATTTGCGTACGTGACCACTCAGATTGTAAGCTGGAAAGTGCTTTATCAATGCGCTCTCCTTGCTGCTGTTCTTCGATTGTATATGTTACTTGCGTCATTGTTTCACCTGTTTCTTCTCTTTTTTATCTTCCATAATTAAGCCAATCATCAGCACGACAACTGCTATTGTTAATGCAGCATCTGCCACATTAAAAATAGGGAAATCATAATTAATAATTGGAATTAAAACATCTACAAAATCGACCACTTCTCCTCTAAATAGACGGTCAATAAAGTTACCTACTGCACCACCAAGCAAGAGCATTAAGCCAACTTGAAAAACAGGCTTTCCCTTTGCTTCTTTATGATAAAAATAGACAATCGCACAGATAACAGCAACTGTGACAATACTAAACAGCCACATTTGCCCCTCTAGCATCCCCCATGCTGCCCCTCTATTTCGATGAGACAAAATACCAAACCATGGGTCCCATACAGCAATGCGTTCAGCATATTCCATATTTTTCACAATCAGCCATTTTGTCCATTGATCCAGTAAAACGACAAAAGCAGCTAATCCATAATATTTATACACAGACATTCCTCCGTTCACTCAACATCTTACCTATTCTACCATAACAGTACCATTCACAATAACTAATATCATATCTAAATATGGCTGATTCTAAATCTCTCCAAGAAATATAAAAAGGCTATCCCTATTACGTTTAAGCAATAGAAATAGCCATAACTTATTGATTAGACAGTTTCAGATTCTTTTGAATGTACTCGCTTCATGAAGTCATTAACATCTGCAGGAACTTTGCGATCTATTAATGACACGATAATAACAGATAAGAAGCCCACAGGCACTGTCACAATACCTGGAATTTTAAACTGCAAGAAGCTTGGTAATGTTCCTGGTAAAAAGATCATCCACATAGACACGCCAAGTCCTATTAATAATCCTGCAATGGCTCCTTTTTCTGTCATGCCTCTCCACCAAATACCTAAAATGAATATTGGTGTAAATGTACTTGCAGCGACAGTAAAAGCGAGCGCCACTAAATGGCCAATGGATGCATCCTTTACAAGTAAACCCAATGCTCCATATAAAATACCTAATAATACAATAGCCACTTTCCCAGCAATCACTCGTTGTTTTTGTGTAATATCCTTTTTCATGATATTGGCATATAAATCATGAGCTAGTGCACCTGAGCTTGTAATAAACAACCCTGAAAGATTGGAGAAGATCGCTGCAAATGCTCCCGCTATAACTAATCCTAGTAGCCATTTGCCCCCTAGTGCAAGGGCTGTAGTAGGAATAACCATATTATTACCACCTAGCACTAAATCACGCATAACTTCCTCACTAGCTGTCCCGGAAATGAAAATAGATCGACCTACAACACCTAAATAAACAGCTAACAAGAAGAACGCGCTTGCAATCCCAATAGCCATGAGTGCAGATTTACGGGCTGCTTTAGCACTTGGATTTGTATAAAAGCGCAATAATATATGTGGAAGTCCAATTGTTCCTAGCGCTAATCCAATCGTCATACTAATTGTTTGCCAGAACGTGGGGAAATAGAAGCCCGTGCCTGTCCAAGCAGCACCATCAAAATTGATATCATTGCCATCTAAAGCATATGGTGAAGTGCCTGTGATTGGACCACTAAATGAATGGATGGCTGCTAAAATTTTATCATAATGTAAACCGCCATAAACTGCTGCAATTAACATCACGATAAACGCACCAAGACGAATCCACAACTCTAATGCTTGGTTGATGGTTGTTCCTTTCATACCACCAATACCTACATAAAAAATCATAACAACACAAGTAAATATAATGCCGAATTCATAAGAAGTACCGAAAAACATACTTAAAATTTGTGCAGCACCTAATAATTGGGGAGCTGCATAAAATCCAGAAATTGCTAAAACCACCGCTACCGCTACAAGTCGTGCTCGTCTACTATGAAAACGATAACCTAAAAAATCTGCAACGGTAAATGCACCAAAGCGTCTTAAAGGACCTGCCACAAAAATCGCTAATAATGTTAACCCAATGGAGAAGCAAAAAGCATAATAAGCACCATCATATCCAAGTTGAAATGTTAACCCTGCGATGCCTAGGAATGTTGCTGCACTTAAGTAATCCCCACCAATGGCAGAACCATTTGTAAACCATCCGAAACTTCGGCCACCTACAAAGAAATCCGATGCTGTTGCATTTCTTTTTGTTAAATACGTAATGTATACAATTGTTCCCATTAAAGCAATGGTCATTAACATCTTTGGTTCTAATAGAGCTTCCATCATTCAACATTTCCCCCTTTATTCCAACTACTTATTTGCTATATCGTATTTTTTTAGACGTTTCTCGTACATGGCCGTATGAACATATGCAATAATAAATGCCATAGCCATCATTACAATCGTTGTCACAAACCATGTAACTGTCATACCACCCCACATCTTCTTAAACGCAAATGCTGGCGCAAACCAATTCATAACAGGGATACTAAAAATCAAAATAAAGTAAAATATCGATAAACCTAAACCTGTTGTAAATTCATCTTTCATAATTTTGTTTGTTGTTGCATCTAAAGGTGGTAGATCTTTCACATCAATTGTTCCTGCTTCTACATAGTCATAATCATGACTGCCTACTTCTGCCATAAGCTAACTCCCCCTTTTCTGATAAATGAATAATTGTCTGAAATTTCAAATTATTATTCACTACAATTATTCTATTCTATTTCCACTTCAATATAGATATAAAATATTGCTGTATTAGTACAAAAAATTGCTATTTTAAGTTAAAATATTTTTATCTTTTTATTCGTAGGGGGCTGATAGCATTTTAAAGGTGGTATGGTATATGGAAAGCTCATTTGACAAGCAGCAAATGAGTGAATGGTTAAAAGGGGTTTTACCAAACGCTTTAGAGGAATGTAAAGTGCCAAAGCCAGAAGATGAGGTCATTATTGTCTATGAAGTCAATCGGTTATTTGATTGGGTAAAGATTAATCGATTAAAAAGAAATTATCCTAATAGTATTATTGTCCCATTTGTTACAGAACACCTTACCTACTCGACTGGTATAGCAATTGAATTAGCTTTACCTGCACTTCTCATAAAACCATTACAAAAATCAAAATTTTTACGAATCGTAAAAAAGCTGTATACGTCCTATCAGGAAAAAAAGGCGAGTACACTTACAATGCTTGAGCTATCACAACAAGTATCCCAACAACATACCTCTCCATTTAGGGAAGCATTTTTAAAACGCCTGATCCGTGGAGAAATTGACAATGAACAAGAAATAATACAATCTGCTTCATTTTTATCTACAAGCTGTATACCTAATATTGTATTTTTAATTCAAGGCTATATTGATGGGGCTAATAAGAAAGCTGTCCCACAGGATGCAAGTAGTAGTATTACAACTGTTTTTCGTCAGCACTTTGCTGAGAAAGCCTCATTATCCTTTTTACATTTTGAACGCTATTTATTACTTCTTATGCGAATTCCTAGTGAGTACAACTCTTTCAAACATTGGACCGAGGGTGAAGCCTGTTTATTAGAGGTTATCGAAACCCTAAAAAGGGATTGTTCTATTCATCTTTTTATGGGGGTTGGGGGTGTATTTCAGGATGCTATGCAAGTGAAGGAATCCTATAGCCAGGCTAGAAAAGCCCGTAGAAAACCACCTATCCATAATATACACATCAGATATTACGAAGATTTAACAAAGCATGAGCAGCTTCAAAAAGCTATTCAGTATATTGAAGAACATTACGACGAACAACTGACCATTCGTGATGTTGCAAAATATATTAACTTTAGCCCAACTCATTTTAGTAGACTATTTAAAAAAGAAACAGGTCGCAATTTTGTTGACTATGTTGCTTATACACGCATTATCAAAACCTTACCTTTTTTACGTAAGTACGACTACACCATAGAAAAAATCTCCTCCATCTGTGGCTTCAATACACCAAATTACTATAGTTTAACATTTAAAAAATATGTAGGTATCTCTCCAACAGACTATCGCAATACGACAGAAATTTTATTTAAATAATAGAAAAGAATCTGCAACACTTCCATGAAAAAAGCAAGCCTCCATCAAGGAGACTTGCACATCCTCTACATTAAAATGCAGATTCTTGTTATTTATAGATTAAACGTAATACTTTTCTACAACCTCTGCACAGCGAGCACATACTGTAGGTTGTGCTTCATTTGAACCAACTGTTTCAGAAATTGACCAGCAACGCTCACATTTCTCACCTGTAGCTTTCTCAACAACAATGGAAACATGCTCAAGTGTTAAAGCTTCAGCAGGTGCCTCTTCGATGGTAGCTACCTCAAAAGCTGAAACGATGGAAAGTTGTGCAAAATCAATGTTGGCATCTTTCAATAATACGACAACATCTTCTTTCGCATAGACAGTGACTTTTGCTTCAAGTGATTTACCAATTGTTTTCGCATTACGTGATTCCTCTAATGCTTTTAAAATATCATCGCGTACATCAATAATTTTTTCCCATTTTGTACGTAGGCTGTCAAAATTCGCTTGATCATCTACCTCTGGGAAATCTGTTAATTGCACAGAAACTTCTTCTACAATACCTTGAGCATGTAGATAAGACCACATTTCATCCGTTGTATGTGGGATAATTGGTGTCATGATTTTTACCAATGTCATCAATGTATCATAAATAACTGTTTGCATCGCACGACGATCCTTATTGTCATGACCCTCGATATAGACTACATCTTTGGCAATATCAAGATAGAATGAAGATAACTCTACAGCAACAAAATTATTGACTACATGATAGACAGCAGCAAAATCATAGCGATCATAGGCAGCACGCACAGTTTTTAAGACATCCTGTAAGCGCATAAACACATATTGATCCATTTCACGAAGCTCAGCATAACTTACACGATCTTTCTTAGGATCGAAATCAGCAATATTGCCGTGTAAGAAACGGAAAGTATTACGAATTTTACGATACACTTCAGATACTTGCTTTAACATATCCATAGAGATGCGCACATCTGCTGTATAGTCAACAGAAGCAACCCATAAACGAAGTATGTCTGCTCCATACTGATCCATTACTTTTTGTGGAATAATCACATTCCCTAAAGATTTACTCATTTTACGTCCTTCACCATCAAGAACAAAACCATGTGTTAAAAGTCCTTTGTATGGTGCATAGCCGTTAATAGCTACAGATGTAATAAGAGATGAATTAAACCAACCACGATGTTGGTCAGAGCCCTCTAAATAGAGATCAGCTGGATATTTCATACCACGCTCTACTAGTACACCTTGGTGTGATGAACCGGAATCAAACCATACATCCATAATATCATTTTCTTTTGTAAATTCGCCGTTCGGGCTACCTGGATGTGTAAAGCCTTCTGGTAATAACTCTTTTGCTGTTTTTTGGAACCAAATATTTGATCCATTCTCACGGAATAATGCTGAGACATGACTAATTGTTTCAGGCGTAATAATAGGTTCACCATTTTCAGCATAGAAAATCGGAATCGGCACACCCCACGCACGTTGACGTGAAATTACCCAGTCTCCACGATCACGAATCATATTATAAAGACGAGTTTCTCCCCAAGCTGGTGTAAATGCTGTTGCTTTTACAGCCTCTAATAACTCCCCACGGAATGCTTCAACAGATGCAAACCATTGTGGTGTCGCACGGTAAATAACAGGCTTTTTCGTACGCCAGTCATGTGGATAGGAGTGCGTAAAGAAATCAAGCTTTTCTAAAGCTCCTACTTCTTTTAGTTTTTCTGTAACAAGTTTATTTGCATCATTATAAAACACGCCTTCAAAGCCAGGTGCTTCATCTGTATAACAGCCACTATTATCAAGAGGGCTAAGAATACCTAAACCATACTGTTTACCAATATGATAATCGTCTTCACCGTGCCCTGGTGCTGTATGAACACAACCTGTACCCGCTTCAGCAGTTACGTGTTCACCTACCATGATAAGCGATTCACGATCATAGAATGGATGTTGTGCTACAATACGATCTAATGCCTCACCTTTTACTTCTTGTACAACCTCATAGTCTTCCCATCCAAGCGTAGTTGCTACTGACTCTAATAACTCTTTGGCAATGATGAATTTTTTAGTAGCCACAGCAACTACTACATAGATAAATTCAGGATTCAAAGAAATCCCTAAGTTTGCTGGTAATGTCCATGGTGTTGTTGTCCAAATGATAAATTTAGCATCTGCTGGAACAATGCCCTTCGCATCCTTGATAGCAAAGCTTACATAAATGGATGGGGATTTGATGTCCTTATATTCAATTTCAGCTTCCGCCAAAGCAGATTCAGAAGATGGAGACCAATAAACCGGTTTTAACCCTTTATAGATATATCCTTTTTCCGCCATTTTACCGAATACTTCAATTTGACGTGCTTCAAACTCAGGCTTTAACGTAATATATGGATTTTCCCAATCACCTCGAATGCCTAGACGGCGGAATTGGGCACGTTGATTGTCAATTTGCTCATAAGCATACTCTTCACAAAGCTGGCGGAATGCTGCTACTGACATTTCTTTACGTTTTACACCTTTGTTAGTCAATGCTTGCTCAATTGGTAAACCATGTGTATCCCAACCTGGAATATAATTGACATGGTAGCCAGTCATTGAACGATGACGTGTAATCATATCCTTCAATACTTTATTTAGAGCATGGCCGATATGGATATCACCATTTGCATAGGGAGGACCATCATGTAGAACATATTCTGGTCGACCTTCCGTACGTTCCATCTGTAATTTGTTAATATCCATGCCATTCCATTTTTCTTGCATTTTTGGCTCATTCGCCGGTAAATTTCCACGCATTGGGAAATCTGTTTTTGGCATTAATAAAGTATCTTTGTATTCAACCATTAAAATTCCTCCTTTATTTTACACAAACAGGTAGACATTATTCTCATAAGACAGTTATTGGCAAAATTATCTAAAACGATTCGGAAACAAACAAAAAAAGCCCTCAATCCCACTAAGGGACGAGAAGCTTCTACTCGCGGTACCACCCTAATTGTAGTACAAAAAATTGCACTACCTCTTAAAAGCACGTTTAACGTCGTGCATCACGAAATAACCTACTTTTTTCAGTTATTTAGCTCAGAAGTGATGTTCAATGCTAGTTGTATGTTTGGGCTCTCACTGTCCCCAAATCGCTTAACAACGCCTAACAAATACTGTCTTCGTCTCTGCTTTTATGCATATCTGTTCAAAATAATTACTATTACAAAGTATATGAAATTCAAACAATCGCGTCAAGTTTCATTTGTCAATTGTAACAATTAAAAAGAAAAGTTAAATATCCTCAGAATCCTGTGCTTCATCAACAGATGCTTGAATTTCTGTTAAATCAATATCATATTGCAGCAAATGATCCCAGTCATCTGCATTAAGTAAATCCAACTGTGCTTCTACGAGCATCTTGAAACGATTACGAAATACCTTAGATTGCTTTTTAAGCTCATCAATTTCAATCGTCACCTTACGAGCCTTCGTCAACGCTTCATTGACAATTCGATCAGCATTTTTTTCAGCTTCTTTTACGATGAGCTTTGCTTCTTTTTGAGAATTTCTTCTCACTTCATCAGCCGCTTCTTGTGCAACGACAATAGATTTCTGCAAAGTTTCTTCTAAGGAGTTGAAATGTCTCGCTTGTTCTAAAGCCATCTCTAATTGCTTATCAACCTCTTTTTTTTCACGAAGCAGAATTTCATAGTCTTTAATAATCTGATCTAAAAATTCATTTACTTCATCTTCAGCATAGCCTCTGAAGGCTTTTGTAAACTCCTTATTATGTATATCAATAGGTGATAATGGCATACAATCCTTCTCTCCTTTACATGTACATTCGTAATTCCTATTATACAATTGTTCCGACAACTTAGCAGTAAAAATTAATGAAATTTACTTCACTTTCAGCTTTTTTGGGCCAATCGACCGACTTGAAGACGGATTTTATCTTTTTTAGTTCGGCCTTCAGTCATAATAATTTTCACCCGACCACTTCCACGTATCGATAAAATATCTCCTTCTTGTAATTCAAAAGCAACTGTATCTCTTTCTGTCCAATTTACACGAACCTTTTTCCCAGTAATTAAAGTTTGCGCTTTTTGGCGTGATACATTTAATACAGTTGCAATAATTACATCTAAGCGCATGGAAGATACTGTATGGGATTCCTCCAACCATTCTTCCTCATTTACAATAAGGGAATCCGCTTCTTTTAAAGACTCAATATGCACCTTAACTTTACCAATACCTGTTAAATGTAACCGAACATATTCTGCTACCTCTTGAGCTACAACGAATTGCACCTGCTGATCATTTACACGAATATCACCAAATTTGCCACGGTTTAAGCCTAATGAAAGCAACGCACCTAAAACATCAGGATGTCGTAATTGGACAAATTTCACTGGATATTGAATCGTAAATGCCACTAACTGAAAGTCTTCTTCTATCGCTTCATAATAAGAAGGAAAAATAAGCATACGCTGCCTCTCTGCCTCTTCAAATAAACCTGTGCATGCAGTTTGTAGGGTATCATCTTGCCCGATAATCGATGTCACAATAAAACGCTGTCTTGGATCAAGAAAATCTGTCAGCTTAGGCGCATAACGATCTTCAACCTCACGCTGCCAGCTTATTACCTGTTCAATAAAGGGCTGTTCATCTTTTCGAAAATGCTGGATTAAGTGTTCCATCTTGTTGTCTCCTCTTTCACTAGTTCCATTTTGCTTTGTTAGTTGGAAACTTAGTATTCCCAATTAATGACGTTGGGACGTCATTGTTTTAATATTTTTTATTAGTCGCTTTAGTAGCGGAGAAAATTAAAATAAATAAAAAATCCCCACCAAAACGTGAGGATTTATTTCTAAGCGAACATAAAATATAATTTCTGAATGACTATATAAAGCCCTCTTTCTATAAAATTCAGCATAAAGATGGCCACAATTGGGGAAATATCAATCATACCAAGAGGAGGAATGAATTTCCTAAAAATCCCTAAATATGGCTCACAAACTTTTTCAAGCATGCGACCAATGGCTGAATTTTGAGCGGCAGGCACCCAAGACATTAAGATATATGCAATTAGCATGAATGAATAAATCTTAAATGCTAATGATACATAACCAAGTATAATAAAAAAAGTCATATAAACTACAATCCTCGCTATTAATTATCGTCTAAAATAAAGTTTGTAATTTCACCAGTCACTTCTACATTATCTGGCGTACAAAGGAAGATATCTTTACCGATACGTTGAATATCTCCAGCAAGAGCATAGACTGTGCCACTTAAAAAATCAATAATGCGTTTACCTTGTTCTCTTTCGATACGTTGCAAATTGACAATTGTTGCACGTTTATTTTTTAAATGCTCTGCGATATCTTGTGCTTCTGCATAAACTCTCGGCTCTATTAAAACAACTTTTGCTCCCTTAGAACTCATAGCTGCCTGCAAACTGACTATGTTATTAGGAGTTGCTGTGCTTTGTGGCATGATTTCATGAATAGGTGCTTTGCGTTCTTTCATCATTTTTTTTGGCTTAACTGAATGAATCGGTTGCTGTTGTTGTATGGGTTGTTGTTGCTGAATAGGAGCTTGCGTGATTTCTTCTTCTAATTCTTCTTCAAGGTAAAAGAAGTTTTTAATCTTATTTTTCATGCTCATCCTGTTCCCCTCTTTCATTTCCAACAAGAGCCGTTCCGACTCGAACAAAAGTAGCCCCTTCCTCTACCGCAATTTCAAAGTCATTAGACATGCCCATTGATAACTCGGTACAAGGTGCATGTGCGAATCCTTGCTCGGCTATTTGCTGTTGACATTGTTTTAATTGCTTGAAAACAGAGCGAATAATTGCTTCGTTTTCGGTGTTTGGTGCCATAGTCATTAAACCTACAACTTGAATCTTCGTAAAACCTTTTAATGCTTCTACAAAAGGCAAGACTTCTTCGATGGTTAAACCATGTTTTGATTCTTCACCAGAAACATTTACTTGTACAAAACATTTAACAGGTTGTTCTGCTCTTTTTTCAATTTCTTCTGCTAAACTCAAACGATCTAAGGAGTGTAAATAATCAATGCTGTTAATCACTTGTTTTACTTTACGTGTTTGAAGCGACCCAATGTAATGCCAATGAACATCAGCATGAATCTCAGTAATTTTACGATGTAAGCCCTCAGGTCTGTTTTCTCCTAAATGAGTGAGCCCTGCTTCAATTGCTTCTTGTGTTCTTTCAACAGAAACTTCCTTCGTCACGGCAATTATTTGGACTTTTTCGCCCTCACGATTCCCTTTTTTTTCTGCTGCTGTTATTAAATCATTTAGTTTGTTTAAATTTGTTAAGATTTTTGTCACTGTTTTTCCCAACTTTACAACAATATTTTCTTTTATTGTAACAAGCAATGCTTGATTTATCAATGAATAGCCTGACCTATGTCAGCATACAATTTCACAATTTAAATGAGCTGATGTCTTAAGAAAGGGCTTTGACTAAAATGACATCCTTACCAACAACAAGCACATCCTTCATATACACTTTTCTCACAGACTCTTCACCTTTAAAAAAACCAAGATATTTGCGAGGCTCTGCAATCAAAAATGCTGTCACATAGCCTGTTTCTTTTGATACTTCAGCATCTATTACAAAGCCTATAAATCGTCCATTTCCTGCTTCTATGACTTCTTTTTGTTGTAACATCGAAAAACGCAATGACATACCTCCTCTATTGTTTACTTTCGTATAATCATTTCTACTACCATCAAACTTTGCTGTTACTTTATATTTATGTATCATTTGTTCATTGAATGAAGATAAAATGCGCACCGAATTATACGATGCGCATTTTTTTATTTGTAATCTTTTTGCATTGTTTCAATTGCATTTTTTTCAAGACGTGAAATTTGTGCTTGAGAAATCCCAAGTTCTTTGGCAATTTCAGTTTGGGTCTCTCCATAATAAAATCGTTTGGCAACGATCATTTGCTGACGTTCATCTAGCTTTTGCAAGCTTTCCTTTACCGACACATAGGCAACCCATTGATCCTCTGATACATCATCATCACGTAATTGGTCCATCATATAAACAGCATCTCCGCCATCTGAATAAATGGGTTCCTGTAACGAAACTGGATCTTGAATGGCATCCAAAGCAAATAAAACGTCTTCCTTTTTCATGTCAATCATCTCAGCAATTTCTTCAATCGTTGGTTCTCGCAAATTATCGGTTATCCATTGTTCTTTTGCCTGCATTGCCTTATAAGCTATATCTCTTAGAGAGCGAGATACACGTAATGCATGATGATCACGCAGATGGCGACGAATTTCACCAATAATCATTGGTACAGCATATGTCGAAAATCGTACATTATGCTTTAAATCAAAATGATCAATGGCTTTCATGAGGCCAATACAGCCTACTTGAAATAAATCATCTGCCTGTTCACCTCTATAGGCAAATCTACCGACAATACTAAGCACTAACCTTAAATTGCACATCACAAGCTCTTCTCTAATCTCTGTTTCTCCAGCTTGTAATCGGATGAAGAGTTCCTTCATTTCCTCGTGCTTTAGAATTGGCAAAGTCGATGTATCTAAGCCGCAAAGATCTACTTTTGTTCGCATATTCGATTCCTCCGGATGTTATTCTCTGACTAAACCGTGACATCAGTTTGTCCGAGAGAAACAAGAATATGCACAAAAGCTGCGACCAATTTTAGGTAGGATAAATTTCCCTTTCTAAGAAATTGGTTGATTTAAATTTTCACGTAAATCTTGAATAATTTTCTTTTCTAAACGGGAAATATATGATTGCGATATGCCTAAATGATCTGCAACTTCTTTTTGTGTCATTTCAACTTTTCCATTGAGACCAAAGCGACATTCCATAATATAACGTTCACGCGCACCTAGTAAATTAATAGCGTGGAACATATGCTGACGTTCAATTTTTTTCTCCACATTATCTAAAATAATGTGCTCTTCTGTTCCTAAAATATCTGACAGTAATAATTCATTTCCATCTGCATCAGAATTTAGTGGCTCATCTAAGGATACTTCACCCTTCATACGACTTGTTTTTCGTAAATGCATTAAAATTTCATTTTCAATACAGCGTGATGCGTATGTTGCAAGCTTAATATTTTTATCCGTATTGAACGTCTCAATTGCCTTTATTAAACCAATGGAGCCAATACTGATTAAGTCTTCGATTGGCGTTCCCGTATTATCAAAACGTCTAGCAATATAAACAACAAGACGTAAATTACGTTCAATTAGTGTGTCTCTAGCTCGTAAATCACCATTCATAAAGGATGCAATGACTGTAACTTCTTCTTCTCGACTTAATGGCACTGGCAATGAATCATTTCCCCCTATATAGTACGTTTCACGACTCCGAAACTTACTCCATAATTTTTTCAAGCTAGCAAGTAGCCTAAGAAGCAATAGTTCTCCCCCTCTATGAGTTATTTGAAAGCGCTGAAAAATGTAAAATTGCTGCTGTGCTATGTGGAAAATTTTTAGCTTTTTTGGTTAATACGATATATTCATTCATTTTCACTTGCGAAGGCTCCCCCTTTATATGCCACTCATCAAAGCGAAAACCAAGGACAACGGTTTGCTGTTGTACTGTATTGACATGAATAAATCGTATATAACGCTGATAATCTTCTGAAAACATAGATACATTGTACGGATCTGTTTCTTGCCATTCCATTAATGCTTCCCGGAACGCTGAAGGTAAATGTGGTCTCAAAGCAGTATAGGAAACAAAATGAACCGGCTTTCCTGATAATGGCTCAATAGCTTGATTTCCAGTATCTACAAAGGCAGAAAGTGGTATCTTTGCCCCAAAGATTGTTAAAGTTGTATCAAATACAAATTGACCACTTAAGCGTTCTAACTTTACAAAACCCCATTGCTTATAAAATGCAATAAGATTTAAAACTGCAAGCAAAAAGCAAATCATAATGAAATGGGTGGCAGAAAGATTTTTTAAAAAAGGTTGTAGTGCTGTTAACAATCCGCCAATAACGATCGTTGCTGTTAACACAATCGGTCCTTGCTTCTGAAAGCTTCGAATCTTAAAGTGAAACGCTATACCAATTAACAATATAAAACTAAGAATTGTCGTCCACAGCATTTGACCGCCAATGACAGCTACAAAACTACTACAAATAGAACTCATTAATAATCTTGAATTTTTTACAAGGACTCCTGTTACTCTTGCCGTAAACGTGAGTATCGCTAGATTAAAAAGCGTATTAATGAGCACCAGCCATTCTCCATACATAACAGCCGCCTCCTACTTACAAAGTTAGCACGTTACTCCCACAAATATTGTCAAACAATCGCATCATTTCCTAAAAATGTTTTGACAAAAAACATGGTTTCCTTACACATTTGAACATTATGGCAGTCAATATAAAAAGCTCGTATTTTACATATGTAAAATACGAGCTTTTTAGAAGTTAATTAACCACGATTTTTGCGGTTACGTAAAAATGCCGGAACCTCAAGCATGTCATCCTGTGCATAATTTTGCTGATTTTGACGTGGCTGCTCATGTTGAACATGCATTTCTTGTCGTTGTTCACGAATAGGTGCTTGTTGCTGTGGAGCAGATTGTCTGTTCATATTCAGTGTCTGTTTTGCTGTAGGTCGTTGTTGTTGTAAAGCTTCCTCGGTGAAGCCTGTCGCAATAACTGTAACAATGATTTCATCTTTAAGATTTTCATTAATTACAGAACCGAAAATCATATTTACCTCTTCATCTGATGCAGAAGCTACGATATCTGCTGCTTCTTGTACTTCAAATAAGCTAAGATTTGAACCACCTGTAATGTTCATAAGGACACCTTTAGCACCATCAATGGATGATTCAAGCAATGGACTTGAAATAGCTTTCTTTGCAGCCTCAGAAGCTCTGTTTTCACCTGTTGCAATACCAATTCCCATTAAAGCTGAACCTTTGTTGGACATAATCGTTTTCACGTCTGCAAAGTCTAAGTTAATAAGACCAGGCGTAGCAATTAAATCTGAAATACCTTGTACACCTTGACGTAATACATTATCGGCTTCTCTAAAGGCTTCTAACATTGGTGTTGATTTATCAACTATTTGTAGTAGCTTGTCGTTTGGTATTACAATCAGTGTATCTACTGCTTCTTTCATACCGCCAATGCCACCGATTGCTTGGGTTTGACGTTTACGACCTTCAAAAGTAAATGGACGTGTGACAACACCTACTGTTAGGGCTCCCAATTCACGCGCAATTTGTGCAATCACTGGAGCTGCACCAGTACCCGTTCCGCCGCCCATACCAGCAGTCACGAATACCATATCGGCGCCTCGTAAAACCTCTTCTAGCTGTTCTCTGCTCTCTTCAGCAGCTTTTTTTCCTACTTCTGGATTTGCACCTGCACCTAATCCACGCGTTAATTTAGCCCCAATTTGTAGCCTTACTTCCGCTTTGGATAGATTTAATGCCTGTGCGTCCGTGTTAACTGCGATAAAGTCAACACCCTGTACACCATGTTCTATCATTCGATTGACAGCGTTGTTACCGCCGCCACCAACACCTATGACCTTTATTACTGCAAGTTCATCAACACTTGTATCAAATTCTAACATCTCTTTTTCCTCCCACGGTAACTCGACTCTGTATCATTCATTACGCATTCTAGTTAATCAAAAAACTTATCAAATAATTTTTTTGCTCTCCCAATTACGCTTTCTTTTGGTTCTGAAGGTGCAGAATACTCTTGCTTTTTGCTTATAGCTGGTTGAGCCCCTACAACTGCATATTCAACAGGCTGCGTATTCGTACTTTTACCGTAAAAATCATCTTCTAAATGGGCGTAACGAATAAGTCCAACTGCCGTCGCAAATGAAGGCTCTCTAACACCGATATAATCAGGTGTATAGATTCTAACACGCGTTTGTAGAATTTGACGTGCTAATTGGGCAATCCCCTCAAGCTTTGCAACACCACCAGTTAAAACTACACCGCCTGGTAAATCTCTAACACCTAAACGTGCTAATTCATCTATAACTAACTCTAGTAATTCTTCTAATCTAGCACCAATAATCTCCGATATAAATCGTTGGCTGTACTGATCAGTAGAATCTGTACCCACGACAGGCACTTCAAAGAGTTCGTCATCTGATGCGTCATCATAAAAGGCATGTCCAAACTGGTGTTTAATTTGTTCTGCTTGTTCTGTTGGTGTTTTTAAAACGATTGAAATATCTTTCGTTATATGATCACCACCAACTGGTATGACACCCGTATGCGTTAATAATCCCTCTTCAAAAACTGCAATTGTTGTAGATCCGCCACCTAAGTCAATAAAGGCAGTTCCTTGGTTTTTTTCATCTTCTGTTAATGCAAAGTAGCCTGATGCTAATGGCTGCAAATATATTTCTCGTATACTTAAACCCGCTCGCTCAACACAGCGAAGAACATTGTGTAAAAGCGTTTTGGATGTCGTTATCATTGTTGCATCCATTTCAAGACGGATGCCAATCATACCACGAGGATCTTTAATTTCATCAAGGTTGTCCACAATAAACTGTCTTGGAATGATGTTAACTAATTCACGTTCAGGAGGTATTGACATGACTTGTGCAGATTCTACCACTCTGTCTAAATCATCATCTGTAATTTCTCTATTTTCACTATTTACAGCGACAACACCTTTAACTAGCTGTAACATCGTCTGGTTAGCTGGAACGCCTAAAACGACTTCATGGATTTGATAACCAGTCATTCGTTCGGCCTGTTCTATTGCTTTTCGAATAGATTGTACTGTTGCATCAATATCAACAATTGCACCTTTTCGAACTCCATTCGACTTTACATTTCCGACGCCAATTACATGTAATTGCCCGTCACTCATTTCACCTATTAATACCTTGACAGAGGAGGACCCAATATCAAGGGAAATGTATAAATCTTGCTGATTCAATTCGCTGCACCTCCTTGAAAAATGCTCTTGTTTTCATTCTATTGTAAATTTGGCATAATGTCTAAGCAAATCGAGTATTTTGGTCAATTTTTCTCTCATTCTATGGAAGTTTTTTTCCGCTTGTGACGTTTCTCATCTAACCGAGTTAGTAATATACGCCTAATAATTGCTATATTTTGGAATAAACGTACTCCAAAAGCGAAAATCGCTGCTAAATACAAATCTATCCCCAAATTCACTCCTATAAAAGCTAATCCTGCTGCTAGAACTATATTAAAAAAGAATCCTGATACAAAAACTTTATCATCGTAAACTTGCTGTAATTGAGCACGAATACCTCCAAATAATGTATCTAAAGCTGCTAAAACAGCTATTGACAGATAATTTTCATACATAGAGGGGATTTGTATATTTGTTAACAAGCCAAGGGCAAGTCCAAATATCAAACCTAAAAATGGTAGCCACATATATTAATCTCCTTTTTTTACCTCTGCTAAATAATCATTTGTCAACGGCTGATCAAATGCTGGAAGTTGTAACTGTTCAATTGGTTCTTCAATTACTAAATTAAAATTGTCTAAATAAAATGAGTCTATAAATGTTGAGGCCTGCAAGGAATTATACATTTTTTGCGCTGCTTTATAATCGCTTGTCCCAACAAATATCTCAAATGAAGGCGAAGACAGTGGTATACTGTTTACTGTCGTCTTACCATTGATATCCCGTATGGCTGTTGTTTGTACTACACGGTTACCATCAATTGAGACATTAGTAGCATTGTTCTTAAAAAGGGTATTCAATAATTGAGTTAACAAATCGGGTGAAATCTCTTTAATTTCATAGCCCATTTCTATCAGTTCAGGTGCAGGTTCAACTCGAAGTACAACACCTGGCCCTATAACTTCTGTTAATCCTGCTTGTAGCTTTAAACGATTTAATGTTTCATTTAAGGCTGCTTGCTGATTTACTTTTTCAGATTGCTCATAGCGATCCACTACTTCATGAAGTGAGCGAATTTCTGCCAGTAGTGCGGAATGTCTTTGTTTTTCTTGTGCCAATTCCTCTCTTATTGCCCAAATATCTCGTGTATCTCGCTCAGCTGGTTTTTGTATGGTATTGTATTGTACCGCTATCATCAAACCGATAATAAATAGCACGATCGTTATTCGGGTGTACATATTTCTTTTCAAAATAGCCCCTCCTAGACGTATCGTATGCCCCTCAGAATACGACTTTGAATTGTATAATTTTCTACAATCGACTATATAACTGGAGGCTAAATTAAACATGAAGTTTAAAGTATAGAACTTGTCCTAACTTTCTATTTTTACTTTTGGCATGGTAAGCTTCTGATTTTCTTCAAGGGACACCACAATATTGTCATTTAATAATTGATCTACAACGCCCCCGTTTAAGTTTAAAGAAGCTATTAATGTATCTGAATCACCAACCGCTTCGATCACAAACGGAGCTGGATGTTGTGTACCATCAATTGTTATTACTGGGCCATTACAGCGAATATAAGAACTCGCTAATACACGTTGTCCATTAATAGCAATAGCTTGCGCGCCTGAAATTTTTAGTTCATTTAACAATTTAAATACATGACTTTCATGAACAATATAGTCATTTGGATTTAAGGATTTTGGATCATAGTCTCCATCTTGAAGGGTTATGCGTATACCCTTCCCCTCACTCTTTAGTTCACCGAGTAAAAGCCGTAAATCTTCTGCTTGCTCAACAAGCTTCTTATAGTCCTTTTCGTTTGATGCAAATGATTTTTCATACTTTCGAATTTGTTCTTGTAAATTATTTACTTCTTCCGTTAGTTCTTTATTACGCTCTTGTTGAGTGATTAACTCCTCACGATAAGAATCTTCTTGCTCAAAAAGCTCAGAATTAATAGTGCCTGCCTCTCGATTATCTTTCGCCTGGTTGTATGAATAGCCGATGATAAATCCTGTTGTTATACAAACAATTAGTAATTCGAATTGTTTTCTAGTAAAAAAACTACCTTTGCTATTCGTCTTCTTGTTGTTCATCTTCTGTCACTTCCTGGTTAACCATTTCACCATCTGCATCTGCTTCCATGTCAATACTAATCTTGTTGTATTCCTCGTTAAAAGGACGATAGTATGAACCAACCTCTAAATCAATCACACCTTTTTCTAAGTTAGCAATTTGTGCGACAATAGAGGGGTAGTAATTTAACTTTTCCGCTAGTGTCTGAATAACAGCACGTACTTCGTAGCCATCATTCATATAAAGCTTGACTGCATTTGGATTTGCTTCATTACTATTCGTGTTAACCTGAGAAATTAAAGCTAATACTTCGGGCTTTAATTGTGCTAGCTGTTCAACAAGCTTATTAATTGTCTTTTCACCGGTTATCCCGATAAAAACAGGTGCATCAATGGGTGTATCATTTCCCTTTTGTTCAAAGCGCTTACCGTTTTCTAGCAAAGGATAATAAGTCCCGTCCCCAGCTAAGTACGCAACTTTTTTCCACTCTTTAATATCAATTGTTACGCCTTGTAACCAGTTACGGTTAACATGTACTTCTTTTACCCATTTATCCTTTAATAAAATCTGCTCAATATCTTCCACTTTGAAACTCCACATTGATTTTCCTGGTGCAAGAGTACTTGCCTCCAAATAATATTGGTCATTCGCTAGCTTAGCACCATTGACAGTGATTTTATTGATGTTACTGTATGGAGATTGAAAATAAAGGAGTACTGCTAACACAATAAAGAAAAGTAATATTAGCACTATAAATTTCCGGTTTGTACGCTTTTTTCGTCGCTTTTTTAGCGTAGGTATGCGTTCTTCTATATCAATTACTTTCTCCACAAAAGTACTCCTCCTTTATATTTATTTCGCTAATTGATAAATAATACCTATTATTAACCACATTGTTACTAAAGATGTTCCACCATAGCTAATAAAAGGTAATGTAACACCCGTTACTGGCACTAAACCTATTACTACAGCTATATTTAGAAAAGCTTGCACCATAAGCATTGTGACTAGCCCAATAATCGCATAATAGGACGTTCGGTTTTTAGCCTGTACAGCAAATCTATAGCCTGCATAGATCGTTAGTATAAAAAGCGCTAAAATAACGAGGCCACCAATCAATCCGACTTCTTCTAAAATAATGGCGTAAATAAAGTCATTTTGAGGCTCTGGTAAATACAGAAACTTTTGTCGGCTTTGTCCAAAGCCATGCCCAAAAATCCCTGCTGGACCGATAGCCATTAAAGATTGCACCGCTTGGAACCCACTAACCAAGGGATCAGCCCATGGATCAAGAAATGCTTCTATACGCTTTAGACGATATGGTGCTGTCGCTATGAGACCTACTAATCCCGCGACACCAGCTAGCATAATCATGGCGTATAGTTTTAGAGGATAGCCAGCGACAAAAAACAATAAAAACACAGATACAACGAGAATAAATACTGAGCCAAAATCCGGCTGCAACATGATAAGAACAACAGGTAGTAACAGGATAAAACCATGTCGCCAGTTAACAACAGGAGTGCCCGTTTTATGTTGGGCTAATATATGGCTCAAGTACACAATGACGGTAATTTTCGTTAGCTCTGCTGGCTGTATTGTTAATGGACCTACACCAATCCAGCTTTGCGAACCATTTCGCACCAATCCTATACCAGGAATCAGTACGAGAACGAGTAAAATTAACGAAAATATATAGGCCATTTTCCAAAAGGACTGCTCTCTCAAAATATTTAATCGAATCGTGATTAAAAATACGACAATGGCTACCACAAAGTATACGCTTTGCTTCATATAAAACGGCATTTTTCCACTATAATGAACGGCACTCCAATAGGTACCTGCAGAATAGACGAAAATAATGCCGATTATTGATAGCATCAAAGTTGTGACGAGCAATAAGTAGCTTTCTTTACCTCTCAGTAATGCCATCCTTCCAAGTCAAGTATATTCTAAAATAGTTACAGGCTCATTACAGCTTCATTACAGCATCAATAAAAACATCTCCACGTATTTCAAAGCTGTCATATTGATCCCAACTTGCACATGCTGGAGATAGTAAAATAACATCTCCTTCTGCAGACATCGGTGCTGCATATTGAACAGCGTCTTCTACATTTTGAGCAATGACGGTTTGTTGGACACCACACGATTTTGCAAATTCTACAAATCGTAAGCCAGTTTCTCCAAACGCAACAACACCCTTTACGTGACTCATACAAGGGCGAAGTTCTTCGAAAGAATGTCCACGATCTAAGCCACCTGCGAGTAAAATGACAGGAGCTTGGAAAGCATCTAAAGCACTCTTTGTCGCTAAACAATTGGTTGCCTTAGAGTCGTTGTAAATCTTTCGACCGTTCCATTCACGTACGAATTGTGTACGGTGTCTAACTCCACCAAATGTCGCTAAAACCTCTTCCATCTTCTTTTTGTCACAACCAACTAAAATACAGGCTGCCACGGCTGCTAAGATGTTTTCTAAATTATGCTTACCAGGCAAGGCAATGTTCGCGCGATCCATGTATGGTTCCCCTTGCCAATAAATTGTTGTATCATCTGCACTAATCCCATTTGCAGTACGTCCCTTCGAACTGAATGGAATCTTCTGTGCATGAGATTGTGCTGCATATCCAACCACAATCGGTTGGTCGGCATTATAAATAAAATAATCACTGTCATCTTGATTACGAGTTACGCCAAACTTCGCTTCAGCATAGTTATTAAATGTTCCATGATAGTCTAAATGCGCATCATAAAGATTCGTCAAAATAGCAATTTTAGGCTTAAACGTTTTGATCCCCATCAATTGGAATGAGGACAGTTCTGTTACAATGATGTCATCTTGATTCGCTTCTTTTGCGACGCCACAAGCAACTGTTCCAATATTTCCAGCAATTAACGGATTTTTACTTCCTTTACTTAACATGTCGAATATTAAAGTTGTCGTCGTTGTTTTGCCATTTGAGCCTGTTATACCAATAAATGGTGCATCACTAATTAAAAAAGCTAGCTCAATCTCTGTCCAGACTGGAATCTCTCGACTAAGGGCATCAGCCACAATTCGATTGCTATAAGGTATACCTGGATTTTTCACCACTAACTCAAAGCCTTCATCAAGTAAATCTTCAGGATGGCGACCACAAATTACTGTAATCCCCTTCTGTAATAGCCCTTGTGCATCTGGACTTTCATCAAATGGTTTTGAATCATTTACTGTTACAAATGCACCAAGCTCATGTAAAATTTCAGCAGCGGCCACACCACTTTTTGCTAGACCTAACACAAGTACTTTTTTATGTTGTAAATCAGTATAGTTTTTCATTAGAACGCCTCCGATAAGACTGCAATTAATGCTACTGCTAAGGCAGTTGACCAGAAGACAAGCACTACTTTCCATTCTGACCAACCCGATAATTCAAAATGATGATGAATAGGGCTCATTTTAAAAATACGCTTTTTTCGAAGCTTAAAGCTACCTACCTGCAAAATAACGGAAAGTGTTTCGATAACAAACACTAAGCCAACTAGTAAAAGCAAGAATTCTTCTTTTACTAAGACAGATACCATAGCCAATGCTCCACCTAATGCTAATGACCCCGTATCCCCCATAAATACCTTTGCAGGATTTGCATTAAATAATAAAAAGCCTAATAAAGCACCTGTTACAGCAAACGAAAATAGTGCAATATCTGCCTGACTTTGGAATAGCGCAATAACACCAAATGCTGCAAAGGCAATGGAGGCAGTACCCGCCACTAGCCCGTCTAGTCCATCTGTCAAATTCACTGCATTGGAGAAGCCTACTAACCAAAAAATTAAAAAGGCTACATAGAATACGCCAAGATCAATTGTCCACTCCGTAAATGGAATAGCTAACGTTGTATCAAACGATCCTACATGTAGAAGAAAATACGCAAGAATAGCAATAACAATTTGACCAATCAATTTTTGAAGAGAGGTTAAACCTAAATTTCTTTTAAATACAACCTTTAAACCATCATCTAATAAACCTATTAAGCCAAATCCTGCTAATACTAATAAAAGTACTACGGTCTGTGTCGTTAATAAATCTAAAAAGCTACCTACACCAACAGTTGTTAGGACGATGGATATTAAGAAAATGATTCCTCCCATTGTTGGTGTACCAGCTTTTTTCATATGTGATTTTGGTCCCTCTTCTCGAATACTTTGCCCAAACTTTAGACGACGAAGAAGTGGAATACTAATTGGTGCCAGGATAACTGTTACTATAAAAGCAAGAGCTAAAATGGTAAGTGTTGTTGCGAGTTTCATTGAAAAATCTCCTTTAAATCTTGTTTCACTTTCTTCTTTAAGAAAAAAGCATTAACTTTCATTTTATTATTACTACCCTTCATAATAATAGTGGTTCTTTCCCATTTTTTAAAGGTAAAGTTATTTTAGTTCTCCAAATATAAATGAATGGTACCATCTTGTTTGATAACACTATCCACTTCAGGTAATTGATTACCAATTTTAGTCCCTTCTCCATGCCATTCAATACGGAATGGATAAAATTGCTTGGCAATATCATCCTTTGTTTGACCAATAAAATTCGGTACCTTCACAGTAATTGGGTCACCATAACGATAATCCTTTTCCAGTTGTTCCTTCGATTTTTCAATACCTACAAAAGGCGCAACATCCTCAATAATTTGCCCCACTATAGGTGCTGCTACAACACCACCAAACTGGGTTGTCTTTTTCGGATTGTCAACAGCTACATAGACAACAATTTGCGGATTGTCTGCTGGTGCAAAGCCAATAAAAGATACGATGTATTCTCCGCTTTTATAACGGCCATTTTCAACTTTTTGTGCTGTTCCAGTTTTGCCACCAATTCGCAGTCCATCTCGAAAGGCTTGTCGACCTGAACCATTCGCTACTACTGATTCCAAAGCACCTCGAACCTTAGCAGAGGTTTCTTCACGAATTACCTGATTTTTAACAACTGGTTGCGTTTCCTGTATGACTTCTCCTGTATTTGGATTAAATACCTTTTTCACAACATATGGCGTATAAAGCTTGCCTCCATTTATGGCAGCAGCTACTGCTTGAACTTGTTGAATAGGTGTCACGGCTACCCCTTGCCCGAATGAAGTCGTGGCCTGCTCAACAGGACCAAAGGCATCCTTAGAAAATAAAATACCAGATGCTTCACCAGCAATATTAGACCCTGTCTTTTGTCCAAAACCAAAGTCTTTAATATATTGTAGTAGTCGCTCATTGCCTAGACGCTGTCCTAATTCTATAAAGCCTGGGTTACAGGAGTTCTCAACCACCTCTAAAAATGTTTCATGCCCATGTCCTTCACGTTTCCAACAGCGAAGCTTTGCTCCCGCCACCATTGTATAACCTGGATCATAAAAGGTTTCATGCTCCAAATCCACTAGGTTTTCTTCCAACGCAGCACTAAGGGTAATAATTTTAAAAGTAGAACCTGGCTCATACGTCATCCATACAGGTAAATTTCGATTGTAGATGGCTGGCTCTACTAATTGATATTCAGCTGGATGAAAAGTAGGATAAGAGGCTAATGCCAAAATTTCGCCAGTGTTTGGATTCATCGCAATCGCTAGTGCTTGGTCAGCTTCATAGCGCTTCATTGCTTGCGATATTTCACGCTCTACGACTTGCTGTACATCAACGTCAATTGTTAGCTCGATCGTAGCCCCATCCTCTCCTGCTTTCCAAGCACTTGAAACATTAGGCAAATTATTACCTTTTGCATCTGTAAAGAGACGGATCGCAGAAGAATTAGCCTGCAGAAATTTATCATATTCATATTCAATTCCAGCTAATCCTTGGGCATCATACCCCGTAAAACCTAAAAATCGAGATAATAGCGTGCCGTAAGGATAATCCCTAGAATAATCAACACCACTATACAACCCTTCAATTTGCATACCTTGTAATTCTACTGCTTTTTCATAAGATATATTTTTGCCTTCAGGTGCTAGTTTCACTAAGTAAGCTTTTTTTTGCATTTTCTCTAATAGCTTCGCCTTATCCACTTCGAGAACCTGGGCAATTTTTTCAGCAGCTCCTTCAATATCATTACTTTGTGAAGGCATGAAATATAATGTAGGCGCTAGCTTATTAGTTACAATACTCTCTCCATCTCGATCTGTTATATGCCCTCGTTCATTCGCAAAGGGAATTTCCCTGTCCCAGTTCTCCTCTGCCTTGGTAGTCAATTCTTTTTGATCTAACACTTGCAAAAAGAACAACCTAACAACAATTGCCACTGCTACGAACATAAACAACACATATAAAATACGTAAACGCTTTTTAGAATGGATAGAAATCCACTTCATTCGACATCACACCTTGTTTTTTACAACGTATGAAATAAAGTGGACTTCTATTCAGTATTATTCATCCTCTACTTCTTCAACTTCACCCTCAGAGGCAGCTTCAACGTCTTGTACAAAGCTTTCAGCAGGTGTTTTGAGCTTGACAACAATGGGGGAACTATCAGTGATGACGGTTCCAGCTGAAACGCTTTGACTTGCTACAAAACCTTCACCGAATATTTCCATCTCTAGTCCAGTCATAGATTTAAAGACTAGTAAATTACGTAATGACCAATTCGTAAAGTCTGGCAATGTTACCTCGCCATCTGTCTTTAAAAATACAAAACTACCTTTTACCAGTTTTTGAGTGTTCGTTGGATATTGTTCAATAACTTTACCACCACTACCAACAACAATTGGTTGTAAACCATCATTGGCTAATTCTACTTCAACCGCTTCAGCACTTTGACCTGTAAAGTCCTGAATGCTGACTTTGTTAACATGTTGAACATCGTCTGGGTTGATATTAAGGTGCTTTAAGCTATTTAACATAACTGGATTAAAGACTTTTGATACTGGTACCGATCCAAGCTCATTGTTCAGCTTAGGTTTTTTCACTGAGACATATACAATTAGCTGTGGATCATCTACAGGAGCCAAGCCTAAAAATGAATAAAGGTATTGGTTTGAAAGATATCCACCACTAGCTTTTGGAATTTGGGCAGTCCCCGTTTTCCCTGCAACCTCATAATCCTCCAATATAAAATCTTTCGCTGTCCCATGTTTTGATGTTAATGTTGAGGCTAGGATTTCTCGTACTTGTTTCGCTGTATCAGCTTTAATTGGTTGACCTTTCTCAACAGGCTCATGATTTTGAATAATTTTCCCTGTAGAAGAATCAACAATACGGTCGATAACATATGGCTGCATCATCTTGCCATCGTTCGCAATAGCAGTCATTGCCTGGATTAACTGAATAGGTGTAACTGTTGAACCTTGGCCATAAGTTGTTGTTACTCGTTGAATAGGATACTTTGTTAAAATAGTACCCGCTGCTTCATTCGGTAAATCAATTCCCGTTTTGTGCCCAAAACCAAAGCGGTCCAGATAATCAATAAATACGTCATCGCCAATCTTAGTTAATAAATGGGCCATACCAGTATTGGCAGAGCGTTGAAAGCCTTCTAAATAAGTAATTGGACCCCAACCATATCTATTGTGATCTCGAATCGTACGGTCAAATACTGTATATGAACCTGACATAAATGAATCATTCGGTGTCCATTTTCCCGTATCGATAGCTGAAGCAAGCGTGAATGTTTTCATCGTTGAGCCAGGCTCAATTGTCTCCTCAATCACCTCGTTCAGCCACTTCATGTTTTGACTTTCACGTGTTTCTGGGTTAAATGTAGGACGCTGTGACATTGCTAAAATCTTTCCAGTCTTCGGATCTGCTACTACCGCGGTCATGGACTCAGGGTTATATTCCTGTTCAACCTTTGTCATTGCTTCCTCTAAGAAGCTTTGGATTGTTTTATCAAGTGTTAAATAAATGTCGTCCCCATTTTTTGCAGGTGTAATCATTTTCTCACTGTTTGGAAGCAAATAGCGGAAAGCATCTGTCTCATATTCTACTTTGCCATTAACGCCTGTTAATTCTTTATCATACGTATATTCTAGACCCATTTCCCCCTTGGTTGTAACCGTGCCATCTTCATTATCTTTTTTGAGAGCATAGCCAATTAAATGAGAGGCAAATACACCATTTGGATAATACCGTTTTAAGTCACTCACAAAGAGAATTCCTGGTAATTTTTCTTCCTTTATTTTACTCATGACCTCGTGACTAATGCCGCGGCCTGCACTACCAAACTCAACTTGATATAAAGGTTCACCATCACTTCTATATCGATTGTTCAATTTTTTAACAATCTCGTCTTCCTTTTCCTTCATCGCTGGAATATATTTCGCTAGTACTTTTGCCGTTTTCTCCGAATCCACTACATGTCGGGGATTCTTAGGATCTGTTGTAGCCTTTTCACTTACAATGGCAATCATGCGATAACTTAATGTATCTTCTGCAATTACTTGTCCATTTTGATCATAAATCTTTCCACGATTAGCTGTAATTACACTTTCCTTACCATACTTAGCTGCTGCTCTCGCTGCAAGCTCTTGTCCTTCCACTTCACCTGTAGCCTGTAATGTCACCATTCTTGTGAATAATAGAAAAAAGAGCCCTCCATAAAAAATTAATAATAGAAAGGCTCCCCATTGGAATCGAAATCTCTTTTTTTTCATTCTCCCGGCACTACCTTTACATTTTTCTCATTTTGAGTTAAACCGAGTTCTTTGGCTTTTTTCCATATGTTTTCGTATGTAGAAAGTTCACTTACACGAACCGTTAAGTCAACATTCTGTTTCGCAATCTCTTCTGCTTCTGATTCGATTTTTTGAATGTCTATACTTGTTGTTTGAATCGCTGCTTGTTTATTTAATACAAGTATTCCTAGTACAGCAATAATGCCAATTAAAACAATTAGCATTGTTTTTTCAAACTTCTGGTTCGTTTTTTTACGACGTATGATAGTGGGTTGTGGACTAGGTGGTGTTATCGGTTGTTGCACTTGTTGATGTTGGTGCTGTTGCCTTACACGAACTGCTGCCATTTACTCACGCCCTTTGTCGTTAATTTTCTCCACCACTCTAAGCTTCGCTGAACGCGCACGATTATTAACTGCCAATTCTTCATCAGAAGGAATAATAGGCTTTCGTGTAATAAGCTTTAAAGTTGGCTTCATGTCATCAGGAATTACAGGTAGATTTGGTGGTAATTCCGGTAATGATGACGCTTCCTTAAAGATTGTCTTGCATAGGCGGTCCTCCAATGAATGGAACGTAATGACACTAATGCGCCCCCCTACGTTAATCATATCAATCGCATCGACTAATGAATCCTCTGCTGCGCCTAGCTCATCATTAACAGCAATTCTTATTGCTTGGAAAATGCGCTTTGCCGGATGCCCACCTTTTCGGCGTGCCGCTGCTGGAATACCCTCTTTAATTAATTCTACAAGTTGACCAGTTGTTTCAATCGGTGCTGTTTTTCGAGCCTCTTCAATTTTACGGGCCACTTGTTTAGAAAACTTCTCTTCTCCATAACGGAAAAATATACGTACAAGATCTTCGTATGCCCATTGATTAACAACATCTGATGCTGTCAGTGTTGCAGTTTGATCCATACGCATATCAAGTGGTGCATCGTGGTGATAACTAAAGCCTCTCTCAGGTGTATCTAATTGTGGAGAAGATACGCCTAAGTCATATAAAATACCATCAACCTGCTTAATGCCATGAGCTACTAGTTCTTCTTTTAAGTAACGGAAATTCGAATGGATAAATGTAACACGCTCTATATAAGGTGCTAATCGAATTTTCGCATTTTTAATAGCCGTCATATCTTGATCAAAACAAATTAAGCGGCCTTTATCTGATAATTGTTGTACTAGATATTCACTGTGTCCCGCACCACCTAGTGTACAGTCCACATATACACCATCAGGATCTATGTTCAACCCATCAACAGTTTCTTTTAATAACACGGTTGTATGATCGAACATACCACTCGCTCCTCTCAGGCCTTAACCTCATTCAACTATCACGTTGTAATGCCTATTACAAGTTAAAAATCAAAGCCAATCATATTTTCTGCAATTTCATTAAAAGATTGTTCAGACTCACTGAAGTAAGCTTCCCAGGCATCCTTAGCCCAAATCTCGATTCGATTTGAAACCCCCAACACCACACATTCTTTTACTAGATGCGCATGTTGCATAAGAGTAGTTGGGATATTGATACGCCCCTGCTTGTCTATCTCTACCTCTGTTGCTCCAGAAAAGAAAAACCTCGCAAATGCTCGTGTATCTTTTTTGGTCATTGGTAAACCTTTTAATTTCTCTTCGAGTTTTCGCCATTCATTCATAGGATAGCCAAATAGACAGTTATCGAGACCTCTTGTGACAACAAACGTTTCGCCTAAAGCTTCACGAAATTTTGCCGGTACGATTAATCGCCCTTTCGCATCAACGGAGTGTTGATATTCTCCCATGAACATACTACTCACCCCACTTTATTAAATAATGTACCACATCCCCCCACTTTCCTCCACTTTTTTTAAAAAAAACTTGACATTTTATCGCTTAATATGCAATTAGACCTTTAGGAATTTTTTTGACATATGCTAAATGATATAAAAAAAGAGCAACCCCTAGTAGGATAGCTCTTTAAATACTATTTATCTCGACATTATTCATCAAATTCACAGGATATCAAATTACTACTTAGGTAAAAAGTATCTATTTATTAATTTTATAAATAAAGTAAATAGTGGTGTTTACCGATGCTATAATTTTGCTTCAACATTTCAGTAATTAACATAGGTCCAAACTCATTGAAATATTGATATGGATTAAAGGATCTCTCTTGGAAACCATCATTAGGATATAATTCATTTTGCAGTGTCATAAATTTACGAATCGTCGTTTCATGCTTACCTAATACAGTTTGTTCAATTTTTTGCTGTAAATAGTCAAATTGTTTCGCATGATTTTCTTGATTTTTCTCAAGAATCTTATCTAATTGCAGATGCTGTTTCTCTAAATAGGAGGCTAGCTCTTCATATTTTTCTACTAACAACTGCTGCATAGCTTGGATTTGACGTTTGGCTTCACTGTCCTGGACATCTGCAATAAAACGTTCTTTCAGGTGTAATGCTTTCCCTTCCCATACGTCAGTAACAGTTAGTTGATGCTCACGTAATAATTGCTCTACATGACGAGTGACAATAGTAATATGTAGGCGCGGAGCAAAAATCGGCATTTGTAAATCTAACACCGAAAATGCATTTTTCAGTGTCGCCCAATAAGCTAGCTCTCCTGGACCTCCAACAAACGCTAATACTGGTAATGTCATCTCCTGCATCAACGGGCGAGTTACTACGTTATTACTTAAACGTTCAGGATGATTATGCGCCACTTCTAATAGCTCTTCTTGTGTAAATTTAAGGTTTGCCGCTAAATTAACAAACAGATCATTTTTTCTTTCTAAAAGATGTCGCTCCCCATCTTCTACGTAAAATAAATTAGCGGCTTCATATGTTGCTAAAATAGGCTTACCATAGCCAGCACGTTCAAGCTCTTGCTCCTTTTCCGTTACTCCTCTAGCAATTTCTTCATTGGATTGAATGATTTGAGCAAAATATTTATGTTCAAATTGACGGAATTGAAAGTTGGCGGCATCGATTAATAATAAACCTTCCTCTTTGAACAATTGATTCATTAGACAGGCAAAGAAATCTGTAAATGTTTCACTATTATTCAATGCGTCAACTAATTGCTTAATCAGCGTTTCTGTATACTCTGTTTCTCCAATATCACGAATAATTGTATTAATTAATTGCGTCATCGACTCTTTGTTTAGGGCTGTTGCAGAAGCCATCGTTTTACGTCTAGATCGCTCTCCATAAGCTCTTTTTTTCAGCAATTCCCCATGAACCGTATAGGTGTGATTAATTTCTTCTAAGTCATGATCTTCTCCAGCGATCCAGAAAACAGGAATAACAGGCTGTTGAAGCTTCGTACTTTGCTCTTTCGCTAATGCAATAACTGAAATAGCTTTATGAACGGAGTAAAGAGGGCCTGTTAAGATACCTGCTTGTTGTCCACCAACTATTACCATAGCTCCTTGCTCTAGTTGTTCTAAATGTTCATTCGCTTTTTTTGATAACCCCAGCGGCTCCATAAATTGACGGATGATTGTTGTTAATTCTTTTTGATCACGGGAATTTCGCGCTAAATGCTCCGCTCTTTTCTCAAAAGCTTGATCATTGTATTCATACTCAAAAAATTGATGAATGGCAGTATTTGGCGACCAGTAATCTGCTAGTACATGATTTTTTATAGGTACTTGGATTGACTCCAGTTTCATTTAACATAAACTCCTCTACTCACTAAATCATTTCCTTACTCATAACAAGAAATTGAATTTCATTCATACTATGCACATGAGGCTTTCAATGTCGCCTTGACATTCAAATTGCTCAAAAAAATCCGCGGCATCCATTAGCGGCTTTGAGGCAACAATGTTGCAGCAGACATTTCGATTTAAAAGCCATCGTTCTCCCTCAAGAAGGATTTTCTATACCTAACTTTGCTTTTGGTACAAAAAACACGTGCTGGTTCACTTCCTATGTCACTGAACTACGCTTCTAGTTACGAAGGTTTATGAATGCAATCAATATTCTCATCCCCATAGAATGATTTTTATAACTATTTTAATGCTATTATTTTAACGCTTAAAGCTTCAACATGAAAAGAAAATGCTTAGACAACCTGTAAATATTCCATAATGGATTGAATAACACCCACGATACATATCACTAGATAAGCTGTACTAAGTATTAAGAATAAAAAACGCCAAATTTTCTTTAATAACGGCTTTACTTCTATTTCCTTTTTAGTCCGCCAATCAATATATGTAAAAATCATGGCCATCATTATCGCGAGTATCACCAAAAGCGCCCCAACATTCACACGCCAAAGCACACCGATAGCTAACGGAACAGAAAAAAACAAGCACAATGTCGTAACATCAGAGGCTGCACCAAAAGCATGTGTGCCACGAATTTTAACTTTCCTGCCAACCAGATAAACAATTATGAAAAGAACAATTGGACAAAAAATAATGATACTAATAACTATATGTAAAAGGTCTTTCAACTTCTTTCACCGCTCTCCTCTATTGCAAGCACTTGATGATATAAAGTACGCAAAGTAGGTAAATTATGACCGTTTGCTAAAGCTTTATTTAGAATGACACCAACAATTGTTTCGATTTCACTTTTTCTCCCCTGCAGACGATCCGCTAGCATAGATGAAGTATTGTTGGCCGTTTTCCTACATAAGTCTATCACATCACTAAAAGATATGGTGAGTTCAATATCTTCAAAAGCTTCCGTAAGCTCTCGATAAATACTTTCTAGCAGTAAAAATGCTTGTTGATTAGCCACTAACTCTCCGTTCTTTACTTGCAAAACAGCTGTCAATGGATTAATTAAGCTATTAAGTACCGCTTTTGCAAAAAGCATTTGCTCTGCATTACTAGCCAATTCAATAGGAAATAAGGAATGTTGTAATTGTAGTAGCTGTTGAAAGGCCCGGTGTTCTCCTCGTTCTATCGCTATTTTACATAGCCCTACTCCTCTATGATGAACCGTTGATTGGTCCAACAATTGAGCTCCAAAGGTCACTGAACCAAAGGCGATATTTTTTTGCGGCAATAGTAGCGCCTCCTCAAAATGCGCTAAGCCGTTTTGCATAAAAAGCAACGGCATATCATTTGAGAATAAGGCTAATTGATTGTAGAGTTTTTGCAAATGTCCGTATTTAACAGCAATCACTAATAAATCTTGCTTTGGAAGATTAGTCAAATCTGTCGTAGCAACAATCCTTTGCACAGTTTTAGTTCCATCAACGTTGATACGTGTTAACTTTTTGGCATTTAGTTCATTTACTTGTTCCTGCCTTCTGGCAACCAACGTTACTGATACACCAGACTCCGCTAAAAAACTTGCTGTTAATTGACCTACCGCCCCTGCCCCAATTATCGCTACTTTCATTGTCTACACCCTTTCCATCTTTACTGATCAATGTTACCTCGACGTCATTACATCAAGATTGTTCCAAAAATCTAGAAACACTCTGTGATACCTCGGAGCTACACGATATTATTCACACCATCAAAGAGGGTGACGCACTTTTGGCACGCCTTCTAAATCAGCAGACTTTAAAACACCCATCTGATGCTTCACCTCTGAATAGCCTATATTCATAAAACTATAAGAATAAGGTGCCTTAGAATACATCTAAGGCACCTTCTACGCAGGTTCTTTTATTATACAGGATAGTCTGATTATTGACGATACACAGAAAGGGTTTTATGTCCATAAAAGAAAAGCAATGTAATTCATGTTCCAAAAGCCACGTAATCATAATTTTAATCTTTCATTAATGAATAACCTTGTTGAAGCCATTTCACTAGCTTCTCATGCTCATTTTGCAATTCACGATGCTTCATTTCAAGCGTTTGATAAGCCTCCGTTAATTCGTCAAAACTTGTCAACGCTAATTTCAAATGACTTCGCATAGATTGTTGGGGCTGATTTCGCACAGCTAATAGTGACTGACTATATTGACCACGCAATGTTTTATTCCAACGGAAACCACACGCTTGTTTTGTACGACCTAGTTCTATGGCCGCCATTTCAAAGGCCTCTAGCTGTGTTTTGCCATTTTGCACATTATGCAATACGATTTCTGCTAGTCTTTCATCATCTTCCTTTGTCCATTGATCTTTTCTTTTTTTCAATTCCATAATCTATCACCCTCGCATTTTTTACTACTATATGCAAAAGCAAGCAAAATAGAATCATTGCATGAAAAAAGACAGTGATGATGTTTTTACTCTCATCACTGTCTTTATACATTACTTATTATTCTTCTTTGTCAAGAAATTATTAACCGCTTGATGATGCGCTTCACTTTCCCACAACTTTGCACAGGTACGAACTTCTTCCATCACACGCTCATACATATTTCGTTCACGCCACTTTCGAAGCTCAATCTCCTTATAAGCTTTATGAACAGAAGGATGAATTTTTCGCATATGTTCAATAAAATCGTTCAAGGCATCTTCTTTTGAGCCTTCAAAAACACGCATAGCCCATCCTATCTCATATAATAATTGTGCAGGGTAAGGCTTCGCATCCACTAGCATCTTCATTGCACGATCATGACGCAAACCTCGTTCAAATAAATATGTACCACCACCCCAGCCACTTGTAATGGCTAGTGTTCCTTGAATAAATCCACATTTCGCATGGCTAGCTACTAAACGAAAATCACAAGCTGTTGCAATCTCACAGCCCCCTCCAACAGCAGTTCCATTTATAAGTGCTATAGTTGGTACAGGAAGCGTAGCAAGGTCATATAATATTTTCCCCATCTTACTTAACATACCAAATGCCTCATCCTCTGTTTCCAGTGAATGAAACTCAGATAAATCCCCTCCTGAGCAAAACGATTTATCGCCAGCACCAGTCACTACTAAGAAACGCACATCTTCATGCCCACGAATATACGTAATGACTTCTTGAAGACCGTTCATCACTTCATCATTGACAGCATTCCGTTTCTCTTCACGGTTAATGGTAAACGTCATAATGCCATCATGATTGCCAATCGTATAAGACATATTACTCCCCCTTTGTCGCAATGAATAAATTGTATCACACAATTATTTCACTATTGTAAAGAACTTCATAATCAACGCAATATTCCGTCTTTTTAAGCAAACAAAAAGGCTAGTAAAGAGCCATGGTCTCTCTACTAGCCTTTTAAGTGAGCAAACACTGTATTATTTGCTTACTACTTCTTTACCTTTGTATTGTCCGCAAGCTTTGCAAACACGGTGTGATAATTTAGCCTCACCACAGTTAGGGCAAGTTACCATACCAGGTACAGATAATTTGAAATGCGTACGACGCTTTCTTTTTGCAGTTTTAGAAGTTCTTCTAAATGGTACAGCCATTGATGGCACCTCCTTACAGATCGTCTATTCGTCTGTTTGATCAAAATACTTAGCTAAAGCAGCTAGTCTTGGATCCACTTTTTGTTCGTCAGCTTTTTTGTGTAGCTCTACGTCTTCATCTGTTGCATAAGACCAATTTTTACCACCATGCACTTGTCCTTCAGAATCTTCCTTGAACACTTGCATTGGTACCTCAAGCAAAACTAATTCCTCAAGAACCGGTTTCATGTCGATGACTTCACCGTCAATATAGTGAATGTCTCCGTCATCGTCTCCTCGTTTATCTTCGTCGATCCAGCTAAAAATTTCAACTGTCTCAACTTCAATTGGAAACTCAACATCCTCCCATGTGCGAGCACATGGTAGTGTTAACGTTGCTGTCACAGTTAACTGACATGTCATTTGCGATGCACCAAAAGTACATAGCCCTTTTACATGAACGGGCGAAATTGCTCGAATATCCTGGTTTCGCTCCATCACTTCGTCCAGTTGGACAAAGGCATCGATTGGCATCCCGTTTTGGCGGTATTTAGATAATTGATGAATTGACCATTTCATTCGTTTAATCACCTCGAGACAACAATGTTGATTATATAATGTGTAAAAATAGATGTCAAGATAATTTCTTGTCACCACTTTAAAACCCACCTATAATTATATACTATGAGAAGTGTATTTACTCCTAACAGTTTAAATAAAGACACAAATTATAAGGGGGAGAAGCATGCAAGCAGTTGGAATTGTTGTTGAATATAATCCTTTTCACAACGGACATGCTTATCATTTAGAACAGGCTAAAAAAGCAGCACAGGCAGATCTCGTAATCGCTGTTATGAGCGGCACATTTTTACAACGTGGAGAACCTGCCATGGTAGATAAATGGACACGTACTAAAATGGCGCTTTCTGGCGGTGTAGATATTGTTATTGAACTGCCTTATGTCTATAGTACAGCACCTGCCACAGATTTCGCAAAAGGAGCCATTTCCTTATTAAGTGCTGTTGGTTGCAACTCTTTTGCCTTTGGAAGTGAAGACGGCTCTATACAGCCCTTTCTAAACACTTTCGAGCTGATTGACAGCCACCGTGCAGAATATGACCTGTTCATTAAAGACAGCCTTAAAACAGGTGCCAGCTACCCAAAAAGCCTACATTACGCCTATGAACAGCTTTCTCAGATGTACCCTGCTCCATACATCGATCTTGCACAACCAAATAATATACTGGGCTTTCATTATCTTGAAGCAACGAGGGCACTTAACAGCAACATTAAACCACTAACAATTCCTCGCGTTGCAGCAGGATATCATGATGCTTTAAAGGAAGATGCATCGATCGCCAGTGCCACTGGCATACGTAAAGCCCTTGCCTCTACAAATTCTTTACAAAGTGTACAAAATGTTGTTCCTACTGCTACTTTTGATTATTTAACTGACTGGCATACAAAGTATAACCAATTTGCAAGCTGGGAAACATTTTGGCCGTTATTACAGTTCACCATTATAAGACATACCCCTTCAGAACTTACTCGTTATGCAGAAGTAACAGAGGGCATAGAAAACGCAATTGTAAAAGCAGCCAAAACCAGCTCTACATTTTATAGCTTTATGGAAAAAATAAAATCTAAGCGTTATACTTGGACCCGCCTTCAACGGATGATAACACATATCTATACAGGGTTTACCAAAAAGCAGCTTCAAAGTTTTAACGCGCCCTCCTTTATTCGGCTATTGGGTATGAGTTCGATGGGACAAGCTTATTTAGGTCAGCAAAAAAAGAATATAGAATTACCCTTAATCAGTCGCGTTGCAGCTACAGATGATGCGATGTTAGCTATCGATATACATGCGGCAGAGCTTTATAATTTAAGTATCGAGCAAGGAACAAAGGATCTTACGCTGCCGAAGGATTATCAAACACCACCTATTCGTTACTAAAGACATCAAAAGGGATGCTAAAGTCCTCTTAGCATCCCTTTATATTATTTTGGTTGAAGTTGCTTTAAATAATTGATAGCATCGTCAACGCTCTTTACTGGAACGATTTTCATTTTTGTTTTAATCTCTTTTGCCGTTTTGACAGCCGTTGCATAATTCGATTCTAGCTCTGGATACTTCGCTTTCATTTCTCGAGAGATTTCATCATCTGGTGCAAAAAAGATTTCCATGCCGTCACGATCAGCGGCAATAACCTTATAGTCTATTCCACCAATTCTTCCAACGGTTCCATCTATTAGCATTTCACCTGTACCAGCAATTGCATAGCCTTTTGTTAAATCTTCATCAAGTAATTGGTCTAATATTTCAAGTGTAAACATCAGTCCAGCAGAAGGCCCCCCGATATCCTCTGTTTTCATCGTCACTTTCGGATTAGTTTCAATCGATTTGCTTTCAGTATAGGAAATACCTAAACCTGCTCTATGTTCTTGGGCATTAGGAATTTCCTTTAGTGTAATAGTCTCCTGATGTTGTTCTTCATTACGTATAAATTGAATGGTTACCTTATCGCCAAGTTGCTTAGGTTTTAATAGATCCACAAGCATTTGCTGGCTAGTTATTCTTTGACCATCAACCTCGACAATTTCATCACCAGCTTTTAAAATACCGTCCGAAGCTCCTCCGTCTAAAACATTTAATATGAATACACCATTAAAAAGAACCTTTGTCTCCAGCCCTGCTCTTTGGAAGGCTACAGATTTGGCATTAAATTGTGAATCAGACATTAACTTTAACTGTCGGATATTATATTCCTCATCATCCTCTAAAGGATTTCGTACTTGTTCAATATCCATTAGCTTTTGATATTTTTGGACTTTCGCCCACAAATACGAAAATGGTGTGGCTTGCTGCATAGCAACTGTCATTAAACTTAAAGACCCCTCACTATCTGCCTCTTTACTATCCACAGTAACAAATTTACTGACATCATAGGCACTTCCAGGTTTCATAATATACGCGTCTAGTCGGTATAACATCATAAAACAAATCACGACTATCAACACTGCATAAATACTAATTTTTTTCTTCACTTGAAAACACCTCCTAGGACGCTTGCAAAACCATACGTTCATGTTTTTGCCTTTCTCACATATATTGATTTTAGCATTTGCCTATGTGAATGACAAAAAGTTGAAACGAGATGATTAACATGTTTGCTACAATTCAAATAGTGCTCTGCGTGATTCTAATTCTCTTACTCTTGTTATTCCCACAAACCGCTCACAGTGGTACAGATTTAGGCTTAAATCTTTTCATGGAAGCACTTTTCCCGTACTTATTGCCGTATCTTGTGTTAACACAATGGCTGCTGCGTTTAACAGCCCCTATGCGTACCAAAACAAAAAGGGCTTCTTTATACGTACAAGCCTACGTTATTAGTGCCCTTGGAGGCTATCCAACTGGCGCAACCACTATTGTTTATTTGAAAAATAGTGGTCAATTACACCCTAAAGAGGCAAATTTCTTGCTAGCTGTTTGTCATGCACCTAGTCCACTTTTTGTATTAGGTTTTGTAAGCCTTGATTTACTAAACAGTAATACGTTTGGATGGTTGTTTTTATGTTTACTACATACGTTTAATATTTGTTGCCTAGTAACTGGCTACTTTTTCTTTCGCAAAACTGATTCACCTAATATCTCCGTACACAACACACCACTCTATAGTGCTCCATTTTCGGAAAGTATTAAAGAAACAGCCCCAACCATTCTGCTAGTTGGTACAACCATTATCTTTTTCACAACGATTCAAACCATTGTACAACAAGGCTTAGATCAGCTGATACCAAAGCTTCCCTATACGATTGAGCTTTCCATAGCAGCTGTTCTGGAGGTAACGAACGGTCTTAAAATGACAGTTACAGCATTTCCAGATCTTCCGTATACCCATTTACTTGTTGTGATTTTGTTAACGATGCAAAGTATAAGTATTCACTTACAAATTTTTGTTATCGCCAAATCTGCGAAACTTTCTGTACGACCTTATATTAAATTCCGCCTCCTTAGCATAATCATTGTACCAACTATTTATGCTTTATTTTTTCTAAAATAACACTCGCTCTAAATATCAAAAAGAGGATGTCATCGTTCTCTTGACATCCTCTGCATCCTTATTGTGTAAAACCATATTTTTCTTTTAAAGCCTTTACGACACATGTAGGGACTAGCTCGTTAACATCACTACCGTATTTCGCAACCTCTTTTACTATACTAGAACTTAGGAATGAATATTGATTTTTCGTCATGATGAAAAATGTTTCGATTGTTTCATCCAGGAAACGGTTCATAGAAGTAATTTGCATCTCATATTCGAAATCTGAAACTGCTCGTAAGCCACGGACAATTGCCTTCGCCTTTTTTTCCTTAGCATAATCAATCAATAAGCCTGAAGAACTCTCTATACGAACATTAGGTAAGGTTTTTGTCACTTCAGCCATCAAAGCCATACGTTCCTCTACAGAAAACAAAGGATTCTTTGCTGAATTGTTTAATACTGCTACATATACGATATCAAACACGTCGGCCGCACGTTTAATTATATCTAAATGGCCGAATGTTACAGGGTCAAAACTTCCAGGAACTACAGCAATTTTTTCAGACAACTTATTCTCCCTCTTCCTCTGTACAGCGATAAACAGAAATAATTGTTCCGCCATAGGTTTCTTGTCTTGTTAAAACAAACTCCCCAAAATTTTGAGGTAATCCTATCTCTTTTGCATGTTCACATAAAATAATACCATCTTGTTGTATTTTACTGTTATCGACCAAAATCTGTACGAGGTCATAATATTCCTGCTGATGGTAAGGTGGATCTAAAAATACGAGTTTAAATGTAATATCACGCTTTAATAGCGCTTTCACAGCGCGCTTTGCATCTATACGAAAAAGCTCTGTATATTCTTCATAACGGCATTTTTTTATATTTTCTTGTAGCACCTGGAATGCTTTAGGATCTTTCTCAATAAAAATAGCACGTTCTGCTCCTCTACTTAATGATTCAATCCCCAAACCACCGCTTCCAGCAAACAAATCTAGCGCCAAACCTCCTTCAAAAAATGGACCGATTATATTAAAAATGGATTCCTTTACTTTGTCAGTTGTAGGCCTTGTCGTATTTCCCGCTATTGCTTTAAGCGGCATTCCTTTGCGCTCTCCTGCTACAACTCTCATATCAGTATCTCACCGTACTTTCGTCTATATAAAGTATTTTGCAGCGAAAGGTTGGCCCTCCGCTGCAAAAGTTATTGTTGCTCTTGTTTTAATACTTGAATACGCTCATCCTTTTTTTGCAATTCAACTTGGAATAATCGCTGTAACCAAGCTTCTTCTACATAATAATGATCAGCAATCTTTATGATTGGTTCAGAGATTGATGAATACCTACGCTGGTTGAATACATAGAATCCAGGCTCTTTAGGGAAGCGGAATGTACGATGCTCGCTATTAACATAATAGCCATTTTTTCCTTCCTCAGCTGAGTAGCCAAGGTAAGGCAATAATGTATCTGCCGTATACAACACCTGTCCCTCATAAAGAATAACATGAACATCTTCCTTCAATGTATCATCCACATAGACATCACGTGGATCCTCAAATAAAAGTGGATAGGTTCCATTTTGCTGAGCTGCATTTAATGCAAAATAAGATGTCTTGGCATCTAATACCTGTGATAAATACTTGTCCATTGTATCTGGTGAAATTGATTCATCTCCAAGCTTTTTCAATGTTTCCTGCCAAGCTTGTTGTTGAGCATCTGTCATGTAATCATTTAATGTCTTGATGATTTTCTTTGTTTTTTCTCCACCAATTGGATCGCTTATTAAATAGGATGCCACAACCTCAGGCAACCATTCTGGGGAATCTACAAAATTATATTGTGATTTGATTTGTGATAAAATTACTTCTTGCTCTACAGCTTGTGCAGTAAGCGTTGGTAAAAATAACAATCTTTCGTCATGAACTGCTACTGGACTTTTTTCTTGAATAATTGCAATATGCTCATCACTTAGAAGCTGTAAATTTTCTAATGACTTTAGAAAATCATTAGGGACTTTTTGCTGGGCATAAATTGATAACACAGGTGTCTGTTCTTGCGCTTTAAGCTCCCCGGCTTGCCAATATAAATCTTGAACAGTACCGTTTCCTCTAAACATTGTGTAATTGACAAGTACAAGTTGTTGTTGACCTACTAGGGGTAAACCTGTAACCCATTGTCCTTTCACTTTACTGTCTGTAGAAATTGAAACAATCGAATACGATGCTTCACCATTTATTAGTGTAGCAAAAACATTTTGAAGGAGCATCTTATTTTTTAAGCCACCCTCAATTGGAATTATGTATGACACAGATTGTGATTTTGTCTCCCCTTTTGCAAAGTAAGAAACTTCATCTGATAAACGATCACAGCTTTTTTCATTTTCAATAAAGCAACTAGCATTTGTTGCTTTTTCAGGCCATTTAATTTTCACCTTTTGATTTGGTAGGTTTTTAAAATGTTGACGAATATCTAAGCTATTTTCGCGATAGACAATTTCTATTTCCTGAGAATAATGAAAATCTCCTATGCCTGTTTCTAAATCAGATGAATAAGCATGGTATTGGAAAAATACCGTTCCTGTAATGATTAGTGCTAAAATAGAAAAAAAGCTCAATGCAAATTTCATGTGCTTGACCTCCCGCAGCATGATACTATGAATATTGGAAAGGATGTGCAATTATTATGCCACAACAATTTATAGAATTAGGTGAAGGCTATGGTGATGTTTACGAGCTACTCGAAATTATTAAAACCAACCAGGAACGTTTTCATCAAGCCTTTTTACTAACATCTACAAAAGAAGACAAGAAGGTGATTTCTTTAGCTGTCGCCCTTAAACCAGTCGGCGAAAGTAAATTCATGCCTATTTATATTTGTCGAGAAGGCATCCCATACAATGAAGAACAGCCCACACAGCGACAAAAAATGTTTGAAGCACAAATAGAACAACTCGGTCGAAAAGCAGTAGTTGTAGAAATAAAGCACTCATCTATATTTTCGGAATCAAAACTATTTTATCAATACCTAATAGGTATATTAAGACTAAATAACTATATACCTGCATTGACATAAGTTTATAGACCTACTTTATAGTCATATTCCTTTGCTTTATCTGGTTTTGCATTTTCATATTCAGTTTTTACAAAAGGACGATAAGACGCCACAACGTCTTTCACAAATGGAAGGCGTTGTAGTTTTGTTGTCATCATGTCAATATCCTCACGATCGCAGTAAAGCACTACGTATTTTTGCCTTCTAGAAATATAAAGAACATGACCATATTTCCGAAGTGACTTCGCATGTTTTAATTGATGGACGTAAACGATTAGCCCTTGTCGTTCGTTCATAGTGGATTCCCTCATTTCTTACATAAAAGAATACCATAGACCAGAAAATGATAGCAACAGAGTTTAGCTGACAGAACGCTCAATTTTCCGTTATAATGGAAAAGCATGCGACGTTGAACATCGTGAAGATGAATCAGTTGTTTTAATTAAATTCAATTGTAGCATCATTACAGGAACAGAAAAATGCTGAAAGATGGTCATGCCTCAAATGAACCCGATTGTTTTTCAAATAGGATGGCAAAAATCGGCATAAAAAAATCATCATTCATTTATACTAGTAACTAATTTTAATAGTAGTCCCTGTACTCACTACTATTAATTAAACAATGCTTTCACTACAACTTTTTATATGAGGATAATTTTTAAGGAGGACGAATATGGGTAAGAAAACAAAAATTGCGCTTGCAATTGCAGCAGCAAGTGCAGCAGCTTGGGCAGGCAGTAAAGCTATTTCCAAACCACAGCAACGCGAAGGTAAACAAGCATTACAATTTGAACGCCCCATAATTCTTGCACATCGTGGCGGAGCTCTTTTAGCACCAGAACATACAATGGTTGCATTTGAAAAAGCTGTACAGCTAGGTGTTGATGGCTTTGAAATCGACATTCGCCTAACGAAAGATGAGGAAATTATTGTTTTCCATGACGAGACAGTTGAACGTACAACGGATGGCTATGGGCTCATTGCAGATATGACGTTGGCAGAAATCAATGCCTTGAACCATGGCTACCAATTTGAAGATTTAGATGGAAATTTCCCATATCGAGAGGATAAATTGAAAGTCGTAACTTTACGAGAGTTGCTGGAAACCTATCCAAACATGTTAATCAATATTGATATCAAAGATGCTCCAGATACTTATGAAGGGAGTCTGATGCCTTCTAAACTTTGGCGCTTAATCGAAGAACTTCAAGCTGAACATCGTGTTGTTGTGACAAGCTTTTATGGTGAGCAAATAGATCGTTTTAATTTATATGCTCAAAATCAAGTAGCACTTGGTGCAGGTGAATCAGATGTCAGAAAAGCATTTGCTTCCTTCTCAAGTCAGTTTGGACATTTATATCACCCTAAAGTGGATGTTTTTCAAATTCCTCCAAAGTCAGGGGTTATTGCATTAGATTCTCCTAAATTTATTCAGTTTTTAAACAACCTCAATATACCTGTCCACTATTGGACAATCAATGACCTAGATACGATGAAAAAACTACTCAATAATGGGGCAAAGGGCATTATTACCGATCGTCCGGATATTGCTGTTGAGTTATTACAGGTTCAAGAGTCTAAATAAGACAAGGAATGAAAGGGAAGCACACTGAACGGATGTGCTTCCCTTTCATGTAAATGTTAGCCCCATTATTACTTTCCATTACAAGAATACTTATGTTAAATAATCTAAGATTGCATCTGTTACTTCTTTTAGTGTGGCAACTCCACCCAAATCAGGCGTTTTTATACCCCGCGCTATTGTTTGCTCTATAGCATTCAATATCCTTGTTCCCACATCTTGATAACCAAGGAAATCGAGCATCATCTTACCTGTCCAAATTTGTCCTATAGGATTGGCAATTCCTTGACCAGCTATATCTGGTGCAGAACCATGGACAGGCTCAAACATTGATGGATATTGCCCTTCAATGTTTAAATTTGCTGCAGGTGCAATACCGATGCTTCCCATAATGGCACCGCCTAGATCTGTCAAAATATCCCCAAATAAATTCGATGCTACGATAACATCAAAATTTTCTGGCTTCATCACTAAAAATGCTGCTAGTGCATCAATATGATTAGATGCTTGACCTACCTCTTTATATTCTTTTCCTACTTGAGTAAACACTTCATCCCAAAAAGGCATGCTATATGTAATCCCATTTGATTTAGTAGCACTTGTCACATGTCCATTACGTGTTTTGGCTAGTTCAAATGCATAGCGCATCGCCCGTTCTGTACCTTTTCTTGTAAAAACAGCATTTTGGATTGCCACCTCATCTTGACCACTATGTATTCTTCCTCCGCTTTCAGCATACTCCCCTTCGGAATTTTCCCTTACAACTATAAAATCAAAATCATTTGGTTGTCGTAAAGGTGATGGTAATCCTTGAAGTAGCTTTGCAGGTCGTACATTAATAGATTGCTGTAGCTCACGTCGAATTTTAATGAGAAGGCCCCATAATGATACATGATCCGGAACCAATTTAGGCATTCCGACTGCACCTAAGAATATTTGATCATACTGTTTTAACAGCTCAATACCATTATCAGGCATCATTTTCCCTGTCTCTAAATAGTATTCACATCCCCATGGAAAGGTTGTCCATTCAAATTGAAAGCGTCCATCTAACAACGCTGCCTGGTCAAGAACTTTTATTGCAGCTGGCACAACCTCTTTTCCTATTCCATCTCCAGGTATTACAGCAATTCGATAAATTTTCATTAATGTTTCCTCCTTCAATTTAATTATAAAAAAGACTGTAAACTAACTCAGTTATTGCCTTCGAGTTGTCTACAGTCTAGAAGAGATATGCTATATACACACATCCTATTTACGCTGAGCAGGAGCATGAACCGCCCGAGCCACATCCACCACCGCAAGATGAACCAGATGCAAAGAATGGATTACTAACAGGAACTTTTACCGCTTCAGAGACAGTTTTTCCTATTAATAGGCTAATCTCATCAAGTAAATCCTGAAAATCGTTTTCAGCAATTTTCAAGGCTGAAACTTTCTCATTTAAGTCAAGTGCCCTTTTCTGTTGGCGAATCGACTTCATAATTGTATGGTAGTCCGGATGATATTTTCCGAAACGTTGTACATCTTCGTACTGCTCTTTCATGCGATTAAATGCATATATAGCTTCTACAATTTGTGCATCACTATATACAGCTTCATACGCTTGTTGTAGCGCCATCGCAGGTTCTGAGGAAAGAATCATCTCACAAAGCGCTTCCGCCTCATCCAAAATGATTACCCAGTCAGAGGTCATCATCATCTTTAATTCCCCCAATCTCTTTCCCATCATAACAGATTTTATGGTAATTTTACATTAATGATAATTTTCATGAAAGAGGTTTTCAAAATGATGACAACATCTAAGGATCAGGTTGAACAGTTAGTTGCCGAGATTTTACAAAACAGTACCGAGGAAGATGAAGAAGTTTTATTACATCTTTTAAAGGGCCTACGGGAGAAACAGCAGGGCATTCACCGTCGTTATATTAATGCTATTTTACATATGGTAGGTAAATTTGAGACTGAGGTCAGTGAGGTCCGTATCCCTATTACACCGGTCATCCACAATACGATAAAGGTGCCACATGGAGGTATTGTTGCAACGATTGCTGATGCCGCTATGGGAGGGCTTGCTTCGCGCTCTGTGCCTGAGGGCTATAATGTAGTTACTACGAATATGAATGTATCGTATATTGCTACCACCACAAATAAAGAATTGATTGCACGTGGTCGTTTTGTTCATAAGGGACGCCAAACGCTTGTCATGGAATGTGATATTGAAGATGAGACTGGTCGTAGGCTTGCTATTGCTACAGGATCTTTCTTCGTTATTCAGCGTCGTCCGTAATTAAACTCGCAAAATAGTCTTTAACACATTGTTGATCGGAAAAAGGGAACTTTTGATTTTTAATTTGCTGTGTTTGTTCATGCCCTTTTCCGGCAACAAGGACAATGTCACCCTTTTCTGCCTTTGCTAATGCTTGATGGATAGCAAGTTTGCGATCTAAATAAATTTCATAATATTGTTGCTCTGTAAAACCAGCAATAATACTTTCATTAATCACAATAGGATCTTCATCACGTGGATTATCTGTCGTTAAATAAATAACATCAGCGTATTTACTTGCTACTGCCCCCATTGCAAAGCGTTTCGCCTTATCTCGATTTCCTCCACAACTAAAGACAAGGTAAATTGTTTTAGAGCGATCAAAGGTTTGCAATACCGCTTGTAAAGCTTCTGCTGTATGGGCATAATCTACATAAACATCAATTCCTAATGGATTTTCAATCTTCTCCAGCCTGCCCTCTGGTAGCCTTAATGACCACATATGTCCAACTATATCTTCCATAGGTACACCTAAGCGCCATACAGCCATTAAGGAAGCAACAGCATTTTGCACATGGTATTTACCGACAAAAGGAATTTCTACAATATGCTCACTCGCGGAAGTCTGTAAACAAAGTACGGTTTTGCCAACTGATTCACTGACGATTTGGATATGTAAATCATTGTGATTATCAAAACCAAATGAGCAAGATTTTTTCTTATCATAAATGCCAACAGAACGGCAAAAATTATCATCTCCATTTAATACTAGCTTTTTTGATAAATCCGCTAAACGTTTCTTGGCACGTTTATAAGCTTCTAACCCTCCATGATCTTCTAAATGATCTTCTGATAAATTTAAAAATACACCACAGTCAATGTCACAATGATCGAGCCTATGCTGCTGCAACCCCATTGAAGAAGCCTCTAATACAACATGGGTCACACCTTTCCGCACACATTGCTTAAGAATGGGGTGTAATTCTTTAGCTTGCAATGTTGTTAATTGCTCATAAGCCGTTTGTTGTTTCTCACCATTGATGAAAAAGCCAACTGTTCCAATAACTGCTGCATGTTTATGTAGTGCATTTAGAAGCTGACTGACAAAATGGCTCACTGTAGTCTTTCCATTTGTACCTGTAATGGCGATAACAGTTAAAGCTTCTGCTGGAAAAGCAGCAAGCTTCGCACTTGCATACGATAAAAATAATGCTGTATTTGGAACCCATACAAATGGAATTTCTTTATCTATAATTGGCAAAGAGATACTTTCTTCTGAAACGATGGCAGCAGCTCCACGTGCCAATGCCTCTTTGACAAACCGACTTCCCGATGTTTTTTTTCCTTTTCGCACAATAAATATATCACCAGGTTGTACCGCCTGCGCATAGTCCTCTACACCAGTAATTTCTGTCCGTATAGATCCTCCCGTCACGCTACATGGCCAGTCTTTTAATAACTCTGCTAATTGCAAACCTCATTCCCCCTCTCAGTTCTCTATCATATGACGGCGTTTGTAACGGTGTGACGAAAAATGTAGAACCCTAAAAGAAGGAGAAACTCCACATAAAAAATGAAGACAAGCCCGTTTGTTGAAAGCTTGTCTTCATCTGAATATTATTCTGTTATGGTAAGGTTTGATTTGATTTATCTGTAGAATCTTCGCTATCTTGTTTTTCAATTTTCGTCTCTTCATTATCATGTTCTTCTCTATCCAGTTCTTGTGTAGTAGGTTCAAGATATATTTGCGTATAATAATCTACAAAGGCGCCAGAACCAACGTGGGTGTATCGATCATTCAAAAGAACTTTTCTGTGTTCAGGAGAATTTGTCCAGCCATGCATGGCTTCAATCGCATCAAAATAAGCAGTTGCTAGGTTTTCATTCGCTTCACTATACTCGATTTTTTGCGTCTGTAATCTTTTTTTTAGATCGCCATAGGTTGGAGATTCATGCGCTAAAAAATTTTGCACTTTCATGTCCTCACTATGCATTCTTGCTACTTCCTCCAAGGATTCATCCATTTCTAAAGGAAGTAAATCATGATGGACTCTTGTTACATTTAGCAAATCGTCTAATTGTTTAGCGCTAGCCACATCAATTTCTTGCTGTAAGAAAGAGGAAGGAGGAGTACGTCTAACAAGCTCCCCTTGATAGCTCATTTCATATGGCTGATGAAGGACAAGTGTTTCACTGTCTGTATATCGAATCCCTTGCAACTCACTTGTCTCCCTATCTATGTAAAGCTGTGCGTAAAGACCATCAAATTTGATAAGCAGCCTTGTTTGCATATCTTCTTCACTCATCGAAAAAATGAAAATATTTTCGCCTACAGTGGCGGCTACCTCATAATCAATGATCGTCATTCTGTATATTTCATCACGTTTTTGGCCTACTTTAAAAGGAAATGCATCAATTTCTTGTCCTGCTATGTAAATTTGTGTCACAATATTATTATCAATGCCAATCATAAAAAAAGTTGAAACATCTTCATTGTAGACCCACCATTGATAACCAAATGAAGACGGCTCTTTTCTTGCAGGCTCCCCATATTGTTCTAAAACAGTTTGTGTGCCTTTTCCTATCAATGTGGATATACCTGTTTGTGGACGTGTCATTGCGCCTATTGCAGGTTCCTGCTTTAGCTGTGTTTGAGGTATGATATTCGAATTGGTATTTGGGCCTTCTAGTGGCTCATTTTCCTTAGGGGTATTAAAAAACATAAAGCCAATTAATGCAACTGCACCACAAACCATTAAAATGCGGAATAAAGCTTTCATACAGGACTCCTTTTCATCACCATTATTGTAAGTTATTATATCAATTGTAATTGGGTTGACACAATGTTGTCATTGCAACAATGTCGAATATGCTCTATTATAAAAATGAGCGTATACTTTGTACGAGAACCTAAAGGAGGACTATACATGTATTTTGAAAATACTAACCTTGAAAATTTAACAGCTGATCAAGAGCTACTTGTCAGCATTATGAAAAAACATGGTTTAGAATGTGATGGCGGCTGGGATTACGAGCGTATGACATTCGATAAACGATTCGATACTCGTGAAGGTCGTTATTACCTACGCGTATTCGCATATGCTATTTCTGGTGACGTAGGTGCACACGATGCCATCCTTACATTAATGAAACCAGTCCTTGGTAAATATTATTATCCACATGGTGTTGAATATGGCGATGACGAGGTTTATCCAGCACACCTTGTAAAAAAATGTGAAGAAATCTTAAAAAAGGTTAAATTAGAGTTAGATCAATTCTCAATCGAGCCTACAAATAAAAATAACTTTGAACCTGTTAACGCACGCTAATCTTTCGTACATTGAAGTGACGGTAAGTAAGCATAAATAGCTTCATGGTTGTAAAAAGACTGGTGGTCCAGTCTTTTTTTATTTTGAGTAAAAAAAAATTTTTTTCTCATACTACCTATATCTATTACAAGATGTAGGTGAGAAAAATGTTATCATTTTTTAATCGTCCTTTTTTTCGTCATCCCATTATTGTTATCGCAATGGGTATACTGATCCTTTGGTCCATCTCCATATCATTACCAATTTTACTTGCCTACTTAACCGCGTTATTGTTAGAACCAATCATCGTTCGAATGAGTAAACGGTTTAGAAAAAAACGAAAAATCGTTGTCTTCTTCTTTTTTTTGTTTTTTCTAAGTATATCTTTATTATTATGTGCACTTATCCTCTATATAAGCTGGAAACAATTTTCTTCCTTTATTATTGATATACCTGATTATCTTAATCAATTGTCCGCCCTATGGATTCAAATGCAATCTAAGCTCAGCAATTACACCTATCATTTACCTGTAGAGTTAGTTTCACAAATTCAATTTATGATTGCAAAAGCTTTAGCATCCATCGAAAAATTTTCTTTATCCTTAACGAACGTCAATGTTTGGTCAACGTTACTAACATATATTCCCACACGTCTTTTTGATATATTTGTTTATTGGATTGTGTTGTATATGTTGCTTTTAGAATTACCAACAATTAATCGTAAATTATTAACGCCCGTTCCTTTTCATTACCATCAAAAAATAATCTTTATTGGCCAACGTGTTAAGCTAGCATTATTTGGATTTCTGAAAGCTCAATTACTTGTAGGGATAGGGATCTTTGCTATATCATTCGCTGCATTTTATTTTTTAAAAACACCCTTTCCTATACTGTTAGCACTTCTACTTGTTGTTTTAGACTTTATCCCTTTTCTTGATTCATTTATTTTATTAGTCCCATGGGCAATCTATCAGGTCTTTGCTGGCGATTATTTATATGCAGCTGTCTTAATTTTACTAACCATTGGACAATTTCTAGTCCGACGAATGATTGAGCCAAAAATTATTGGTGATAAAATTGGACTTTCTTCCTTGAATACCTTTATTGCCATGTTTATCGGTTTTAAAATCTTTGGATTTATTGGAATATTAATTGGTCCATTACTGGTTGTCGTAGTCCTTTCACTATTCCAACCAACTATAAAAAATCTCCCTCCTGCACAGAAATAAGGAGGGAGATTTTTTTAAAATCCTAAAATGGCTTTAATTACTGATGTTGTTTCACCAGGCTCAAATAAAATATACAATAATAAATAAACTAATACACCAGTTATAGCAACAAAGAACCAAATAATACTTGTAATTGGCCCAATTCGTCTGTGTAATTTAATGTTCATTTTCAAACCTGAAATAATACTAACGATACCGAACACAGCTCCAGATGTCGCTAAAATAATATGGAAAATCAAGAAGAACGTATAATATGGTTTTAAATCTTCTCCACCGCCAAAAGCTGTATTTCCAATAAAGATTGTACGGGACGCATAGATGATAAAGAAAATAAGTGCCGCAACACCTGCAGCAAGCATCACTTTCTTATGTCCCTCTACATTTCGCTTTATAATTAAGCCCCACCCTATCGCTACTAGTACCGCACTAATAACGATAAACGATGTACTAATAGTAGGCAAAATTTGCAATTCCATTGTCAAAACCCCTTACACAAAGTAAATTTCTATTCTTCAATTAATGTTGCTGTTGACTTTCCCACTTCTTTTGGTGGGCAGCTAAAGCGTCAGCAGTGATTTTATCCGGATCTTTTTGCTCAGATCGATACCATCTTGTGAAGATTGTACCAATTAGTACACCAAAAATAAGCTCTTGTAGGATTTTCATTAACACGCCACCTAATTGCTGATCTGCAACTGGTTTCATGTCTGTAAATAGCTCAGGTCCAGATAAAGATAATCCTGACAATGTAGAGGCTGGTACACAAAGCTCCATCGCCTTTAACCATGCATCACCATTTGTGTATGTCTCATACATTGCATTTGGGGCAAAGATGATTAATCCACAAGCAGGTGTAATTAAAACAGCATTAGCAATAATATACGCCAATTTATGCAAAGGCTTCATTTGATTACTATTTGGCATATTTTGAATTAAAGGCCAGTACATAAACACCGCAGATAGAAATAATACAAATGTATAGGTACCATGTAATGTTTCATTTAATTTAATGTAATCCAATATGGACGGTAAATGATAGAAAGAAAATAGACCAATAAATACAAAGACAGCAACAACTGGTAATGTTAGCACTTTAAACAATGTTCTAACTACTGGTGCCTCAATAGCCACCTTCCAAACCCACCAAGGAATCCCTTTAATTAAGAAAATAGGGACCAGCAATAACAGAATAGCCATTTGCACCATATGCATGGTAAACATAATATGAGCCATTAAATCGATAGGAGATCCTTTGATAATATAGATGGTAATCATAGCTAAAACAAAGTAAATAGCTTCACTTTTTTTCAAAGGTTCGCTTACTTTAAAATCCTTACGCCACTTTGTTGTGACTAAAAAATAGATGATTGTTATAAAAACAAGAACCCCTATTAAATACGGGCTCCACAATGCTTGGAAACCAAATATACTAAGTGGCATATAGAACGCACTCCTTTAAACTTCAGTACTCCTATTATAAAACGCTTACAGCTATACTGCAATGAACGAAAGGTGAACAAATGTTAAGTTTAACAGTGTTTGCCTCTTTTGATACCTAAATAACCTCAAAACATAAGAAAAGCACGTTCGTACAAAATAACGAACGTGCTTTTTTGGTGATTACCACCAAATGATTGTTAAAAATGCTAAGAAGAATGTAAATGCGATTAAAATTCCCATCCACATGAAGAAACCAATAACGCCACCAAAGTGAGTTTTTTTATCTTCTAAGTGCATGAAAGAATACAGTTGAAGTACAACTTGAACGCCAGCCAATAATAATACGAATGGCATAATTAAGTATTTAGAAAAATCAGCTGCAACTACTGCGAATGCGATAAAAGTGAAGAAAATCATAATCGCAAAGTTGATTACTTGTTTACGCATATGAACGGCATTATGATGACGATCATACTCATACTGTGCTTGTGACTTAGCAACTATAGGTGTATCGTGTGAAGACATTATCCGATCACTCCCATCAAGTATACTACTGTGAAGATAAATACCCAAACCACGTCGATAAAGTGCCAATATAAAGCAGCAACGAAGAATTTAGGTGCATTGTACAGGTTTAATCCACGTTTAGCATTACGGATCATTAAAGTACCAATCCATACAAGACCTAAAGTTACGTGGAAACCGTGTGTACCAACTAAAGAATAAAACGCTGTTGCAAATGCAGATTGATTAAATGTAAAACCAAGGTGCACATAGTGGTTGAACTCATAGATTTCAAGTGCTAAGAATCCAAGACCTAAAGCTAATGTAATCGCTAACCAAGTTTGCATACCTTTAAAGTTAAAGTTACGCATATGGTAAATTGCATAAACAGATGTTAGTGATGATGTTAATAATAACATTGTCATAGCAAATGCTAATGGTAATTCAAATAAACCTTGAGTTGTGAACTCCATGCCAGCTGGCCCTTTGTTCTTAAGCGCTAAATAAGTAGCGAATAAACTTGCGAAAAGTACAACTTCACAGGCAAGGAAAATCCAGAAACCAACGACTTTATTTTTACCTTCCATCGTAGCTTGTTCAGGATGATCTGGCCAAGTATGAGGAGTAAATTTAGTATTGAAATCCATTATTTATTTCCTCCTTTGCCGTAAAGTTGTTCTTCAATTTCAAGAATTTCTTCTTTGTGTAAATGGAAACCATGATCGTCTTTAACAGAACGAGCAATCATTGCACCAAATGTAATAGCTAAACCAATGATTAATACATAGATAGACCACGGCTTATCTGCGTCTGGATTGTAAAGTGCACCAAATGCTGCAATAAACATACCTAATGAAATAACGAATGGAATCGCTGAGTTATTTGGCATATGGATATCACCTAGCGGCTCAGCAAATGTTACCTCTTTATTACCTTCTTGTTTTTCAATCCACCATGGATCTAAACCACGAACAAGTGGAGTTTGACGGAAATTATAGAATGGAATTGGTTGTGGAATTGACCATTCTAAAGTACGTCCATCGCCCCATGGGTCGCGTCCTGCTGGTTTGCCCTTAATAGACATTAAGCAGTTGATTACCATTAAGATAACCCCTACACCCATCATTAATGCACCGATTGTAGAGATATAGTTGAATTGATCCCAACCTTGCCCTTCCATGTAAGTGAATACGCGACGTGGCATACCCATCAAACCTAAGAAATGTTGAAGGAAGAATGTTAAATGGAATCCGATAAAGAATACCCAGAAAGTAATTTTACCAAGCGTTTCGTTTAACATACGGTTGAAGAAAATTGGCCAGTAGAAGTGCGCTGAACCAAATAATGCTGTAACGATACCACCAACGATTACGTAGTGGAAGTGAGCAACGATAAAGTAAGAATCATGTAATTGATAGTCAAGAGGTGCAGATGCTTGCATGACCCCTGTAACACCACCCGCAACGAATGACGGGATGAATCCAAGTGCATAAAGCATTGGTGTTGTAACTTTAATAGATCCGCCCCAAATAGTTAGGATCCAGTTGAATACTTTCATACCTGTTGGAACCGCAATTGCCATTGTTGCAACAGCGAAGATTGCGTTTGCTGTTGGCCCAAGACCAACTGTAAACATATGGTGAGCCCAAACCATGAACCCTAAGAAACCAATTAAAATTGTAGCGAATACCATTGAAGAGTATCCGAATAGACGTTTACGAGAGAACGCTGGAATAATCTCAGAGAATAAACCGAATGCTGGTAATACTAAGATATAAACCTCTGGGTGTCCGAAGATCCAGAATAAGTGTTCCCAAATTACTGTGTTACCACCCATTGTATGGTCAAAGAAGTTACCACCGAACATACGGTCAAATAACATCATTAATAAACCAATTGTTAATGGGGGGAATGCGAATAAAATTAAGGCACTTGATACAAGAGCAGTCCAAGTGAATAATGGCATACGCATAAATGTCATACCTGGAGCACGCATTGTAATAATCGTAACGATAAAGTTAAGACCTGAAATTAATGTACCTGCCCCTGAAATTTGTAAACCAAGAACATAGAAATCAATACCATGTCCTGGAGAATATAAAGATAATGATGCATAAGAAGTCCAGCCCGCATCAGGAGCGCCACCCATAAAGAATGACAGGTGAAGGAATACTGCACCTAGGAAGAATAACCAGAACCCTAATGAGTTAAGGAACGGGAATGCAACGTCACGCGCACCAATTTGTAATGGTACAAGCATGTTCATAAATGCGAATAGTAGTGGCGTAGCAGCTAGGAATAACATTGTTGTTCCGTGCATTGTTAATAATTCATTGAAAAAACCAGCTGATACGAAATCATTATTTGGTTTCATTAATTGAATACGCATTAATAATGCTTCAAAACCAGCGATAGCGAAGAACAATGTACCGGCTAATAAATACATCACTGCTAACTTTTTATGGTCAACAGTAGTGATGTAATCCCAGACAGCTGCTCCAAAGCCCTTTTTCTGTGTGTATGAGCTCACAACTTTTACCTCCCTCAAAATTTGTTACATAGAACGAAAATTATTTTTCTACTGATAAGCCCATGATGTAAGTTGCAAGAGCTTCAATTTCTTCATCAGATAAATCACCGTAGATAGGCGCAGTGCCTTCAGCATTCATCATTAAGTTACCTGGTTTAAATTCCTCAGGGTTTTTAATCCAAGCTTTTAAGCTTTCTTCATTATGCTCTAAGAAACCAGCAACACGGTTACGGTCACCAAACGTAGTTAAGTTTGGACCTGGTGTACCGCCTGCTCCTGAACCAGAGATAGCATGACAGCCTAAGCAGCTATTAGCAAAAGTTGCTTCACCAAGATCAGTGGAAGCTTTGTCAGCAGTTTGTCCTTCAGTTGCTTTCATTGCATCAACCCATGCATCAAATGCATCAGGGCTTAATGTTTTTACTTTAAAGTCCATTAATGCATGTGAAGGTCCACATAATTCAGCACATTTTCCATAAAATACGCCATCTTTAAGATCTTTTGATTCTTTATCGAATACTAAGTAGAATTTGTTTAAGTTTTCCACGTTTGTATCCATTTTACCGCCTACAGCAGGAATCCAGAATGAGTGCTTAACATCGGCAGCTTTTAAATTAAAGTAAACTTTTTCACCTGTTGGTACCACTAGCTCTTGAGCCGTTACGATACCTTGGTTAGGATATTCGAATTCCCACCAGTATAATTTTGCCGTTACATTGATCGTTAGGGCTGTTTTGTTCCCTTCTTCATCTACCTCATCCATTGCAGCAACATCTGCAAATTTATAAGTAGTTGTAACAACTGGTACAGCGATAATTAATAATAAAATAATCGGAATAACTGTCCAAATCACTTCTAAAGTATGACTACCTTCTACTTGCTTAGGTATAACATTTTCACCTACGCGTGCACGACGGTATTTTAGGAATGCAAGTAAATAGATAACGGATACTATTACTACTACTAGCGTCATAATTACAGTAGTTAACAGTAATAAATTTAATTGTTGTTTACCTACTTCTCCAGATGGTTTTAGTGTAGAAAGATAATCTTCACCACAACCTGAAAGGAAAACCATCATCACTGCTAGAAGTGAAAAAAGACGCCATTTTTTAAGCCCTTTCATCATAGCTTAATTAAACCCCTCTTTCTTTGTTGTATTTTCATGTGTACCTAGGACATCAGTTCTGTCTATATGAATTCTTATAAAAAGAAAGAATCCCTAACTTTAGCTAAACACCGCAAATATTATGATGGCTACAAATAGTATGGTCATATGATTCAACGAATAAATAAACATTTTATTTGCCCATTTCATATCATCTTTTGTTGTAAAGCCTTTCAGAGCTAGTATTAACCAACCCAAGTTCAATGCAGTAGCAAGAGTTAAAAAGCCAATTCCAAGCTCTGTTAAAAGGAAAGGTAACGGTAATAATAAAAGAATCCAGAATAACATTGAGTACTTTGTACGTTTAAATCCCTTTATAACAGGTAGCATTGGTATTTTAGCTGCACGATATTCCTCAGTCCGTTTCATAGCAAGCGCATAGAAATGTGGTGGTTGCCATGCAAACATGATAAGGAATAAAGCTAGTGCTCCTGGACCTAAGGCAGGCTCAATCGCCGCGAATCCAATAACAGGAGGAATAGCCCCCGAAATACTACCTACAACCGTGTTACTAACATGCTTCCTCTTTGACCACATTGAATACAGAACGACATAAGCAAATATTCCTACTAGTCCCCACATGCCGGCTGCAAACGATGCCGCAAATAACAAAATTTCACCTACAATTAAAAATGAGAGGGCAATGGTCAACACAAAGTTTGGCTTAAATCTGCCTGTCACTGTCGGTCTTGCCTTTGTTCTTTTCATGATAGGATCTATATCCTGATCAATGAAGTTATTCATTGCACCTGAGCCACCAATGATTAATGCCGCACCCAGCATGGTGTAAAATATGACATCAAGCTCTTGCAAGAAATGTCTACTAGTAAACTGAAAAGCCAGCCACATCCCTGTAAACGTTGTGACAAGATTCGAGTTAACGATTCCAATTTTTATTAGTGCTAAGAAATCTTTTACAACAGATGTTGTTTCAGGACCAGTATTTCTAGTAGCCGCCAGTGTACGACCGTTTGACATAATACCTCTCCTTTCATTTTTGTAAGCATATTCCGCTAACAATAACTATAGCGAAATTTGCGATTGATTTCTAGACATTAAGTGAAATTTAGATGAAGTTGTAAAAATTAGTTTTGTCTAGAAATATAATTAAAAACAACATATCTATAGTAAAACATTTTCTAAAATGAATTGTGAAGGTTAAAGCACGAAATTATGAACAATTTGTGAAATGGAATCGACATCTAGTAGTCCCTTCTCTTTACAAGTTGTTTTTTATACGTATTTTCGATATTATCTAGTAGCAGAAACATTACGTGCTTGTAATGTTGATAGATAAAGTAGGTGACTCATTTTATGCAACACAACAGGTATTTGAAGTGGTTTGCTGTTGCCGCTACAGTAGGGATGCTCCTTATATTACTAGGTGGGGCTCTCGTTACCAAAACAGATAGTGGCCTAGGCTGTGGTCGAAACTGGCCTGATTGTAATGGATCTCTTATTCCAAAAGAGATTACACCAGAAGTCCTTATTGAATTCTCACATCGTCTCGTAACAGGAGTTGTATCTATTTCAATTCTTGTGTTAACCGTTTGGACATGGCGTAAGCTCGGACATATTCGCGAAGTAAAACTATTAGGTTTCCTAGCAATGTTTTTCTTAATCGCGCAAGCTCTTATTGGAGCAGCTCAAGTATTATGGGGGCAAGGTGATTTCATCTTAGCACTTCATTTTGGGATATCTCTGATTTCCTTTGCCGCGGTTCTTCTTCTCTCTATGATTGTATTTGAAGTCGATCGGAAATTTGATGCCGATAACGTATTTATTGGTAAAAAGTTACGTTGGCATACAATTGCTGTCACAATTTATTCTTATTTAGTCGTTTATACAGGGGCGCTAGTTCGTCATACAGATTCGAGCTTAATTTGTCCTGATTGGCCATTTTGCTATAATGAAACACCTTTCGCACCCCCGAATAATATGTATGAATGGGTGCAAATGGGACATCGATTAGCTGTTCTTATTATTTTCATTTGGATTGCATACATAACTTGGCACGCTGTAAAGGAATATAAACATCAACGTGTTATATACTATGGATGGATAATTGCTTTTTCTATAGTAGTTTTACAAGTTATTGCAGGTATGTTAGTAGTCCTTACTAAACTGAATTTAACGGTAGCTTTACTGCATTCATTATTTATTTCCCTTTTATTCGGTTTATTATGCTATATGATCATGCTAGTTGCTAGAAGTAATTATAATGAGAAAAAGAAATAGCCTATTAAAAAGATTCGCCACCAAAGATGTGTCGAATCTTTTTTCTATGACTATTTTTGTTTCTTCATAGCTTCAGTTCCTATAATTCCAACAATTAAGATAATCATGGATACTAGTGCATAATCTTTAAAAAATGTTGTAAAGGGAATGTCGAAATATCGACAAATTAGTGTTACGAGACGGCCTCCTAATAAAATTAAACCAATGACTAACATCCAGTTGAATAGCGCTCTAAGCATTTTTTTGCCCCTCTACTTTCATTGCTGTCCATATAATATTTGTTACTTCGAGACTGTAATCCTCTGCCGCAATAACAAGCGGTCCCCCTATAAGCATGTATTCACCAATCGCTCCTTGAATTACTTTTGCCATTACATTGACAGAGCGAACACTAAATGTCCCCTGTTTTTTCCATCTCCTAAAATATTTCATAATGCCGTCAAAAGTGGGTCTTCCTCTTCATCCGGCAGTTTATAGTAAGGGATGTCTTGTACAGTCCGAGCGTTGAAGTCAATTTCTAATAATGCTGCATTTTCTTTTGGGTGTGTCGTTTGATAAGCAATGCTTGCCTCTATGAAGTTTGCTAATTGTGTGACAGGGTCACTGGCAGAATATGTTTTTGTCAAAATAAAAGTTGTGGATTGCTCAATTAGTGTCTGCGTACTTTGGTTGATTAAATCTTGTCGATCTACAAAGTGATAAGAAATTATTGCCTGTGCTGATAGAAGCAGGTTTAGCGATTTGTGCTAAACTCGCCTTTACATAGCCTATATCATCAAGTGGCGTTATCGTAGCTTCAATAATTTGCTGCTTTCTTGCTTCCTGAATAAAGGTATTTTTATTGCTATCCATAGAACCCTCCTGATTGATTAGCCTAACATTTTTTTGATTAAGTAATCAAATTGTATATGATTTATCGCTTAACACAATAAAAAAGGTTATATAGATGCAATAAAAAGCATCTAATAACCTTTTTTCACGACTATCTATTCAATTTCAATTAATAGATCCCCTGTAGAAATCGCATCTCCTGCACTCGCATATACTTCTTTTACAATGCCGTCTTTAGGTGCTTGGACAGTTGTTTCCATTTTCATGGCTTCTGTAATTAACAGATGATCCCCACGTTTAACAGGACTACCTTTAGAAACAACAACTTTTAACACAGTACCTGGCATTGTAGCACCAATTTGGTTTGGATTGCTTGGATCGGCTTTTAACGCTAAATTGCCATCAACCTCAACAGTCATATCTTGAATCACCAATTCACGCGATTGTCCATTGAGCTCAAAGTAAAGGACACGTGTTCCATTGTGTTGTGGTTCCCCGATTGAAACGAGTTTAATAATCAATGTTTTACCTTTTTCAATTTCGACCTCAATAATTTCTCCAAGCTTTAAGCCATATAAGAATGTCGGTGTGTCAAGAACTGAAATATTGCCAAAGGATTCTGCTGTTTTCGCATATTCCTCAAAGACTTTTGGATAAAGTGCATAAGCCAGTACATCTTTTTTCGTAACTGGACGATTTAACTTTTCCTCTAGTACAGCCTCTAATTGATCAAACTGAATAGGCTCTAATAATTCTCCTGGACGAACTGTAATTGCTTCACGATCTTTTAATACTACTTGTTGTAATGTCTCTGGGAACCCGCCATGCGGCTGCCCAAGATAACCTTGGAAGAATTCAATCACAGAATCTGGGAAGTCAATCGTTTTTCCTCTTGTTAAGACCGTATTTTCGTCTAGATCATTTTGCACCATAAATAAAGCCATATCACCTACCACCTTGGAGGATGGTGTCACTTTAACAATATCACCAAATAGTAGATTTACACGGGAATACATGCGTTTCACTTCTTCCCATCGATCACCAAGCCCTACAGCTTTTGCTTGTTGCTGTAAGTTACTATACTGACCACCAGGCATCTCATGTACGTAAATCTCAGAATGTGGGCTGATCATGCCACTTTCAAAATCTTTATAGTATTTACGAACATCTTCCCAGTAGTACGATAATTTTTCTAATGCATCGATATCTGCTCGTACCTCACGTTTGCCGCCCTTCATTGCATAGTACAAGGAGTTTGCACTCGGTTGAGATGTTAGGCCTGCCATAGATCCAAGCGCTGTATCTATGATATCAACACCTGCTTCTATCGCTTTAGCATATAAATAAATTCCATTGCCACTAGTATCATGTGTATGCAAGTGGATTGGCAGACTTGTCGTCTCTTTTAACTCGGAAATTAAACGGTACGCCGCTTCTGGTTTCAATAAACCAGCCATATCTTTAATTGCTAAAATATGGGCTCCAGCTGCTTCAAGCTCTTTGGCCATATCCTTATAGTATTGCACTGAATATTTCGCACGGCTGTCATCGAGGATATCCCCTGTATAACAGATTGCCGCTTCAGCAATTTTTCCAGATTGACGCACAGCATCTATTGCTACTTCCATGCCTTTAATCCAATTCAAGCTATCGAAAATACGGAATACATCAATTCCTGATGAAGCTGATTCAGCGATAAATTCTCGGATTAGATTGTCAGGATAGTTTGTATAACCAACAGCATTAGCTCCACGCAGTAACATCTGGAATAGCACGTTCGGCACTTGCTCACGGAGTTTCGCTAGTCGCTCCCATGGATCTTCTTTTAAGAAGCGATACGCTACATCGAATGTTGCCCCGCCCCACATTTCCAGTGAGAATAACTGATGCATCATGCGAGCTGTTGCATCCGCAATTTGATACATATCCTGTGAACGAACACGTGTTGCAAGTAGAGATTGGTGTGCATCACGGAATGTAGTGTCTGTTAGTAGTACGTCTTCCTGTGCTAAAATCCACTGGACTAAGCCATCTGCTCCCTGTGTATCTAAAATCTGCTTCGTACCTGCTGGTGGTAAAATTAAAGGATCAATTTTAGGTTGGTTTGGCTGAACAAAGATAGGTTTTGATTTCTTCTCTACACCAGGGAAGCCATTTAAGGTCACATTCCCTATATAGCTTAACAGCTTTGTTCCACGGTCTTTACGGACAGGGAACTCAAAAAGCTCTGGTGTTGTATCAATAAAGCTAGTATCAAAGGCTCCTGATAAAAACTTCTCATGTGTCACCACATTATTTAAAAACGGAATATTTGTTTTAACGCCACGAATACGGAATTCTTTTAAATTACGATCCATTTTCGCAGCAGCTTCTTTAAAGTTCATACCCGAAGTGGAAATTTTAACTAATAAAGAGTCATAGTATGGTGTTACGACAGCACCTTGGAATCCATTCCCGGCATCTAATCGCACGCCAAAACCACCACTTGAGCGGTAAACCATTAACTTTCCTGTATCTGGCATAAAGTCATTTGCAGGGTCTTCTGTTGTCACACGGGCTTGAATGGCATAGCCAATCATTGGCATGTCTTCTTGCTTTGGCATATGAATTTCTTCACTGTGAAGTCCATAGCCTGCCGCTACCTTGATTTGGGCATGGACGATATCAACACCTGTAATCATTTCTGTAATTGTATGTTCTACTTGAATGCGAGGGTTTACCTCGATGAAATAAAAATCGTCTCCTGCGACTAAAAATTCCACTGTCCCTGCATTTATGTACGAGACATTCTTCATTAATTTCACAGCTGCATCGCAAATACGATTTCTTAACTCTTGTGAAATCGAATGAGATGGCGCAATTTCTACCACTTTTTGATGTCGACGCTGAATTGAGCAATCACGCTCATATAAATGCACAATATTGCCGTGTTTATCGCCAATAATTTGTACTTCAATGTGTTTTGGTTTTATGATTGCTTTTTCTACATATACTTCATCGGAACCAAAAGCAGCCTTTGCCTCAGATTTTGCTCTTTCATAGGAGGAAGCAAGATCCTCTGGCCTATGGACTAGACGCATCCCACGACCACCACCGCCAAGTGCTGCCTTAATCATAACTGGATAACCATAATTGCTAGCAAACGTCTCTACCTCTGCTAGATCGGCTACTGGGCCATCTGTACCAGGAATAACAGGAATCTCAGCCGCAATGGCTTGAGAACGTGCTTTGACCTTATCTCCAAACATATCTAAATGCTGAGAAGTTGGTCCGATAAAGACAATGCCCTCTTCCTCACAGCGACGTGCAAATTCCACGTTTTCTGATAAAAAACCATACCCTGGATGAATCGCATCAACATCTGCATCTTTTGCGATGGCAATAATACCTTCAATATCTAAATAAGCATCGATTGGTTTCTTGCCAGCTCCCACTAAATAAGCTTCATCTGCTTTAAAGCGATGAAAAGCACCACTATCTTCTCTTGAATAGATGGCAACAGTTTGGATATTCAGCTCCGTACAAGCACGGAAAATACGAATTGCAATTTCTCCTCGATTGGCTACGAGAATTTTGTTGATTGATTCCATAGGTATCCCCCTTTATGATTGTGTTTTTTTCCTCTCTACCTTTTCAAACATAGAAACATTGATTAATATTCCCATCGCTAAAGATAGAATGATTATAGATGTACCGCCATAGCTTATAAAAGGTAACGTTACACCGGTTAACGGGATTAACCCGGTTACACCCCCAAGATTAATAAATGATTGCCAGCCTATCCAGCTCGCAATACCAGCCGCAATCATGCGTGCTAATGGATCTTTAGTTCGCAATGCAATAGAAAAACCTTTATATACAATAAATCCTAAACCACCTAGGACAATTAAAACTCCCCATATTCCTAATTCCTCCATAATAATTGCCATAATAAAATCTGTTTGTGGTTCAGGTAAGTAACCTAATTTTTGAATGGATTGACCTAGACCACGTCCCTCTAAGCCGCCTCCGCCAATGGCATAATAACTATTCACCACTTGGTGACCACTACCATCCTCATATTCAAACGGATTTAAGTAAGACAATATCCGTCCTTTTCGATTTCCTGTTAGTAGCTCTCCCTTAAATAGCCATAGAATACCAAGAATAGCTGTACCAAATGCACCTAATACACCAAAAAATTTCCAAAATGTTTTAAATGGAATACCACTTGAAGCTACAACTGAAACAGCAATACCACATAGAATAATCACTGCTCCTAAGTCTGTTTCAAAGGCTACCCCAGCAACCACTAAAATCCATAGAAAAATTGGATAAAAAATTTCAGTAGGTTGTAGCTTTTCAAACGTATATTTTTGTGCTTTTCGATAAAAAGCAGCTGCAAAATATAAAATTATAAATAGTTTCGCATACTCCGAAGGCTGAAAATTCCCTAATCCTGGAATAGCAATCCAACTTTGAGAGCCTACTTCATCTGCCCCATGACCAAATAATTTTAACCATGTGAATAACACCGCCAATACGACCGTTAGTAACAACATAATATTCTTATTCGCATAATGTTTATATGGAAAAAATGCTGTAATGATAAAGCCAAGAAATGCCACCATTAAATTGGTCACTTGCTTTTGATAAAAATAATCAGGTGCCTGTTTTTTCTGTGCAATAGCAACCATCATACTTGAACTGTAAATCATTATTAACCCAAATAAACTTAATAATAGGACCGTAAAAAATAAGGGGTAATCAAAATTTTGTGCATAGCGTTTTAAGTATTGTCTCATCGGAAAACCTCGTTCTAGTAAAAAAACTCAAAGCGCAAAGAAGCGTTTGAGTTTTTCTTTTTATTTGTCTGTATACGCGTCGTGTAGTACAGAAAGTTCCTTCTCGAGTGAATCGAGAATTTCTTTGCCTTTTTCACGTTCAATCAATCCAAGCTTCACAGCAAAGTCAATTTCACGTGATAGACCGAACATTTGTGTATCTAATACTTCCTCATATAAAGGGCATTGTGGCATTGTTAAATGATCCATTTGTACTCGAATAAGGCGAGCAATCTTATCTGCATCAGCAACTAATAGCTCCAAAGCCTTCTCTTGAAAAGAAGTTTGTGATTTCGTATCCATGAGGACGCCCCCATTATCTGATATTTCTTCGATTCTATCTTAATAAAGTTTATCTTTTAGTCGATAAAAATGCAAGTGTCTTCATTGGAAAATAGAGAATTCGAATTATATTTCTTTATTATCTCTAGGCATTAGCGTTATACTATGTCATGGATATACAAGATTTGAGGAGGATTTCTATTATGGAAACAATAATTCCTATCACAGGTGCAGTCACATACCAACTAACATTAGATCCTACTGTGTGGATTTTCGATGATCGTAAATTAGATTTAAACTCTTACTTCACTACTCAAAATGTTGAGGAAGATGCTGACGTCAAATATATGCGTGAAGTAGGAGCACACTGGTCACGTGAAATTATGGAAGGAGCAACATTCCCGCCTACATTAAAATCAGAAAGGAAATTTGACCGTAAAGGAATGGAGACAGGTACATTTGGTATCGAATTAAGTCATTTCTTGAAGAATGCTGAAATTAAACCAGAAGCGACAAAAATCGTCTTAACTTGCAAAGATGGTCAAGAATATCCTTTTACAATTGAAGAAGCTTATACACTTATTTTAAAATATAGCCAAGACGGTAAGCCTCTTTTAGAAGACGGTCCAATCCATGTATTACTAAGAGACGGTTCAAATATTGACAATCCTATTAAAAACGTATCAGCCATTCGCGCTGAATAGGAGGGAATGCAATGCGCGTTAAATGCGTTATTTGCGATACGATTCATAATTTAGATGATAATCTACCTTTAGCAAAAAAATTGCGTAATCGACCAATTCATACTTATATGTGCGATATTTGTCATGATCGCATTTCAGAAAATACTGTAGCACGAATGGAAACGGGCAATTTCCGTTTTTATCGTACTTCACCCCAGATGGATAAAGAATTTTAACTAAAGAACAGATTAAAAAGAGGTGCCTCTATTTTGAGACACCTCTTTTTTCTACTATCCATTATTTTTAATAATCGCTTTTTCAACTAATTCTACAACTTGATACATTATCGTAGCAAAAAAGGCAATGATCAGAAGTGACATAAGGACCAGGTTAAAATTAAATACTTGGAAGCCATAGATAATTAAATAACCAAGTCCTTTTGAAGCTACTAAAAATTCCCCTACAATAACCCCTACCCATGATAAACCAACATTCACTTTCAAGGTCGAAATGATCGTAGGAAATGAGGCTGGCAAAATGACCTCACGAAAGATTTGCCATCTTGTCGCTCCAAAGGTTTGTAAAACCTTACTATAATTTGGATCGACACCTTTAAATGCAGTATATACAACAATCGTTGTTATAATGATGGATATTAATGCACCCATAGCTATGATAGAAAAGTAACCTGGGCCGAGTGCAACAATCAAAATCGGACCAAGTGCAACTTTTGGCATCGCGTTTAAAATTACTAGATAGGGATCGAGTACTTTTGATAGTAACGGGGACCACCACAAGACAACAGCTATCAATGTTCCTAATAGAGTCCCTGCTAAAAAGCCAATTACGGTCTCCATTAATGTAACACTCACATGCAATGTTAAAGAACCGTCAATGACTTTCTCAATAAATGTATGCCATACATGAGTTGGCGAGCTAAAAATTAACCGATCAATCCATTCTAATCTTGAAAGCAGCTCCCATCCACCAAAGAATAGCAGTAAAATAATAAGCTGATATACTCGAACATAGCGTTTTTCTTTTTTTAACAATTGCTGATATTGCTTAAATAATGTATTATCCAAGGCTCTCCAGCTCCTTCCAAATAGTTTGGAAAATATCTGCATAGGCTGGATGCTGTCTTACATCAAAAGGTGATAGTTCATTAAGGGCTTTAGGTATTTCAAACACCTTGTGAACTGTCCCTGGGTTTGCAGAAAATAGAACTACACGCTCACTCATCGCGATTGCTTCACCAATATCATGTGTCACAAGAATAGCAGTCTTTTTATAAGTTTTTAATGTTTCCACCACTAAATCCTCAAGCTTTAATTTCGACTGATAATCTAATGCAGAAAATGGTTCATCTAATAATAAAATTTTAGGATTCACAGCTAAGGTACGAGCAAGGGCGACACGTTGCCTCATACCTCCTGATAACTCTCGAGGGTAATTGTTCCCCACTTGTGGTAATCCTACTTCCTGTAATAACGCATTGGCCGTTACTTTATGTGTTTTATGACTTTTCTCCATTATTTTCAAGCCAATTGTGACGTTTTCTTCAATGGTCTTCCAAGGAAATAAATAATCCTGCTGAAGCATATAGCCAATGCTTGATTGATTACTTGCTGATAGCTTTTCACCATCTATATAAACATTGCCTTCAGTGGCAGGGAATAATCCTGCAATAATTGATAATAATGTGGTTTTACCGCAGCCACTCGGCCCAATAAACGAAACAAACTCTCCTTCATGAATGGCTAAACTGATATCACGTAATACTTCCTTTGCCTGTGTACTTGAAAAATAACTATGGTGAATATTCTCCAGCTGTAAAAATTCCATATTACTCAGCAGCCTTTTTGGCAAAAGTAGTGTTCACAAGTTTTTCATACTCCACACGTTGAGGAAGTTCACCTGCTTCCTCCATAATTGTTTGCAAGTTATCCCACTCTCCTTCATCAAGGATTGGGTCAGTAGCATAAGAGCCCTGTGCTTTATATCGCTCAATTACCGTTTCAATTATCTCTATATCCACATTTTCAAAATACGGTTGAATAATCTTTGCTACTTCAGCAGCACTCTCATTTTGCACAAAATCCTGTGCTCGTTTCAAAGCATTTGTAAAAGCTTGAACAGTTGAAGCTTCATCCTTTAAATAACTACTTTTGGCCATAAAGGACGTGTAAGGAAGATTACCAGATTCCGTTCCAAACGAAGCTACAATATAACCTTTTCCTTCTTTCTCGAAGACACTCGCAGTAGGTTCAAATAATTGAACATAGTCACCAGTACCTGATGCAAAAGCAGTAGCAATGTTGGCGAAATCAATATTTTGAATGAGCGTTAAATCATTTACAGGGTCGATGCCATGTTTTTTCAGCACGAATTCACCTGCCATTTGTGGCATTCCACCTTTACGTTGCCCCAAAAACGTTGAGCCCTTCAATTGATCCCACGAAAAATTATCTATCTTATCTCTTGCCACTAAAAAGGTACCATCCGTTTGTGTTAACTGTGCAAAATTTTGAATAGGATCATTTGCACCTTGTAATGTGACATAAATAGACGTCTCCGACCCAACTAAAGCTATATCAATTCCATCTGACAGTAACGCCGTCATCGTTTTATCGCCACCTGCAATCGTTTGTAGCTCAACAGAAAGACCTTCCTCCTCGAAGAAACCTTTCTCAAGTGCTACATATTGAGGCGCATAGAAAATTGAACGAGTTACTTCTCCTACTTTGACTTTTTCTAGCTCTGCTTTATTACATGCCGTCAAAGAAAGGAGTAACAAAGCAATGACACCTAATAATAAACCTTTTGTAAGCCAACGCATTCCCTTTCCTCCTTGATGTGTTGAAAATAAGCCTATCGACATTAACTTATTCACATAAGAAGATTTCGGTGCCTATCATTTTTTAATTTGTGTAGAGTGTGGGTGTTTTCTTCAGCTTGACTACAGGTGAAACATACAAAAAAACAGCCTTAGCTTTAAAACCGCTAAGACTGTTACTAACAGATAAAAAGTTCTTATTATAAAGTACGTAATTGTTATTGATTGGTAGCTTGTTGCTCTTCTCTTTTTTCACGCCATAGTCTTGTTTTATAGACAATTAGAATTAAGGCCGCTACAATCAGACCTTCAATCATTGGTAAGAATAGGGCGAAGAATGTAAGCATGATACAACCTAAAAATAGGAACGCATAAATAATAATATTTTGAGATAACTTTAATTTCTTGGCAAAGCCTAGCTTATAGACAATGGCAGAAAGTACAAATACAAGAAGAAATACAACATAACCTGCTATTTCATAGCTTGGTAAATTTTCATATAAAAATCTAGTGATACCAGCCATTCTCCCATAAACTCGTGTTGTTTCATCTGTACCTGTCTGTGCAGCAACTTGAATAACATTTAGTTCACCCAATAAAGCGGACTTCAGATCCAAGACTCCTCTTCCTTTCGTGGAAGCAAAAAATTATTGTTCAGCGTTTTTTAGTTTTTTCGCTATTCTTTCACGTTCATTTTTATCTAGAATTTGTTTACGAAGGCGAATAGATTCTGGTGTGATTTCTAAATACTCATCATCATTTAAGAACTCTAATGCTTCTTCTAGTGTTAATAGACGTGGCTTTTTAATAACGTTTGTTGCATCTTTTGTCGCAGAACGAACATTCGTTTTTTGCTTCATTTTTGTTATGTTTACAGTGATATCATTATCACGTGTATTTTCACCAACGATCATACCTTCATAAATTTCAGTACCTGGCTCAACAAATAGTGTACCACGGTCCTCTACTTGCATCATACCATAAGTTGTCGATTTACCAGTTTCCATTGATACAAGAACACCTTGGTGACGTCCACCAATACGGCCTGGAATATATGGTTGGTAACAATCGAATGTATGGTTAATGATACCAAAACCTTTCGTCATAGACATGAATTCTGTTGTATATCCAATTAAACCACGTGCAGGAACAAGGAATGTTAAACGTACTTGGCCATTGCCATTGTTCACCATATCCAACATTTCACCTTTACGCGTACCAATCGATTCAATAACCGAACCTACATTTTCTTCTGGAACATCAATTTGTACACGTTCAAATGGTTCACATTTTACACCATCAATTTCACGAATGATAACTTGAGGTTTTGATACTTGTAGTTCAAAGCCTTCACGGCGCATATTTTCAATAAGAATTGATAAATGTAGCTCACCACGACCAGAAACTGTCCATGCATCTGGTGAATCTGTATCTTCTACACGAAGAGATACGTCCGTTTGAAGTTGTGAACGTAAACGCTCTTCTACTTTACGAGCAGTTACCCATTTCCCTTCACGACCTGCAAACGGTGAATTATTCACTAAGAAAGTCATTTGTAATGTTGGTTCGTCAATACGTAATGGTGTTAAAGCTTCTTGATGTTCCACCGGACATACTGTTTCCCCAACATTGATGTCTTCCATCCCTGAAACAGCAATTAAGTCACCAGCTTTTGCTGATTGGATTTCTTCACGTTTTAAACCAAAGAAACCAAATAGTTTCGTAACACGGAATTGTTTCACAGTCCCATCTAACTTCATTAAAGCAACTTGTTGTCCTACTTCAATTGTTCCGCGGAATACGCGTCCAATCCCGATACGACCAACATAATCATTGTAGTCAAGTAATGCCACTTGGAATTGTAATGGATCTACTGAGTTGTCTACTGGTGCAGGAATTGCTTCAATTACCTTTTCAAATAGACATTGCATATTTTCTTCTTGTTTTGTTGGATCAGCATCAAGAGAAGCTGTACCGTTTACACCTGATGCATACACAACAGGGAAATCTAATTGATCATCATCAGCGCCTAGCTCGATGAATAATTCTAATACTTCATCTACTACTTCTAATGGACGAGCTGAGTCTTTATCAACTTTGTTTACAACTACAATCGGTGTTAACTTTTGTTCCAACGCTTTTTTCAGTACAAAGCGTGTTTGCGGCATACAACCCTCATACGCATCGACAACTAGTAAAACGCCATCTACCATTTTTAAAATACGTTCTACCTCACCACCGAAGTCGGCGTGTCCAGGCGTATCAAGGATGTTAATACGTGTTCCGTTATAGTTTACTGCAGTATTTTTTGCTAAAATTGTAATACCACGTTCGCGTTCAATATCATTAGAGTCCATTGCACGTTCTTCAACATGTTCGTTTGAACGGAATGTACCTGATTGTTTTAATAGTTGGTCGACTAAAGTAGTTTTACCATGGTCAACGTGGGCGATAATTGCGATATTGCGAAGATCTTGACGTAAGTTTGTCATTATTCCACTCCATATTCTTTTTTCGAATGTTTAACTGTGATATTATAGCACAAGAAGGATAGAAATGTCCTTATTAGAATTTCCATCATTCTAAAAAATATATTTGATTGACAAATTTTTTATATAGGAGGCTAGGCTATGAATCGTGCAAAAATCGTAATGGCCATCTATGCATTGGCAGCTGTATTAGCAATGTGCTCTATTGGCTACTCTGTTGCAGCTAGTAATGTATTTGGTGTAATAGCTGGTATTGTGGCTACTTGTGTCATTTTCATGACAGCCTTTAAAATGAAGCGTAAACTACGTGCGCAAGGATTACTTTAAAGAACATAAAAAGGAGCTGTCTAATAAATAGACGGCTCTTTTTTATTCATATGGCACTATATATTTTTTTAATAATTCTTTATGAATAGCGGGATTAGCAATAATAAATGTATCCTGATGAAGGAAATCAAAGCCTTCACCATGTAGATTTGTAGCAACTGCTCCAACTTCCTGAGCAATGATGGTCCCTCCTGCAATATCCCATGGTGCTAAACGCATAGAGACATAGGCATCTAATTTGCCACTTACAACAAATGCAATTTCCATTGCTGCGGAGCCATAGGAGCGTGTACCGCGAACTTTACGAACCATATCAATCACTTTTTCATGGTGAATATGTCGGTTAGGTGCGACCCAATGTGCATTTATGCCAATGACTGACTCCTCCATTGTAACAGACTGTAGTTTACGCAATGGTGAATCATTATACCATGCCCCTTGCCCCTCGATGGCACTAAATAAATCCTCCCGCATAACATCAAATATGTAACCTAGCTTTCCTACGCCATTGACAAAAATACCGATAGAAATCATAAAATGACGATGCTGTTTAACAAAATTCATCGTTCCATCAATTGGATCAATAATCCAAACTACACCGTCTAGTGATTTAACCTGTTCGCCCATTCCTTCTTCCCCTAGAATTTTGTGGGTTGGATCAAAAGCTTTAATTTGCTCAATAAAGAATAACTCCGTCTCTCGATCAATATTGGTAACGAGGTCATTTGCACCTGATTTTGTCTCAATTACTAGATTATACGAAAAAGCCTCCCGAATACGTCGCCCAGCTTCAAAAATAATATCTTTTGCAAATTTATCAATTTGTTGTAAATCCACTCATAACCCACCCTTCGAATATAAGAAAAGGCCTTCTATATTAATCGCTCCCGTATGTTTATGATACCTTTTCCCACTACTTCACAACTTTTGCTATATAAAACCTAGTACTACCTTATGATATAATTTCTATTTTACCCTTTGTCACAATAAAAATCACCTGCTGTCGGAATATTCAGCAAGTGATTTTTTAAATGGGTATTAGATTTTGATTACGCATAGGCGTGCAAACTTTCAAGTTCCATCTGAATTTCTGCCAGACGTTTTTTACTTTTTTCAATTTCGATATCATTTTTTTCATTCATTGCTGCAAAAAGTGAAGCTAATTCATAATCTAATTCTAATTGTAAAATATGCTCATATTGCTTTTCAATGTCAACTTTACGTATAATTTTTACGAACGGTTTCATAAAAAACACTTCCTTTTTTTAATTTTTTTACAAAAACTTTGCTCATTTGATAAAGTTCTTGTTATAAGATTTTTTCCCAAATTCAGCGTAAAATAAACCTTATAAAACGAAAGGAGTAAAATAAAATTGCCAAAAATAAAGTGGACAAACAAAGACTTTAAGGTTTTTACAATAGACGGTTTAGAACAGAGAATGGATGCTTTAAATTTACATGTACGTCCAAAATTCAATCAGCTAGGTGAAGATTTTTCTGCATATTTCTCTAGTCAATTAGGTGAAGAATTCTTCCCGCATGTGGCTAAACATGCTCGAAGAACTGTTAACCCTCCAAAAGATAGCTGGGTTGCCTTCGCACCTTATAAAAGAGGTTATAAATCATTGCCTCACTTTCAGATTGGTCTATGGCACACACATTTATTCATCGTCTTAGCTATTATTTATGAAGCGCCTCAAAAAAATGTTATGGCTGAGCGTTTACTAGCTCATAAATCTTTAATTGAACAGCTTCCAGATGATTTTATCGTGTCAGGAGATCATATGTCCCCTGAGGCAGTTTCTCTCGAAGTGGCAAAAGAAGACAAGCTTGAAGAACTTCTTATTCGCCTACGAGATGTCAAAAAGGGTGAATTCTTAATTGGCCGTCATATTGCAAAAGAACAAGCAACCAAATTAACAGCAAGCGAATTACATCAATTAACAGAGGACACATTTAACAGCTTACTTCCTCTTTACAACATTATTGTTGGAAAATAGGCTAACCTTATAAAGTTTTTTATTGATGTAGTTTATGCATTATGTCGTTTTTTAACACAAAAAATAAAGAGTGGATGTGAGTTGATCTCACATCCACTTTTTTTAACGGCCATTTCTTGGGGAAACTTTTATAATCATTCCATCTTCGGCTTCCTTTGTTTGTTTTACAACTGGATAGCTAATGTAGCCACTCGCCTCTTCAAATTCACGAAAAATTGATTTTTCCTCTGCTTGGGAAGGAACAATCTCTTTAAAGCGTCGATATTTAGCTAGCATAACTTCACGCTTGATGCCCTTTTCATAAGCTTTCTCAATTCCCTCAAAGAATTGAATAACATCCACAATCTCCTCTGTGGACCAATCAGTTGAAAACGGATAAGAGTATTCCATTCGACAAAACCACCTTTACGTTATTGCCCCCATTTTAACCGTATACTTTCAGCTTCTGCAACCATTCGCTTAATAAGGTCATCAACGGTTGGAATATCGTGAATCATTCCAGTCACTTGTCCAGCCCAGCCAAAGCCCTGATTCTTATCACCATCGTAAATAAAGCGTTTATTTGCTGAACCACTTATATATTCTTTCAACGCTTCATATGTTGGTGTTTTTTCCTCAATTTCCAAAATCTTTGCAGTAAAGTCATTGCGTAATGCACGAGCTGGTGCACCAATTGAGCGCTTAATAATGGTTGTATCTGCCTCAGTACTTGCAACTAGGGCCTCTTTATAAGCCTGTGAAGCATCAACACACTCTCGTGTTGCTATAAAACGAGTGCCCATTTCAATGCCTTCAGCTCCCAATGCTTGAGCAGCCATCCAGCCGCGCCCATCGCCAATTCCGCCAGAAGCAATGACAGGAATACTTACACTATCAACCACTTGGGGAACAAGAACCATTGTACCGACATCATCACGCCCCAGATGACCGCCACCCTCTTGACCCACAACCATTACAGCATCTGCTCCAAGCTGTTCAGCCTTTTGTGCTTGTCTACGAGCAGCTACAAGTACTAATTTTTTTATAGCTGTGCCTGCCAGCAAATTAAATATAGGCGCTGGATTTCCCCCCGTCATTGTAACAACTGGAACTTCTTCTTCGATTGCAACGCGCACCATATCCTCATAGCCTGTACCATGCATGCCAATCGCAAAATTTACGCCAAATGGTTTATCTGTTAATGTTCGTACCTTATGGATCTCTGCTCGTAATAATTCAGGATCTCGTAAACTCATAGCCGTTATTTGCCCTAAACCACCAGCATTCGACACAGCTGCGGCTAAATCAGCATATGCTAAATAGGCTAATCCCCCTTGAATAATTGGGTATTTAACCTGTAAAAGATCCGTCACACGTGTATTCCAATTCATAGTACCTCCCCTTTCGTTCAATACTATTTTCTCGGTACCCTGAAAAAAATCCTTTTATTTTTTAGGAAAAGCCTATTTTTTCGTGTCGTTAGGTGCTATAATTCATTTGTTTTCTTAGATATTATAAAGTGAGGTGGTACCTGCGTTGTCACAATTAGAGACTCCATTGTTCGACGTATTACTAAAACATCGGAACAGACATCCCATTCAGTTCCATATTCCAGGCCATAAGAAAGGGCAAGGGATGGATCCTGCGTTCCGTGAATTCGTCGGCGACAACGTTTTATCAATTGATTTAATTAATATTGCTCCACTAGACGATTTACATTCACCAAAGGGTGCTATAAAAGAAGCGCAAAACTTAGCAGCTGAAGCCTTTGGTGCTGATCATACATTCTTTTCCGTTCAAGGTACTAGTGGCGCCATCATGACGATGATTCTGACCGTCGTCGGTCCAGGTGATAAAATTCTAGTGCCACGGAATGTTCATAAATCTATTATGTCGGCGATTGTATTCGCTGGTGCCATTCCAATTTTTATTCATCCTGAAGTTGACAGCGAATATGGGATTTCTCATGGCATATCCCCTGAAGCTGTTGAAAAAGCATTAAATGCTTACCCAGATACAAAGGCAGTACTTGTTATTAATCCAACATATTTTGGCTTTACAGCTGATTTAAAGCGTATTGTGGAGATTGCTCATGACCGTAATATTCCTGTAGTAGTAGATGAAGCGCATGGTGTACACATAAAATTCCATGATGACCTTCCATATTCAGCTATGGAAGCAGGTGCTGATATGGCAGCAACAAGCGTTCATAAGCTTGGTGGCTCCATGACACAAACATCTATTTTAAATGTACGTGAGGGTCTTGTTTCTGCAAAACGTGTACAAGCTGTATTTTCTATGTTAACAACTACATCGACATCCTATCCATTACTTGCTTCACTTGACACAGCTCGACGTCAGCTAGCCATTCATGGATACGATTTAATTGACGATGCATTACGTTTAGCAAAGGACGCTCGTAAACGCATCAATCAAATACCACATTTAAAGTGTGCTGGCAAGGAAAAGTTACATTCTTCTGCAACTTATGATATGGATCCATTAAAACTTCTGATTAGTGTGAAAGATTTAGGTATTTCTGGTCATCGAGCTGAGGAATGGTTGCGTTATAATGCCAATATTGAAGTAGAATTGTCTGACCTTTATAATATCTTATGTTTAGTGACTTTAGGAGATACAAAAAAGGAAATCAATCTTTTAATAAATGCTTTAACTCGTATGTCAAAAGCATTTGATTCTGAAGCGGCTATAACAGAGGCTTTAGTAAATGTGCCGGAAATTCCAGCTCTTGCCATGTCTCCGCGTGATGCTTTTTATGCAGATACAGAAGTCGTTCCCCTTGCAGAAGCAGATAACTGTATTTGTGCAGAATTTATTATGGTGTATCCTCCTGGGATTCCTATTTTTATTCCCGGGGAAATAATTACTCAAGAAAATATTCATTATATTCAAATGAATATTGAAGCAGGTTTACCCGTTCAAGGACCAGAGGATACAACATTAAAAACAATTCGTGTTATCAAAGAACGTAAGCCAATTTTCTAAAAAATATAAGCTAGCTCTTCAATAAGAAGGGCTAGCTTTTATATTTAAAATGTGAGTATATTCTTTTTGTTGAACACAACCAGAAAACATTCTCTTCATTTACAAAATAGCTATAATAGAATACTATCTGAAGTGTTTTTAAATTCATTTCATAATGAATAATTGCTTCTAGAAATAACTATTTTTTTCACAACAAAGAATTTGTTTCCATTCGTTTTGAGACAGCTCCTTTTTCCACGATTCTATTATAAAAATAAATACACAAATAAAGGGCAGAAGAAGGCTCCGATAACAGCCGTTAAGCCCATTGATAATGAACCAACTGATAATTCCTGTTCCCCATATTCTCTTAATTTCACAAGACCTACCCCATGTGAGGCACTTCCTACTGCCACTCCCCTACTCACAGCAGAGTCGATTTTGCCATACTTAATGACTAACGGTCCGATAATGGCCCCTACAAACCCTGCAATCATAACGAAAACAGCAGTTAAAGGAGGAATGCCTCCAATCGTTTCGCTCACCTGCATCCCAACAGGCGTTGTTAACGATTTAGGTAAGGCTGTCAGCATCCAGCTAGGTTCTACACCGATCCATTTTAGTAACACAAAAATTGTCACTAAGCCTGTTATCATGCCGATTAGAAGCCCTGATAAAATTGAATACTTATATTTCATAATAATTGCTCGTTGATTATAGAGAGGATATGCAAGTGCCACAACAGCTGGCCCAAGCATTTTCTGAAGCCACTCCCCACCTTGCATATAAGTTGAATATGGAATATCAAACACAAGTAAAACCACTGCACTGACAATCGTAGTCGTGACCAAGGGAATCATGATAGGATGGGGAAATCGTTGATAGAGCTTTGTAAATAAAATAAACATAATGATGGTGCTAAGGACAACTGTTAATTCAATCAACAGTTAATTCCCCCTTTCCTTCTTCCACAGGAGTCTTCGAGCTTTCTTTTTTGGCCAATTCTCTTTTCTCGATGAGCTGTGTCAGCAGTCCTGTTACATAAATAGAGATTAATGTACTAGCAATAATTGCTAAAATAATGAGCAGACCAGTGATTGACATGAGCTCTGGATAATCAATAACACCTACCGTTGCTGGAATGAAAAACAACGTTAAGATGCCAATTAAAAAACCTGCTCCATCTTGTATATATTCGACCTTAATAATTTTAAAATTGAGTGAAAGTGCTAATAAAAGTAAGCCTATGACGCTTCCTGGAAGAGGTATGTGCAAATAAGAAACAATGCCAACCCCCATGTAATAGAAAATAGTAAGTATACCAATTTGCACAATAATCCGAACAACTCGTAACAATAACGCAGCTAAATTTTCGTTCAACATTTCGCCACTTTTCACCCCCTATATCGTTCATTCTACATCTGTAGGAATTTTCTGTCTATTGTAATTTTAGAAAAATAATAATCAAATACAGAAATATCCAAACAATTCTATGAAACAGTATTAAAAGTCCTATTCTACAAGAACTTCATGATTTTACTTTTTATGATTATGACTTTTCAACATTTTTATATTGTGTCTATCCACTTCAAATCACTTTTTTAATGATCATCTAGCAAATTTCGAAATTTTTTTATATAATCGAAAATTACAAAAGATTACTAGTATTATCAATGACCAAAATTTCCAAAATAAACACAAAGGTGGGATTCACTATTTTCTTTAAAACATTAACACTCCAAGCCCGCTTTGCCTATTACAGTAGTTTTTTAATTTTTATTATTGTTATTTTAGCAGGCATCCTCTTTTATATGACCATATCTGATGCATTGCAAACACAAATTGGGAACCGGGCACTATATTTGGCGGAAACAACGGCTAGCAGGGGGGATGTAATTGAAGCGTTTCATACAAATAATCCTTCCGAAAGTCTGCAAAAAATTAGCAAAGAGATTTTGCTTGCTGCAAAAGCTACTTATGTTGTAATAGGAGATAAAAATGGCATACGCTACACCCATCCTATCGCTGACCGTATTGGTAAATCAATGGTCGGAGATGATAATGACCGAGCATTAATCAACGGTGAGTCTTATATTTCCATTGCAAATGGTTCAATGGGACAATCCATTCGTGGGAAGGCACCTATCTTAGACTCAAATGGATCGATTATTGGTGTTGTTTCAATTGGTTACTTAACAAGTGAATTAGATCGCTTATATTTTTTATACCTTGATAATATTTTTTATACGATGGTTATTGCACTAGGCATTGGTATTATCGGCTCTATTTTTTTATCCCGAAACATTAAAAAGCAAATTTTTAATCTAGAGCCAAGTGAAATTGCCAGTCTATTAACAGAAAAAAATACTTTAATTGAATCAGTTCGTGAAGCTATTATTACGGTAAATCAGAAAGGTGAAATTACGACCCTAAACAATGCTGCCGCAAAAATCTTACATTTAACGGATTCAGCTTCTATTATTGGCGATAATATCGAGCAGCATATACCAAACACACATCTGCTTAACGTATTAATGAAGGGTGAAAAACAACTTGATAAATTGATGATTGTTAACGGTCATGAAATTATTGTTAACCGTGTACCTATGAAGGTGAATGGTCAAGTTGTCGGCGCAGTTGCAAGTTTCCGATTACAATCAGAAATAGAGCAAATGGCTATCGAATTATCACAAGTAAAACAATATACAGAGGCTTTACGTGCCCAAACACATGAGTTTAATAATGTCCTTTACACAATATCCGGCCTTATTCAATTAAATGCATCTGATGAAGCACTGTCTATTATTCATAAAGAGGCACAAGGACATTCTTCTCTAACCCAATTTATAACAAAGCGTGTAAAAGACCCTTTTTTGAATGGTTTAATTATCGGATTTTTTAATCGTGCACGTGAATTAAAGATCAAGTTGGTTTTTGATGAGGATAGTTATTTAGAAACATTTCCTGAAAGCATCGAAAAAAGCTTAATTATTTCTATAATGGGAAATTTATTAACCAATGCTTTTGAAGAGGTCGAAAAAAACAAAGAGCGACAACCAATTATTAGGCTTTTTATATTTGATAATGGAGAGGAAATTATCTTTGAGGTCGAGGACTCTGGACAAGGTTTAGCACAAGAAAAACTAGACGTGCTATTTTCAGAAAATATTTCTACGAAAGATAGTAAACATCGAGGCTATGGATTAAGGAAAGTCATTTCCAGTATCCATGATTTAAACGGTACTCTTGCTCTTGAAGAAGGAGATTTAGGAGGTGCCCTATTTATCGTATCTATTAGCAAAAGGGGGACTATGATCCATGAACAATATTGAAGTGCTGGTAATTGAAGATGATGTACGTGTAGCAGATGTACATTGTCGTTTTTTAGAAAAAATTGAAGGCTTTACAGTAATTGCACGGGCAAGCACGGGAGAAGAAGCTTTAGATTGGCTTCAATCATTTTCACCACACCTTATATTACTCGATGTCTTTTTGCCAGATATACTGGGAGTAGATTTAATTGATAAAATCCAAGAAGTGAGCCCAACAAGTAGTATTATTTTGATTACCGCAGCTACAGAGGCACATATAGTACAGAAAGCTTATCGGAAAAATGTTACTGATTACATTTTAAAGCCATTTACATTCGAACAGCTAAAAGAGAGTATAGAAAAATTCCGTTACAAGTATCTATTGCTGAAAAATAATGAAAAATTTACACAAGAAAAAATTCAATATCTTTGGCCAAAAGCAGGTTCATCCACCCCTCTAGAAACACCGTTATTATTACCAAAAGGGATAGATCCAACAACTATGAATCATGTTATCAACCATTTAAGTATAATGGAGAATGGTAGTACAGCTGAGCTATTGGGAAAGAATATCGGTGTCAGCCGTTCCACTGCTCGTCGTTATTTAGAATTTTTAGTTACACAAAAGCAGGTCTATACCGAACTGACTTATGGCACAGTTGGGCGTCCTGAGCGACGATACTTTATTTCCACATAAACTTTATGAACAAAATGCTGTTAATTCACATTATTATCACAATATTCCTAAAATTAAGAAGTAAGTTATAGTATGGGTAGCGCTAAATTGATAGCGCTACCATTTTATTTTTAAGGGGGATTTTTATGTGGAGGAACATTTCTAAAATAATGGCAGCAGGCTTATTATTTACTAGTTTAGTTGGCTGTTCAGCATCAACTGGAGAAAAAACAGAGGGAAAGAAGGCCAATGATTATCCGAAAAGTAATATTACCATTGTTGCTCCATCAGGTGCTGGTGGTGGCTGGGATTTAACAGCTCGTGCAGTGGCAAAAACAATGAGTGATACTGGGTTGATTGATAAGGCGATTCAAGTTGAGAATAAGCCAGGTGGTGGTGGTGCTGCCTTCATGGCAACATTTGCTACAAAGGAAGCCAATAATGATTATATGTTAATGGTTAAATCACCACCAATCCTTATAAATCATGAAAAGGCTGAAGGAAATAGTAAATTTGGCTATAAGGATACTACACTTTTAGCTCAATTAACACGGGACTATGGCGCAATCGTTGTTAAAAAGGATTCTCCTTTCCAAACGCTTGAAGATGTTTTAAATGCTATGAAAACTTCACCAAAAGATGTCACATTAGCAGGTGGTTCTGCACCGGGCTCGATGGATCACCTAGTAGGAATTATTCCGGCTTATAAAGTGGGGATTGACTTAAAAACAATTAAATATGTTTCTTATGATGGTGGTGGTGAGGCGGTTACAGCATTATTAGGTGGCAATGCTGATGTTATTGCAACAGATGCCTCCACAATTGCTACTTATGTTAAATCAGGAGATGTTCGTGTATTAGCTGTCAGTTCCTCTGAACGCTTAGAAGGTGAGCTAGCAGAAGTTCCTACATTTAAAGAGGCTGGTATTGATGAGGAATTTACAATTTGGCGTGGTATCTTTGGTCCAAAAAATATGAGTAAAGATGCGATTGCCTATTGGTCTGAAAAATTACATGCAATGTCTGAATCAAAAGAATGGCAAGCTGAGGTGACCCGTAATGGTTGGCAAGCAGAATATCGTAATGCACAAGATTTTACAGCTTATCTAGACAATCAAAATAAAATAATCATTGAACTACTAACAGCTCTTGGTATGCAAAAATAAAGAATCGTTTTAAAAAAAGACACAAGTATTTCCCTTAAATATAGAACTACTTGTGTAACTTTATTCTATTTTCAATGGAGGTGTAAAACGGTTGAGCTATACATTTGATAAAACATTTAGCATTATCCTCTTAACACTTAGCATTCTGTTTATTTTTCAAGCAACTCAGATTTCTGATAGTGCATATGGATCTACAGTTGGGCCCAAAATTTTCCCATTAGGTTTAGGTATTATTTTAGGTTTATTAAGTCTTCAATTATTTTATGAATCATGGAAAAAAGCTGTGAGAGAGCGAGTCACAGGAGGACCAACTACTTCTTCTAAATTAGCTTCAACAGAGCTCAAAAAGTTCTTAATTATTTTAGGTAGCGCTCTTGCGTATGTATTTTTCCTTGAAAAAATTGGCTATATGATAACAACATTTTTATTTTTGTGTATTAGTTTCCAAACAATGGAACGTACTAAACTTATTTATTCAATTATTATTGCAGCTGGATTTTCACTAGGTGTCTATTATTTATTTACAAGTTTACTAGGAGGATCATTGCCTAGTTTCCCAATTTTTTAGTACAGGAGTGAACATATGTCGACATTGCAATTTTTAGCTGATGGATTTGCAGTTGCCCTTCAATGGCAAAACCTTTTATTCGCTCTTGTGGGCGTCATAATTGGTACAGCAGTTGGTGTACTTCCAGGTATAGGTCCAATGAGTGGAGTTGCTTTATTAATCCCCGTTACAGCAACTATTACAGCTGGACTACCTACTGAGGCTGCCGCTACCAGCTCAATTATTTTACTTGCAGGTGTATACTATGGGGCTATGTATGGTGGATCAACAACATCCATTCTATTAAACACGCCTGGTGAATCATCATCAGTTGTGACAACATTGGATGGCTATCAAATGGCTAAACAAGGTCGTGCTGGAAGTGCTCTTTCTATCGCGGCCATAGGCTCATTTTGTGCGGGCGTTGTAGCGCTATTAGGTCTGATATTATTAGCCAATCCATTGTCAAAAGTAGCACTTAAATTTGGACCCGCAGAATACTTTTCTTTGATGTTATTAGGACTTGCAGCAGTTAGTGGCCTAGCAGGACGTTCTATTACCAAAGCTTTAATTATGACTGTTTTAGGGCTTATGCTCGGGACAGTTGGTATTGATGCCGTATCAGGTATCGAACGTTTTACATTTGGTCAGCCAATGCTGTTCTCTGGCATTGAATTTTTAACCATCGCTGTTGGTTTATTTGCATTAGGCGAAGTATTTAAAACCATTCTTGAAAAAGAAGAAGAGGATGGTCAATTAGCAAAAATTAATCGCGTATTACCAACAAAGGAAGATTTAAAGGATAGTGCTGTTCCTATTGCTCGCGGCTCATTATTAGGCTTTTTTATTGGCGTATTACCCGGTGCTGGTGCAACACTTGCCTCATTCTTTTCTTATATTACTGAGAAAAAATTTAGTAAAACACCCGAGCAATTCGGAAAAGGTCATATTGCGGGTGTAGCTGGGCCAGAATCGGCTAACAATGCTGCATCAGGCGGTGCAATGATCCCATTACTAACTTTAGGAATTCCTGGCTCAGGTACTACTGCAATTTTAATGGGCGCACTTATTATGTATAATATTCAGCCAGGTCCATTATTATTTGATGAGCACCCTCAAGTTGCTTGGGGATTAATTGCCAGTATGTTTATTGGAAATTTAATGTTATTAGCATTAAATATGCCTTTGGTCCGTATTTTTGCCAAAATCATCGAAACGCCTAAAAAATATTTATTGCCTATTATTATTGCCATTTCAATTTTTGGCGTTTATGCTGTACAATTTGCCACGTTTGATTTATTTTTATTAGTAGCTTGTGGGGTACTTGGTTATCTATTTGCTAAATATGATTATCCAGTAGCTCCATTAGTACTTGCCTTAGTACTAGGGCCGATGATTGAAAATAATATGCGCCGTGCATTAACCATTTCGAATGGAGACTTTTCTATTTTTATAACAAAGCCTTTATCATTACTATTTTTAGTGATTGCCATTTCCTGGTTACTTATACCACTGATTATGAAGATACGTGGTAAAAATGTGGTTATTAATGAAGAAGGATAAATATTCTTAAAAATCCACTATACTTCTATTAGTATAGTGGATTTATACTAGTCTATAATGCGTGACCAGAGCCACCATCAATATTAACAGCTGTTCCTGTAACATAGCTCGCCGCATCAGATACTAGGAAAGTGATAACGTTTGCTGCTTCTTGCGTATCACCTACACGACCAAGCGGAATTACTTGCCCCACTTTACGAGAATATTCTTCCCACGATAAATTAGGTTCTTCCTTTTTCCATTTCTTTTCGATTTGATCACTACGAATAAGTCCTATACAGACAGAATTTACTCGAATATTATCCTTCCCTAAATCCTTGCTCATCGCTTTTGTCAAGGCAAGCCCCGCAGCACGGCTTACAGTAGTTGGAAGTGAGCTTGCAGGTGGCGTTTTAGCCATCACGGCAGTCACATTAACGATTGCACCGCCCCCAGCCTTTCGCATATATGGAGCAGCATATTTAGAACAATGAATAGCTCCAAATACCTTTAAATCTAAATCTGCCTGCCACAGCTCACTACTCACCGATTCAAAGGGATTCGCTGAAGCTGTACCTGCATTATTAATAAGAATATCAACACGTCCATAATGTTCGACAGTACGCTCGATTAGATACTTACAATCTTTTTCTTTTGTAATATCAGTTGGAACAATTAAAACATCTACGCCTGTTTCATTTTTTATGCATCCAGCAGCCACTTGCAGTTGTTTTTCACCACGAGCGCAAAGTACAACCTCTGCACCCTCTTTAACAAGCTGCATGGCTGTATAATAGCCAATTCCTTTACTTGACCCTGTTATAATTGCTACTTTCCCCGTTAAATTAAGCTCCATTAATAAATCCTCCCTTACTTTCTACAATGCTATCATTATAGCATTTATCGACTATTCAGAATAATCAAAGGAGCTTGTAAATGATAGAAATACGATTTGAAAGCTATAATGACGGAATATTTTCTATGAGAAGCTACTTATCATTGTCATTAAAGCCTGTTAGGGGAAAAGATTATATAAAAATTTAATTGTTCATATAAAATAAAACATTGGCTAAAAAAAGAGTGTAGATAAGCGAATGATCCCGCTTTATCTACACTCTTTTATTCAAATTATTTTTTCGCTACAATGTGGATTGGGTTGCCAAGTAATACTTCAGCAGTTTCCATTGTAATTTCACCTAACGTTGGGTGAGCGTGAATTGTTAATGCGATATCCTCAGCAGTCATGCCGCCTTCAATCGCTAAGCCCATTTCAGCGATCATATCAGATGCACCAGCACCTACGATTTGAGCACCAATTAATAAGCCATCCTCTTTACGAGCAACAAGTTTCACGAAACCTTCTGATTGGTTTAATGCAAGTGCACGACCATTTGCTGCGAATGGGAATTTCGCTGCAGTATATTCGATGCCTTCAGCTTTTGCTTGTTCTTCGTTGTAACCAACTGTCGCCATTTCTGGATCTGTGAAACATACAGCTGGAACAGCAAGATAATCAACTACTGATTTTTCACCCGCAATTGCTTCAGCAGCAACTTTACCTTCGTAAGATGCTTTATGTGCAAGTTGTGGACCTGCTACGATATCACCGATTGCATAGATGTTTGGAATATTTGTGCGACATTGTTTGTCAACATTGATTAGACCACGTTCACCGAATTCAACTCCGATTTCAGCAAGTCCCATTTCATCTGTATTTGGACGACGTCCTACAGTAACTAACACGTAATCAGCTTCAACTTTTTTCTCTTCTCCGCCAACTTCATAAGTTACTACTACGCCGTTTTCAGTTTCTTCTACGCCTTTTGCAGATGCGTTAACTTCAATTTCAACGCCTTTCTTTTTAAGGCCTTTTTTCACGATTTGCGTCATTTGTTTTTCGAAGCCAGCTAAAATATCTTTTCCGCCTTCGATAATTGTTACTTGAGAGCCAAGGTTTGCATAAGCGGATCCTAGCTCAGTACCAATATAACCGCCACCGATAACAACTAATTTACTAGGTACTTCTTGTAAAGAAAGTGCACCAGTAGAATTTAATACGCGATCAGTGAATTTGAATGTTGGAATTTCAACTGGACGAGAACCTGTTGCAATAATGACATTGTTAAATGTGTAAGTTTGAGCAGATTCACCATTGATGATACGCACTGAATGAGCGTCAACGAAATAAGCTTCACCTTGTACAATTTCAACTTTGTTACCTTTAAGTAAGCCTTCAACACCGCCAGTTAATTTCTTAACAACGCTGTCTTTAAATGCTTGTGCTTTTGAGAAGTCTAATTTCACATCAGAAGCGATGATTCCCATGTCATCTGAATGTTTAGCTTGCTCAAAACGGTGACCTACTGAAATTAATGCTTTTGATGGGATACAACCTACGTTTAAGCACACTCCACCAAGTACATTTTTTTCAACGATTGTTACTTTTTGGCCAGTTTGAGCTGCACGAATTGCTGCTACATATCCTCCAGGACCTGAACCAATGACAAGAGTATCTGTTTCGATTGGGAAATCTCCTACTACCATTTTTGTTACGCCTCCATTAATAATAATTCTGGCTCACTTAACAAACGCTTTAAGTGATTTAAAGCATTTTGCGCAGTGGCTCCATCGATCATACGATGATCAAAGCTCAATGATAATGCTAACACAGGTGCGGCTACAATTTCACCATTTTTTATTACAGGTTTTTCTGAAATTCGACCAATACCTAGAATTGCTACTTCAGGATGGTTAATAACTGGTGTAAACCATTGTCCTCCTGCAGAACCAATATTCGTAATGGACATGGAAGCACCTTTCATTTCATGTGGTGCTAGCTTTCCTTCACGGGCTTTTGTCGCTAATTCATTAATTTCATTAGAGACTGCAAATACAGATTTACGATCTGCATGCTTAATAACTGGTACTAGTAAGCCTCTTTCAGTATCTGCTGCAATACCAATGTTATAGTAATGCTTTTGGATAATTTCTTGTGTTGCATCATCTAAAGAGCGATTAAATTCTGGGAACTCGCGTAAAGTTGAAATAAGTGCTTTCACTACATATGGTAAGTATGTTAATTTAACACCTTTTTCGGCAGCGATATCTTTGAATTTTTTACGATGTGCTACAAGAGCTGTTACATCGACTTCATCCATTAGTGTAACATGAGGAGCCGTTTGTTTCGAGTGTACCATTGCTTTAGCAATCGCTTTTCGAATACCTGACATTTTTTCACGAGTCTCTGGGAAATCCCCCTCAAGAACTACTGGTGCTACTGGTGTAGACGTTTCTTGTTGAACTGTTTCTTCTGATGTTTCGATATTTGCAGTTTCAGCCTCTACAGTACCGCCACCTTTTAAGAAGTTTTCAATATCTTCTTTAAGGATTCGACCGTTTTTGCCTGTACCCTTCACTTCACGAATATTTACATCGTTATCACGAGCAAATTTACGTACAGAAGGCATCGCGATTACACGTTTTGTTTCATCAACTACTGTCTCCTCTTTTTCTGGAGCTTTTTCAGGGGCTTTTTCTGGTGCCTTTTCCTCTTTAGCAGGAGCTTTTTCTACGTTCTGACCAGATTCAGCAGTTGCTTGAACTTGTGCCTCTGTTTTTGCTTCGGCATGATCGTCACCTTTTAGCTTTAAGTCTTCATAGCCAGGTGCGTCTAATCGGATTAAAACATCGCCAACTACGGCAACTGTCCCTTCTCCTACTAAAACTTCCTCTACTGTTCCTTCAACTGGTGAAGGGATTTCTACTACTGCTTTATCATTTTGTACTTCACAAAGAATATCGTCTTCTTTTACTGTATCTCCAGCTTTAACGAACCATTTCACAATCTCGCCTTCGTGAATACCCTCGCCAATATCCGGTAATCTGAATTCAAATGCCATGTGTACCCATCCTTTCTATTTACTGTTGTTCAAGTTTAGAAGCTTTATTAGAATGTTAAAACTTTTTTCGCTGTTTCCATTACATCTTTGTAATTTGGTAACCAAACACCTTCAGCTTGTGGGAATGGGTACACAGTATCTGGTGCAGCCACACGAAGAACAGGAGCCTCTAAGCTTAAAATTGCTCGCTCTGTAATTTCTGCTACTACGTTCGCAGCGATACCTGCTTGTTTTTGAGCTTCTTGGACAACGATTGCACGACCTGTTTTTTCAACTGATGCGATAATTGTTTCCACATCGATTGGTTGAATTGTACGTAAGTCAATTACTTCTACAGAATGTCCTTCTTTTTCAAGTTCTTCTGCAGCCTTTAAGCTTTCATGAACCATTAAACCGTAAGCAACAATTGTTAAATCAGTACCTTCACGTTTTACATCTGCTTTTCCTAGTGGGATTTCGTATGCTTCCTCAGGTACTTCTTCACGGAATGAACGGTATAGTTTTAAATGCTCTAAGAAAATAACTGGGTTGTCATTACGAATAGAAGAAATAAGTAAACCTTTTGCATCATATGGTGTTGATGGTACAACAACTGTTAATCCTGGTTGTGCTGTCATTAAGCTTTCTAAGCTATCTGAGTGCATTTCAGGTGTGTGCACACCACCACCAAATGGTGAACGGATTGTTACTGGAGCATTGTATACGCCACCACTACGGTAGCTCATACGTGCTAGCTGGCCACTGATTGAATCCATAACTTCATAAACGAAACCGAAGAATTGAATTTCAGGAACTGGACGGAATCCTTGAAGAGAAAGGCCAACTGCTAAGCCACCAATACCTGATTCTGCTAATGGTGTATCAAATACGCGGTCAACCCCAAATTCTTTTTGTAGGCCTTCTGTCGCGCGGAATACCCCACCGTTGACACCTACATCTTCCCCGAATACAAGAACGTTTTCATCATTCTTTAATTCTGTGCGAAGTGCATCTGTAATTGCTTGAATCATCGTCATTTGTGCCATAGGTTATTTCGACTCCTTCTCTTTATAGATTTCATACTGTTCTTTTAGATTAGAAGGCATTTCGCCTTTATACATATTTTCCATTAACTCTGTTACTTTTTGTTTTGGAGCAGCATCTGCTTTTTTGATTGCTTCTTTAATTTCTTCTTTTGCTCGCTCAATTACTGCTTCTTCTTTTTTCTCATCCCATATACCTTTTGCTTCTAGGTATTTACGGAAGCGAACGAGAGGATCTTTTTGAGCCCATTCATTATCTGTATCAGAAGTACGGTAACGAGTTGGGTCATCCCCAGCCATTGTATGAGGACCATAACGGTAACACATTGTTTCAATTAATGTTGGACCTTCACCATTAACCGCGCGCTCACGAGCATCACGAGTTGCTACATAAACTGCAAGCGCATCCATTCCATCTACTAAAATACTTGGTAAGCCTGCTGCTACACCTTTTTGTGCAATTGTTTTAGCAGCTGTTTGCAATTCACGAGGTGTTGAGATTGCATATTGGTTATTTTGTACAATGAAGATTGCTGGAGATTTAAATGCACCTGCAAAGTTAATGCCTTCATAGAAGTCTCCCTGAGAAGAACCACCGTCACCTGTATACGTTACTGCAACAGCTTTTTTCCCGCGTTTTTTAATACCAAGTGCTACCCCAGCAGCTTGAATATATTGTGCACCGATAATAATTTGTGGAGCTAAAACGTTTACACCTTCAGGAACCTGATTCCCCATGAAGTGCCCACGTGAGAATAAAAATGCTTTTTCAAGAGGTAAGCCATGCCATACAATTTGTGGCACATCACGATAACCTGGTAAAATCCAATCTTCTTGTTCTAATGCAAAGTGAGAAGCAAGTTGTGAAGCTTCTTGACCCGCAGTTGGTGCATAGAAGCCTAAACGTCCTTGACGATTTAATGAGATTGATCGTTGATCTAAAATACGTGTGTAAACCATACGTGTCATTAACTCAACTAGTTCCTCATCTGATAATTTAGGATCTGCCTCTTTATTTATAATTTCGCCTTCTTCATTCAAAATTTGAAACATTTCAAACTTATCTTCGATTTCAGTTAGCGTTTGTTTAGCATCAAAAATATTATTGTTTTTCTTGCTCATTTGTCACATCTCCCTTTCAGCTGTATTAAAATAAATCACCTTTTTAACTAGTACAACTTATTCTTGACACTCAGTATACTGAATAAAATACTGTCGGTCAATCATCTATTACTGCTATATACAAAGATTTTTTCTAGAATAACAATCAAATACCTCTGTCCTATACTGTATTACTATTATTCAATTCCTGTATTACAACACCTTATTTACACCATACAACTCTTGCGTTTTCCAACAGGTTTTCCCCTAGTAGAATACCCCATTCTCGAAAATCTAATAGCATTATAAAAATTTTTTGAGTATATTCAAATAAGGACTTTTTTCATGGGATTGTACGAAAACGTGATGTATACTTATTAGTAAGCACTACAAAGTTGAAAGGAAGATTACTATTATGATTTTAATGGATGATATTATCCGCGAAGGTCATCCGACTTTACGCACAAAAGCAGAGGAAGTTAAATTCCCTTTAACTGATGAAACAAGAAAACTTGCTGAGGATATGCTTCAATATTTAATCAACAGCCAAGATCCTGAAATGGCAGAAAAATATAATTTGCGTAGTGGCATTGGTTTGGCTGCCAATCAGGTAAATAGCTTACAGCGCATGTTTGCCCTTCATTTAAAAGATGAGGCTGGTGAACAATTAAGCTTTGTAGCCATAAATCCAAAGATCGTTAGCCATTCTGTTGAAAACACATACCTATCATCAGGAGAAGGATGTCTTTCTGTTGACCGTAATATTCCTGGGTATGTACCTCGTCATGCACGAATCACAGTAAAATTTAAAACAATTGATGGTGAAGAGAAAAAAATGCGCCTTAAGGGCTTGCCAGCTATTGCCTTTCAACATGAATTAGATCATCTAAATGGCGTTATGTTTTATGACCGTATTAATGAAAAGAATCCATTTGCGGAAATACCAGATTCAATCCCATATGAGCGCGACTAAAAACAACCTCGGCAGTTTATTACTTCTGCCGAGGTTAATTTTTATTTATATTCTAATTGTCTATCCACATTTAACCGAGCATTGATCGTTTCTATTAATGCTGGCAACTCCGCCATTGTTTCAATTGTATAATGAGCACCAGATTCTTCAAAAACACATTTTGTTTTCGCTATGATTTGTTGCTGTTCTTCTAAAGATAGGGCATTGAATTCTTCTTCGGATAGTCCCATTTCTGAGCTTCCAATAATAACGCCAACAGCCCAAACACCTGCATTCAAGGCTTCCTTTATATCTGATGTTGTATCGCCAACCTTCACAACTTGCTTCGTCGCTTGCGAACCTAATGCCTCCATATTTTTAAAAATCATATATGGATATGGTCGCCCTTTATCACCTACCTGTGTAGGTGTTACAAGAAAATCAGGTTGATAGCCCTTGTCAGCTGCATGCTTTGTCACTACTTCCATCATTGCATCTGTATAGCCAGTTGTAGAGCCTATTCGAATACCTGCACCTCTTAATTGCTGTACTGTTGTTTTCACGTGCTGGATAGGATCTGTATAGGTCGCCAAAGACTCCATTAATTTTGTTTCAAAATGATTATATAATACATGTACATCCTTTTCAGTAAAGGATTGTCCATGTACACGATGCCATTCTGCTTTAATTCTTGGCATTTCTAGCATGGTGCGGATATGATCAATTTTCAGCATCCCCATTGGTTTACGAGCCTCTTCCAGTGTAACTATCACACCAGCATCTTCAAAAATTGTTAAAAAAGCATTAACAGGGGCAAAACAACCAAAGTCAACTGCTGTGCCTGCCCAGTCCAAAATAACCGTCTCAATTTTCATTGTTTTTCACCACCATATAATTTTCAATGATTTCACATAATGCAAGCATATCTTCCTCATGAATATCACCAATATTGCCAATACGGAATGTATCGACATCCGTCAGCTTACCTGGATAGATAACGAAACCTGCCTTTTTTATTTCTTGATAAAAATGCTCAAAAGAAAACTCTTTATACGGGAATAAAAATGTTGTGATAATTGGTGATTGAAGCTCCTCCGAAATATACGCTTTAAATCCCAGCACTGACAAGCGAGAGCGAAGTAGTTGATTATTATACGCATAGCGTTTGTAGCGGGCATGAATTCCGCCTTCTTCATTCAACTCTTCAAGCGCCTTCGCAAAGGCTGCCACTACATGAGTAGGCGATGTGAAACGCCATTTCCCATCTTGCTTCATTACTTCCCACTGACTATGCAAATCTAATGCTACACTTCGAGCTTGTCCCTTACATTTTTCCAATGCTCTTGTATTCGCGATAACAAAACCAAAGCCTGGGACACCCTGAATACATTTATTGGCACTACTAATACAAAAATCAATATGCAAGCTTGATAAATCCATTGGCACGCCTCCAAAGCTACTCATGGCATCCACAATAAACGTTTTGTTGAACGAATGAACAACTTCCCCGATTTCTTTAATAGGATTTAAAATACCAGTAGTCGTCTCACAATGTACGATAGCTACATGAGTAATACTTCTATCTCTTTCAAGGAAGGATTGTACTTCTAACAAGGATGGCTGTTCATCATAAGGAGCACTATAAACAACATGCTGTAACTTTAAGGCTTTGGCCATTTCAACAATTCTTTCACCATAAGCACCATTTGTTAGTATCAGCACCTTATCATTTTCACCAATTGCAGTTGTTAGTACAGACTCCACTACAAAGCTTCCACTTCCTTGCATTAGTACCGTAGTGTAATCAGCTTCATCAACTTTTGCTAATTTTAAGAGTTGCTTTCGAATCACTTGTGTCACATTTTTATAATCGTCATCCCATGTACAACGATCTTTTAACATTTCTCGTTTCACCGCTTCAGTTGTTGTCAATGGACCTGGCGTCAATAATTTATAGTTACTCATCTGCTATAACTCCTTATCTCTGTGCTTCTTTAAAGAAGGCTTGGTGTTTTTCTAATAAATCTACGGTTAAGGTTGTATCCCATTTTTTCAAATAGGCAGGAACGTGCTCGTCCTTTACTTGTTCTCCTTCATATAGGGCTACAGGGTATTGCTCTAGAAGACCATCACGAGCCTCTGTGGCAATTACCTTTGCAATTTCTTTCGCTAATGCTTCCTCACCTTCTTTATCTACAACAGCTACAGATTCTGTTAAAGTGAAGTTTCCTTCTGTCGGGTCAATATAATCAATCGGCAACCCTTCGTTTTTGGCATCAATAGCTTGGATACGTAAACCAAAGCCAGCAGCAACTTCTCCTGTTTTCACCTTTTTAATAGGGCCAGAGCCTGAACTCTCAATATGTGGTCCTGCATTTTTAATTAGCTCTGCTAAAATTTTTTTCCCTTCTTTTTCACCATATTCCTTTATAATAGCTTGTACGAGAAGCCACCCTGTTGAGGAGTCCATAATGTTTGGGAATGACACTAAATCCTTATAAGCAGGGTCTGTCAAATCTTTAATTGATTTCGGGATAGGTAGCTCCTTTTGTTGTAATACCTCTGTATTAATAAAGATAGAGCCTACATTGCCTAAAATCGGTAATGCATACGTAACACCCCCATCAAGAGGCTTTGAGTCTGAAGAAATATCCACAAACATGGATTTTGAGGTTTGTGCACTTTCTATAAAATAAGAAGCCATTGTCACAACATCTGCTTCAATATCTGTCCCTTCCGCCATCATTTTGCCACCTAACTCAGAAGTACCATACGACTGGATTAAATACTTACCTTTATAGCCCTTGTCATCCAATGTAGTTTCCATCACTTCAATAGCTTCATCATCAGCATTTGAATAAATGATGACTTGCTCTTTGGAATCTGCTGCTACCCCTCCACATGCAGCTAAAACGACTGCTGCTGCACTTACTGTCCCTAACATCATGCCTGTTGACTTCTTCATTTTGTAATCTCCTCCGTTTTTTCTTTATGTGCTGCTATATAATCACAACCTAATTTCACAATGAGGTTTGTACATAAAATGAATATCGATAAAACAAAAATATCGGTGTACTTTGCGAAATGCTGTAGCTCTTTTATCCTTGTCGATACAAGCATTGTCTTTGTGCTGACAAGAAAAATAACACCGCTGACCGTAACCATCGCATTTAAAAAATAGTAGCTAAACATTTGATAAATCGTTGGCCTAATATTCGGTAAAATAATTCGTATCACGGTTTTTAACCACGAATCCTTTAACAACTCAGCTGTCACTTCCCACGTAGGATCCATTTTTTGCAACGAATTTTTCGCCATTAAATAAGGTGTCGTAAAAAAATGGACTATATTACATGCGATAATGATAAGAAAAGTACCCTTTAAAGAACTTCCATTAAAGAAAAATAAGTAGGATAATCCAAGCACCATTCCTGGAACTGTATTTGTCATCATAGAAGTTACATCTAAGCTTTTTCTTCCCTTTAATGGTGTCCTTGTATTAAGAAGCGCTGACATAAATGTTATGCCCACACCGAATATGGCTGTTAGAACCGCTACGATGAGAGAATTGATGTAAACCTTCGTTAAATCTTTCTCTGCAAGTACATTTTGAACGTGCTCTAATGTAAAGCTGAAATCGTACGGATAGCCTTTGGTAAAAGGCACAATAAACATGGTTGAAAAAATAATACATACAGCTGTTACACAGAGAATTGAATAAATTGTAAATAGCGCATCTCGTAAACGATGCTTTACAAGTTCACTTTGCCCAACCTGTTTATATTGAAAATTGAAGCGCTCTAAAACCGTTAGCATGACAACACCTAATACAGCAGGTACTAGCATTAACACCGAAATGACTGCTCCACGTTCAAAATGTACAATGGAACCTAACATAGCTTGGTAGAGCTCAGTAGCTATCACCCTGTAATTTCCACCAACCGATGCAGGGATTCCAAAGTCTGTGAAGCTTAAAACAAATGTTAAAATAAATGCCCCGCCAATTGTTCCAAGCATAGGACGGTATACGGTATGATAAAAACGACGCATGGGCTGATCATGCATTAATATTGAAACAAGTAAAAACCGTTTATCGATATATTGCATGGAATTTTGCATTAATATAAAAGCAACTGGTAATGTGTATAAGACGTAACCGATCACCAAGCCGTTATACCCATAGATTGTAAAAAGAGGCTGCCCTACTAATTTTGTTAGAATTCCTTGATTACCAAATGTATATATCAATACAAAGCCATAGGTGATGGTTGGCAGTAGCATCGGCAACGTAATTCCAATTTGAACTAATTTTTTTGTATGGCGATGCATCGTAGTAAAATGAACAGCATAGGCCAACCAAAAGGCTAAAATGGTTGTAATCACTGATGCAACAAAAGAAACTTTAAAACTATTCGTAAAAGCTTCACGAATTTCGATATTCCGTAAAGCTTCTATATAATTTTGAGTGGTCACGACATTGCCTATTTTGAATGACTGCCAAAGCATATAAAGCAATGGCACAATTAAAAAGAATAGAAAAAATAGTAGAATCGGTAGAAAAATTAATTTCATTACTTTATTCGTTTTAAGCATAGGTTTCTCCAAACAATTGATAGATGTTATGTCGCTTAATATGAAGCTGCCTTAAGATAAAGTCCTCTACAAATTGATTTTTTGGCGCTGTTACAATTTCATGAGGTGTGCCAAATTGAGCAACTGTACCTTCATTAATAATGATGACTTTATCTGACAAGGTAAGGGCTTCTTCTGGATCATGTGTCACGATAATCGTCGTCAAATTAAATTCACTGGCGATGGATTTAATACGTTCCTTTATAGATTCCTTTATAACGCCATCTAGTGCACTTAGTGGTTCGTCTAATAATAGAATTTTTGGTTGCATCACGAGTGTTCTTGCTATGGAAACGCGTTGTTTTTGCCCACCAGACAATTCATGAATATTCTTATGCAAATGAGGAGCTAGCTCTAAAAAATCAATGTATTCTTGTATCTCCTCTTTGGACATTTTCACGTTTTTATTTTTTAATCCATAAATAATATTGTCGTATGCATTTAAATGAGGAAATAATGCAAAATCCTGAAACACTATATTAAATCCTCTTTCTTGCATTGATTGCTTGGAAATATCTTGTCCATTGTAGACAAGCTGACCAGCAGTTGGATCTACAAGTCCTAAAATGATATTAAGCAAAGTAGTTTTACCGCAGCCACTCGGCCCTAGCAACGAAATAATCTCCCCTGATTCAATGGTTACGTTGATATCTACTAAAACTTTTTTATTTTTATAGCTTTTTGAGATATTTTTTAGCTCTAACAAATTGGTCACCTCACTCAGTTCTTAGCTTCAGTATAGAGACCATTTGTAAAGGAAAATGCTTATTTGTGTAAATGTTGAGTAAATTCTGACCAACTGTTGACAAAGTTATGATTATTTTGAGTAAATATCTAGTAGAGGTGATGAAATGTACATGATAGAAAGGCAACAACTAATTTTGCAGTTTATACGTCAACATAAGGTAGTAAAATTAGTAACACTTACAAAAGAGTTTAACGTTTCGATGGAAACGATCCGTCGCGATGTACAACAGTTGATGCAAGACAAAAAAATTGAAAAATTTTATGGGGGCGTTAAATATATTGAGCCAGTAGAAGGACTAATTGATCAGCGACTTCACGAACAGTTAACAGAGAAAATTGCCATTGCCAAAGCATGTGCTTCGCTCGTTCAAGATGGGGAATGTATTTTCATTGATAGCGGAACAACTACCTATCAAATGACACCCTTTTTATTGGACAAGGAAAAACTAACAGTGGTGACAAATTCACTACCTGTAGCATTTGATCTAATCGGCTCTAACATTGAGGTTATACTGCTTGGGGGTAAAGTACGCCATTCTGAAAAATCAGTGACATCAAATGAATTTTTATTTCGCTTCGAGCATCTTAATATCAATAAAGCTTTTATTTGCGCTAGTGGGGTTTCAATTGAAAAAGGCATATCCGATTTTAGCTTGGATGAAGCGATTACTAGAAAGCAAATTATTTCCATCGCTCAAAAAGTCTACGTAGCTACAGATTCCTCAAAATTTAATAAAGATGTAGCGATTCAAGTTTGTCCAGTGAATGACGTAGATGTCATTATCACAGATGACGCACTATCCAAAAAGACGATTCAACATTTTTCAGAAAAAGGTGTTCAAATAAAAACCGTCAATATGGCATAGACCATTAATCAAAAAACAACTAGTTGGAAATTTCCAACTAGTTGTTTTTCATTTTTATATAATAGATAGCTTACGCATTATTTTTGAGAGACCATCCTCGTCTACATGGTCTGCAATATGATGAGCGACTGCCTTCACTCGCTCATGGCCATTCCCCATAGCAACACTTGTCCCAACTGCCTGTAGCATTTCGATATCATTTATGCCATCGCCAAAAGCAAAGGCATCTTGTAAAGTGATGCCCATTTTTTCAAGCACCTTTTCAATACCAGCAGCCTTCGAACCTCCCTTTGGCAAAATATCGCAAGAATAACGATGCCAACGTATAAATTGAACATTTGGGAAGGTTTCATTATATAAAGGCTCATCTTTTTCTTCCATAAAAATAAGTGTTTGATATACATTGTTCTGCATATAATAAGATGAGTCTAATTCTGGATACGGATATTTAAGAGTATCTAAGCTTTCAGCTACCATACGATGATCGCCAACTGAGGCAATCATCCGTTTATCATCTAAAAACACTACAGGTTCGTTACGCGCCTCACCAAAGGCAATAATTTTAGTAAGTTCATCTTTCGCAATCCCATTTGTATAGATAACCTCACCTTTATAGACGACATATTGACCATTGAAGGTAACATAGGTATCAATCTCTAATTCTTCTAGTAATGACTCAATCATAAATGGTGCTCGACCAGTAGCAATTGCCAATTCATAACCATTACGTCGTGCTGCCAAAAGTGCCCCTTTGGCAGATGAAGGTAACTTTTTTTCACTGTTATAGAGAGTACCATCAACATCAAAAAATAAAATTTTGTTCATTCTATTAACCCTTTCCATAAATATTATCCTTTCAAGCTAAATGACTTTACATAGACAATAATTTTAATTATAATGATCCTAAGGAGTGATGTGCCATGCTTAAGAAACTCAAACGGAAATTGTTGAAGCAACTTCGTGGCGTACTCGGAAAAAAATCAATTGCCTAACATTTGCCCTTCATTATTTGAAGGGCTTTTCTTTATTTTAGAGGAAGTGCGTGATAATATAAAGGAAATGCATTTATTTGGCTATACGCAACCACTGTCTCACTACTTCCTATACAATTTTATAACATAGTGCACATCTGAAGCATTGAGATACAAGTATTACAAACGTACATTTCTTCAATAAAAGAAATTCGTTGTTTTCTTGTAGCACGTGTGTGGTAGTAGTCAAAGGTGCAAGAAAATTGTACGCAATTAAAGGAGAGCAAACTATGATTTACAAAGTTTATTATCAAGAAAATGCAAATGAGATTCCAGTTCGCGAAAATACTAAAAGTCTATACCTAGAAGCTACTTCAGAACGTGAAGTACGTGAAAAGCTAAAAGACCGAAACTACAACATCGAGTTCATTCAACTGCTTGAGGGTAACTACTTAGAGTACGAACAAGCAAGCCCGAACTTCGTCTTGGAGGAAATTTAACAAACATGAAGTTTGTTAAAAATGACCAAGCAGCTGTTTTCGCGCTCGGCGGACTGGGCGAAATCGGCAAAAACACTTATGGCGTTCAATTTCAAGATGAAATTATCTTAATTGACGCCGGTATTAAATTTCCAGAAGACGACTTACTCGGCATTGACTATGTTATTCCTGATTACACGTACTTAGTACGTAATGTCGATAAAATTAAGGGACTGTTTATTACCCATGGACATGAGGATCATATTGGGGGTATTCCATACCTTTTACGTCAAGTAAATATCCCTGTCTATGGCGGTAAGCTCGCACTTGGCTTATTACGTAATAAATTAGAAGAACATGGCTTGCTACGTACAACAAAACTCATTGAAATTAAGGAAGAGGATGTTATTAAATTCAGAAAAACATCTGTTAGCTTCTTTAGAACAACACATAGTATTCCTGATGCTTATGGAATTGTTGTTAAAACACCACCTGGTAATATTGTTCACACAGGTGACTTTAAATTTGACTTTACACCAGTGGGTGAACCAGCCAACCTAACAAAGATGGCTGAAATTGGACGTGATGGCGTGCTTTGCTTACTATCTGATAGTACTAACGCTGAAAAGCCTAATTTCACAATGTCGGAGCGCACAGTTGGAAAAAGTATCGATGAGATTTTCCGTAAGGTGGATAGCCGTATTATTTTTGCTACCTTTGCATCAAATATTCACCGTTTACAGCAAGCCACAGACGCAGCCGTGAAATACGGAAGAAAGATTGCTGTCTTTGGTCGCTCAATGGACAATGCTATTACGATTGGTCGTGAGCTAGGTTACATTACGGCTCCAAAGGATACATTTATTGATGCTCAAAGCATCAATCGACTTCCTGCAAACGAAGTTATGATTTTATGTACAGGCTCTCAAGGTGAACCAATGGCTGCCTTATCACGTATTGCCAATGGGACACACCGTCAGATTCAAATTCAGCCTGGCGATACAGTTATCTTCTCTTCTTCACCAGTACCAGGTAATACTGTAAGTGTTAATAAAATCATTAACTTATTGTTCCGTGCAGGTGCAGAAGTCATTCATGGCGCATTAAACAATATTCATACATCTGGTCACGGATCTCAAGAAGAACAAAAACTGATGCTTCGTTTAATGAAACCCAAATTCTTTATGCCTATCCATGGTGAATTCCGTATGTTAAAAATGCATACACATCTAGCAGAAGATTGTGATGTTCCATTAGACAATACATTTGTTATGGAAAATGGTGATGTTCTAGCACTAAGTGCCAATGAAGCACATGTAGCTGGCCGTATTCCTTCAGGAGATGTTTACATTGATGGCAATGGTATTGGCGATATCGGTAATATCGTGTTACGCGATCGTCGTATTCTTTCTGAAGAAGGTCTTGTAATTGTAGTAGTAAGTGTTGATATGGAAAACCAAAAAATTGTTTCTGGTCCTGACATCATCTCACGTGGATTTGTCTATATGCGTGAATCAGGTACGATGATCAATGAGGCACAAAAAATGCTAAACCGTCATCTAAATGAAACAATTCAAAGCAAAACTCCTCAATGGACAGAATTGAAAAATGAAATTACAGACGTTTTGGGACCTTATCTATTCGAAAAAACAAAACGTCGTCCAATGATCTTACCGATTATTATGGAGGTTTAACCTCGTAAAAAGAAACTATGTAAAATTTACATAGTTTCTTTTTTATTTTTGAAACCTCCTTTTTATTTTTGCGTATATAGTAATAACAACATCAAAAAGGAGCGTTTTTATGCTAGATAAAATTCTTCATTCCTTATTCAATAGTAAATCCAAACGCCATTATTCTTCCTCAAGTAGCCGTAGTAGATATTCAAAACGACATAATTATTATGGTCATAAGCATTATAAGCGTAGCTCTCGTAAAAGCTCACGCAGTTTTTTCAGCTCTATGAGTTTTTTTAGTAGCTAATGTGGTGGAAACGACTTTCCGAAAAAAGTTTTGACCAGGCTGTTGAACTTTACATAGCCAAACATCCCGATTTTTCTTTTAAAAAATTTCTTGGCTATGGCTCATATGGTCGTACGTATTTAATTGAAGATTGCTCTTCAGCAAGTCTATTTGTTTTAAAATGCTTGCGACCCAAACATCGTCATCACCAGAAAACTATTCACAAATTTCAACAAGAAATTCACATACTCCAGCAACTTTCACTACCCTATGTTCCTACCATCCATTCAGTAGGAACAATTTCAAACAGCCCATTTTTTATCATGGACTATGTCAATGGGCAAACTTTTGAGCAGCTTATTTTTCAGAATGGTGCCAAATTTACAATCGCTCAATCCCTTGCTATTACAAAGCAATTATTAGAACAAATAGTACAGTTACACAATCATGGTTTTATACATCGCGATTTACGTATTCCGAATATATTGTTAGTGGGTCAACAATTGCATATTATTGACTTTGGTCTAGCTACCACTTATCAAAAGCAAATCGATATCTCTACGATCGAAAATCCAAAACGTGCTGAAAATCATATTAGTGATCTTTATTTTGTCGGCCATTTTTTATTATTTTTACTATACTCAGACTACAAGCCAAGCAAGAAAAAAGAGAAAGCTTGGCAGCAGGAATTAAAATTACCAATCGAAGTCCAAGATTTTCTTGAGCACTTATTATGGATTCAAGAACCCTTCGCAAGTGCTTTAGAGGCCTTGCAATCTATGCCCCCATTCATAGATAAAACTATTAAAAAATAGAATTGTTCACCGCCAAGTGTGAACAATTCTATCCTAGGGTTCAAATATTAAAGTATTTTGCAGTTACATATGCAATCCAATGATACGCTGGGTCTAAACGTAAATTTTCAATTAGCCCTTTAATAATTGCTTTACCATAAGTAGGATTTTCTATTTCTTGCTTTAACAACTCAATGGATTCTTTTTCTATAGAATCCTCAGTATTATTTATATTTTGCTCCAATAATTGTAGTAAAGCATCTTTTGGCACGTCTTGCTCACACGGCTTTGCAATAAACGGCACAAGATCTGCTGTAATAAATGGAATGGTTGTATGTTGGGCAATAATATCTGTTTTTTCTGCTAAAGATTTAGCTAATTGCTCTAAATCAAGTGGCATATCTGAAAAAATAAAAAGCTCAGCATAGCTCTTCATAAATCCTTTTATGCAATACATTACATCATATTTCGTTTCTTGTAATTGATCCTGATAAAGCTGCTCCAGCATATAGAGAATTGATTTCGACATTTCTGCTTCATACGCTGTTATTTTATGAAAGAGCTCTTTTTTTGTTAAAAAGACCTTTTCATTAAAGAATACACGTGCGGATGCAGAATGGTCTTTGAATGCTTGAAAAATGCTTTTATAAAATTCAACCAAAACAGTTTCTTTGTTATACGCTCCTCTGACTACTTGGTCAATATCTGTAATAAACTGCTGTAAATAGTAATCAACCATAGATATAACAAGCTCATCTTTGGTTTTGAAGGATAAATAAAATGCACCTTTAGAAATCCCACAGCGTTCTGTAATTTGTTGTACTGACGTAGCTTCAAAACCCTGTTCAGAAAACAGTTCTAACGCTTTCTCCATAATTAATTTCTTTTTTAACATATTTTTAACTCTCTCCTAATGCATTTCGTTGACAAATGACCGATTAGTCATTAGTATAAATAATTGAATTTAGATAGTCAATAAAGGGTAGGTGTGAAGGTGAAAGGTTTAGTTAATTTCGTATTAAAGAACAAATTGGCAGTGTGGTTATTAACAATTATCATCACTGTCTCTGGTATTTATTCGGGTACAAGGATGAAAATGGAATCGATACCAGATATTTCGATCCCGTATTTAATTGTCATGGGTGTATATCCTGGCGCAACGCCTGAACAAGTCATGAATGATCTGTCCATTCCGTTCGAAAAATCCATAGAAAGTTTAGAAGATGTGAAGGCTGTTTACTCAACATCCTCTTCCAACGTAGCACAAGTTCAAGTGGAATACGACTATGGAATTGATATGGATGAGAAAAAACGACAATTAGAAGCAGCTTTAGATAATCTTAAACTACCTGAAGGTGCTCAAGAGCCTACTATTATGGCAATCAGCATGAACATGATGCCTGTAGTCGCTTTATCTGTAAGTAGCTCTAAGGAAGATATTGTTGATTTAACTTCAACAGTTGAAGATGTTTTACTGCCTAAAATCGAAAAAATTGATGGTGTGGCATCCGCTACCATCACAGGTCAGCATATTGAACAAGTATCGTTTAAATATGATGAAGAAAAAATGGCAGCACTTGGTTTAACAGAGGATACTGTTAAACAAATGATTCAGGCAAGTGATATGTCACTGTCACTTGGTTTATATCAATTTACTGTCGGGGAACAAGCAGTTTCAGTAGACGGTAAGGTAAAATCAGTGGATGAACTAAAAGACTTATTAATTCCAGTTACACCTTCAGCTACAAATCCTTCACCTTTCGTTCGTCTAGGTGATATTGCAAAAATTGAAGTAGAAGGTAAAGTGCAATCTGTTTCACGTACAAATGGTCAAGATGCCATTGCTATTCAAATCGTAAAAGGCCAAGATGCTAATACGGTGACAGTTGTTAATGCCGTAAAAGACCTTATGAAGGATGAGGAAAAACGATTAGACGGCTTAAACGTAGAGATCTCTCTTGATCAAGGTGCCCCAATTGAAGATTCTGTATTTACAATGATCGAAAAAGCAGTCTTTGGTGGCGCAATTGCCGTATTAATCATTTTACTATTCTTACGTGATTTCAAATCAACGATTATCTCAATTATTTCTATCCCAGTTTCTATCTTCATGGCATTACTCCTACTAAACTGGATGGATATCACATTAAACATCATGACCCTCGGCGCGATTACCGTCGCAATCGGTCGTGTTATCGATGACTCAATCGTAGTTGTAGAAAATATTTACCGACGAATTCACTTAAAACAAGAAAAACTTACAGGTCGTGCCCTAATTCGTGAAGCAACAATTGAAATGTTCAAACCAATTCTTTCTTCAACATTGGTAACGGTCGCTGTATTCGCTCCTCTTATTTTCGTAGGTGGTATGGTAGGCGAATTATTCATGCCATTTGCCCTTACAATGACATTTGCATTAGGTGCATCATTATTAGTTGCGATCACAATCGTACCTGCTTTATCTCATTTCTTATTCCGTAAAAAGTTATACGGTGAGAAAACTGAAAGCCAACATAAAGAAGTTGGTAAACTTGCTATCTGGTACAAAGGTGTCTTAGAAAAAGTATTAAATCACAAAATTATTACATCTGTCCTTGCGATTCTTTTACTTGTTGGTTCTCTTGCATTAACACCACTTATTGGTTTTAGTTTTATGGGCTCACAAGAAGAAAAAGTTATGTACTTAACGTATACGCCTGCAACGGGAGAACTGGCTGACGAAACGGCAGCTAATGTTGAAAAAGTAGAAAAAGAATTAATGAAACGTAAAGATGTTGATATTTTACAAGTTTCCATTACAGATGCGAAGAATGTCGATCCATCAGCAATGATGATGGGTGGAGGTGCTGGCGGTGCCTTGATGTATCTTATCTTTGATCCGGATATGGAAGACTTCCCTAAAGCTCGTGAAGAGGTAGAAGACTATGTATTTAACATCGGGCAATCAGGAGAATGGAAGTCTCAAAACTTCACTTCTATGTCGATGTCATCAAACGAAGTCAGCTATACACTGTATAGTGATGATTTAGATAAACTTCGAGATGCTGTGAAACAAGTAGAGGGTGCTCTAAAAGAAGTGGATGGCTTAGAAGATATTAAATCTGATAATGAAGATCCATATGTAGAGAATGTGCTAAAAGTTGAACAAAAAAATGTCCTTCAATACGGGTTAACAACAGCTCAAATTGTGATGGCATTAAATTCAAATACATCACAAGAAGTATTAACTACCGTGAAAAACGATGGTAAAGATATCGATGTTATCGTTCAACGCGATGCTAAAGCAGCTGCGACTACACTTGATGATGTCTTAGCCACTGAAATTAAAACAGCATTGGGTACAACAATGACAATCGGAGAATTAGTAGATGTTGAGGAAGGTACAACACTTAACTCATTATCTCGTTCAAAAGGTGAATATTTCGCAACAGTATCTGGTACGATTATTGGTGACGATATTTCAAAAGCCACTACTGCTGCTGATAAAAAAATTGATAAATTAGATTTACAAAAAGGTGTAACACTTGGTGTTGCTGGTGTTGCTGCAGATATGCAAGAAACATTCACTAAGCTTGGTATTGCGATGTTAGCAGCCATTGCCATTGTTTACTTCATTCTAGTGGTAACATTCGGAGAAGGTTTAGCTCCATTCGCTATTCTTTTCTCACTACCATTCGCAGTAATTGGTGCATTCATTGGATTATTCGTTACAGGGCAAACTATTTCTGTATCTGTCATGATGGGTCTATTGATGTTGATTGGTATCGTCGTAACAAATGCCATCGTATTAGTTGACCGTATCATTCATATGGAACATGATGGTCTTGCCATGCGTGAGGCGATCCTTGAAGCAGGAGCAACACGTTTACGTCCTATCCTGATGACAGCCATCGCTACAATTGGTGCTATGATACCAATGGCGCTTGGTACTGGCGGTAGTGGATTAATTTCCAAAGACTTAGCTATTACTGTAATTGGCGGTTTATTATCTTCTACCCTATTAACACTCGTTGTTGTACCAATTGTTTATGAAATGCTATCTAAAATGTTAAAGAAAAACCGTAAAGATATTGAAGAAAATTAATAAAAAAACAACCACTCATGCAATCTTTGCATGAGTGGTTGTTTTGTTTTCTAAGCTTTTTATTGATTTTCTATTACTACAAAAACTTCCTTGCTTTCCACACCTGTATTTGATACGGCCTTAATGCCATATGTATAGCTATGCTTAGCAAGAGCTGACTTGTCCACAAATTTAGTGAGGCCATCCATATTATAAACAACATCCACTATATTTCGAGGGTCATCATAAGAGCCTTCTTTGTTTCCTGAAAAACGATAAATGACATACTTGCGTGGTTGTCTTTCATTTTCGTCTATAATCTCTATCTTGCGACCTGCCGCTTCCTTTGTCACTTGCACAAAAGTCGGCACGTTCGGCACTGTGTCATCATCCCAAGTTGTTTCTGGTGTCAGTGCTGTGTAATTATATAATTGTTGACTAACAATCGTTGCATAGCCTAGTTTATTGTTTTGAAAGCTTCTTAAGGAGAAATGCATTTGCCCCTCAGCCGCTACCTTTTCCGAACGATTCGCTAGTATTTGACTTGGTAGCTCCATTTTATTTTTCCATGCTGCATCACTATCATTGCCAACTTTGTAATCAGCAAGCCCAATGTAAAGATGCACAGGGTGTGTTGTTGCGTAGGTTTGCACTTCATGGCTCCACCAATCTAGCAGCGTTCCATATTTCGCAACAGTTAATGTTCTTGACCAATAAATTTGTGGTGTAATGTAATCAATTGTGCCATTTTGAATCCATGTTCTGACGTCTGCATATAAATCATCGTAATTATTAACACCAGCCCTTGTATCGCTGCCTGTTTTATCTAGCGATTTATTGCGCCATACACCAAATGGTGAAATACCAAATTGAACATATGGCTTTGTGTCTTTAATGGCCATGTAAAGATTTTCTACAAGACGGTTGACATTATCTCGTCGCCAATCCTCCACCTTTTTAAAGGAAGCACCATAATTTTTAAAAGTTGCTTGATCTGGAAAAACTTCATTAGCAATTTTATATGGATAAAAATAATCATCCATATGCACTGCGTCAATATCATAATTGGCTACCAGCTCTCTTACTACTTCAACTAAATAGTCTTGTACTTCTGGTAAACCAGGATTTAAATAATATTGCTTACCGTATTTGATAACCCAGTTTGGATGTGTTCTAGCCACATTATCAGCAGCAAGGTCTGTCATTTTTTGTCCAGACATTGTTACACGATACGGATTCATCCATGCATGCAGCTCCATACCCCGTTTATGACTTTCCTCTATCATGATCGCAAGAGGATCGTAGCCTGGATTTGTGCCTTGCTTTTTGCCTGTTATGTAAGATGACCATGGCACTAGATCAGAGACATACATTGCATCATTTGTTGGTCTTACTTGATAAATAACAGTATTGAATTTATTGGCTTTTAATTGATCCAAAGTTTGGCGTGTCCAAGCCGTGTACTGCTCCTTCGTCATACCTGCTTTCATATCAAGATTAAGAACGGTTGAAATCCAGACAGCCCTCATCTCCCTTTTTGGCTGTGTCGTGCTTGCCATGGCAGGCTTTGTTGGGATGGTCGATAGGCATAACACAAAAATCATCGCGACTAAAGTTAGGATCTTCCATTTACTATTTTTCTTTCTCATATTTCCTCCATTTGCTATTTTTCTATTTTAGTATATGACAAGTACTCGCTATATGCACGTCTCTGAAGCAACTTTATCGCGATCAATGCAATAGATAATAAGTTTCACGTCTAACAAACGTTCCCGTTAGTTCCAAATATGAATACTAACCCTAAAAAACTACTGACAAGGCGATAAGATGAATAGTACTTTTCCTTTAGATTGATTTTACAATTTCCATATTTTTAAATTCAACCTAATTTTTGCTTAATTCATTCTTTACGCATAGATGAACTTTATGCTACAATCAACACAACTTATATAGAACGGAGGGTATTCCAAATGACAGCTTCAATTAGACTACGATTTCACCTTACTAATTAAATATGTATATACTTTGCCTGCTGTGCAAGGGAAATGGAATTAGGTCTAGTCTGTTTTAGGAATACTGGAAAAGAGGGGACTTCTACTCCCCTCTTTTTTTGTGTTGTCTTTTACTTTCCACACAGGCACTTCTGTTAGAAAGGGATGACGAAATTGGAACATTGGAAACGTAATACAATACTTTTTTTAAGTAGTCAAACGATTTCACTTTTTGGCTCTGCTCTTGTGCAATATGCCATTACATGGTACATCACACTTACAACACAATCAGGCAGCATGATGACCATCGCGATCATTTGCGGCTTTTTACCAACCTTCTTTTTAGCACCTATTGCTGGTGTGTGGGCAGATCGCTATAACCGTAAATGGCTTATTATTTTAGCAGATGGAATGATTGCCTTATCTACCCTAATTTTAGCTATTTTATTTTTAATCGGCTATGATGAGCTCTGGCTACTATTTGTTATATCAGCCGTACGTGCAGTTGGTGCAGGTATTCAAACACCAGCAGTAGGCGCAATTTTGCCACAATTTGTGCCTGAAGAGCATTTAATGAAGGTCAATGGTGTAAATAGCAGTATTCAAGCTTTCATCATGATTCTTGCACCTATGGCAAGTGGTGCATTATTAACGATGGCTTCTATTGAATCCATTTTCTTTATTGATGTGACAACAGCGGCTATTGCCATCGCTATCTTCTTATTATTTCTGCATATCCCTGCACATGCAAAAGCTAATCAGCCACAAACAACAGGCTATTTTAGTGATATGAAACAAGGCTTCATCTATATTAAAGAGCATGCTTTCTTGAAACAATTATTCTTGTTCTTTGCCTTTTTCATGCTGCTTGCTGCACCTGCTGCCTTTTTAACGCCTTTACAAGTTACACGAACTTTTGGCAATGATGTATGGCGTTTGACTGCCATCGAAATGGCCTTTGCCATTGGGATGTTAATCGGTGGTATCGCAATCGCAACATGGGGTGGCTTTAAAAATAAAGTGCATACGATGACATTATCTGCTTTATTATTTGGTCTTTGTACCATGGCTCTAGGAGTCATACCTGTTTTTTGGCTGTATCTCATGATCATGACAGTTACTGGAATAGCTATGCCAATCTTTAACACACCCGCAACGGTGTTATTACAAGAAAAAGTGGATAGTGATTATATGGGAAGAGTATTTGGCATTCTTAGTATGATATCTACCTCTATGATGCCTTTAGGAATGCTAATTTTTGGGCCAATAGCTGATATTATTGCTATTGAGTGGCTACTCATCGGTACAGGATTATTACTCTTCATCCAAGGATTTTTCCTTCTGGGCAGTAAAGTCTTATTAAAAGCTGGTAAACCTACTGCTGAGCCTATGGATGTTGAAACGCTAGAAAAAAAGTGAAGACTTCGTATAAGAGATGATTGCTGTTGATCAAAAATAATTAAAACTTAACTTAGCTTTTATATTTTAGACGCTAAAAAGCCCTGCTTTATGCAGGGCTTTTTCGTCTCTATCCATTTCTAGAGAATAATTCTTTTGTGCTTTACTTGCTTCAATACCGCGCTAAAAATTATAAAGTTTACATGACTTACTTTTTCCTCTTTTGCCCGATTAATAACGTGATTTGTGCCATCGTGAATGGTAATGAAGATTTTTTCCGATAGGCTACATATTTGGGTACCCAAAAATCTGCATATTTTAACTTGAAGTTTTTTAACCCTTTAAAATGATAAAAATGCTGTCCGTGTAGAAAGATTTGTGCAGCTATTTTTTCACTTAAAAAGGAATATCTAGACTGTCCGACATTGGATAAAGGCGACATCCCCATATTAAAGACACGATAGCCTTCTGATTTTGCCCATTCAAATAGTGATAAGAAAATGAAATCCATTGTTCCAGATGGTGATCCTGGCTTAAAACGCATCAGATCTACTGAAATCCTTTCTCCTTGATCATACATAGGCATAATACTAGCAAAGCCGAACGTTCCTTGCGTGCCACGTAAAACAGCAATATTGGAAGTGCTTAAATAGTGTTCATCAAAAAAACCAAGCGAAAAACCTTTCTCCGCCCTTCCCTGCAACCATTTTGTTGATACCTCTTTCAATTCCTTCATGACTTCCTGAGAATACGGAGGACTCAGTATTTCCACAATATAATTTTCTCTTTCAAACTTATTTTTTATTGATCGACTGCCCTTCATTTCTTTACCCGTGAATGTAAATTTCTCTAAATCTACAAAGGCTTCCTCGCCAAGCTTAAAGAAACTATATCCATACTCGTGTAATGCAGAGAAAATTTTATTGTTAATTTCATAAAAGACAGGAGTGTAGCCATGCCGATCAGCCAATTCCAAAAATTCCTGGATAGCAGATAAAAAATCAGATTCATTACCAACTGGATCTCCAAGAACGATAATCTTATCTGCATAAATTTGATAAGAGAATAAAACAGTTCCTTTTTCATTCCAATGTACAAATTTATCATGCAAAAAAATCAAATGGGAATACTCCGTTCCTTCATAGGACTTCAAATGATCTTTAATAGCTTCCTCCTGCTCTTTAGATAAAAGCTTTACCATTTTCTTAGGTGTACGTATAAAATAGCCTATATAAAAAATAACAATGGCGATCAGAATACCGATAATCGCACTATTAAAGAGGTCCTGATAATCAGTTATCATATAGTCTTGTAGGGCACTAGGAAAATGAATTTTAGCAGAGGGTAAATTGACATAGCCAATTACCACATACATAGCTGTAATAATTGTTACTACAGCAAGATCAATTATGACAATCCCCCACGTCAAAACATAACTTTCTCGATAAAACTGCTTTTTGGACACCATTAATAACACTGCGACAATGACTAAAAAAATGGCTTCCTCATAATCAAAACCCTTAAAAATTGAAAATAGCGCTGAACTACTTAGCACAACAATCGCGAGCTGGTATGCCCTTTTTACTTTGTATTTGATTCCCCTACATAATCCTAACAATATAAAGCCCGCTGCCACGGTCAATTGATGGGATACATTCATAATGGGTGAGGATAAAAATTCCTGAGCAATTTTTAGACGACTTAGCACCCCTGGCAAAGCTGCAGATAGTAATAAAATAATGCCAGAAATAAACACCAAAATTGTTAATAGCATATGGCTTAGTTTCTGAAAAATAATATTTGGTAAGTCATCCCATGATTGATTCCATCGCATCCAATATTCTTTAATAAATAAGAGAGCGGAAACAAAAAATGGTAAAACAAAATACCCAACACGGTACAGAATTAATAGAAACAACACTTTTTCATCAGCAATTCCTATACTTTGTGTTCCCCACAAAAAAACGAGATCAAAGGAGCCAACTCCGCCAGGTATCATGCTGACTATTCCTGCACTAGAAGCAATTAAAAATATAGGAATTAATGTGGATAATTCTATTGGAATCTTTAAAATAAGCGTTAAAGCCCAGATTACGAAAAATACAGCAAGCCACTCAGCTATTGAAGTAACCATCAATTGAAGTGATATTTTTGGTTTTAAAGAGCTTTCCTTTTTATATCGAATCATATACATCGCCCAAAAAGCTGGTACATATAGGCTGACAAGAACAACTGCAATCGATAACCACCGTTCTTCTTTTAGCAACGAGAAATCCCAAAAGAATATATACATAATCCACGTTAACAAAGAAATCCCTGTTAAATAGAACAGGGTGACCGAAGCAATATTTCTTAACATACCTTCCTTATCGTCTTTATATTTGGAATAAAAATAATCACGTAAGAATATACCAACTAACCCTCCAAAGCCAATAAGGTTTGAAAAAGTATTTACGATAAATGAATGATTGAGCAAATTACGTTTATTGATGTTGATACCTAATATATTTGCTAAAATAACATCATAAAAAATCATTGGTGTAATTGCGAAAAAGGTGATTAGGAAAATCAATAAAAGCTCCCATAGCTGAAGCTCGTTCACTTCTTCTTTTAGTAAATGAACATCTATTCCACTCACTGACTGTTGGATTTCATAAATAGCTACCACCAAAAGTAATATTGGAAATAGAATCTTTAAAAATTTCAATAATGTCTCTTTTCGGACGTTAAACATATGCCTAACCTACTTCCCATGAGCTAACTTAATACTTCTATTACCTAAATCAATTTATTTTTTAGGTAACTGACTATTTCCATATTGTAATGTATCTTTGCTATATGTATTGTCAAAGTAAAGTACTACTATTCATACTAATCAACAAACAATCGAACAATTTTCCTCACCTGCCTATTCCTATCCCATCACCCCAAAAAGACATTTTCATTTCCCTTATATATTAGAGAAATAAAAATGTCCATATTCAATAAAAATAATCATTTTAAAGCATACCTCAATAAGGAAGCTCCTCTCTACTCCATGATATTCAAATTTACCTACTGCCTTTTATGTATCGGGATTTGGAGCTTCTTGCATTCTCGTAAATAAAGCTTTTAGAACGCCCCCTAAACTTTACTATTTCGGCTAAAAATTTTAGGTAACTAATCATTAAATATAATAACGATGAATAGGACGTCCTACGTTTCCATATTGTATATCTACTTTTAATAGTTTCTGCTTTTCTAAAAAGTCTAGATAGCGTCTAGCTGTAACACGTGCTGTACCTATATAAGCTGATACCTCCTCAGCTGATACTGCCTCGCCACTTTTTTTTATATATGCAAGTACCTTATCTAAGGTAGCTCGATTAAACCCTTTTGGGAGTTCTTCTATAAGAATGGCATCCATTCCTGTTGTTTCTACTACAATTTGTTCAGGAAGACGCTGTTGCATTAAATGATCGACATCATGCTGAGTTAAATCTTGCATGCCGCTTATTTTCCTTCTATAGCTTTGATAATTTTTTAAAGTCTGCTCAATCCGCTCAAACGTAAAGGGCTTCATAATATAATCATAGACACCTAAGTGTAATATTCGCTGCACAGTGGGCATATCATTCGCAGCTGTTACAGCAATAACATCAACATGAAGATGCTCTTCTCGGATTTTCCCTAACGTTATAATGCCATCCTGCTCTGGCATAAAAATGTCCATAAAGACAAGCTCTGGGGTTAATTGTTTAATTTTTTGAATTCCCTCAATTCCATTGCTAGCATAGCCAACTAATGAAAAACCTTTGATTTGCTCAATAAATTGTCTGTTCACTTCTCGTACCATTGGATCATCTTCAATCAATAAGACATTTATTACATCCATCTATACTTCTCCTAACTCAAATAAAATTAAGAAACTTGTCCCTTTCATAAATTCACTTGTTACTTCAATATCTCCATTGCCTTTTCTTACAATTTCATAGACTAAATGCAACCCAATGCCCCGATTTTCACTAGCCTTGGACGAAAATCCATTTTCAAACATACGATCCTGCACCTCTTTGGTCATGCCAATTCCATTATCGGTAACTGCAATCGCTAAGACGCCATCATGCTCGTCTACAGAGATGGCTACATATTTATCTTCCTTCGAAAGGACATTTAAAGCCTCAAAAGCATTTTCAATTAAATTGCCAAACAACACAACAAAATCATGATGATCTAATAGAGGTGGAAAGCGTTTAAAATGACTTTTCCGATCAATCTCAACCTCGATGCCCAGTTCTTTTCCATAGCTTACTTTACTTAATAACAAACCTGAAATATTTTCATTATGAAAGCGTTCATTTAAAAACTTCGTCAATGAGGCTTCATTTTCAGTAGTGACAGTAACATATTCAAGTGCCTGCTTTGTATGTCCTAATTGCAGTAGTCCTGCAATTGTATGAATCTTATTTTTATGCTCATGGGTTTGCACACGTAATGCTTGAACAAAGGCCTTTACACCTGTTACTTCCTCCGCAAGCTTTTTCACAGCTGTTAAATCTTTAAACATAGCAACTGCACCAACTAGCTCTCCATTCACAATAATAGGTACACGATTACTTAAGATACTATGATGATTAATGTAAAGCTCTTGATCATAAACAGGTGTTGCTGTTTCAACAATTTCAGGCAGACGGGTATCAGGCAAAACGTCATAAATCTTTTGTCCAATACAGTCCTCTATTTTCCTAGTAACACCTAAAATATCGGCCGCTTTTTCATTAAAAATGGTGATATTCATTTCCTTATCAACCGCTATTATTCCCTCATGCATAGCATTAAAGGTTTCTGTTCTTTCCACATACATTTTTGCAATTTCATGAGGTTCAAGCCCAAACATTTGTTTTTTTATATGTCGTCCAAGTGTATAGGCACCGAAAATACTGAAAATCAGCGATATAACAATAGTTATCATAATTTCTCGCTCATAACTTTGTAACATTTCCATAAAATCTGGTAATGAATAGCCAACTACTACAATGCCGACTTGTTCTCTTTTATCATTAATAATTGGCACGAAAGCTCTTATCATAACACCCGATTCTCCACGTGCCTTTGATACATAATAATGTTCACTAAATGCGGCGTTTAAATCCTGCGACTCACTGCGTTTTCCTATTTCCTTACTTACTGGGTGTGATAGTTTAATACGTTCCATATTCATTACAACAATATACTCGGCCTTATGAATCACTCTAATGCCATCTACAATTTTATTAATACTTTTTGCAGATTCTTTTATATTGTCATTTTTCAAATGCACACTAAGCTCTGGTACATTTGATACAGTTCTTGCCACAAGCATTGCCCGCTGTCCAAAATCTCTTTCCTGTTCAGATAATAGGTTACCGAGTAAAAAAATACCACCTAGTAAAAAGGAGAGTGCAATGATTAAAAATGTCACTAACAGTATTTTGCCGTTCACAGGCATTTTCATCATTAAAAAATTCCGTCCTTTCAAATTTGCATTCTCATAATCACTGGCACACATATTTAGTTTTAAGATTATCTGCAAAAAAATCTTTTGACAACACCTTTAGTCTATATAAGTAGCAGAAAATATTGAATTTAATGAACAATATTATAAATTGATAATTTAAAAAGAACTTAATTATCACTCTATGTTTTTGTATTATAACAATAATTAATGAACTATAGCGTACCATAACAGGGAGAGTTATTGATATTACTATATTTATATGTAATTGTAAGTAAATGTACTTAATGAACGATATGTTTCTTATTTTCTAAATCTCTTTTTTTAAGAAATATTCGCTATGATACTTTTAGTGAAAGCGATATCAAAGAGAAAATTTAGAAAAGAGGTAGCAAAAAATGAAGTTACTGAAAAATTTGACTGTTCAGGTTATAGTGGCTATCATTCTTGGGATTATTGTTGGAGCCATTTTTCCCGAGTTCGGTGCCAGCTTGAAAATCTTAGCAGACCTATTCATCAAATTAATTAAAATGTTAATTGCCCCTATAATTTTCCTAACAGTCGTTATTGGAATCGGCAGTATGGGAGATATGAAAAAGGTCGGGAAAATCGGAGGAAAGGCATTGCTTTACTTCGAAATAGTTTCCACAATTGCATTAGCAATCGGAATTGCTGTTGCTTTAATCGTAAGTCCTGGTACAGGCTTGGATACATCAGGTGCATCTGATGCTGATATTTCAAAATATACAACTGCTGCAGCTGAATCTGAGCAGGGCTTGGGTGCCTTCATTTCTAGTATTATTCCAGAAAATGTAGTTGGTGCATTGGCAACAGGTCAATTATTACCAGTCCTATTCTCTGCTGTTTTATTTGGCCTAGCAGCTGCCTCAATAGGCGCACCCGCAAAACCAGTCATCACATTCTTTGAGCAAGTAGCAGAGATATTCTTCAAGATTGTAAGTATGGTTATGAAAATATCACCAATCGGAGCTTTTGGTGCAATGGCCTATACAATTGGGAATTTTGGTTTAAAATCTTTAGGTAATCTAGGTTTATTAATGGCTGCTGTATATATAACAATGTTTTTATTTGTTGTCTTTATTTTAGGTGCCATTGCAAAGTTCTTTGGATTCAACATCTTTAAATTTATCGCTTATATCAAAGATGAGATTTTCTTAGTAATTGGGACTTCCTCTTCTGAATCAGCTCTGCCATCTATGATGCGAAAGCTTGAGAACTATGGTTGCTCGAAGCAGGTTGTAGGTTTAGTCATTCCTACTGGGTACTCCTTCAATCTAGATGGGACTTCCATCTACCTGTCCATGGCTGCATTGTTTATCGCACAAGCATATGGAATGGAGCTAACTTGGATTCAAATCATTACACTGCTCGGAATTTTAATGATTACTTCTAAAGGTGCAGCAGGTGTAACAGGCTCAGGTTTTATTACATTAGCAGCAACTTTGGCTGCCTTCCCAATGATACCAGTGGAAGGAATAGCGCTGTTAATCGGTGTAGATCGCTTTATGTCTGAGGCTCGTGCTGTAACTAATTTAATTGGTAATGGTGTAGCTTGTGTTGTCGTGTCAAAATCTGAAAAAGAGTTTGATATAGCTATGGAAGAACGTGCACTTCAGGGAAAGACCACTATTTCTTCCTAAGAAAAATGGTAGGAATGATAGCCATCTCTGTTTCACTACACTCTTTATCATTCAAGTAAAAGCTATGTACTTATGGTTTGGCGCTGACAACAAACAATTAGCTTACACTATCACTCAAAATAAAATGTTTACACTCTAGTAAAAAAGTGAAAGTTAATAGTAAGAGGTGATAGTGAATGAATGATAAAAAACAGGCAAAAACACGTAATACGAATAACCCTGATGTATTGGATACAGATAAAGAAAGCATTTTTGATAAACACGAGGACATGAAAACAGTAGATCCAATACCTGTCGAAGAATTGAATGAAAAAGTAAAAGATGAAAAACATAAAACCAAAACTAAGGATTCCTCAGCAACAGATAAGCGCTATCCATAATGTGAAGGTGAAATTTTTAATAATAGTGCTACACAAATGAATAAATAAAAAAGTCGACCTAATTCATTATTATGGGTCGATTTTTTATATACTATTTGTTAAAGGAGGTAAATCATGAGTAACATACCAATTATGAAAACGGAGAGGTTACTATTAAGACCTATTACACATAAGGATTTAGAAGCAATGTTTCACTACTCTTCCCGTGAAAATGTGGCGCGTTATGTGACATGGCAAGCACACACTAGCTTAGAGAACACAAAGGCTTTTATGGCATTAATATTTGATGGTTATCAGCAAGGCAATCTGATGTTATGGGGTATTGAATATGCAGGCACAATTATTGGAACGATTGATTTTGTGACGATTAATGATACCCATAAATACGCGGAAATTGGCTATGTTCTTTCTGAGGATTTTTGGAATAAGGGGTTCACAACAGAAGCAACTAAAAAGCTCATTGACTTCGGTTTTAATGAATTAGATTTAGTACGTATCCAAGCACGATGCTTTGAAGAAAATATTGGGTCCCAAAAGGTTATGGAGAAGTCAGGTATGCAGTTTGAAGGGCTATTACGGAAAAGTATGCTTGTTAAGGGACAATACCAAAATGTAAAAATGTACGCTATCACTGATGATGATTATAGGAACCTCTAGAAAATAAAGCCTTGCTACGATTTGCAAGGCTTTATCATTACAACCATCTTTCCAAACAGTATATCTTTTTAGCTGTGGCATCTATCCTTACTCGTTTGCCTATCGCAATTGGATGCATAGGATGTGTATGACAAATATCCACCTCTGCTAATATAGGAATCTTTATTCCATCCAATTGTTCAAGTAGAATATCATATGGCTGTCGACCCGTTCCTAAATCATCGTAGCATTCATGTTTCCCCAAAATAATCCCACTAACTTTGTCAAAGACACCATGCAATTTTAGCATTGCAAAATTCTTTTCAACAACAGCAGCATTTTTTAAGCAGTCCTCCACTAATAAAATATCACCTTCCACAATTTTAGGGAAATACGGCGTACCAATAAATCCATACATGGCATTGGCATTCCCACCAATTAACCTTCCTTCAGCAACCCCACCCTGAATCGCTAACCATTCATTCTTTTTGAGTTTTTTATCCACTGTCTTCTCAAGCCAATTAACAGGTTCATCCGACCAATAAGAAGGCATTGGGATTTCGTAAGGTAATGCTTGGGGTTTAAAGAAATAATGCTCAAAAAATTTGAAGGTATCATTTACTAATGGTTCAAACTCACCAAAGGAAGGTACGAGGGCTGGACCATAAAAAGTTGAAATACTCGTCTTTGCATAAAGTGCCAGTAGAACGGCCGTTGCATCCGAATAACCTACGACCATTTTGGGATGTTGACGAAAAGCCTCATAATCAATATAAGGTAGCATGCTATTGGCATTGGTGCCTCCTATTGTAGACATAATCATATCCACATTTGGATTGCGTAATAACTCATTCAATTCTTCTGCTCTTTCTTTTGGCGAACCTGAACGATAATAATCGGATTTACCAGTTAGAGAACCTGTCACGATTCGAAAATTTTTATTCTCGAGAAATGCTTTAGCACGTTCATATCGTTCCAAAGCCGTCACCGTTGCTGGGGAGGACGGTGAATAAATGCCGATGTTTACTTTTGTAGTCATACGTTAGTTCCTTTCCCAATCAATAGTTTTGACATATAGTATTCATTAATATATTGTCCATCTACATACAGCGAAGCCCGCTTCGTTCCCTCAATATCAAAGCCCATTTTCTTATACAAAGCAACACCAGCCTCATTATTTTCCATGACGGTTAATTCTAGACGATGTACACCATTCTCCATTGCCCAATTTTCTACGTGTTGAAATAAAGCCGTTCCAATTTTTCTTCCTCTATAGTCACTATGTATGCCTATGACAAGATAAGCACGGTGAGCAATTCTTTTCGGCTCATTGCCTTGTACAATTAAGTACGCCACAACCTGCTCATCCATTTCAGCTACGAACAAAGCTGAGTGGTGACTATGATATAGCTTGTCTATATACTCCCCAAATGGCTTAGGTGCTAAATTGCGCTCACCTGGTCCAAATAACATAAAATTTGATGCCTCTGCATTTGTCATAACAGCTATAATTCGTTCACTGTCATGTCGGGTTGCTTCTCGTATGATCATGTTGAACACGCTCTCCTTCTAAAATATAGTCACCTGAATCCTCAATTCTTTTGTATTTATATGGACATTGCCACCGATAGGGAATGTAAAAATCGGCTGTGTATGACCAAAATCCACATCATATAATACAGGGATAGCTTTTAATAGTGGATGCTTGTCTAAAATAAAATGTAATTGTTCTTCTGTCATCGCAGAAGCTCGTTGAAATCGACCTATTGCCAATCCTTTAATTGTAGTCGTTGCTTGCAATAATGACGTGAGATCACGTGCAAAAATGGCAGGATTCACAAGCTCATCATCCTCTAAAAATAAAATACAATTCGATAAATCAGGCATGTAAGCTGTTCCTTGCAATAAATTTAACGTACATAAATTACCACCATAAAGCTGCCCACTCACTGCGCCTTCCGAATAGACCTTCCAGCTGGCTGCCTCAAAATGACGATTTTCCTGATCAATATACCATGCATCATCACTCCAAATACTAGACGCAACTAGAGAAAATGGATTCTTCTCCATTAAACATTTTTGAAAATAGGAAAGCTGATATTTTTGTGCTTGCACCATACGAAAGCTAGAAAAATGTGGCCCTGAATAAGTGATAAAATCGCATTTTGTAGTAATAGCTGTAGCTAGGGCCGTGATATCACTAAACCCACAAAGTATCTTCGGATTTTCAGCAATCATTTGATAATCTAAATAAGGTAAAACTTCATTACAGTTGTATCCACCAATCACCGTTAGTATCGCCTTCACTTGTGGATCCCGAAAAGCTTCATGTATATCCGCAACACGGTGCATGATGGAGGAAGAGTGCTGCAAATCACATTCAAAAATGTGGGCACCAAATGATACGTGAAACCCTAATCTTTCCAATATGATCTTCGTTTGTTCAACCATCTCTACTTTTAAAACTTGGGCACTTCTACTTGGAGCAATAACACGAATCTCATCACCCAGTGTTAGTTTTGCTGGAATTCTCATACTTTCTTCATCCCTTCTAATAGCTTTGAATTTTAGCTACTAACCTTTCATTCCTAAAATGAAGTGTCTCAGTATCTATGAGTGTGTATTCTTGTAATGTGGGATGATTTTCTATCCAGCGATCAAATGCATACCTTCTCTCCTGATCATTATAATGAGGACAATAGATACCTGATAATAGCCCTAAGCCATTCCATTCCTCGAAATCATCATAAGTATTTTCACTAAAGCATTTTTCAAACCAGCACATTGCCCCAGCACTGATGCCAACTAATATAATCCCTTTTTGATAAGCTTCCTTTAACAATTCATCAAAACCATATTCTCGCCACTTTTCAAGAAGATAACCTGTATTCCCACCACCCACATAGATAATATGCTGCGCTAATAATTTTTCTCGAATGCTTCTATCACGCATATCTTTTTGCAAAATATGGGTTGCTTCACAATGATGGAATGCTGCATAAAACTTCTCGATATACCCTTGTGCATCATTACTTGCTGTGGGAATAAAACAAATTTTAACTCGTTCATTTTTCTGAGTTTGTCGTAAAATGTACTCATCGATAAATGAAGGGGTCTGCTGAGAAAACCCACCGCCTGATAGGGCAATGATTTGTCTTATCGGTTCGTTATTTTTACTTAATTCATAGACAGCTTGTTCCTGCCCAAATCTTTCTAACATCTGTACATTCTTCATTCCTAATTTTTCAAGCAAGCGACATGATGCCTTGTTAGCTGTTTGTGTTTCTGCCACAATAGATTCTATATTCAGATAATTCAAACCATCCTGAATTACCTGCGTTAGCACTTCAAAAGCTAACCCCCTCCCCCAAAACTGAGGTAAAAATTGATAGGAAAGCTCATACAACTCCTTATCATGGTATTCATCGATCGAGACAAGACCTATAAATTCACCTGTCTCCTTTAAAGTAATATATAAATATGTATTAGGAAATGGCGCTTCTAGCATGCCTTTAAAAGATGCTTCTATATAGCTGTTTGATGGAACACCCCCGAGATAAGTTCGAACTTGTTTATTAGAGTAGAGTTTTTGTATATCTGTAAAATGCTCTGGTTGTAATTGTTCGATTATACAATTAGTTGACATGATTTTCATTACATCTAGCCCCCTTCTTTATGTCAAAGTTTAATCTAACTCTCTCAATGAAATCAAATATTTTTCCAATTTTTCTTAAAAATAGAATAAAAAAGTAGTGACCAGCATGAATTGCTGTATCACTACCTGCATTATTGGTCGTATTGTTCAAGTAATCGTTGCGTGTTGGTCGATTGTTCGAGTACCTTTTTCTCTTTTGCCCAATAAATCAAATATTGTGCATCACCCATACGAAAAACCATTTGCTGCAACTCTTCATCAAGTTCAGAACTAATAGCCACTTTTAATATTTCTACCTCATAAAGAGGCTTCTCCTTCATTTTATAAATGATATGATATACAGGCTTTTCTTCAAAAATCGTTCTTTCCTTTTTGGAAAGCTTCCTTACATGACTTAATGGATATTTCTCAATAAAGTCTTGTGCTTCTTCGCCTGTAGCACGAAATAGTGATTGATCTCCTTTGAATAATTCAATGTGGTCAATTTCTGTGGCATGATCTAGAACAAGAGAAATTGCTTCATCTTCACTTTTTTCTCTGTTTTGCATAATAAAAGCACCAACTAATAAAATACCAGCGAATATAACAAGTCTCCATCTGCGTTTCGTCATTTGCTCTTACCCGTTCAAGGCCTTTTTAACAAAGCGATTTATATCAACATCAGCACCTATAACAAGCATAATATCTCCTAATAAAATCTTGTCACTGGCCTGTGGAGATACGATAATATCAGCCCCACGCTTTATTCCTACAATGTTGATGCCATATTTAGCGCGAATATCTAAATCCATAATGGAATAGCCAGCAATCGCATCATTAGCCTTTAATTCCATAATGGAGTGTTCATCTGATAGCTCTAAATAATCTAGAACAGTATTCGACAACATATTATTAGCAATACGAATACCCATATCTCGCTCAGGATGGACGACAAAATCTGCGCCAATTTTACGTAAAACCTTTTCATGGTAATCGTTTTGAGCCTTTACTGTAATTTGCTCAACACCAATTTCCTTCAAAATGATCGTTGTTAATATACTTGCTTGTATATCTTCCCCAATTGCTACAATCACGTGCTCAAAATTACGAATGCCTAATGAATTCAACACCGATTCATCGGTTGAATCTGCAATAACAGCTTGTGTAGCAATGGAAGCAAACTCATCTACACGCTCTGAAGAATGATCAATTGCCATTACCTGTGCGCCCTGACTCATTAATTCACGAACAATACTGCCTCCAAAACGTCCAAGCCCTATGACTGCAAACTCTTTTTTCATCATAAAAATCCCTCCGAAAACTACTATACCACCATTGTAGCCTATTCTCTGCGATATGTATTGTCAAAACAAGAGCCAATTCGTCAATGGTGGACAACAAAAAAGACGAGGATCTCAATCCCCGTCTTCACCATATCATTATTATTCAGCGTTACGCATCTCATCTAAAACGCGGTTTACACGCTTTTCTAGCATTTTCATACCACTACCACCAGCTTGCATATGACGCAGCTGTCCATCTTTATCGAACACAAAATATGCTGGAACATATTGGTTTTCAAAAGCATCTGTTAGCTTCATTTCACTGTCTACAAAGATTGGTTGCACAATATCATGCTCTGCTGCTACTGCTTTAATTGTATCTAAATCAGTATCTGCCTCAGAACGTGGCATATGTACTGCTACAACGTTTAATTCATCTTTATATTGATCGCGGAAATTGTTCACATCTGGCATTGCTTCTTTACATAAATGACAGCTTACTGACCAGAAGTGGATTAATGTTGGTTTTTTGCCTACTAATTCTGCTTTAGTTACTTCACCATTTAACCAAGTCGTTGCGCCGACTAATTCAGGCATTTGTTCACGAAGTTTCATAAAAATCCTCCTCTAAAAGATCGTTTGTCTTCAAATATTTAGATAACGGGGTAAAAAAACTCTTTCCCAAAACAAAAATTCAGTTAAAAGTCCCCACAAGCTTGTCGTGGGGACTTTTAATTTTTCGCATAATCGACTCTATTTAGATTATAGAGTTGCTTGGCCTGGACGCCAGTTAGCTGGGCAAAGACCACCAGTTTGTAGTGCTTGAAGTACACGTAGTGTTTCATCAACATCACGGCCGATGTTGTTATCAAATACTGTTTGGTATTTTAATTCGCCTTCTGGGTTGATGATGAATAAACCACGTAATGCGATACCTTCTTCTTCAATTAATACACCATATTCTTTAGATACTTGATGGTTTGTATCAGCAGCTAATGGGTATTTTAATTCACCAAGACCATTTTGCGTACGGTCTGTGTTAATCCATGCTAAGTGTGTATGGATTGTGTCAGTAGAAACACCGATTACTTCTGCATCTAAGTCTTCGAACTCGTCATAACGATCGCTCATTGCAGTGATTTCAGTTGGACATACAAATGTAAAGTCCATTGGATAGAAGAAAAGAACTGTCCATTTATCTTGTGCTTTAATATCTTCTAATGATACTTTACCAAATGATTTGTCTGAAAGTACTGCTTCCATTGTAAAGTCAGGTGCTTGTTTACCTACCATGCGTTCTGCCATAATAAATCCCTCCAAATAAATATGTAGTTTATATATTCCATTCGCACTAGCGAACTCGTCTTCTACGATAGCAGAGTAACTGCAGTTTTTCAAACAAGTAAACTCCGCCCGTTTGGATGATTGAAATGGATTGACAAAAATTCGTCAAATCCACAACTGGAATTATAGTTATTGTCTATCTACAAGCTATCTTTGACAATAATATTCTACACTATTCAAAATTTTTCTCACTTTCATTTATACCCCATTTTTTAACTTTTTATAGCTATTTTTTTCACGAAAAACGATTGCAAATTTTTTATTATTATGTATAATTGTAATGGTTTTAGTAAACTAAAAGTTTCGTTAAAGTAAACTTCATATTTCAAAAGTTTATCATTGCTAAACTTCTCTTAGGAGGGAAAAGATGCAAATAGGAGCAAAAATTAAAGCGCTTCGTTTAAAAAAGGGTCTTACCCAAGAGGAACTTGGAGAACGTACAGATTTAAGCAAAGGTTATATTTCCCAATTAGAACGGGATCTAAACTCACCTTCAATTGAAACATTATTTTCAATATTAGAAGTATTAGGGTCAAGACCCAAAGACTTTTTTGATGATGAATCACCTGAACAGAAGGTTGTTTATACAGAGGAAGATCAATCTACCTATACAGATGAAGAAAAAAAATATGAAATTCAATGGCTGATTCCTACTTCGAATGAAAAAGAGATGGAACCCATTTTCTTAACCTTTGCGGCAGATGGCGAGTTCAAACAGTTTGAGCCTTCGCTTTCTGAAACATTTATTTATGTGGTTAAAGGGCGTATTCGTCTCGTTTTAGGGAATGAACAGTATATCGCAAGTGAAGGTAACGCACTTTATTATGACGCGACAGACCATCATCAGATTTTTAATGCACATGATGATGAAACAAAAATTTTACTTGTCGCAACAGATTCTTATTTATAGCTTAAGGAGGCGCATCCATGACAACCAATTCAATTATCCGCTTTGAAAATGTTTCAAAGTCATATAGCGACGGCACCGTCGTTTTAAAAAATATCAATTTGGAGCTTGAAAAAGGGAAATTTTATACACTCCTTGGTCCATCAGGTTGTGGTAAAACAACCATTTTACGAATTATTGCAGGATTTACGGAACCTACAACAGGAAATGTATTTTTCCATGATAAAAAGATTAATGCAGTTCCTGCCAATGAACGTCAAGTTAATACTGTTTTTCAGGATTATGCGCTGTTCCCTCATTTAAATGTGTTTGAAAATGTCGCATTTGGCCTACGTATTAAAAAGCTTCCTGAAAAGGACATAAAAGAGCGTGTAGCTGAAGCCTTAAAGTTTGTCAATTTGGCAGGGTATGGTAACCGCGAAATATCTGAAATGTCTGGTGGACAACGACAACGTGTCGCGATTGCACGTGCCATTGTCAATGACCCTGAAGTAATTTTACTGGATGAACCACTTTCAGCTTTAGACTTAAAGCTACGTACAGAAATGCAATATGAGCTACGTGAATTACAACAACGTCTTGGCAAAACATTTGTCTTTGTTACACATGATCAAGAAGAAGCACTTGCCATGAGTGATGAAATTTTTGTCTTAAGTGAAGGCCAAATTCAGCAATCAGGTACACCAGTGGATATTTATGATGAACCGATTAACCGCTTTGTTGCTGATTTTATTGGTGAATCCAATATTGTACCTGGCGTGATGATTGAGGATTTCAAGGTTGAATTTGCTGGCAATGTTTTTGAATGTGTTGACCAAGGGATGAAGCCAAATGAAAAAATAGATATTGTCATTCGACCAGAAGATTTAGAAATGACAACAATTGATAAAGGCAAACTTGTGGTAAAAGTGGATACACAATTATTCCGAGGGGTACATTATGAATTATCCACATATGATAAAGATGGTAATGAGTGGCTAGTCCATTCATTGAAGAAAGCAGAAGTAGGGACTGAGATTGGCTTAGACTTTGATCCTGAGGCGATTCACGTAATGCGCTTAAACGAAACAGAGGAAGAGTTTGATAAACGATTAGAATCGTATGGAGACGATGAAGATGCAAACTAAAACATCGAAACCAGCGTTATTTCCATATGTGTTATGGATTGCCTTTTTCGTTATCGCGCCAATTGCACTCGTTGTTTATTATTCCCTGCTTGATTTACATGGCAACTTTACGCTCGATAACTACAAAGCGTTCTTTTCTTCGGTTTACTTAAAGATGACTTTGAGCTCGTTTTGGTATGCATTTTTAATTACATTCTTTACACTATTAATTTCATACCCAACTGCCTATTTTTTAACGAAGACAAAGCATAAACAACTTTGGCTTCTACTTATTATTATTCCTTCATGGATTAATCTTTTGTTAAAAACATATGCCTTTATCGGCATCTTTGGGTTATACGGGCCTATTAATGCATTTATCGAAGTATTTGGCTTTGATCCAAAGCAAATGCTCTTTACCGATATTAGCTTTGTCTTTGTGTCTGTCTATATCTTTATTCCATTTATGATTTTACCGATCTTCAATTCTTTAGATCGTTTAAACCCAACACTCATTTATGCAGCACGTGATTTAGGTGCTTCGGCTTTTACAACCTTCCGTCGTGTTGTTTTACCATTGACAATGGATGGCGTTAAATCTGGTATTCAAGTCGTCTTTATCCCTGCCCTATCCCTGTTCATGATTACTCGCTTAATTGCAGGGAACCGTGTCATTACTCTAGGCACAGCGATTGAACAGCAATTCCTTGTGACACAAAATTGGGGTATGGGTTCCACTATTGCTGTATTCTTAATTTTATTCATGGTGATTATCATGCTAATTACGGGACAAAAGGATAAAGGAGGTCGCGTACGATGAACAAACTATCTGCTTCAGCCAAAGTCTATTTAACAATTGTTTTTATCGTTCTCTATGCTCCAATTTTCTATTTAATCTTTTACTCGTTTAATAGTGGCGGCTCCATGAATAATTTTGAATCCTTTACTTTGGAGCATTATCAAGCTGTTTTTGAAGATTCGCGTCTTCTTGTTATATTAATAAATACGGTCATCGTGGCATTACTTTCTGCTCTCATTTCTACTATTATTGGTACGCTAGGAGCAATTGGAATTGTGACGGTAAAGGATTCTAAAATGCGTAATACTTTATTATCCTTAAACAATGTCTTAATCGTCAGCCCAGACGTTATTATCGGGGCTAGTTTCTTAATTTTATTTACAATGGTAGGAATTAAACTGGGCTTTGCATCTGTTTTATTAGCGCATGTCGCATTTAGTGTACCGATTGTTGTATTAATGGTTTTACCAAAGCTACTAGAAATGAATAACTCATTAATCGATGCAGCATTAGATTTAGGAGCAACGAAAAAGGACGTTATGATGCGTGTCATTCTTCCTTATATTCAGCCAGGTATTTTTGCAGGCTTCTTCCTTGCCCTTACGTATTCATTAGATGATTTTGCCGTGACATTCTTTGTAACAGGTAATGGCTTTAGTACTTTATCCGTCGAAATTTATTCAATGGCCCGCGCAGGAATTTCTCTAACGGTGAATGCAATTTCTGGTTTAGTATTCTTTATTACTGTTTTAGTTGTTGTTGTTTATTATTTCATTACTAGTCGTACGAGTAAAAGAATGGAGGGGCAACGATGAAGTCACTAATTCAAGCTACCATCGCCATCCTTGTCGTTTCAGCCCTTTTATTCTACGCGGCTGATGCCTTAAGTGCTGGTGGCGGTAAAAGTGGAAAAGACACGTTAACCATCTTTAACTGGGGAGAATATATTGATCCTGATTTGTTAAAAGAATTTGAAAAAGAAACAGGCATTCATGTTATCTATGAAACATTCGATTCCAATGAAGCTATGATGACAAAGATTCAACAAGGCGGAACAGCTTACGATATTGCTGTCCCTTCTGAATATATGATTGAGAAGATGAAGGAAGAAAAATTATTGATTCCTTTAGATAAGAAGAAAATCCCTAATTTAAAAAATATTGATCCTTACTTTTTAGATTTACCATTCGATGATAACAATAAATATTCTGTCCCTTATTTTTGGGGAACAGTAGGTATTGTCTACAATCCAAGCCTTGTTGGAGACTTAGACTTCTCCTCTTGGGACGATTTATGGGACCCTTCTTTAAAGCGAAAAGTCTTTTTAGTAGATGGTGCGCGTGAAGTCATTGGCATGGGCTTAAACAGTCTTGGCTATTCTCTGAATTCACTAGATGATCAGGAACTTCGTGAAGCTACTGATAAATTAATCACACTCGCACCAAATGTAAAAGCGATCATTGGAGATGAAATTACACCGTTAATGATCAATAATGAAGCAACTGTTGCCCTTACATGGTCTGGCCAAGCAGCTGACATGATGTATGAAAATGAAGAGTTAGACTTTGCTGTACCTGAGGAAGGCTCAAACTTATGGTTTGATAATATGGTCATCCCAAAAACATCGAAAAATATTGATGGTGCCCACGCCTTTATTAACTTCATGCTAAGTGCTGAATCAGGTGCTCAAAATGCCGATTTTGTAGGCTACTCTACTCCTAATATTGCAGCCATGGACTTGATGGACGCAGAAGTTGTTTCTGACGAACGCTACTATCCTTCTGAAGAACAACGCGATACATTAGAGGTCTACAAAAATTTGGGACCTGATTATTTAGGGAAATACAACGAATTATTTTTAGAATTTAAAATGAGTATCCGGTAATTAAACTAGCGAAATGGTTTTCACACCAATTCGCTAGTTTTTTCTCTGCCTATCTAATTTTCTATTAAATAAGAACATTTTCAATCGACTATTTGTATTATTATATTTAGAAAATATTTTATCTAAATTTTAATAGATGCTCACATCATCTGTTATGGAAAAGCTTTACCTATAGATTTTTTCATCGAACCTGCATAAATTTATATTTTCTTTATCCATTGTATTAACAATAAATAAGCCATAATAATTTTGATGCCACTACTATAACAGTCGCTACAATTTATAGACCATTACAGACAGACTCACAAATTTTTTAATTCTCCTTTTATAAGAGAAATCCATCGATTGTTGTTGCTCGATTCTATAGTTCTTCTCCCTCAATTTTTATGACTAACATGTATTATTTCATCATCCTTAGGTACGCAGATGAAAACTTTTGTGGAAAACCATTCTAAATATAGAACCAGTACGATAATCTTAACTATTAGCCAAGCAATAATTCTTTATGATAGACTGTACTATATTTGATTACAAAAAGGGGGTTCATTCGATGACCCAGCAGAAGTCCAATAAGGCGGCTTTGTATATTTTAATGTTTAATATGTTTATCGCAATGGGGAGTATTGGCATTATTATTCCTGTCATGCCAGAGTATTTAAAAATATTTGGTGCAGCAGGACAAGTTCTAGGTATGCTAATCGCAACGTTCGCCTTAGCTCAATTCGTATTTTCTCCTATTGCTGGGAATCTTTCAGATCAGTACGGTCGAAAAAATTTAATTATTTTCGGTCTTATCGTAACGGGTCTTGCTCAAATCGGATTTGGCCTTGCTACAGATGTATGGATGCTCTTTTTAGCAAGATTTTTAGGTGGTCTAGGTTCCGCATTTGTTGCACCTCCTATTATGGCTTTTGTCGCTGACGTCACAACCTATGAAGAACGCGGGAAAGGTATGGGGATGTTGGGTGCCGCCATGTCTCTTGGCTTTATGATTGGACCTGGTATTGGAGGCTTTTTAGCAAAGGTAAGCTTACATTTCCCATTTTTCACAGCTGGAGCTGCAGCCATTGTAGCATCTATTTTATCTTACTTTTTATTACCTTCTACCAAACCAAACACTGCGCAACAGAAACAAAAGCAAGACAATCTGGCGAAGCAAATGGCTCGTTCCATACATATGCCTTATTTTGTTATGCTCATAATTATGCTGGTGTTCTCGTTTGGAATTGCAAATTTCCAAACGACATTGTCATTATTTGTGACAGAAAAGTTTAATTACACACCTGTAGATATAGCGATTATATTAGTTGTTGGTGGTGCTTTTGGAGTAGTAGTACAAATGTTTATTATTACACCACTGTTCAATCGTTATGGTGAAATGAAAGTAGTACTAGTTAATTTGTTTATTGCATCCGTTGCTATTTTCTTAATATTATTTGTTTCTGGCTTTGCCCTTATATTAGTTGTAGCAACAATTTTCTCTACAGCAACGACATTAATTCGCCCAGCTGTTAATACACTCATCTCAAAACTTGCAGAAAAAGAGCAGGGATTTGCTGCGGGCTTGAATAATGCCTATATGAGCCTTGGGAATATGATTGGACCTGCTTTGGCAGGTTTATTATTTGATTGGAATATGAATAGCCCCTATATTTTTGGTTCTATCATATTATTAGCTTGTTTCTTCCTTGCGCTCATCTGGACAGTGAAAAAAGCACCTCATTTAATGCATCCCGATCCAAAATAGTCTGAAAAATCATTGACTATTTTTAACAGTATGTTACATTATTGTTGATTCACTAAATTGAATAATCTTAACCACTAGGGGAGTCTTTAAAAGGCTGAGACGTATATGGTAATATACGGACCCTTTGAACCTGATCTAGTTCACACTAGCGGAGGGAAGTGGCGCTACTTGCTGTTGTCACTATATACATGCAAGGCCGCTTCCTATTGTTTAAAGGGGGTGGCCTTTTTATTTTTCCTCACCAACTTTACCAAAAGGAGTGAACTTTATGTCAATTCGTAAATTAACAGTCATGGCTTTATTAGTAGCCGTTGCTGTTGCAGGCTCTACTTTCGTATCCATCCCAACAGGAATCGCACGTGCTTACCCCGTTCAGCATGCTATTAATGTGATAGGAGCGATTATACTTGGACCCGTACCAACAGTTATAGTTGCCTTTGTCACTGCCATCATTCGTATTTTTACTGGAACAGGCTCTCTACTAGCTATCCCTGGTAGTATCATCGGTGCGTTCTGTGCTGCCCTTGCCTATAAATATAGCAATAAGATGTGGTTAGCTGGTATCGGAGAAGTTATCGGAACTGGCATTCTGGCTTCACTTATTGCCGTCCCTTACGCAAAATTATTCATGGGAACATCTGTAGCAGCATTCTTCTTCCTACCAGCCTTTTTAACATCAAGTACAATCGGCGCCATTTTAGGTGTAATGGTTGCGAGTAGCATGCGTAAAACAGAGCTAGTAAAGAGGTTTAATTCTTCTCTTTATTGAGAGGGATTGGAGGGTTTTATCTCTCTTTATGATCGGTGATGACTTTAGTTAGAGCGCTTTTCTTCCCTTTATGAGCGAGAATACCTCTACTTAGAGCGCCTTTTTCCACTTTATGAGCGGCAATGGCTCTACTTGGAGCGCTTTTCTACTCTTTATGAGCGGCAATGACTCAACTTAGAGCGCCTTTCTCTCCTTATGAGCAAAGAGCCCACTTTTTAGATCATCTTACCCGCTCTAACAAAGGGGACAACTCTCTATTCAAACAATATAAAAAAGCAGTGCAAAACTATTAAGTTTGCACTGCTGCTTCCTCTATTTTAAGATCGTTTTTTCATGCCTTTTAACAAATGTGCTACATTTGTGTCTTCTGCCTGTAGAGTTTTTTCCTCAACCAGCGGCTCTTTTTTCTTCGTATTCGTTAGGAAATTCCAACCAAAACGTCTTATGGTAATATCAATAAAGAAAAGAAGCATACTCGCTAAGAGTAGCCATGTGGCAATATTTTGCCGATCTGCTCCTTTTGTCGTAAAGTCACGGAAGACATCTTGTGGTTCCTTTAAAACAGTGCCTCCTGTTCGCTGAGTTAACTCTTCTATCAGTTGGTTATTTACAGGGAGTAGTTCGTATTCAGCACTATAAGGAACACTTAGCCCTGCCTGATAGATGGCCTGCTTTTCATCTGCTACACGGAAGAAAATTAATCCAGGTTCAGCTTGTACTACAGCTCGAACTTGGGATGCGGAAATGGTTTCAAGTTGTGTTTCTAGCTCCTCCCCTGCTTCATTTACTGCAACAATGTCTAAAAATGCAGCTTCATTTGTAGGGTCTGTAATCATAAAGGAACCATCTGCTTCCAATCTTACATCATAGGCTACATCATTGTAGCTTGGTAGCATTTGAGAAATAAGTGTTTGCCAAAATACTCCCCAATTTTGCCATCTTGCCCAATCTCCTGTCCATTTACCCGTTGAATCAGATGTAAAGGCAAATGTTTTACCAAGACCATATTGCCACTGCGCTAACACAGGATCTTCCTTTTCGCTTTCTGCTACGACAGTAGCCCCCTGTTTTGCCGTTGTCCCAATGTATGCATTCATTTGTGGGACACCATTAGCAAACAGTACGTTCCATCCTGCTGCATTATAAATTGCAGGGTAAAATGGATTGTCCTCAATATAGGTGCGGGAAATCATAGCAGTTTCACGAGATAAAATAGAAGGAATGGTTTGCTCATCTATGACATCATAGAAACGTCCACTGCCCATGTCACTAAGCGCTTCTAATAAGTTCGCATCGGCATCTTGTCCAATCGCTACTGTCGATAAGGTTATACCATCTTCTTTTCCTTCAGTAATTAAATCCTCATAGTTCCCTGCCTGTGACTGCCCATCTGTTAAGAGAATAATATGCTTACGTTGGAGCTTTAAATCAGCAAGGTTCTCGTAGGCTTTAGCTAATGAACTATAGATTTCTGTTCCCCCACCAGGTGTTACTGATAAAATAGTATCCACAGCCTCTTCTTTACTGCTAAGAGGCCCTGTCTCTATAATCTCCCATGGACGATCATCAAAGGCGATGAATCCTAATGTATCCTCGTCTCGCAACATCTCAACAGAACGTGCCGCTGCTTCCTTAGCAAGCTCAAGCTTCGAGCCTTGCATACTGCCAGATCGGTCAAGTACAATCACTAATCCTAAGGAAGGTAATTGCTCTTTGCCCTTAATTTCCATTTCCACTGGCAATAAGGTTTCGATCGGTGTTTTAAAGTAGCCGCCTAGACCAAAACTATTTTCTCCACCAACCATTGTAAAACCAACTCCAAAGTTTTTGACTGCTTGCTCAATAACACTCATTTTTGCTTCACCCACTAAATGACCTGGTACATTGTCGAAAATAATAGCATTATATTGCAAATAGCTGGATAGTTCATTTGGTAGACTGTTAGGCGCTACAACATCATAGGCAATGGATTGACTACCAAGTGCTGCTGCGATGGGTGAAGCTGTTTCATAACCATTAACGATTAATAAATGTGGTTCACTTTGAACCATTGTGACACTAGTTAACTTATTGTTTTCAAAAATAGCATCCTGACCAACTTGAACAACGGCTTCATATTTTACAAGTCCTTCAGCTGTTGCTGCATGTTTATAGGTAAACACATTCGTGCCTTCTGTCAGCTCAACTGCCTCTCGATGAATAAGCTCATCATTTTCATATAATAACAGCTCACCTTGGCCTGCTGAGGTTGCATGTATGTCTGTCACTAATTGTTGTTGCTCTCCAACATAAGCCACTTGAGGGGATACAAAGCTTTTTAGTGATACATCATTGACAACTGGTTGACTAAAAGGCTTAATATCAACACTAATATTGGAACCTTTCAACTTCGTAGCAAATTCTAAAGCATCTCCCTTTGTCTCATTACCATCTGTTAATAGCACAAGACGAGTTGCTTTTTTAGGATCTATAATCCCTGAAGCAAGCTGTAAACTTTGTTCTATATTCGTTTGATCGGTAGCTTTGATTTCAGTTAGTTTTGGTACTTCCTTTAATGTTTTAGACAAAATAGCTTCTGTTTGTAAAGTAGAGGAAAATGAATAAATGCCCGCAAGTTGTGGTTCTTTTTTTGATTGTAGGCTCTCCTGTATAAACTGAACCATCTCATCTTCCGTACCATTCATAGAAGCAGAACGATCTACTAAATAAACAATTTGTTCTTCTTTTATTGGTAATAATAGATAGGGACCTGCGAGTGCAAAAACTAAACAGCCTGCTGCCACTATGCGAATAGTAAGTACAACAATATGACTTCTTTTGAGTCGCTGCCGCTCATGAAAGTATGTCCATCCAAAATACAAAAATAAAGGAAGGAGTAACAACAATACTAACGGCATATCAATTCGTAAATCCACGACGTCGTTGCACCTCCCACTCTGAAACAAGCAATAGTAAAATAATCACAATTAGCCAAGGCACGAAAGAGGTCATCGAAACTTCTTCCTTTCCGTTGTCTGAGATATCACCTATTGTAAAGCTTGTTCCTTGTTCAATAACACGTTCTTGGGCTTGCAATTGCACAATCAATTGTTTTTCCTCATTATTTGAGCGTACCATATAAATGCCTGGCTGTTTGGGCGCAGTTAGCATACCCTTGGTAACAGACGAAAGAAATTCGTCTTCCTGCGAATAAACATTCCAGTCTCCTTGCGCTAAAGCAACTGCACGTTGTTCATTGGGTGAAAAAATCCCAAGTGACCCAACTGATTCTGTTAGCTGCTGTTCTGTACTCCATAAAAATAGTGGGAATGATGGATGTAAGGGCCAATCTGTATCAGCAATATCCGCTAAAACAACGATATCTCCTTTAGGGGAGCGTTGGATGAATGGCTCTTCTCCAACAGAAGCAATCGTTTCATAGTCCGCAAAGCCAGGATAAACAGCACTAACATAAACATCCTTTAGTTCACTAAATGCAAATAATGCATCACTTCTAGTGCTTACCGTCCCATTCGCATCTACTTTTTCTGCATCATCACGACCAAATAATACGAGGGGGTTGTCCATCTTTTCCAATAAGGCTGATTGGTTTGTGATTATTGTAGCATCTTGATTGTCAGCTACTTGCAAGGAAGGGACGATTTTTACGCCACTACTAACTGTTTGAAAACCTTTTTGTATCAGTTGATGCAAGCCTTGATCAACAATAATTTTTGACGTAGTCGTTTGTAGTAATACTGTTTGTTGATTGTCTATGTCATAATCATCTTTTGCATCAATAATAGCTGTCATGGATTTTGCTAAAGGCAAATCTTTAAATGTTTTCGTAATGGCTTCATTTGGAGGCACAACGACACTTTCTGCTACCAGCTCCTCACCCTCTGCATTATTCAATGCGAGTGTTACCTTTTGCTCGGTATTTGTATCATTATGGAGTTGTACAAGTGCCAGCGTAGCTTGTCCATCTGTCGTAGCAGCAAAGCGTGTAATAGCGATATTTGTTAAGTCTTTTGTAGCACCTCTTACTAGCCATTTCACAGAATCCTTGTCCATCGGTAATTGCTTTTTATCAAGTGTATCTGTAAAAACATAGATAGAAGTTGGTGTATCGCTCACAAATGCCTGTGCTACATCCAGCGCCTTATTCATTTCAGCAGTTTCATAGGTTACTTGTAAATCTTGAATAGCTTTTTTTATTTCACTCGTGTTGGTTTCTTGCTGTAAAACAGCTTTTGGTGTAGCGCCAGTTGTAATTAATGTGACAGGTCGACCATTCAATTCATCCATCAAGTTCAGCATTTCCTGTTTATGAGCGTCAAAGGTTGATTGCTCTTTGCCTGCCAGCATTGTGGCTGAAGTATCTACAATAAATATGGTTTGTGCACCTACAATGGTTGATTTTTTTATATAAGGATTCATTAATGCCAAAACAAGTAGCAGTAAAGCAAGCAGCTGTAAATATAGTAGGACATTTTTTTGTAAATGCTTTAAATAAGGCGATACTCGAGTTTCCTGCATAATCTCCGACCAAAAAAGTGTCGAAGAAACAGTTTGTTCTGTATATTTTTTCCGAAAGAAATAATAAAGTAGGACAATGACCGGGATGATGGCCGTCCAGCTAAATATAATTTGACTAAAGCCCAATACGGCTCACCTCACCTAATCCAATGTGCTTTTAATAATTGCTGGAAAATCGCATGTTGCAATCCATCTTCGACTTTCAATTGTAATTTTTGAACACCAAAGCGACGGCAAATGGCTTCAAATTCTTCTTCATGTAGTATGCGTCTTGCATGGTAGGACTCCAGTACTTTAGAGGACATCGTCACATTCACATCATTACCTGTTTCACGATCAAGGAGACGTACATCACCCGAATAATTTGGTGACAGTTCTTCTTGCGTTACAATTTGCAAAATACGAACATCTCCAGCGTAGCGTGGTAGCCTTTTTAATAGCTGTTCCCATTCCTCAATTGGCTCTAATCCATCTGTAACAATGAATAATACGGTACTATCTTTAGGTAAAGCTTTAAGTGCATCCTTGGCAAAACGATTAGAGTAATTAGCTTCCTCTATATCTGTTACTAGCTGTAAAAAAGCTCGGCGATACATGGTACCCTTCCGTCGAAATGGTGGCTTCACTTCATCTTGGACAAAAGAAAAGGATAGACGATCATCTCGACCTAATACCATTAGACCGAGGGAGGCCACAATTTGACGAGCAAATAACCACTTAGCATGTTGCCCCATTGATTTGGTAGCATCAAGTAGAATATGTACACGCATCTCTTGCTCATCTAAAAACCTTTTAATAAAGTATTTATCTGTACGAGCAAAGACGTTCCAATCCACTTGGCGTACATCATCACCTAAATGGTATTCTCGAAAATCCGAGAAATCAAGGGATGCCCCGAAGCGTTGAGAACGGTGCGAGCCCTTATGTTGTCCGCGTAATTTGGAGGCCGTCGCTACTTGGAAGCGACTGATTTTCGCTAACCAGTCTTGGGGCAATAAGTATTTTGCTGTCACTTGCTAATACCTTGCTGAACTTTTTCTAAAATAACATCAATCACATCGTCTGCTGTTTTTCCTGAAGCCTCCCCTTCATAATTCAACAGCATGCGATGACGTAAAACAGGCTTAGCAACAGATTTAATATCAGCTACAGAAACATGAAAACGACCATTCATTAAAGCTCTTGCCTTTGCCAATTTGATTAAGCTCTGCAAACCACGTGGACCACTGCCATACATAGCATATTGTTTAACCTCATCAAGCGCATCGGTTCTTTCAGGATGCGTAGCCACCACTAGATCAGTTGCATACTCTAGCATTTCATCAGCAACCATCACTTCCTTTACCATTTGCTGAGCTTGAATGAGAGCATCCGTATCCATCTGCTTCTGTAAACCAATTTCCTGGGCACCTGTCGTTCGCTTCATAATTTCCATAAGTTCGCTTTTTTCAGGATAGGGTACAAGAATTTTACAAAGGAAACGGTCCATCTGTGCCTCTGGTAATGGGTATGTTCCTTCCATTTCAATAGGGTTTTGAGTTGCCAACACGAAAAATGGTCTCGCCATTTTTTTTGTATCCCCTAATATTGTTACCGTTTTTTCACCCATTGCTTCCAACAAGGCACTTTGGGTTTTAGGTGTTGCGCGATTTATCTCATCAGCCAATACCATTTGACTAAAGATTGGCCCAGGTTGAAAGGTAAATTGCTGCTTCCCATCGGGTGTACGTTCAATCATGCTTGTTCCTGTTATATCTGCTGGCATAAGATCTGGTGTAAATTGAATACGTGAAAACGACAGATCCAGTACCTCTGAAATGGTACGAATTAACATCGTTTTTCCTAAGCCAGGTAAACCTTCTAACAATGCATGACCATCCGCTAATACTGCATACAGGGTATAATCAATTGCTTCTTCCTGTCCAACAATGAAGCGATGAATTTCTTCTTTAACTTGTTGTAATTTCGTACTCATATCTACATACTGTTGCTCTGTAAAGGCCATTTCTTTTCCTCCTACTGCGACTCAATTGACGTGAAATAAGATTGCACGACATTTTGTAAATCCTTCGGTAATTGTAAACGCTCTGAACTCTCTAAATAGCTGTCTTTATATGAGCCAATTACTTCTTCATATGGTCGAATAGAACCTTTTGTTATCGGACCATTTCCTTGTTGCTCAGATACATGGGAACCATCTCCTAAATTGCCACCATCTACTGATGTCTCACTTGCCCCACCAATTCGATTCGGTGTCGTTAACAAATTCCGACCGCCTTGGCCACTTCCTGCTCCTTGACCACCTTGTCCTTGTCCTTGTCCCTGTCCCTGTCCTTGACCTTGACCTTGACCCTGTCCTTGACCTTGACCCTGTCCTTGGCCTTGGCCTTGACCTTGACCCTGTCCTTGACCTTGGCCCTGTCCTTGGCCTTGACCATTGCTCTGGCTACTACCCTTTTGCTGTTGGGAACCACTTTGCGCATTATTTTGACTAGACTGGCCTTGTTGATTACTAGGTTGGGAATTACCAGATGACTGTTGACTGTTTTGATTGTGACTGCTTGCATTATTGGCACTCGCAATTGCATTTTGTAAGGAGTTACTTGCTGGTTTACCAAGTTTACTCATAGCAGTTTGTGTGGCATTTGCATTTTCTGTGAGCCCTTGCTGCATGTGGGCAAGCTCTTTTAGCTGCTCAACCTCTTCCTTCGTTAAACCTTTGCCTTCTGTTGTGCCATCTTGACTAGCCGTTTGTTTATCCTTTAATTGCTGCTCCTTTAATGCTAACTCCTTTTGCTTTTTGACAACTTCTCGTAAAGCTTCTTCTGCTGTTTCAGCCTCTTTTAAAGTATTTTGAAGTTCTTGCAATTGCTCCTTTACTTCTTTTGTTTCCGCCTTTTTCTCTAATTTAGCGATTTCCTTCTTCATATCTTCGATAACTGCCTGCTCCTTTTCAACCTCTATTGCTTCAATTTGCGTAGCTGCTGGGAACATATAAAGAATAGCTAGAACAACTGTTGTAATAAACAATCCGATAAACGCCTTTGGACGAAATAGATTTTTCTTTCGAGCCTTAAAGTCTGCGAAAGCTTTTTCAGCATTTTGCATCGCTTTCGATAATAATGATTGAACAAGAGGATCCTGATCATCTTTAAATGATAAAGCTGTCACTAATTCATTATGTGAGAAATAATGATCCAGTTTATGCAATGCCTCTTTCTCTTTGACCCGCTTCCACCAAATATAAGCTATAGTTGCAATAATAACGGTAATAAAGGCACCTAATGCTATTTGGCGATAATATGGCCAGATAAATAGTCGGGAAATAAGTACGAGAGAAGCACTCGAAAGCAATGCCAAAAACAAACCGTATTGTGCAATGGGAATGCTTCTTTCAAGAGTTAATCTCGATTTTGCACGCTGAATATATTTTCGTAATTGCTTACGACGCTCCATACCAATTCCTCCTCATCGGTTACTTTTCATGTTGGCACGTAATTTTTTAATCGCAATGGTTAAACAAAGTACAATGATGAATACATAGGCAATTAAATAAGTAATCCATACAGGTAGTTCTACACCCGAAAGCTCTGCTAACGTATCTCCCATCTCTGGAGAAATAAGGGTCAGCATCAAGGCACCTGGATTAATAGATGCCCAGAAATAGGTCATAAAGGAGGTACCTGTTCCAATGGCATTACCCATTTGATGAAAGGCCATTGTTAAAAAGAAGAAGAATGCTGTAATACCTCCTAAGAAAATGATTGAGCCATATGTGGCAATCATGGCAACAATAGTTCTCTTAGTAATCGTAGAAAACATCACACCTATACTACCTATTGCTACTACAGTGACTAAATAAAATAAAAATATAGAAATAAGCTGTGAAGGCGACACACCACCGAATAGAAACACTAGACTGTATAGTGGTAATCCCGCTACCAGCATCAATACTAGAAATGCTACGGAGGATAGTAATTTTCCAATAACAATTTGTGTAGAACTTTGTGTCGTTGTTAATAAAATATTTAATGTTTGCTTTTCACGCTCACTACTGATAGCACCTGCAGTCAAACTTGGTGTAATGAAAAGAACTAATGCCATTTGCAAGATGGTTAGCACAGCAAACATCATAAAGCTTGTCTCTGGTTTAAAGAAGCCTCTGCCAGTAAATTCAGTTGTAAGCAATAAAAACCCTGCAATGAAAATACACAGTACCGCTAAATAAAACATTAAACCTGAAAAGCTTTTAAAAGAACGGAAGCGTAACTTCAATTCTTTAACAAGTACTGGATTGTGAAATCTTTCCATCATTGATTGTCCGCTCCCTTCGTAATCGCCATAAAGACATCCTCTAAATCCTTCTCTTCTTCACTTAATGCGTAGATTGGTAAATCTGTAAGCATAGCTTTTTTTAGCAATGCCACCTGCTCAGCATTTGTTCCTCGATAGTTAAAGGCTATTTCTAAACGATTTTCAATGACATCAATTGATGAAATATGCGGATCTTCCTCTAAAAACGCTCGTACTACATCCAATTGATCTGTCACTTTCAACACAATACGCTTTTCTCCTTGTAGCTGGGCCTGAATCGCGGCTACATTTCCATGTGCAATTAATTTACCATTATCAATAACACCGATTTCATCACACATCTCAGCAAGCTCAGGCAAAATATGCGACGAAATTAAAATTGTTTTTCCCATAGACTTTAAGTTCCGTAAAATATCTCGCATTTCCACACGAGCACGTGGATCTAGTCCTGATGCAGGTTCATCTAGAATCAGTACCTTTGGATCATGGATAAGTGCACGAGCTAAACATAAGCGTTGCTTCATACCACGTGATAATAAATCAACATATTCATAGCGTTTACTTGTTAAATTCACTAGTTCTAATAGTTGTGGAATTAACACTTGACGCTCTGCTAATTGGAGACCGTAGCTCGCTCCATAAAAATCTAAATATTCGTCTACTTTTAACTGATCATATACACCAAAGAAATCGGGCATATAACCAATTTGCTTTCGAACTTCTTTTGGTTCCTTCACAACACTTTTGCCATTTATCAGAGCATCTCCTGAAGTCGGTGACAATAGTGTAGCTAAAATAGAGAATGTCGTTGATTTCCCTGCTCCATTTGCGCCAACAAATCCAAATACAACGCCTTCTTCTAAAGATAAGTTTAAATGATCTAATGCTGTAAAGGAGCCATATCGTTTCGTTAAATCACGAATTTCAATCATTATTTTGCCACTCCTTTCAGCTCTATGTCTGGTAACTTCGTTTGTTCTCCTGATGGGTCGGGACCATATTTGATTTCAATTCGAAGCTCTCCATCTTGATTAAAGTATGTTGAAACCTTGTCTGTAAACACTTGCTTTGTATCGACTAAAGGCTCATATATATTCGTTTCATTATTCCAAATGGATAGCTGCATACGTGAGACATCCTTATTAGAAATTGTCAGCTCATTGAGTGATTCAACGGCATCCATAAATTGATCTGGCATGGTCATCGTTACTTCGTACAATCCTTCAGATAGGTACCATTTATTCAATTCTTCCTCGATCTTTTCATAATATCCATTAGCTGATAGTGGCTCTACTGAATACGAGAAGTTATTACGCTTCATTGTAAATGGTCCTGTTAGTTCAACTTTTCCTTTAAATGGTTGAACAAGCATCGTAATTGGTGACATATTGGCACTTGTTTCTAATTCAACACCTACCACAGCTTGATCTGTCCAAGCTGTAAGTATTGGCTGGTTATCCTTTTCGATAAGCGGCAATGCTAAAGTTTTCATTCGCTCAATCCGCATTGGGTTTACCTCATCCTTTTTCGATGGGTAACTATAATTATAATTATTGAAAATAGATGGTTTTTGAAGAACTGTTGTTTTCAGTTCCTTATTTACCTGTAATGTTCCGTTTGCTTCAATATCACCTAGTTTTACTTCTTTCACACCAGAGATTAATGTGACATCTTTTAATGCGAACGGGAAATTATTTTTAACTGTTCCTGTTAGTTGTTCATTTTTCAGTGTTATATCTATATCCATCTTTCCGATATTTTGTGCTGATGTTTTTCCACCAAAGGATTGCACAGACCAGTAGCTTAAATCACGTAATGTTAGTGTTGAACCGCTAGCATTTTCTTTTACATAAGAAGATTCATGTAATGGTCCCATCGTGCCTGTGAAGTTATTATAATTTCTTAATGCAACGGCAGTTGTATTTTGGTCAGCATTGACCACAAAATCCCCACTGCGATTCGTTAAAATGGATTCTACATAATAGCCATTTACACTATTGTCTTCATTTACTTTATAGAATGCAGATTGCTGAACTTGTGGCTGAACAATACGATCCTTCGCTCCGACAATAAAAAGAACAATGGAAAGAACAACAGAGATAGAAGGTATTATCCACCATGCATGCTCACGCTTGTCCGCTTTTTTCAAGACAAAATAAAGAATTGGCCCGATTATTAAAATATAAAGAATAATGACAATAAGCATATAGCTTACTGATACTTCGAAAGATGGAAATAGTTCATTAATGGTACGAAGTTCATAAGATATTTGATCGAGAGGAGATTGTCCCTGTCTCATCATTCCTTGCTGGGAAATACTTTGAATATTCATCACTTTGGCTAAAAGTGCTCCGTAGCCGTCCATAGAAGCAAGTGGTTGATCACCTAAAGAGAAAGTTGTTTGAATCACTTCCCCGCTACCCACTTTTTTCTTTGCTGCTAACATTGCATTATTTTCTGTTAGTACAGGTAAACTTCCTTCACTACTAGTAGCTGCGTAAACTGAAATCGGCTGTGTAAAAATGCCGCCTCCTGACAATTTAGTTAAAGCTTCTGCAGAAATCGCAGTCATTTCTTGTGATAATGACAAAGGTAAATACTCTTTAAAAATCCCTGCTGTAGCATTGATTTGGTCAGCAGCCCCTAGAAGCAAGGTACCACCATCCTGTACCCATTTTAGTAATGCTTCTTGTTGTTTCTGTGTTAAATCAGCAATAGCCACTTCATCTACAACAATGACATTGGCCATCGCAAGTCCCTGCGAGTCTTCTGGAAGTGTATAATCTTTTAATTGATTGATATTAAATACTTCCACATTACTTTGAGCTACAAATGTTGATAAACGTAATAGTGCTGAAAGTCGATCACTTTTATCTGTTAATGTATAAATGAATGTTGATGAGGGGTCTAAAAAATTTGATTGCAGACGTTTAGTTCCCTTATAGGCAATCTTTTTTCCTTTTTCAATGTTTCCCTCATAAAAGGCAAATAAATCTGTGTCCGAATAACTATAGTCAGCTAAACCATCAAGATAGAAAGAAAATGTCTTTTCCTCTCCTGCTGCTATATCAATTGGAACGACAAGTGCTGAAGCTGCCTCATAAGAATTTGATGAATTAATCGCCATATCTCCTGAGAAGTCAGCTCCATTATTTTTCACTGTAACTTGGAGTGGTACTACTGATTGATATTTCGCTTTACCAGAAACACCAGCTGTTGCTTTCACCTCTAGCGTAGCAGCAGCACTCGCCTGAGTTGTAGGCAAGATAAAGCTCATTACAAGCATGACTAGTAAGGTCAGTGCCGTCCATTTTGTCTTTTTCAAAAGCTCAACCCCTTTTTATGTAAATAGATGGTTACATAATTATACGATTTATATTGCATTTTGTTCCATTTCTTATGTTATCTTCATTAATATTCATAAACTCTTAAGAATTCTACAATGCAAAAAGGCAACTCCAAAACACCCTAGAGCTGCCTGATATTCTATTTAGTATAATCAAACAAACACCGTGCATGATCCTGCACTACTTCAACAAACGCCTCTACTTGTCTTAATTCAAAAGAGGATTCATAACCAATTAGCCAAGTATCGCGTGTAAGACCAAACTCTTTTTCATCATTTGATAGAGGGATTTTATGAATGGCATCGTGGTCATTTAACGTAATAGAAGGTAAGATCGCATAACCGATACCATTTAAAGCCATTTGCTTACAAATTTCAATTTGATCCACTAAAATTTGTTTTCTTGGATTTGAAGCAAAATGCTGCTGCCACCATTGTTGAATTTCTTGATAATAGTTGGAATCACTCTTATATTGAATAAATGGACGGTCTGTCTTTAACACATCTTCAATTGTTTTAACCTCTTTGTCCACCAAATAAAGAGTATCTCTGAAAAGGTGGATCTTTTCTCCTTTCCAGTCAACTTGGCCTCGTACAATACCTACATGTGCCTCGCCCTCATAAAGAGCTTTCACAATTTCAGAACTCCAGCCCGTCATCAGTGATATTTTAGCCTCTGGATATTTTGACACAAAATCCTTCAAAATTTTTGGTAGCCAGTTCTGACCAACAATGGATGCACAGGCAATTTTCAATGTCCCATTTACCTTTGTCGTTAAGGATTGAATCGTTTCAAATATTTCTTCCTTTTTGGCTAGCATTTCCTTTGCATAAGCAATAACTTGTTCACCAGCAGGTGTTGCTGTTAAACCTTTTTGTGAACGAATAAATAATTGGGCACCCCAGTCTTTCTCAATTGTTTGTAATCGTTGTGAAAGAGCTGGTTGGGATAAAAATAGACGCTCTGCTGCTTTCCGCATATTGCGTTCTTCAGCTAAGATTTTTAAAATTTCTGCCTCTGTTGCCATCAATCTGTAAACCTCCAATACAAGCAAAGAGGGCCTCATGATTTTCATCTGAGTTCCCTCTTAAGCTACTACTCTTTTTGATAAATATATTTTTTCAATTGCTTTAAAATAACACGTCTTGTTAATATCCCTGCGAATGTACCATCTTCGTCCACTACACATAAAAAGGCGTGGTTAATAACTAAATCCAAAGCACGCTGGAAAGTATCCGTCAGCTTCAATACAGCGATCTCTTTTTCCATAATAGAGTCAACCTTAATATCAGGTAGCTTTTCATATTCAATATGCTCAAGTCCAAGAATCGATTCGGTAATCATTTTCATGCTAAGTAAACCTTGAAGTCGATATTTTAAATCTAATACAGGTATGGACGAGTACCCTGTACGTGTTAGTACAAGGAGTGCATGTTCCGCACTATTTCCACTTTGTACATGCGCAACTTTTTCAGAGGAAATGATAAAATCACTAATTGGCATTGCTAATAAGTCTTTGCTGTTAGTTGAAATCATGAACTTCTTCTCCTTTTCTGTCCTCACTGTGTAGAACAGTCCTTCCCTTTCATCATATCACAACTTTTCTATGTATGACCATGACCAGGCCGAGAAGAGTTTTTCATGAACAATGAATTATTTTAGCCTTTACAGCAAAAACTTAGAATATCTTCATCCAGTCAAGTTTTTCGTGACCGAATGAAGATGGTTCTTAACTAATAGCCAGCCTTACTCCAGTAGTAAAAAATCATGATCCCTAAAAAAAGCAAAAAAATTGAATAGACCCAAACAATTGGGTTCAAAATCGTTGCATACTCTTCAACCGTTTCTGAAATCGGAGTATCCTTTTCAGACTTCCGTTCAGAAGTCATCTTTGCAATTTTCAACGTGTATACAAAGGAAATTACACAAATAATTATCATAGCAATTAGAGCTGGTATTAACCACATACCCATCGGCAAAACTCCTTTCTTTACCCTTAGTATGCGTCAACCCAGCTATTCGTTATGCAAACTTTTTTAGAATGGATATTGATTGAGCCACTGCCCACCATCCAAAGTTACACATTCGCCATTCATATAACTTGCTTTGTTAGACATCATAAATGTAGCTAAATCAGCAATTTCTTCTGGTGTTCCTATTCGGCCTAGTGGAACAGAATCTAGTGTACGAGCTGCCGCTGCTTCTGATTCCCAAAGCTTATCGGCTCCACCAGTACGCTCGATTGGACCCGGTGCAATAGCATTAACCCGAATCCCATACTGTTTCCCCCACTCAACAGCTAGCGTTCTCGTCAATGATAGTACCCCTGCTTTTGCTGCAGCAGAATGGATCACACCTGCTCCTGCATTCCAAGCATACGTCGCTACCATATTTAATATAGACCCATTGATCTTATGTTCAATCCAATACTTGCCTACTACTGAAGAACAGTAGAATGTACCATTTAATACAATATCTACGACAGCCTTCCAGCCATTCGGTGATAAATCCTCTGCACGTACAATAAAATTACCTGCTGCATTATTCACAAGCCCATCCACTTGACCAAATTTTTCAATAGCAAATGCGAGCATAGCCTCAGCATGCTCAGGTACACGTACATCCATTTGGAATGTCTCAATAGAGGGACCAGCCTCAGCTATAAATTTCTTTGCCTCTGCTAATCGTTCTTCATTACGACCTGTTATGACAACATTAGCTCCCTCAGTCACGAACTGCTTTGCCATATACAGCCCCATGCCACTTGATCCACCCGTAATAATAATCGTCTTCCTTTGCAACATTCCATTTCCCCCTTCGTTAAAAATGAATGATGATTCACTAAAAGTTTACTATATATTCTCGAATATGTCATATTAATTCTATAGAATGCGAGTTTATTTTCTAAAAAAATATAAAAGAGCCATTCATCCGAATGAATAGCTCTCCAATATAATTAAAACTCATACGTATAGGCAATTTTATATAGCTCCATTAACTCTTCTAAAGTTGGTATCTTCGGATTGTTGTCAGGGCTTCCACTTGCAAGTGCATCCTCAGCCATTTTAGGAATGGCCTGATAATAAGCTTGCTCCTCTATTCCCCACTGTTTTAAATTGCCAATTTTCATATACTTACACATGTCTTTAATGGACGTAATAGCAAGCTGAGCAAGCTCCTCTTGTGATAGACATTCTTTTGTTTTATTAAAAAATTGTCCCAAATCTGCCAATCGATCTATACAAGCATCTTTTGAATAGTCTAGTACAGCTGGTAAAAGCATCGCATTGGAGATGCCATGTGGTACGTGAAAAAGTGCACCAATGGGACGCGACATTCCATGTACGAGGGCAACAGAAGCATTTGAAAATGACAGCCCTGCCTGCATCGAACCCAATGACATCGCTTCCCTAGCATCAACATCATCTCCATGTTCAAAAACCTTTATGATGTTATTCACAATTAATTCCATAGCAGATAAGGCGAGCACATTCGAATAAGGATGAGCTAAACGCGATAAATAGCTCTCAATGGCATGGCTCAATGCATCTATTCCTGTTGCTGCGGTAATTGCTGGAGGTGAAGTAATGGTTAAAATAGGATCAACAACCGCCATAGTTGGCATAAAAGCTGGTTGCTTAATCATCATTTTTACATCACTTTTTGTATTGGTAATAACAGTTGCATCTGTGGCTTCAGAGCCTGTACCTGCTGTTGTTGGTATTGCAATGTGTGGAATTGGTGCAACAGCTGCAACTTTTGCCATTTTCATATAATCTCCTATGTAGCCGCCATTTGTAGCCACTACTGCAATCGCCTTCGCCGTATCAATACAGCTACCCCCACCAACAGATATAATGACATCACAGTTTTCCTTCTGCAAAAGCTGTAATCCCTCTGCTACATACGTATCGTCCGGCTCAGTTATCACCCCTATATATGAAACGACTTCTATCCCTTGGGTCTTTAATAGTGTATGGCATTTATTCACAAATCCTAAACTCTCCATCATTGGATCACTAATAATTAATGCCTTAGAACCTAGTTTTTTCGCATACTCTCCTACTTCTTCAAATGAATCACGACCATATACAATCGTCCCTGGTGAATGAACAGTAAAAATGGTTTTTGTTTGAATCATATTTTCCCTCCTAAGCTACTGAGCTGTATAGCCACCATCTAATAGAATGGCCTGACCGGTTAACCCCTTTGCTATATCACTTGCTAAATATAATGCAAGTCCTGTAATTTCCGAGACATCAAGTAAACGTTTTTGCGGTACAAGTGGATATAACACTTGTTCAAGTACTTCCTCCACTTGAATACCCCGTGTCTGTGCTAAATCCATAAACTGATTACGTACTAATTCCGTGTCAACATACCCTGGACAAATAGCATTTACCGTAATTCCATCTGTCGCCACCTCTAGTGCCGTTACCTTAGTAAGCCCAATCACACCATGCTTTGCTGCATTATAGCCTGCCTTCCCAGCAAACCCAATGACGCCATTGATGGAGGCCATATTGATAATACGACCAAATTGATTTTTCTTCATATGTGGTAACGCATACTTCATTGCTACAAAGGGAGCAACGACCATCACTTTTTGCATTGACTCAAAAATTTCTGTCTTAAAATCCTCAATAAGCGACACATGTTGAAATCCTGCATTATTGATTAAAATATCTAATGTTGAGAATTTATTAATCGTAAAATCGATGGCTTCTCTTATGGCTTGTTCTTCTGTCACATCACATATATAGGAAGTTAAAGAGGGGTATTGTGCGACGGCTTCCTCTAGAAGCTGTTCATTTTTATCTGTTATCACAACATTAGCCCCTTGCTCAGCAAATGCTTGTGCTATGGCAAGACCAATACCACGAGCTGCCCCTGTAATAAAAACCGTTTTCCCTTGCATACTTCATCCCTCCTACATCCCTAATGAGAATAATATGATTGCAAGTATTGTACCTATGATAGGGATAATAACCGTCAAAGCTCCAAATGGCATATATGCATCCTTATGCTTTTCATTACATACTGAATTGATGGTTGTCACAACATATCCTCCGTGTGGCAATGAATCTAGGGAACCAGATGCTATAGCGATTGTCCGATGCAATGCCTCTGTATCTACACCCATCTCGATATAATGCGGTGCTAGTAAGGGCATTGCAATTGTTTGTCCCCCTGATGCTGAACCTGTTAAACCAGCAATAACCGCAATAGCTAAGGCTCCTCCAATCAGCGGACTGCCAGGGATATTGGTCATTACATCAACAGTTGCAACAAAGGATGGTGTTGCTTTTACTACCCCACCAAAGCCGACAACAGCCGCCGTATTTGCAATGGCAATAATAGCACCCATCGCACCTGCTGCTAATGTTGCGCCAACTGACTTTGCATATTTGTAACTCACTAAATAAGCCACGATACAGCCACTAGTTAAGGCTACAATTAAAGCAGAGGTTCCAAGTGAATTATGGAAAATATAAGAAATGACTAAAACAACTAATAATGGTACGAGACTCAAAAGGGGACTCGGTAGCTTACGTGTTTTATCAGCTACTGGATCAGTGGAGCGCTCAATGAAAATCTCCCCATTGTTTACAGCGCGTTTAATCATCCAATTCAGCCAAAGCGAGCCACCAACGGCCATAAAAATAGCCACGACAATACTAACTTGCCAACCAGCATATGGAGTTGTACCAAGATATGGAATCGGTATCCAATTTTGAATCTCAGGTGAGCCTGCTGATGTCATCGTAAATGTGACAGAACCTAGGCCCAGTGCAGCAGGAATAAAACGTCGTGGAAAGTTTGCTTGTTTAAATAAACTAATAGCCATTGGATAAACAGAAAAGGCTACGATAAAAACTGAAACACCACCATATGTGAGTACTGCTGCAGCTAAGACTACAGCATATGTGGCATATTTCACCCCTATTTTTTCTACAATCCATTTAGAGACACTATCTGCAGCGCCTGTGTCCTCCATGACTTTACCGAAAATGGCGCCCGCCATGAACATTAAGTACCAAGAACCAACAAATCCTGTGAACCCATCCATATAGCTCGTTAGAAAGTTGGGCTGATCTTTATCAGCTGTTTGAGGAAAAAATGCAAGACCGTTTGTTAAAGCTGCTAACAGCGCCGTTAACGGTGCTGAAATAAGTAGATTTACACCCTTCATTGTTAAATAAACTAATAATGCTAAACTACCAAAAAGACCAATATACTCTAACATTTACACCCCACCCCATCCCCTTTTTTAGAAAAAGAGCTGTATAGCTCTACAGCTCTAGGTTTTATTAGTCGTTATTGCTTGGGAATGCAAATGTGGATGCTGGGGAGGCATTACCAGCCATCCAACGCTCTGAAATTGTCTTAGTTTTTGTAAAGAATCGTGCTTGATCTGGGCCAAACATATGCCCCTCACCAAAACGAGAGCCTTTAAAGCCTGCGAAGTTATGGTAGCCAACAGGAATTGGAATTGGTACATTGACACCAACCATGCCAACATCAATTTCTGTTGTAAATTTTCGAGCTGCTAATCCATCATTCGTAAAGATTGTGACACCATTGCCTAGCTCATGCTTATTTATAAGTGTAATAGCTTCCTCTAAGGAATCTACACGAACAACATTGCGAGCTGGACCAAATATTTCTTGCTCGTAAACTTCCATTCCTGGTTTTACATGATCTAATAATGTAGGTCCTACATAAAACCCTTTAGACTCTTTGACAATGTCAAGCTCTCGTCCGTCACAAATTACTGAAGCTCCTTCGGCTTCCCCTCCATCAATTGCAGTAAGAATTGCTTCTTTCGATTGTTGAGAAATAACAGGGCCAAAATCTGAATCAGGATTTGTATAAGGGCCAACCTTCAGATTAGCGATTTTATCCTTCAGAATCTCCACTAGACGATCTGCAGTATCCTTTCCTACAGGCATAATGGTAGATATCGCCATACAGCGTTGTGAGGCTGCCCCATACGCTGCTCCAATAAAGGCATTAGCTACCTGTTCAAGATCCGCATCAGGCATTACAACCATATTATTTTTACCCCCACCAAGTGCAGTAACACGCTTTCCATATTTTGACCCAGTTTCATAAATATACTTCGCAACTGGTGTTGATCCAACGAATGAAATCGCTTGCACAGCAGGGTTTTCTAAAAGTTCATTGACAGCATCTTTATCACCATTGATTACTGTCCAAATACCATCAGGCAATCCCGCCTTCTTCCAAAGCTCACTAACATACAATGCAGTCATTGGCACACGCTCGGATGCTTTTAAAATAACCGCATTTCCTACAGCAATGGCCATACTCGTTTGTGCTAGAGGCACCATGATGGGGAAGTTAAATGGAGAAATTGCTGCCACAACCCCTAATGGATACTTTGCAGAATAAGCATTTATTTGACCTCCAACATTTACAGAGTATTCTCCTTTCATTAAGTGTGGCGCACCAATGGCTAAGTCAACAGATTCAAGTCCTCGTGTAATTTCACCTTTGGCATCTTCAATCGTTTTACCGCTTTCAGTACAAATGATTTGTAATAGCTCTTCCATATTTTCAGTGATAAGGTTACGGAACTTTAGTACAATTTCTGCACGCTTAGCCACTGACGTATCACGCCAAGCTGGAAATGCTGCTTGAGCTTGCTCGATTGCATCTTGTGTTTCCTCTACTGTTGCAAGGGGTACCTTAGCAATGACTTCACCTGTTGTTGGGTTAAATACCGAACCGAATCGTCCACTTTTTCCTTCAACCAATTTGCCACCAATAAAATGTGTTAATGTTTTAACATCTTGTGCTGTTGTCATATCCATTTCCTCCTCTTAAAATTGTTCTAGTTTACATTTTTCTTTTAAGCTTAAATAAGCTGCAGACATATCTTTTTCTCCGTAGCCCTGCTGAGCAATTTCACTATAAAGATCCACTAACTTTTCGCCGATTCGCAGCGATACGCCTGCTTCATCAGCCATTTCCTTAGCTAACTTCAAATCTTTTAATAGTAGATTTGTCGAAAAGCCCGGCTCATAATTATCATTTTTCATATATTCCAAATAATTACGTTCATAAATACGGCTTTGCCCATAACTATTACTTAATACTTCATAGAGCGTGTCTGCCTGAATACCCATTTTTTCACCAAGTACAATCGTTTCAGCGACTGCCTCTGTGTAAAAGCCAATCATTAAGTTATTGAGTAATTTAATTCGCGTCCCTATACTTGAAGATGTACCCAAATGATAAATATTTTTACCGATTATTCCGAATATTTCACTGGCACTTTTATAATCTTCTGTGTCACCACCAACCATAATAGTTAATGTCGCATTGATAGCCCCAATGACACCCCCACTGACAGGAGCTCCCAAATAACGTAATCCCAAAGCTATAGCTTCTGTATGTAACGTATCATTTAATTCGGGATTAACAGTACTAAAATCAATCAGTAGGCATCCTTTCTTTGCATGTTGTAAAATTCCTTGCTCTGACTGATAAACCAATTCTACAACCTGAGGGGTAGGTAAGCTTGTCATAATAACATCACATTGTTTCGCAATATCCATAGCTGTCTCAAGGCCGAAACCACCTGCTGCTGCGAATTGATCCATTGCTTTCACATTCGTATCGAAACCATACACCTGATAATCTGCTCTTAATAAGTTAATAGCCATCGGTAAACCCATATTCCCTAAGCCAATAAAACCTAATTTTACCTTCATTGTGACCTCCCCATTCCTTGAAAATACAACGGAAAACTTGATGATATACTAGCCAACTTTCATTTTTTAAAGTAACATTAATAACGAGATAACCTCATTGACCACAGTCATTGACTTCGGTCATTTAAATCATAATCAATCAAAATCCATCTCGTCAATTAAAAATTTAATATTTTCAGAATATTTTTCACAAAAGATATTTTACAATATTTTAAACAGGAGGTATTAGCTACCGATGGAAACACTCACAAGCAGACAGAAAAAGGCATTAGAAACACGTGAAAAATTATTAAAAGCTTCTTTAGATTTATTTAACAAGCATGGTTATGAACATGTTTCTGTTGAACAAATTACGAAGGCATGTAATGTTTCAAAGGGTACATTTTATACACATTTCCCATCTAAATATGATGTTATTTTAGAAAAATTTAAGGAGCTTGATAATTTTTATAGTACAGTTGAAAAAAATATTGATCCCTCATTACCAGCAAGTGAAAAAATTCTTTTAGTATATCAAGAGCAAATGAAATATTTAACAAATATTGTGGGGAAGGATTTATTACGTACAGTGTATACGGCTGCTATGACAAACCAAGTAAAACAGGATCATTATTTAATCAATCCACAACGTAAGATTTTTCAGATAATGAATACATATATCGAGGAAGGAATTCAACAAGGGGAATTTAGACAAGATGTTTCTGCTGCTACCATACAAACACTTATTCAGCGCTGTATGCGTGCCAATGTCTATGATTGGTTGATACATAGTGAAGACTTTGACCTAGCCTCTGAGATGGCGCAATTTACAGCAATTGTCTTAAACGGTCTTAAAAACGGCAAATAAAAAAGTAGCACTTCATCTATTTTATGATGAAAGTGCTACCCGTTTTCTAGCTTACAAAATATTGTTGTACAATCGTTTCTACTGGTAATGGTTTATTATACAAATAGCCTTGCCCTTTTTGACAACGATGGCGTTTGAGAAAATCGACTTGTATTGGTTCTTCAATTCCCTCAGCAATGACCTCTAATCCTAAATTATGAGACATCGAAATAATGGCTTTTATAATGGCTTCATTTTTGTCATCCTTTGCTATATCTGCAATAAATGACTGATCAATTTTAATAATATCAATCGGATAACGCTTGAGATAACTTAATGAGGAATAGCCTGTCCCAAAGTCATCCACAGACACATAAACACCTAATTGCTTCAGTTCTGTAAGAATCGAAAATGTTTCATGAACATTTGTCATAGAACTTTCGGTAATTTCTACTTCTAATAATTCAGGTGGTACACCATATTTCTTTAAAGCTGTTTTAATTTTTCGGGCAAAATTTTCTTTTCTAAACTGTTTTGGAGATATATTGACTGCAATCCGTACAGGACGATATCCCTTCGATTGCCATTCTTTTTGGTAACGACATACCTCATCAATAATCCAATCACCAATTTCAATAATCAACCCTGAGGCTTCTGCAATAGGAATAAATTGTGCTGGTGATACAAAACCAAATTTACGGTTATTCCATCGTAATAATGCTTCAAAGCTATTGATGCTATTATTTGCTAAATCCATTTGCGGTTGTAAATGGAGACTTAGCTCATTAAATTCAATTGCACGACGTAAATGTGCCTCCATCAATGCTTCGTTTGGAAAAATAGCCGTCATATCTTCACGGTAGTAGCGGTAATGTGAACGACCATGTTCTTTAACAGAAAATAAAGCTTTATCTGCTTTCCGTACAAGTGTCTCGATATCTTTACCATCTGCTGGGCTAAGTGAAATCCCAATCGATACACTTATAAAATATTCCTGTCCATCTATCATAAATGGCTGTTTTAATACGTCCATAATCAAGTTTGCAGTTCGTTCAATTTTTTGGATGGTTGCATCTTTGAGCACAAAAATAAACTCGTCACTATTATATCGATACAGCGAACACTTTGAGTAGCAAAGCTCCCGTAACCTATGACTAAACATACGCATCAAATCATCTCCCTTGCTCTCGCCAAGGGATTCATTAAACTTTTTAAAACGGTCAATATCAACTAAAATAAGAGCGGCTTGCTTATGCTCTTGCTTTTTATCATTTAAATGCTGTAGCCAATGCTCCTTAAAAGCTTTTCGATTCCAAATACCTGTTAATTCATCCATTAGTGCTAGGTAATAGAATGCTTCATGATCATTCATAAATGAATTCGCATCTTTAACAAATAGGTGAACACCCACAACTTCACCATTATAATAGGTTGGATGCGTTCTTAAATAAAAGGGCTCTTTACTTAGTAAATCACCTTTCAATAAGCATTTAGGCATGCCAAACGCTGAACCTTCGATTGTTTTGGTAAATAATAATTTAAATTCATTGAGGTATTTACTTTCTAGTAATGAAAAAATATCTAGTCCAATTAGACTGTGCTGCTCTCTCGATAGTGTAGCAGTAGCAGCAATATTTTGATGAATTATTCGACCTTGTAAATCTGTCGTTAACACTGGACTTATGTGTTGTTCAATGAACTGTAAATAGGGATTTTCTTCAAATGTTATCGCTCGAAGAATAATGGCAACGATTGATTCAGAAAAGTGCTGAACATGAAGCACAAATGTTTTCTCTTGAAGACCGTTACCTAATTTTAGAGTATGCTGTTTATTGATTTCCTCAATTAGAAATCCCGACAATTGCAGCCAGCATTGCTTAGTAAAAAAGTTCTCAGCGTTTTTGGCTGTTATATCCTCCAGCTCAATCATTGAAGATAGCTTTTCATTAAATTCAACGACCTCAAACACTATGTTATCAACTTGTCTCAAACAAATAATTGCATCAAATGGGTTTAGTTGCATGAGCTGTTGATATTCTGCAAATGGCGCTACATTTTCTCTACATTTTTTCATTCTATCCCTCACTAAGTAGCGTGTTTGCTCTATTCTTCGTCTAGCGTAGGCTTTAATGCATCCTTCAAGAAAATTTCCTGGCTATTTAATGGATCTTCGCTACGATCAAACTCTTTATAATGATACTTACCATTAGAGTCTTGAATACGGGCTTTCGCAGTATCCATTAATTGTGCATTCATTATGTCAATAATACGAGTTTTTGCTTCACTTGCATATACAGGGAATAAAATTTCTACACGTTTAATCATATTACGTGTCATCATATCTGCAGAGGATAAATAAACTTTATTTTCCCCATTATGATGGAACCAATAAATACGAGAGTGTTCAAGGAAACGACCAACAATACTTGTTACGGTAATGTTTTCACTAATACCTGGGATTCCTGGTCTAATACAGCATATACCACGAATAATAAGTTCGACCTTTACACCCGCAATGGATGCCTCATAAAGCTTCATCATTAAATCTTTGTCTGTCAATGAATTCATTTTTGCACGGATAAAACCATTTCCATATTTTTTATGACAGGCAATTTCCTCATCCATTAAACGAATAAACTCATCTCGTATATCAAATGGTGCAACGACTAAATGATTAAAGGTAGGTTTTTCTGTATAGCCACTTAAGTAGTTAAAGAAATTTGTCGCATCAATGCCAAACTCTTTATCTGTCGTTATTATGCCCATATCCGTATAAATTTTTGCAGTAGCATCATTATAATTTCCGGTACCCAAATGGACAAAACGTTCAATTTTGCCGTTACGACGACTAACGACTAGCGTAATTTTTGAGTGTGTTTTTAAATTATTCATCCCATAAATTACAAGACAACCTGCTTGTTCTAATTGTTTTGCCCAGTGTACATTATTTTCTTCATCGAAACGTGCCTTTAGTTCCACTAATACCGTTACTTGTTTACCGTTTTCAGCGGCAAGTTTTAACGCTTGAATAATAGGGGAATTCCCGCTTACTCGATATAATGTCTGTTTTATAGCCAACACATTCGGGTTGACAGCGGCCTCAGAAATAAAATCAACAATAGGGGCAAAAGATTCATATGGATGATGGAAAAATATATCCTGTTGAAGTGCTTTTTCGAAAATATTTTCGTCAGACTGTAAATCTAAAGGTGGCTGTGGGATAAAGCTTTCATATTCTAAATGCTCACGACCTACTGAAATACCTTTCACAAAAGAGAACATAAACGTTAAATCCAAAGGACCATCAATATGGAATACATCGGATTCTTCTATTTCGAATTCATCTAGTAAGTATTGCAGCACTTCCTCGTTCATTTCTCCCACTCGAACTTCTAAACGGCTTCCTACTCCCCACTTTCGCTTTTTCAGCTCTTTTTCGATCTCCACGAGAAGATCTCGAGCCCCTTCTTCATGGATAGTTAAATCTGCATTTCTTGTTAAGCGGAAGGCTTGTGCTGATTTTACGCTATAGCCATAAAACAGCTTTTCAATATGTGCTACTATCACATCCTCCAATAAAACTACAACTGTCTTTCCTTCTTCGGACGGTACTTTTATATAGCGATCTAGCACAGATGGAACCTGGACAATCGCCACTCTTTCACGACTTTCAAGATCTGACTCATCCTGTTCTAACAGCACTAGTAAATTCAAAGTTTTACCAAGCAAAGTTGGGAAAGGACGATACGCATCCACTGCAACAGGTGTTAAAACAGGGAAGATAGTTTCTGCAAACATTTCATTGATAAATGATTTTTGCTTGCTATTTAAATCTTTCATGTCCGCAATATGTACATTATGTTGAGGCAGTAAATCATAGATTAAATGTCTATATACCTCAGTTTGTCGACGCACTAATGCTTGTGTGCGTTCTGCTATTTTGGCCAACTGTTCCTTCGGCGTTAAGCCAGATTTGTTTTCGGGCTTATGAAAACCAGCACGAACCTGGTCCTGTAAGCCTGCAACACGTACCATGAAAAATTCATCTAAATTGGAACTAAATATAGCTAAAAATTTTAAACGTTCAAGCAGAGGATTATTAATATCCTCTGCTTCCTCTAGCACTCGCTCATTAAAGGCAAGCCAGCTTAATTCGCGATTATTATAATATTGAGGCTTTGCAATTTCCTCTAACAATAGATTGTAGTTTTCGGAAAATTCTTCCCCATGTAGCTCGTTTTTCGTTACTTCAGTTGTCATCCATTGTTCCACCCTTCTTCAATAAAATTGATCTTCATTGGGATTTTTAATGCACGTTCTAAATGCTTTCTATGTCGATTGGCTTGATATTTTTCAGCCGCAGCATTCTTTTTTACATAAATATTAAGCTGAACATGATCTTCTTCTGTGTGCATTTCAATAGCATGTACTATATTGCGTTTTGAAACATTTAATGCATAGACAAATTTTAATAACGCTCCGAAATCTCTTATTTTACGATGTTCCTCCCGACTCATCCATGTAGAAAATGGAGCAGCAAAACGTTCGAAATAATCTTTATTTTTATAGGAGGCAAGAAGTGCTAGTTTTACTCGTTCTAAATGATTTAAACCATCAATGGACTGATTCGCAATTAAATAAAAAGTATGTTGGCTTGAAGAGCTTAATTCGATATACTCTCCTATATTAAAAACCTTCGCCGCTTTTGCTAATAAATGCAAATCTTCTGGATGATATTGCAAGTAGCCTAAATGACAACATTCACGATACAATTGGTCTGCTAAATGCATTAAATAATCTACTTCCATTTCACTCCGACCATACTGACGTGCTAATCTTCTAGCATTTCCTTCAAATACATTATCTTTATCAAACGCCTGTGGATCTGTTTGCAAAATCCGTTGAATAATGAGTCCCTCACGTAAACCTCGCTTGGTCAGTTGGAAGGTCTCACTACCAACTACCTCCATCAATATTCTAAATACCTCTAATGCAGGAACAATGATATCTGCGCGGTCAGATGAGAGCCCATCCAATTGTTTCAACTCCTGAAAGCTTAATTGCCCTAAAAATAAGCTTAAATCATCCAAATTTTCCTTCGTCATTTCATAACCATGAACGCTGGCAATAGGGTAATCATGCTTTTGTTGATGTATTTGAGCAATATTCCGCGCACTACCACCAATTGCGATAATGGGTAGAGCAACATTTTTTATCCAAGGGAGTGTTTGGAACTGCTCTTTGACAAAGGCAAGAAGCTCTTTTTTCTCACTACTATTAATAATTTCACCTTTTACAAAACGTTGCTTTAAAGAAACTGTCCCAAAAGGGAAACTATGTGATTGCTGAATTTCTTTATTTTCAAACAGCGTAATTTCGGTACTACCACCACCGATATCTATCGTTACGGCCGATTTCGTACCCATGGAATAAGCAACAGCAACGTATCCAAAATAGGCTTCTTCTTCTTCTGATAAAAGCTGTATTTGGATACCAGTCCGTTTTTTCATTTCCTCAATAATTTTGTCTCGATTAGTGGCTTGTCGAATAGCAGCAGTCGCAGCAGCTATTACATCTGTTACTTCAAAATCCTCAAGCATGGCTTTAAATGTCAATAAAGTTTCTGATAACACTTGAATACCTTCGTCAGACATCTCTCCTGAGGGCTGTAAATATGTACGCAATCGTGCTACCGTCTTAATATTTCCAAGCTCACGAAGTCCCTCTTCATTATTATATTGATATAATACTAACCGGATAGTATTGGAGCCGATATCAATAATAGCTGTTTTTAATTCATTCAAATAATCACATCCTTCAAGCATCTACCATTTATTTTGTTCATAATATTAGGACATATACAAAAAAATCGGACCCTCTTAATTAAGGCATCCGACTTTACTTTCATTTATTTATACTTGCAGGATACCCATTATTAAAATTGAGAAGTATCATGTAAGCCATGGTGATTACAGAATAAGTTGGTCAACACGTAAAATGAGCTCTGCAATCTCTGGCTTACTTATTTGATCCTCAGCCCCTACTTGATCACCTTTATGACGAAGGTCGTCTGTAATTAGACTTGAAAAAATGATAACAGGAAGCTTTTGAAGATCGGGATGCTCTTTGATTTTTCGTGTCAAATGATGGCCATCCATTTGTGGCATTTCAATATCCGTTACCACCAATTGAATATGCTCCGCTATGTCACTGCCACTCTTCGCAATTCCCTCTAAGTATTCATAAGCATCGCGGCCATTTTCAAAGAATTCAACATTGTCATAACCAGCTTCATTCATTGTATCGAACAGTAATTTACGTAATAACGGTGAATCTTCTGCAATTAAAATTCTCTTTCCAGATCGCTCACGTTTACCGAGTTTTTTCACAGATTCCACACTAATTCCTGACGCAGGATTGATATCCACCATAATTCTTTCGAAATCTAGTAATAGAATCATTTGCTCATTCTGTTTAATCACACCGATTACTTGTGATGTACCTCCCTGATACATATCTGAAGGCTTTTCGATTTGATTCCAAGAAATTCGATGAATTTGTGTTACATTATCTACATGGAAAACGACACGTTGTTTATTAAATTCTGCTACAATATATTTTTGTTGTGGATTACGCTCAGCACCTTGAATCCCTAATACTCGTAGCATATCTACAACAGGTAATACCTCACCACGTAATTGAATGATTCCTTCTACATGCGGGTGCGCGTGTGGGATAAACGTTACTGGGATCGGTTGAATAATTTCTTTTACTTTAATAACATTGATGCCGAATTTATTGTTTGCTACTTCAAATTCAACAATCTCTAGCTCATTTGTTCCACTTTCTAATAAAATTCCTTTATGTTCCAATGCAACCCCGCTCCTTTCTCTACATCTGTTTATAATTCAATTGTATCATAGGCAATACATTTCTCCTACTTGCTATTTCCATTTTTATCATTAACTTTTAGATGTACCAATAGACCAACGACCGTCATAACGATCAACGTTGATAATGCTACACGACTAGCAATAGTACCATAATCCTTCATCCACAATGTAACAGTTCCATATATGGCTGGACCAATAATGGAGGATACTTTACCTGAAAAAGCAAACAACCCAAAAAATTGTCCACGTTTTTCGTTCGGTGATAATTCAATAATATATGTCCGAGATGTCACCCACATTGAGCCAAGTGATATACCAAATAGACTACCAGCAAGCCAGAACATCCATTGTGCTGAAGCAAAAACAGCGAATATTAAAGCAACAATCATAATAAGTGCAACAATTGTAATGGCACGTTTAGCTCCTATTGATTTCGTAATATACCCAAACGCAAGTGACCCAATGATTGTTGAGACAGTAGAGACCAAATAAAGAACGATAAATTGTCCAGAACTAAAGCCAACAATTGTTGTCGCATAAACAGCCATCATAGCAATCGTTGTAGCAATGGCATCATTTAGAAAGAAATAAGCAACCATAAAGGTAAAGATTGCTTTATATTGCTTCATATCTTTAAATGTTTGAATGATTTCTTTATAACCATCTAAAAACTTTAAGGACTTTCGTTGTGACTTTGGGATCGGCGTATCTTTATTAATTAAGAATAATGGCAATGAAAAGAGTAGATACAGAATGGCTGTTGGAATAAACGCTCGATGAAAATCGCTGTTACCAACATACAAGTAAACAAGTAATCCAAAAAGTGTACCAAGATATCCGATTGCAACACCATACCCTGAAATGAGCGGCATCTCTTCTTTTGTTCCTAGATCACCCATCATAGAATCGTAAAATACTAAACTTGAATTAAAGAAAAATTTCGCTATGACAAAACTTGCAACTACCAAAAATAAACTAAGAGGCACACCAGAGTAATTGACAGTGGTTTGTACATTCGCAAATATTCCCATCATAAACGTAAACAGAATAGATATGGATGCAAACCATACAATAAATCTCTTTTTATAACCTGTGTTATCAATCCACACACCGAAAAGGGGTGAAAAGATAACGAGCAACAAGCTTGCAATGGCATTTGCATAAGATATAAAGGTGCTCGCAACTTGTTGCATGACTTCATTTGTTCCTAAAACCTCATCCATGTAAAAGGGAAAAAATATTGTATTTATATTTGAAGAAAAAATTGTATTCGCAAAATCATAAAATGCCCATGAAAGTATCGGTAATGATAAATAAATGGCTAATTGACTTCGATGTTGTACGTCTATAGCTGTACTCTTCTCCATAATACCCTCCTCTCCATTCTCTATAATAAACAATTAATTTCTCTCTGAAATAAAAAACACCTTTTTTTAAAGAAAATTAATATTATTTACAATATAACAGTAAATTCACTGAAAAATAACTGCCAAATGGTCGATAATTGAACGCTTATTTTCTGTGTGAATCCCAAAAAAGGTATTCAAGCCCCTCGCTTGAATACCTTTTTATCATTCTATATCTATGGTTACCCATTCAGAGGACCAATGCTCGATCGCTTTTAGCACAGGTGCAATAGCATAACCCTTTTCCGTCAATTCATACTCAATGACAACTGGCGTTGAGGGAATTACTGTACGTAGCACTATTTGCTCAGTCTCTAACTCCTTTAAACGTTCTGTTAATACACGGCTACTAATATTCAGCTGATTTTTAATGGTCGAATACCTTTGCGGACCATCTAGTAGCTGATAAATAAGTAGCGTATTCCAGCGATGATTTAATATCATGAGTGCTTTTTCAAATCGTGGACAAATATTTTTTTGATCCAAATGACTTCCCCCCTTTGTAGATTAGTTCCTATTTAACAGTATATCACTTTTTTAAAAAACCTGTTCTAAAAATACATTAAGTTACTTGACAAAAGTTGTTTTTAAAAATAAACTAAGTTACGAATTGTAAGCAAAAAGAAAAGGAGTTACTTTATTATGCAAAATATTGGTTCAACAATTTTACGTATCGTTCTAGGCGTTATTTTTGCAGTGCATGGTTTTCAAAAATTTCAAGGCGGTATTAGCTATACAGCTGACTTCTTTGATAGTCTAGGTATACCAGGATTTATGGCGTATATTGTGGCAATTATTGAGTTAGTTGGTGGAATTGCCATTATTTTAGGTTTAGCAACAAGAATATTTGGTGCTTTATTAACGATTACAATGATTGTGGCGATCTTTACAGCAAAGCTTAGCATCGGCTTTATCGGGGCAGATGGATTGGCTGGTTATGAATTAGATTTAGCATTAGGTGCAATAGCTCTTTACTTTGCTCTCGCAGGCGCATCCAGCTTCTCACTGGATTCTCAACTTTTCGGGAAAGAGTAAAACAAAAAAACCTGAAGGTCTCCCATTAAGGAGCCTTCAGGTTTCCTATTCATAATCGCATCGCAAATTATTTATAATACTTCAAGAGTGCTTGTGTACCATTATCACCATAGCCTGCTGCGATTAATTTCTCATACATTTCATAGGCTAATGCAAGTCCTGGTAATGTGATGTCCATTTTGTTTGACTCATCTAAAGCTATTTTCATATCCTTTACAAAATGTTTAATATAAAAGCCTGGTGCAAAATCTTCTTTTATCATACGTGGGGCTAAATTGCTTAAAGACCATGAACCTGCTGCGCCTGAAGAGATCGATTGTAATACGGTAGGTAAATCTAATCCTGCCTTTAGTCCATAAGCTAATGATTCACACACGCCAATCATACCAGAGGCAATGACAATCTGATTGCACATTTTTGCATGCTGTCCAGCTCCTGCTTCACCTTGATAAATTATATTACCTCCAAACTGCTTCATAATTGGCAATACCTTGTCGTATGTGATTTGATCACCACCAATCATGATCGACAAAGTGCCATTTTGTGCACCAATATCCCCTCCTGAAACAGGGGCGTCTAAAGCCTCTACTCCGATGGATTGAGCATGCATATAAATTTTCTTTGCTAAAGATGGCTCTGATGTCGTCATATCAATAACAATGTTGCCTTGTTCTGCTGTTTGGAAGAGGCCATTTTCCCCAAAATATACTTCCTCTACATCTGAAGGATAACCAACCATTGTAAAAGCAATTTCATGGTTTCTAAATGCCTCAGCAGGCGAGCTTGCCCATGATGCCCCTAAAGCAACAAGAGGTTCTGCTTTTTCTTGCGTGCGAGTATAGACAGTAACTTCATGACCATTTTTTAATAAATGCTTAATAATACTAGCACCCATTACTCCAGTTCCAATAAATGCAATACGTTTCTTTGTCATATGTACAATGCTCCTTTGTTCTAGAATGTCTGCACTCTCCATGAGAGTTCAACTCTATATCTTTTCAGTTTAGGTGAATGAATGGGATAATTCAAACTCTTCCCACAACTTGTACTAAAATTTATAGGTAGGGCATATATACCGAATAAGCAAAAAAAAAGAGAGCAAGTGATTGGGGGATCACTGCTCTAAAGGGGGAAATGAGAATGTTGCTGTGTTCATAGTAAGTTATTCCCCATTGAAATGCATTTTAAACATATATGTTAAAATGTTTTTTTACTCTGAATACTGGAACAATCTTTTGTTAGTCTTCTTGGTCTTTTTCTTCTTCAAATGCCATCTGTCTATAATAAGTATTCATTAACTGATCTAATCTGCGACTCAGTTGAATGGTTTTTGCATTTTGTAACCCGTTTTCTACACCTGAGCGAATCATCATCTCACGAGTTTGTTCCATTTGTTTCAAGAGTAGATTGACCATTCATACAACCCTCCACACACAAATAATCATACCATTATTATACATTTATATTTCATTTCTTACAGCATTAACTTACGACAATGTTCGACAAATTAACTTCTTGGTGTTTCAGTATAAGTATAGATAATTCGCCCATTTTGCTTGGCCTCACCTCTAAAATGTTTAAATAATGGGTGTTTTACAAGTATTTCTCTAAATTCGTAAAATTCTTCCTTTTTTATTTCAATACTTTCTCTTTCCCCATTTTGTAATTGTTTAAGCATATTTTCGTATTTTTCCATGAACTTTATTCCTCTCTTTTCCTCATTTGTGTAATAAATTATGAATTATTTAAAAAAAGCTTTACGTTTACCAATTTTTCATGCAAACTGTATATTATTAGTCGATGAAGGAGCTGACTGTCTGTGAAAATAGCTGAAGTTGGAAATATTATCGAGTTTAAAAATGGTCTCCAAGGTATTGTAGAAAAGGTAAATGAAAATTCGGTGATCGTTAATTTAACATATATGGAGAATTTTGATTCCCTTGAAATTGAAGAAAAAACGGTCGTCAATCATAAACGATATAAAATCTTATATACTAATGAAGCTTAATAGTCTGAATAGTCCCTATTTGTCTTAATAGATGATAAGGGACTATTTTTTTGATAAGATTAAGGTATGGAGGTCGAATATGCTAACAAATTCGAAACAAACAATACTATTTCTCCTTTCTTTATTATTCGTTTATGGCATGCTTGCTTTTACCTTTGCTAACCAAGCTGTATTTTGGTACATGTATGCATTCACTCTACTAGTATGTATTGCCATTGCCATCTTAGCTGGCTCCATTGAAGATCAATTACCTACATGGCAATTTTTACTCTTTGGTATTGGATACGGTACCATCACATATGGTATTATTCGCTTTGGTTACTGGCTCGCTCCATATATTAATAATAATCTAGTACAATCCGTTCAAAAATTTTTAGCAAGCTACGGACCACAAAATATCTGGCACTATGTTTTACTCGTATTTATCGTCGCTATAGGTGAAGAATTATTTTGGCGTGGTTATATCCAACAACAGTTAAAACGTTTTATGCGCCCACCGCTGGCTGTCTTAGTTACCGCAGTATTATGTGCTGTATCAATTGCCCTTAGCGGATTTATGCTTGGTGTCATTGCTGCATTGGTAACAAGCATTATTTGGGGCTTCTTATATGAATGGCGTAAAAGTATGCCACTTGTTATTGTAGCTCATGTCGTTTTTGTACTATTATTATTTTTAGTGTTACCTTTAACATCATAACATTAATATTTGGAAACATTTTATCTTTACTAACGTTTAATTTAGAAAAGGAGGGTTTTTTATGCAAAAAAAATTAGTTTCTATTCTTGCATTATTACTAACAGCCGTATTAGTTGTAGGTTGTAATACATCTGATAAAACAGGGGATTCAGATGCTCAGCAAAATGAGCCATCAAATACTGCTGCCGATCAAAAACCATCTGGAGATGATACAGCAGGTGAATCAAATGAGGAAGAAGAAGATACACCTGCATCAAATGATACAAATACAGAGGATGCTTCTAAACAGCCTCAACAAGATGTAAAATACGTCCAAAATGGTGTAGATAAAACAGAAAAGGCAACTGAATCTGCAAGTGTTGATCAAAGCTATAAACTACAACAACTTCCTGGGTTTACACTGACACAAGAAGAGCCTGGTAAAGACATGTTAGTGTCAAATGATGATGACGAAGTGTTTATGCGTATTGAAACAATTGAAGCTTCACAATCGAGCTTTGAAGAAGTAAAAACAACTATGCAAGATTATATGAACGCAGTGGGTGAAACAGTCGCTCTAACTGCTGAGGAATTAGCAGCATTCAAAGATGTTCAAAATATCGAGGGTTATGTTGTGGACTTCGACACTGAGAAAGTAATTGGGGTTGTCCTTGAGAAAGATGGTCTCATTACAAAATTAACTATTCATGATAATGATGAACAAGATTTAACAGATGCTATGCTTAATATGGCAGCAACTATATCTAAAAAATAATAAAATGCTAAGGACGATAGACATAGTCTATCGTCCTTCTATTTGATAACAAAAAAGTTGTCTCAAATCAATGAGACAACTTTTTTAATAAGATAGGTCCTTTATAGAAAGACCAATTTTCTTCAATAACGTAATAGCTTGTTCTTTTTCTTCTGGGGATAGTACACTCATTAATTCATGCAAATGCTGTTCGTGTTTTGGGAACAGCTCTCCCATAAAAGCTTCACCTTCAGGGGTGATTTCTGCATACGTAACACGACGATCAGCAGGACAAGATACTCGTAATAAGTAACCTCTCTTCTCCAGCTTATCAATGACATACGTAATAGACCCACTGGCTAACAAAATTTTATTGCCAATTTGCTGTAATGGCTGTCTTCCTTTATGATAGAGAAGTTCTAGAACAGCAAATTCAGTTGGGTTTAAACCATTATCCTGAAATAATTGATGTGTTGTTTCATTAATTGCTTTTAGTGCACGTGATAATACAATATATAATTTTAAAGATTGTTTTAGATCTTCTGACGGCATATTCTTTTCCTCTCACTTCGCTCTTTATACATGACATTATAGCGACATTAGAAAAGCATTGTCAAAAGCAATATATGATTTAGAAGTTTTTGTTGTTTATTATGCAACCATTTTTACTTTCTTTATGTTACTAAATAAGCAGAATCTTTTGTAGATACTTCCATTGTATCCATCTGATTAAACGTGTAAATTGGAAACTGCAGATGGAAGCATGTCCCCTTCTGTAGTTCACTACTAACGCCAATTACTCCTTCATGTTCTTCAATCACCTTTTTCACGAAAGCAAGGCCCAGTCCTGTCCCTGTTGATTTTGTCGTGTAAAAAGGCTGGAATAGGTTTTGAAGTGTCGTGCTGTCCATGCCAACACCTTCATCTTTTATCATAAGTTCGACAATCGCACAGTCATTTGTTGCCATTTCGACGGTAATCGTACCACCATTGTTCATGGATTCCATTGCATTTTTAATTAAATTCATCAGCACTTGCTTTAGTCGATTCTCGTTGCCGCCAATATAGACTTGATTAGAGGTTGAAATATACTGAATCATAATATTTTTCATGAGTGCATCTGGTAGCATAAACTCAATGACTTGCTTTACAATATGATCCAGTTCTAATAATTCCACTTTCATCGTTGTTGGCTTAGACAACACTAATAATTCGGATAAAATTTGTTCCATCCGTTGAAGCTCACTGTCAATAACAGAGAGATACATGCGTGATTCATCATCAGCATTTAATTTTAGTAATTCTGTAAAACCCTTTAAAGAAGTTAATGGGTTACGAATTTCATGAGCAATGCTCGCTGCCATCTGTCCCACAACGTTTAATGCCTGCTGATGCTCAACTTTATGCTGAAGTTGCTTTTTCTCTGTTTCATCATTAATAACAGTGACAATAATATTATTGTATTCATCAAAAATACTTGAAATTTCATAATAGCAAGTTCTGCTAACTTGTGTTTCATCGACTACATGAATGCTTGCATGTTTTTCACCCATTAACTTAGAAAGGTAGGTTGTAATTTGCCCTTTTTTCAATGTAAATGAATCAAATATATGCTGATGCGCTTTATGAAGAAGTTGTGAGTTTTCAACTTTCAGAAACATTTCGGCATATTTATTTAGCCCAAGAATAATACCACTAGCGTCACTAACAATAACAGCATAAGGTAAGTAATCGTAGGCATTAAATGATTGCGCTCTCTCATGTGCTTGGCTAACATATAACTTATGGGCAACATCATCATTTAATGTTGAAATTTGCGCAACAATTTCCTCTGTGTTGGGATCGTAAAAACATTTGAAAGATAACATTTCGTAGTCATTTCCAACTGTGCGAATATTGAAAATTTCCTCTGAACGTAAATCATTTTGTAACTGTTTGACGAACTTAGTCCATTTAAAATTAGATGGCTCGTCCATAGCTAAATAGCCAATATAGGTTAAATTAAGATTGAAAAGATTGATAGCAGCCTCATTGACGTTCAAAATTTTCCCTGCTTTATTGAGTATAAGTGTTGGTGACGAAGTACTTTTCATAAGATTTCCAAAACATTGATTAATATCATTTTGCTTCAACTTTCTCACCGAACCTTTCAAAAGAGTAAAAAACCTCTAAAATCGAATTTTGAGCCTTTACTATACTTTATGACAGCACGATTCTATTATTACAAAATTTAGTAAATTTAAGTATTTTAAATTATTTCACGAACCGTTCACAAAATAAATAGGTAAAAAGAATTATATTGTATGTCAGATACTTGACTGATACAATAGGATGTTGAAAGGAAGATTATTGCATGAATACTATTTTAACTACTTTGAATGCAAAGTATATTCACACAAATTTAGCATTGCGCTATTTAAAAGGCGCAGCTTTACCGGAGTTTAATCCAATTATAGCAGAGTATACTATTAAAGACCCTGCTTTTAATATTGTATCAGATTTATTCCAAAAAAAACCTGATATCGTTGGATTTAGTTGCTATATCTGGAATATCGAAGAAACCATTCACGTTATCAAAATGTTAAAAACTGTCTGTCCAAATGTTAAAATTCTGCTCGGAGGACCTGAGGTTTCTTATGATTGTCACCATTGGTTACGTCGAATACCTGAGGTAGACTTCATTGTGATGGGCGAAGGAGAAACTTCATTTAAGCAATTACTGCGCTACTTCCACGGTGAAATATTGTTAGAAGATGTTCCTGGTATTTGTTATTTAGAGGACGAAAAAGTCAAGATTCACGCTATGCCACCTAAAATTGATTTGCGCGAATTACCAAGTCCTTTTCGTTTTGAGGAGGATCTACCCTATCTAGGTAAGCGAATTCAATATATTGAAACAAGCCGAGGTTGCCCATTTAGCTGCCAATTTTGTTTATCTTCTATTGAAGTTGGCGTCCGATACTTTAACCGTGAAAAAATAAAAGAGGATATTCGTTTCTTAATGGATAACGGAGCTCGAACAATTAAATTTGTGGATCGCACCTTCAACATCAGTCGTAGCTATGCAATGGAAATGTTCCAATTTTTAATTGATGAACACAAACCAGGTGTTGTATTCCAATTTGAAATCACGGCTGATATAATGCGCCCTGAAGTTATTCAATTCTTAAATGATAATGCACCAAAAGGTTTGTTCCGATTCGAAATAGGTGTTCAATCTACGAACGATTTAACAAATACTCTTGTAAAACGTCGTCAAAACTTTGAAAAACTAAAGCGAACAGTAACTATGGTGAAAGATGGCGGAAAAATAGATCAACATTTAGATTTAATTGCTGGTTTACCAGAGGAAGATTACGCTAGTTTTCGTCAAACCTTTAATGACGTTTTTGCAATGCGGCCAGAGGAATTACAGCTTGGATTTTTGAAACTTTTACGCGGCACAGGACTTCGATTAGAAGCCGAAAAGTTTGGCTATACCTATGTGGATCAATCTCCTTACGAAATCTTTTCAAATAATGTTCTAACATTTGATGATATCGTTCGCATTAAACATGCAGAGGATGTTCTTGAAAAGTATTGGAATGATCACCGCATGGATCATACGATTGAATACTTGGTTACAGAGGTCTTTGATACACCATTTGATTTCTTCCAAAACTTCGGAACATATTGGGAAACAAAAGGTTGGTCTCGTATTGGCCATCAGCTAGAGGATTTATTCCGTCGTTTATTAATGTTTTTAGAAACGGTTGATGATGTGAATTTAAACATTGTCCAGAGTTTAATGCAGCTTGATTACTTAATGGCTCAGCAGTTCCAACCACGGAAGCTGTGGTGGAATGAGCGTCCTACAGAAGAGCAACAAAAAGCCCTTTATCACGCTTTACGAGAAGATCCAGCTATCGCAGGTGAGGAATTTGCTAACTTTAAGTTAACTGAAAAAGAGTTGTTTAAGCATACCTTGATTATCCCTCATGCTCTTGACTACCAAGAGTTTGCAAATGGCAAAATTGTACAAAAAAATGGCTATCTGTTAACCTATTTCCGACATGGTCAAGCACCTTACTTTGCAACAATCTACTCTAACTAATAAGAAACGCTAGTCCTGTGATAACTATCAGGACTAGCTTTTTTTATTACTTAAACGATTCTTAAATCCTCATAGTAACAATAAATACTGCTAAATTTATTCTTTCTTCGCTACATTGTTCGGTTAGTTAAGTACTCATAGCCAGCCTTACTAATATAGGTCAAATTACTCAAACAAAGTTTGGTGGAACTTTGTAAAAAATACCCAAAAAATATTCTATCCAATCAGGAAATAAAAGTTTAAATTTTTTGAATATTTTATGACAAGATAATAATTTCTTACTTTTATATGAGGTATACGATGGAATTTTCCTTACTTAATGCCCCACATACTTTAAAAATTTAACCAATAATTACTCGTTCCTTCGGATAGTGGAAGCCTGATTTCTTTCCTCTTCCGCCACCCCCAAGAGTATAAAGGAATGAGATTAATCCAACTCGACCAATAAACATTAAAATAATGATAATGATTTTACCAACCACTGATAAATCAGAGGTTATGCCTAACGACATACCACATGTTCCGAACGCTGAGGTAATTTCAAAAATAATTTGAATAAGAGATGCATGTGGCTCTGTTATAAGCAAGATAAGGGTTGCAACTAATACCATGAAAAAGGCTAATAATATTACAACAAATGATCGGAAGACATCAATCAAATGAATTTCTCGTCCAAATACTTGAATATCCTCTCTTCCTCTAGCAAAGGTAATTAAGAATAAAATGGCCAAGGCAAAAGTTGTGGTACGAATACCTCCACCAACTGAGCTCGGGGAAGAGCCAATGAACATTAGGAAGCTCATGAAAATATCTGTAGCTTCACTAAAAGTCGTGACATCGTAAGTAGTCAGTCCAGCTGATCTCGTTGATACAGAATGGAACATTGCTGAAAATAATGCCTCATGCCAAGACATTTCCTTAAAAGAATGAAATGATTCAAGGAGTAAAATGACAAGCGCACCAACTATAAATAAAATGGCGTATGTTGAAGTAGTAATTTTAGTAAATAAACTAAAACGGAAATTCTCGCGTCGATTAAGCAAAAAAGTCTTCAATTCAATTAATACTGGAAATCCGATAGCACCTAATACAATCAGTACCATGGTAACCATCTGTACAAAATAATCATCATGGAATGGGAGTAAGCTCATTCCCGTTATATCGAATCCTCCATTTGTCGTAGCAGAAATAGAGGCAAAAATTCCATGTAAAAAGGCTTCTTCTAAGGTATCAAAATAATTGGTAAAATGTAGCGTTAAAATAATGGTACCCGTTAATTCAATGCCAAATAAAATTTTTAAAATTTCGCGGATTAACTTAACTACACCAGAGACACTGTACTGGTTATGATCAATCATGATTAACTGACGCTCACGCATGCCTATTTTTTTCCCAACAAGCAGCCACACAAAGGTACCAAGTGACATAATACCAATGGCACCTAACTGTAAAATAACAAGAATCATTACAAGCCCAAAGGTAGTATAGGTTTCCGAAATATTAATTGTTGTTAGCCCAGTAACACTTACTGCACTTACTGCTGTAAACAAGCTATCTAAAAAAGAGACTTTTACACCTTCTTGATGAACGCCTGGAAGCCGTAATAACAGGAAGGAAATCGCTATCGCTATAAAATAATAAGAAACAAGTACCTGAAATGGTGTGACTAGTTTATTTGATGATTTTTTCCAAGGCACTTTAACAACTCCTCCCACATATGATGTCCAACTAGATAGATTATAGTATAGAAAAAATATATAAAAAAAGAAAGAGGAATAGTGATAACTATTCCTCCAACGTTCATATACTTATTTTTTCTTTCTTACACCGACTAAATAGCCGACAAAAGCAATACCAACTAGGACAATCCAGAATGTTAACTCCCATGCCGTGGAATGTGGAAATTCTTTAGGCAATATCCCCACCTTCTCATGTGCCAATGTTAAGACAACTAGCTTCACACCTACCCAGCCAACGATTAGAAATGCCGCTGTTTCAAGTGAAGGGTAATCATTTAATATTTTTACAAACCATTGGGCAGCAAACCGCATCATAATGACACCAATAAATCCGCCAAGGAGCATTACAATGAACTGACCGCCATTGATACCACCAATATCAAATTCACCTAAGTGTGGCAAAGTTACAGCAATTGCAACGGCTGCTAGCATCGAATCAATAGCAAATGCTATATCGGCCGCCTCTACCTTTAGTACTGTTAACCAGAAACCAGAACCTTTTTTTCCAGCATTTTCAGTTGCTTCTTCTTCATCTGTATGTTTCCGTAAATCATATATATTTTTCGCAGACATAAACAATAGATAAGCTGCACCGACCGCTTGGATTTGCCAATAATTTACTAAAACTGTAATAACGAATAATGCGGAAAATCGGAATATCAATGCTCCAAATAGTCCATAAAATAACGCCTTTTTTTGCTGCTCTTGTGGTAAATGCTTCACCATAACAGCCATTACTACCGCGTTATCAGCTGCAAGTAATCCTTCTAATACAACAAGGACAATTAACACCCAGCCATATTGTAATAAAATCGCTTCCATTCTAGTGCCTCCTCTAAGCTCTCTATACCCTCAATGACCCTGTCATCCAAGTATAAAAGAAAAAAACCCCTGCCCTAATTCAGGCAAAGGTCTCGCTAAGTAAATTCGTACCCTTTCTATTTATGGTACTTCAATCTACACGTTATACGTATAGAGCCATTCACTATCACACCCGATGGTTGTACCATGTATTGACGAATGTGAAACCAGGTAAAGTTAATTGCCTGTTAGCTACTCCCCTTTGACAAATTGTCGAAGGTATCTTCTTTCAAATATTATAGCACTATCATTTACAGCTGACAAAAATATCTATATGTTTTTTCGTTACTTAATCTGAATTTGATAGCTCTTCTCTTCCTTATGTGCTAAATAAAACTCAATCATTTTTGGCATCGTCTGTATAAAATCAGGGCATGTAATACCCCCTTTTTGTAAGATATGATGTGCTTCAGTCGTATCAAATGAGGCATTCCATGTTAAATAATCTAATGTTTCTTGTTCAACACCTAATTTTTTTCGAATAAATGGAATTTGCAATGATAGCTTAGCCAATATAAATGGTAAACGTCCTTTTGGATAAGAATTTGTAACTAGTTTCACCATTGTACGGTATACCTCCTGTACAGGGTGAGGATTAGGATCAGTTAAATGAAGTGTCTTCCCTTCTGCACTCTGTTCATTAACCAGAAAAGTAGAAGCATTTATAATATAATCAACTGGCACTACATTAATCGTCGATGTAGTTTGACCAATATACGGAATAAAAGGTAAACCCTTTAAACGTTCAACTAAGTTTAAAAAGAAATAAGGACCATCAAATTTAATGGTTTCACCAGTTTGGGAATGACCTCGAACAATTCCAGGTCTAATTATTGTCAACGGTATTTCCGATTTTAAATCTTCTACTCGGTGCTCAGCCTCATATTTTGTTTCCTCATAGTGGTTTTTAAATGCCCTTGGTCGAATTAATTCATTTTCACGCAGTACGCCCTCACGTGTACCAGCCACATAGGCAGTGCTGAAATACATATAGCGCTGTAAATTAGGTAAGGTGCGAACAAAATCATTAACCATAGTTGTACCATGAACATTTACCTTCCAAGCAATGTCACGTGGTACAGCTAAATCATAGATAGCAGCTAAATGCCAAAGCATTTCAATTTGCGGTACGATTTCTTTGGTGGTTTGATTTTCTAATCCAAGGTTTGGTAGTGTAATATCGCCTTCCACAATTCGAATCGAACAGTCAGGAAAATCCTCTAATATTTTGTTTTTTTCTTTATGTGCCTTTATGGTTTCACCTGCCAATACGATTGCAATGACTTGTTGTGCTTGTTTCTTTTGAAATAATGCTCGAATTAGTTGACTTGAAATGAAACCAGGAAAACCTGTAAAAAAATGAACCTTCATCTCCCATTCCCCCTTGAACCTAGTGCATCTTTCTTGTTTCTTTATCCATTAAACTGTAAATGATCGGTACAATATACAGCGTCAGTAAAGTTGAGGTCACAAGCCCTCCGATAACAGCAATCCCCATTGGCTGATTCATCTCGGTCCCTTCTCCAATGCCCAGTGCGAGTGGTAATAGCCCTAAAATAGTTGTTAAGGCTGTCATTAAAATTGGACGTAGCCGATCTTGGGTAGCAAGTAAAATTGCCTCATAAGCTGGCATGCCTATTGCTTTTTGCTGATTAATATAATCAACCAGCACAATACCGTTATTTACGACTATTCCTACTAGCACTAAGATACCGATAACTGAGGTTACACCAATTAAAGTATTTGTTAGGAACATAGCTATCGCAACACCAATAATCATTAATGGGACGGTAAACATGATCACAAACGGATATTTAAATGACTCAAATTGAGCTGCCATCACAATATATACAAGCACGATTGCTAGCATCACAGCTAGTAACATATCATCGATTGCACTATCATAGAGCTCTCTGTCCCCACTGAACACAACTTGAGTAGTAGATGGTAAATTAACTTGTTCTAAGGCTTTATCTACTTTTGCTGAGATTCCTCCCAGCGATTCCTTTGTTTCATAATCTACAAAAAAGGCAACTGCTGCTGCTTGATCAGAACGACGAATGGATACCGGCCCCTCTTGCATAGAAACAGTAGCCACTTCCTCTAATTTTACAAATAATCCTGCTGGCGAACGTAGCTGCATGGCTTTTAAAGCATCTATACTCGTATTAAATGACTGCCCAAAGCCTGTATAAACGGGTAATACTGCGCTGTCATCAGTAGTTAATTGGGACGTTAATTGACCTTTTGTCATTTGATTTACAGTTTGAGCGATTTGTGCTGGAGCAAGACCATAGTCTTTTGCTTTTTCACGATTAACCTCAATTTGAATCTCTTGAACAGTAATATCTAAATCCGTAGAGACATTTGTCACTTGCTGAATCGCTAGTAGTTCTTGCTTCACTTTCTTAACAGTTTGCTGTAGCCTCTTTTCATCAGAGTCTGTTAAACGGAATGTTAAGGTGTGTGGTGACGAACCTGTAGCTGTCGATACATTAAAAGTAATTTCAGCTTGCTCTCCAAGCTCTTCCTGTATATCTTGTTCTAGTTCTTCCACAAATTCGAAAATGGAGCATTGCCTTTCTGCTAATGGGACAAGTTTTACATACATCTCAGCTTGATTGGCGTTAGTTTGTCCACGTGCTTGGGATTGTTGTGTACCGCCAATTAAACTAACATACACATCTACATCCTTTTCCTGTTTTAAACGTTCCTCAATTTGCTTAACAATCTTTTCCGTTTCTGATACAGCGACACCGTTTTCGAGATTGACACTTATAGAGGTGAACCCCTCATCTGTAGGCGGTAAAAATTCAGTACCTATTCTAGTCAGTCCAAACAAAGAAAGACTAAAGCAAACAACTGTAAAAAGTAGTATAAGCATTCGATGCTTTAGTACCCATACAATAGACGCCTTGTAATGCATATAAAATTGGGACTTACTGCGTTGTACATAAAAATTACTGTTTTTCATTTTTAAAAGTCGACTTGCTAGCATCGGAACGACTGTAAGCGCTACTACTAAAGAGGCAATTAAGCTGAACGAGATTGTTAAGGCAAACTCTTTAAAAATTTGACCAATCAATCCTTCGATGAACATAACAGGGATGAATACTGCTATTGTGGTTAAAGTGGAAGCTGTAATGGCAAGGGCTATTTCCTTTGTGCCTTCCTTTGCTGCAGTAATCGGGTCCTTTTCTAGTCCTAGATGTCTTTCTATATTCTCAATAACGACTATGGCATTATCCACAAGCATACCAATCCCAAGTGCCAGAGCACCTAATGTCATAATATTGAGGGAAAAATTCGCAAAAAACATCAAAACAAATGTGACAATAACGGAATAAGGAATCGCAATACCAATGATGATCGGACTCTTTACGCTACGTAAAAAAACAAATAGGATGAACATCGCAAATAATCCACCTAAGAGTAAGGAAGATCCAATATTACTAATCGCTAAATCCACATAATTTCCTTGATCAACTAAAATATCTGCTGTGATTCCTTTATACTGTTCTTTCTTTAGTAATGCCTCTAAGGATTTTTGGAAATTTTTAGAAACATCCGCTGTATTTGCACCAGATTCCTGTAATACAGACATAAGAACTGCTGGATGCTCATTTGCACGTGTTGTGGTAATAGATTGTTGTTCTGTCCTCTCAACGGTTGCAAGATCACCAATGGTTAATGATTTGCCTGTTAAAGGGTCCACCGAAACAATTAAGTCGGCAATGCTTTCCGGAGAAGATAATGTGCTAACTATACGTGTTGTTAGCAATTTTCCATCATCTGTTGAAACAGGCTCACCAGGAAGAGACACATTATTCGCTTGAACTATTTGCATCACATCTGTCTGTGTCAAGCCTTTTTCAACTAGCTTTGCTTCATCCAATGTTATTTGGATTTCTTCAATCAATTTGCCAGAAACATTCACACTGGCTACACCCTCTGTCCGTAGTAGCTCTTTCTCTAAGTGCTCTGCTAATACACGTACATCTACTTGATTATTTTCTGCACGCAAAGATAGCTGAATAATGGGAAATTGAGAAGGATCAAATTTTAGGAAACTCGGCTTGCCAGCATCATTAGGCAATGGGGTCATATCAATTCGCTGTAAAATATCAAGTTGTACAACATCCATATTTGCGGACCAGTTGAACTCAAGCACAATTAAATTGGAGCCTTCCTGTGAGGTTGACTGGATTTTTTTGATACCAGGTAAGGTAGCAAGTGTAGCCTCTAATGGCTTCGTTATCTTTTCATTTACCTCTGTCGGGCTTGCCCCAGGATAAGAGGTGACAACCACTCCAATAGGAGGATTTAACTCTGGAATTAACGTAATCGGTATTTTTAATAAAGATACACCGCCTAGTATGATGACTAAAAGCATAGTAACAATCGTAAAGACAGGTCTTTTAATGGAAAAATGACTAATATTCATCTAAACAAACTCCTTTTCTACCTCTTCCTTTCTATCATAGCCGAAAAGGAGATTATTTTATAATTAAGCTCCCGTTATTGAGATACTACCTCTAAGGAAATTTATATTTCCTAATAATGTATATATTCTACAAACAGTGTCATTTTTCCTTGCAAAAAAACACGAATCGCAAAATTGTCGATTCGTGTTTTATGATTATAGAAGGCTATAAAGTTGAATGTTTTCGTTTTTATCTGCAAACCAACGCATAGCGAACTCATTTTCAAATAGAAAAACAAGATTGTCAAAACGGTCTTTTACAAGCATTGATCGACCTGATGACATTGATTCTTTGACATCCTCTTCATTTTCAATCCAGCGCGCGATTTTCGAACCAATAGGCTCCATTTTTACTTCCACATTGTATTCATTTTTCATACGATGTTCAAATACTTCAAATTGTAGTTGACCAACTGCTCCAAGTATAACTTCCTCTGTATGCAGCGTTTTATAGTATTGAATAGCACCCTCTTGCACTAATTGTAAAATCCCTTTATGGAATTGCTTTGATTTCATAACGTTCTTCGCCGTTACGCGGACGAATAATTCTGGTGTAAACTGTGGTAATTTTTCAAATTGGAATGTTTTCTTGCCACCTACAACAGTGTCGCCAATTTGGTATGTTCCTGTATCGTACAAACCAATAATATCGCCAGCAACTGCTTCATCTACTGTCTCACGATCGTCTGCAAGGAACTGTGTAGATTGTGTGACTTTAAATGACTTTCCTGTACGAGATAACGTCATATTCATCCCACGTTCAAATTTACCAGAAACAATACGTACAAAGGCAATACGATCACGGTGTGCTGGATTCATATTGGCCTGAATTTTGAAAATAAAACCTGAAAACTCATCATGCTCCACAGGATCAATAAACTGTTCATCTTCAGTAATTCTTGGCTGCGGCGTCGGTGCGAATTGTAGATAAGTTTCAAGGAAAGTTTGAACACCAAAGTTCGTTAATGCTGAACCAAAGAATACAGGTGTTAATTCCCCACGACGTATTTTTTCCTCAGAATAGGCATTCCCCGCTTCATCTAAAAGTAAAATATCGTCCATTGCTTGTGAATAATAAGAAGTCACCTTCATTGGATGCTCTACAGCAAGCTCCCCATTGTCGTCTATTGGTAAGAAACGCTCCGCTTCATCTGTACGGAATTGCTCAATGCGTTTATTGTAACGATCATAAATACCAAGGAACTCTTTACCCATACCGATTGGCCAGTTCATAGGATATGCATTGATACCTAATACCTCTTCAAGCTCTTCAATCAATTCAAGCGGCTCTTTCCCTTGACGGTCTAACTTATTAATAAATGTAAAAATAGGAATACCACGCATCTTACAAACCTTAAATAGCTTTAAAGTCTGTGCCTCGATCCCTTTCGCAGCATCCACTACCATGACAGCACTATCTACAGCCATCAATGTACGATATGTGTCTTCTGAGAAATCTTGGTGACCAGGGGTATCCAAAATATTCACACGAGAACCATTATAATCGAATTGCATGACAGATGAAGTAACCGAAATCCCACGTTGTTTTTCGATCTCCATCCAGTCCGATGTTGCATATTTACCTGTTTTTTTCCCTTTTACTGTACCTGCATCACGAATGGCACCACCAAAAAGTAAAAGCTTTTCTGTAATCGTCGTTTTCCCAGCATCAGGGTGACTGATAATGGCAAAAGTACGACGCGATAGTATATCTTTTTCTAAATTTGAATTCATCTCGTCATTCTCCTTTTTTCATACTTAATAATAATAAAAGAAGACTTGCCTTTCGTACAACCTTTTTACATGAAATCTCAAAAAAGAAAACCCTTTAGTTACAACTAAAAGGGTTTCCTAAGAGTTTAGCTTTCATCACACGAATTTTAATCGGCCTGCTTCTATCGCAATTTCTGCATCACTATGTGGAAATTTGGTATTTTCGATAATTTGGTAATCCTCATGACCTTTACCAGCAAAAATAATCATGTCACCTGGCTCAGCAATTTCAATCGCATGGCGCACTGCCTCTGCACGATCTCCAATACAAGCATAATTATCATGAAGCATTCCTTTAGCAAGATCGCCTGTAATACTATCATAGTCTTCATAGCGAGGATCATCTGTCGTTAAAATGACATATTCCGCAGCAGACGCTTTCTCAGCCATGGCAGGACGCTTCGATTTATCACGATTGCCACCTGTTCCAACTAAGAAAATCAGCTTGCCTTTTTTATAAGGTTGCGCTGCTTCAATCGCCTTTTCAATTGCATCTGGAGTATGGGCATAATCAATAAAAATTTGCACAGGTAGATCTGAACATACTTTCTCCATACGACCCTTGACTGGCGGTAGTTGCTCAATTTGTTCAATAATGGACTCCATTGAATAGCCCCTACCATAAAACGCAATCATGGCTGCCAATACATTATAAATATTAAATTCCCCAAGCAAATTCATTTTTACACGATAAATTCCTTCAGGCATTTCCACGTCAAATGATGTCATATAGTCATGATACTCACAGTTAATGGCGCGGAAATCAGCATTTTCATTTTTTAAACCATATGTCCACACTGGAAATGGTGTCATTGCAGCATATCTCTCTGACCAAGCATCGTCAGCATTCAACACAACAAATTTATTTTTTTCTAAATCTTGTCCAAGTTGGGAAAATAATAAGCCTTTTGCATGGCCATATTCCTCCATCGTACCATGGAAATCAAGATGATCGTGCGTTAGATTCGTAAAAATAGCGATATCATAATCAACACCTGCTAAACGTCCAAGTGCTAACCCATGTGATGAAACCTCCATTGTCATTAATCGACAGCCTTCCATTTTTGCACGGAAAATCATTTGTTGTGTCGATAACGCATCACTCGTTGTATTAGCTGATTCATATAAAATTCCATTTAAATTAAAGCCAATTGTGCCGGATAAAGCCGATTTCTCGCCCATACCATGCATTATATTTTGAATAATTCCTGTTACGGATGTTTTACCATTCGTTCCTGTTACACCAATCATCGTTATGTCCTTAGAAGGATAATCAAAGAACTTTGCAGCTAGTAAACCTACTGCACGATCTGTATCTTTCACAATCACTTGTGCAATCTTCTCTCCTAGCGGTAATTCTCGTTCCGTCACAACAATTGTTGCGCCACCATCTACAGCCTTTTGCGCATAATCATGCCCATCTACTGTATAACCTTTGATACAAACAAACATGCTATTTGGTTGCACACTTCTTGAATCTATTACGATATCGATAACCTGATCTGGCAGCACGCCAATTATTTTTTTCAAAGGTAATGCGCTTAACAATTCCTCTGCATACATTTCATAGTCCTCCAATCAATCTCTACACTCATGTCATCATTCTTAATAATCGACAAAAAACGACAATGTGAAATCCCCCACGTTCTATTGAACTTATTTTACTACTTATTTCATGATAAATAAAATGCCTCTCTTGTGTTTTTTCAACGAAAACGCTTTCATTCGAAGAAAAAATCATGTTTTCTTCAAATTTTCATTTATAATCACCAATCGGCATTTTTCGACATAACGAGAAAGAGTTATTTAGAGAACAATTGTCTATGCACCTTAAGCTTATAGTGACAATGGAGGCATCAGAAGATACCTCCATTGTTAAGCTATTTCATAATTGAGCGCACAATTTTCACTTTCTGTTTATATGGCGGGAATAACACATTTGTCTCCAGCTTGGAAGATTTCTTCAAGATAGATTTCGGGTGAGTAAAGTTTTCAAAGCTCGCTTTGCCATGGTATGCTTTCACACCTGATGGACCTACACCACCAAATGGTAAATGTAAATTTCCAACATGTGTGATGGTGTCGTTAATACACCCCCCACCAAACGGTAATTCTTCCAAAAAGTATTGCATAGCTTTTTCATGTTCTGAGAAGAAGTATGCCGCTAAAGGCTTCGGTAATTGTCTGATTTGATGAATGGCAAGTGGCAAATCATTATACATCATAACAGGTAAGATAGGACCAAATAGTTCTTCCTGCATTGATGGACTTGTCCACTTTACATATTCAACGATTGTAGGTTCAATATATAAATCATCCCGATCTATTCGTCCACCATATGTAATGGCATCACGTTCTTCCACAATTATTTGCTGTAAACGATCAAATTGCTTTAAATTGACGATACGCCCATAATCAGGGCTTTTTAAAGGGTTTTTGCCATAAAACGAACGGATTGTTTCTTTTAATATTTTCATAAAACGATCATAAACGTCCTTGTGTACAAGCAGATAATCAGGGGCCACACATGTCTGTCCAGTATTAGTAAATTTACCCCATACAATCCGCTTTGCCGCTACCTCTAGATTTGCTGTTTGATCGACAATTGCTGGACTTTTGCCACCAAGCTCTAAAGCAACTGGTGTCAAACGTTCTGCAGCAGCTTTTGCTACTACTTTACCAACGGCCACACTACCTGTAAAAAAGATATAATCGAAGGAAGCATGAATAAGAGCCGTAACCTCTTCCTTTTCACCTTCCACAACACGTACATATGAAGACGGGAACGTTTCCTCAATGATCTTTTTCACAATGGCTGCTGTGTGTACAGAGGTTTCTGATGGTTTGACAATTGCAGTGTTTCCTCCAACTATGGCACCAATTAGTGGCTCCATTACAAGTTGGAATGGATAATTAAATGGCCCTATAATTAATGTTACGCCATAGGGCTCACGAACAATAAAACTCTTGCCCATTTGATATTGTATCGGTGTTTTGACTGCTTCTGGTTCCATCCATTCCTCTACATGTTTTACCATATATGAAATACTATCTAATACAATGCCAATTTCTGTTGCATACGCTTCAAATTCACTTTTACGAAGGTCTAAGTAAAGCGCATTCAATATTTCCTTCTCATATTTCAAAATTGAAGTTTTTAAGTTCTTTAATTGCTCTTTTCTAAATTTCACACTTTTTGTAGCACGGGAAAAATAAAATTGACGTTGCTCTGTAATCATATTTTCCACATCTTGTGACGTAAAATTCATCCATAAAGCACCCCTTTTTTAAAATGGCATACATAGTTTTTTCATTTTGAAACAAACTATCTTTGTCTATACGATACAACATCGAGAGGCAAAAATCCTCTTTCTACATCGAAGGGGTGAAATAGCAATATGTGAAATGAAATGTTTTAGTTTTTTCATCTCGGGAAATATACAACTACATATTAAAACCGAAACGGGGGCGTAGATGAATGACAACAACAACAGGAACATGGTGGGAGTCCATTTTTTCTGGACCATTATCGCATGGAATTTGTGAAGAAAAAATATTGCTATTGCAAGATGAGGCTTTCTTATATCTCTCTACAATACCTGTGGAGAATGAAGAAAATCCAGAAGGAAATTAAAAAATAACGCATTATAGGATGCCCCTATAATGCGTTTTTATTTATTTTAATTAACAATGAATACTTGCTGTAACTGATCTAATTGTGCTTCAAGTCTACTGATGGCCTCTTCTTCTATCGCAAAGCCACCCTCTTCCAAACGAATAACTTGTTTATCCACAATGTAAACAGAATTGGTAATGGATGTGGCTCCTAGTACAGCTAACACTGGCTTTAATGCATATTCCAACGCTAACAAATGACTGATCGAACCGCCTACAGCAATGGGGAGTATAGCCTTTTTGAACAAGGCTTTTTGCGGTAGTAGATCCAAGTAAGTCTTCAAAATACCTGTATAGGATGCTTTATAAATTGGTGTAAGGATGACAATAAAATCTGCTTCCTTAACATGCTCATTTTCAGACTGTATTTCCTTACTAGAAAAATTTGCTGTTAATAAATCTGTAGCTGGGAGCCCATGTATATAATTTGAGTGAACCTCTACTCCTTGTGCAATGAAATGATTCTCCACCTTTTCATGAATGGCGGTAACTCGAGAATTTTTCGAATTACTTCCGTTAATAATGACTGCTTTTGTCATCATGCCCACTCCTTTTATCAATGTTATAAAAAAGGCCCCTATTCTACAAATCGATGAACAATCGTTTTGTAAAATAGAAGCCTCTAGATGTCTAGTTAACTTAAATACCTAGTATTCTTATAAAATTAATTTAACATAAATTTCTAGAATGTCAACAGCTTTTTATTGGTGTATTGCTTTCCCAAACACAGCTTTAGCTACATCTCCAATATGCTCCGATACAGTAGGATGTGGAAAAATCATATCTGCAAGTGATCGAGCTGTACCACCAGCATTTTTTGTTGCTAATAGCGAATTAAGTATTTCTGTTGCGCCATCAGCTACTACACAAGCCCCTAAAATTTGCCCATTATCCTTAGATGAAATTAGCTTCACAAAGCCTTCGGTATTCCCCTCCATTAATGCCTTTGGATTTGTTTGTAGAGGCATTTTCGTTACAATGTACGGCGCTTTGACTTGCTCTTCTAGTAAACCAAATGTAGCTATTTCAGGGTTTGTATAAACACAACGTGGAATGCTTGTTTGATCAATTGGTATTGGTTGATTTCCTACAATATAATCCACAACGTAAATACCCTCAGCACTGGCAGAATGTGCAAGTTGATAACCACCCACTAAGTCACCAATCGCATAAATATTCGGCAGGCTTGTTTCAAAATGCTCATTGACAGCGATTAATTGACCATCTAAAGTTAATCCTAATTGCTCAGCAATTTCTATATTGGGACGACGTCCAGTTGCAAATAATAGGTTTTCATATGTATAAGATCCTATAGATGTATGAATGATATTACCTTCAAATTTTTCAAATTGAAAATCTGTCACAAGTTCAATACCAAGTTTCTTCAACTTTTCTCGAATCAGCGGTCTTGCTTCCGCCTCTTCCGTTTGTAAAATATCCTCGCTATGATTAAGCACTGTTACCTTTGTACCGAGGGGTGCTAAACTAAACGCCATTTCAATGGCAATTACGCCCCCGCCAATGATCGTTAGCTGGGCTGGAAGCTTGTCTATATTAAAAAATGTGTCCGTCGTATAGTAGGTAGATGTCTCTAATCCTTCGAATCGTGGAACAAAGGGTTTACTACCTGTCGCTAAAATTATATCGGATGCCATTATCGTCTCATTCCCGATAGTTATCGTTAAGTCCTTTACGACTGAAGCTTCACCACGATATAAAGTTATATGATTGTTGATAATATAATGCTCAATGTTTGTTAGTAGTTCATGAATTATTGTATCTTTCCGTTGCATTAGTCGAGGAAAATTAATTTCCACTTTAGGTACTTCTATTCCCCAGCTATTCCCTCTTTTTATTGCCTGCACAAGTTTACTATGTTCCAATAAAATCTTTGATGGAATGCAGCCAACATTATAGCAGGCTCCTCCCAATTTATCTCGTTCGATTAGTGCTACTTTTTTACCATTCTTGGCTGCATGTATGGCAGCCACATAGCCACCAGGTCCCGCCCCAATAATAGCAATATCAAAATTTTCCATAATTTTCACCTCATGTATCACCATATCATTTGCAAATTTTGAATGCAATGACAGACATAGTAAAAGCCTTTCATTACAATGAAAGGCCTTTGACTTATTTGTTTAGTTTATGAGCATTCGTTTCTCTTTCGTGAGTATTCGACGCTCTTTGAACTATTTAATAAATATTTCGTTGCCAAAATCGTTGCTGGGCAATGGCAGCTACAAATTTTTTCGGAAAATCTTTATTACCTGTAGCTAAAATGATTCCTGGCCCTACATTGGCATTCGACATATTGAAAAAGGTTGTGCCAGTTGCAGCAAATCCTATAGGCTTAAAGTGACGATATGCTTCATTTATATAATTGACGATATAAGTATTGAACTTCGCCTGATTACTTGCCTTTACTCCAACAACATATAACGAGTCAAATAATACAGCATCGGTTGTGATAAATGTGTCAGTAGCCGTTAATTGCACACCATTATTCCCTATTACCACACCTAGTCGATCAGAGATTATGCTATAGCGCACACCTTGTCTTGTTAAATATTTCAATACTTCCCCGACCTCATTTGCATCAAAGCCATCACCAATTAAGACGCCTACTTTCAGCGTATAGGGCAATTTAACGGTATTTGCTTGGCTCAGTGCAGGTGAAGAGGCCGTTACCTTAGACTGCTCGCCATTAGGTCGATTAACACCAACGTTGTCTGCCACTGTGGTAGCCATTACTTTATCCACATGAACAAACATATCCACTACTTGCTGACGAACAGATTTACTTTTCACTTTTCCTACTTCGAAGCTAAAGGCATCAATAATGTGTTGTTTTTCAGGTGGAGACATGCTGTTCCAAAATAGCCTTGCTTGTGAAAAGTGATCGTCAAAGGATTTACTACGCGCTCTCGTGATTCTTCCCTCAACCTTTTCTTCATAATGAACATATCCGCCTTCTCTGGCAGTAGAGGTGGCTGGTGTATTATTTGCTAATGAATTTTTATGATAGCTTACCCTGCCTAAATTAATGGTCTGTCGACTAAAGCCATTACGTTGATTGTTATGCACTGGGCAAATCGGGCGATTAATAGGGATTTCTGCAAAATTTGGTCCACCTAATCGAATCAATTGTGTATCTAAATAGGAAAACAATCGACCTTGTAGCAAAGGATCATTGGTAAAATCTATGCCAGGTACAACATTACCTGGATGAAAGGCAACTTGCTCTGTCTCAGCAAAGACATTATCCACATTGCGATTTAAGGTCATCTTTCCAATTTTCTTTACAGGTACTAATTCCTCTGGCCAAAGCTTTGTCGCATCTAGAATATCAAAATCAAATTTAAATTCATCCTCAGGTTCTAGTATCTGTATGCCTAACTCAAACTCTGGATAATCTCCAATTTCGATGGCTTCCCATAAATCTCTTCGTTGAAAATCTGGATCCTTCCCTGCAATTATTTGGGCTTCATCCCAAACAAGAGAATGCACTCCTAGCACAGGCTTCCAATGGAATTTCACAAATCTCGATCTTCCCTTGTCATTGACGAAACGAAATGTATGCACACCGAAACCTTCCATCATACGAAAGCTTCGCGGAATGGCACGGTCAGACATTACCCACATTACCATATGTGCAATTTCCTGATTACTGGCTACAAAATCCCAAAAAGTATCGTGTGCGGAGGCTGCTTGTGGCATTTCATTATGAGGCTCAGGCTTTACGGCATGAATTAAATCAGGAAACTTAATGGCATCCTGAATAAAAAAGACAGGGATATTATTACCAACTAAATCATAATTCCCCTCATCCGTATAAAATTTTGTTGCAAACCCACGTACATCACGAGCTGTGTCCATTGAACCTAAGCTCCCTACCACTGTCGAAAATCTGACAAACACAGGTGTCTTCTTTTTCGGATCCTGCAAAAAATTTGCCTTCGTATATTCGGACATGGATTCATATAATTCAAACTCGCCATGTGCTGCAAAACCTCTGGCATGTACAACACGCTCTGGAATACGCTCATGATCAAAATGGGTAATTTTTTCTCTAAGATGAAAATCTTCCATAATTGTCGGACCACGAACACCTGCCTTTAACGAATCCTCATCATTGGACACCCTTAGTCCCTGATTCGTTGTCATTTTCGTACCCTCATTCTCGACACGAAACGGCTCTAATTGATGATCCTTTGGATTTCCTTCTACATTTTTGGATTGATTCGACTTTGAGTTATCCACGCAATCCCCTTTCATACATGTACTAATTTCGCTCCATATACACTATATGTTTTAAAAAAAGAAACATGCCTTCATTTCGACAAAGCTTATGTAAAGATAAAAACAGGTTTCTATTTGTTAATAGAAAACCTGCTCAATCTTAAAATATGTATCGTATCATTTCATGTATGTTACAGTATGGGTTGTCACGGCTCTCTGTCTCTCGGAGTGCCATCATATCTGTGCAATTTTTAATGGCTACCTCATGCCGTAATGCAATGGGGGCTATGATGGATTCATCAGCCTTATGCCGGAAATACCGACTGACACCAAGGTGCTGTTCCATTTTGTCATTGAGGACAGCACGAGGGTATTTTTCTGTACTATCAACTTCCTCAAAATGCAAGAGTAACCACAATTCAAATGCTTCATTTGTATAGGCAATATGAATATTTTTTTCCTCACAAAATTGATTTACTTCCTCTAGTTGCTTTTCGGTTAGATCATCCTTATCAAAAACAATCCAAACTTCATCAAAGTATTGGTAGCTGGAATCTCGATAAGCATGTTGGGCAAGCTTGATCGCTGAACGTTTAACGTTTTTTATTTTGACACTAACCATCTTAGAGCGCTTTAAAATACGCATTTGTTCAAAATAGATGCGTTCTGTTTCACCTTCACAATAAATTAAAATAGTTTTACGCAGTGTTCGGCTCCCTTGTTGACGTACTCTCACTGCTCAGATACCTCCGTTTCTTCTAAGTATTGTTCAGATAAATACTCATTAATGACAGGCGTTGCACCGAATTCCCCTTTCATATAGCGTTTCGCATAAGAAAGATCTCCACGTTTCTTTTGTAAATCTGCAAAATCAAATAAGGAGTATAGTTCTGATTCATTTTTAAAGCTTTTATTCACAAACCAAATTTGATCGGAGCGTAGTGGCTGATCAAGTAATTCAATTTCATGACTTGTCACGACAAATTGATTACTGCTATTGCGTTTGCTATTCATAATAGCCATTAAAAACTCACAAATTGATACATGGAAGGCTGTGTCGAATTCGTCAATAAAAATGGTTTTCCCTTTATTATAAGCATCCACCATCACACAGGCTAAATGTAGCATTCGCACTGTGCCCTTAGAATCCATTGTCCAATTAATTGTTTCTGTCCCTATTGGTGCACCTGCTTCATCAAATGATAAATAATGTAGATCAATATCTACTTCTTGAATCACCTCAGGCGAATCAAACTCATAGCCAATTGTATTTTTCTCTCTGCGTTCCACACGTCTAGCCGTGACATCTTGAATGGAGAGGTCTGCAATTTTTAGGAGTTTGATCACTTCCTTTTTAAACGGCTCCTCTTCAAGTTTACGAATAAGAGGATGACTTGATAACCGATTTGCTTCATCTAGGAAAAGAATTTTATGTAAAAACCAATCGAATATCTTTAAAGCATCTAGATCATTAAAAACATGTAATACTGATAGAAAGGCTGTATTATTACGTGTATATTTTGTCAATTCCTGTGAAGCTGTTTGAAATGTCTCATAAGAATATTCTGTACCATCCCATTGTCTGACAAATAGTTCTTCCTTCAGTGACTTGTTCGTTTTCACAAGACGTTCATAGAGAACTTGAGAAGCATTATACTGAATTTCATAATCATATAAAGCTCCGTCCAAAAAAAGCGATATCATAAACTCTGTTGGTTTGTCTTGCTGACTTCCTAACTTAAACGGTTGATAGGGTAGACGTAACTGCTTTACATTATTTAAGTTTTCAAAATTAAAAAGCAAGGAACGTAATACTTTAATAGCCGTAAAAAGATTAGATTTGCCGCTTCCATTTGGACCAAAAATAAATGCGCTTTTTACAAGACGAAGTGTATCCAACTGAATTGTATGGGTATCCTTCCATTTTCGTAGGCGACTTCCAGCTACCATTGAAAACAACGTATCATCTTTATAACTTAAACAATTCTTTACTCTAAAATCTACAAGCATATGTAAGCCTCCGTCCACAACCATTTCTTTAATGAATTATTATACTATAGACATAGAAAAAGACATATTACGCAATGTAATATGTCTTTTTTACTTTATTGTCCCTTTATCCACTTTTTTGTTGAATTTCTGCTAATGATTCATTTTGTAGCGCGTGCAATGTACGTTCAATGCCTTCTGCAAAAGAAATTTTAGGCTTCCAACCAATTGCATTGGCTAATTTATCATTATTTAAAAATGAATGCTCAATATCTCCTTCTCGTGCTGGGGCATATTGAATTTCAAGTGGATGGTTTAAGTGTTGGAGCAGTAGGATGACCTGGTGAATTGACCAAGCCTCATTAGTGGACACATTATACGTGCCTTGTAAACGTGCAGATACACCTGCGTAAATAGCATCAGCAATATCGTCTACATAAATAAAATCACGTGTTTGTTCACCATCACCATAAATTGTAAATGGTTTACCTGCCATACTGCTTTTTAACATACTTGGAATCACAGCTGCTTCACCTTGCATTTGCTGTCTTGGCCCGAAAACATTGGCAAATCTATAGATAAGAACAGGCAAATGATAATCTTTTTGCCATTTCTCACAGTAGGTTTCGCCAATGCTCTTGTTTAATCCGTACATAGATATTGGTTCACAGACATCTGATTCCTCTAATGGAGGATAGTGACTATCTCCATAAACAGCTGCTGAGGAGGCAAAGACAAAGTGCTGTACCTTATACTTGGATGATAAAAAAAGCATTTGGCTAAGTCCAACTATATTTGTCAAAATATCCTTTACTGGCTCCTGGATAGATTGCTGAACGCTCGTTTGCGCTGCACAATGGACAACCACATCAAAGTTTATTTCCTTAAAGAGATGCTCGCAAACCTCATCCTCAACATTTAAAAGATAGGATTTATGCTCAAAGTCAACATTCCGTAAATGACCCGTACTTAAATTATCAATAATATAAACCGTTGCACCTTCTTCAAAAAAACGCCTACCTACTGCACTGCCAATAAAACCATAGCCACCTGTCACTAATACATTCATCCTATCGCCCCCAAAAACAATATGATGATTTATATGCAGTAATTACTAAAAATATGCAAGAAACTTATTTACTGGTAATTTTTCTCAAATTCTTTTTACTAGATTGCATCATTAACAAGTATCTATTTTGAGCTATATAAAAAGCATGTTTGAAGATTACTTCAAACATGCCCTAGCTATCTATTTTTAAGCTGGATTAATTTCTAATTCAACCGTTACTTTAATATCTTTCCCAACAAGGACTCCACCAGTTTCTAATGCCGCATTCCAAGTTAGACCAAAGTCTTCACGATTAATTGTTGTTTCAGCTTCAAAGCCGTATACTTCTTGACCCCATGGATTTGTGCCTTTTCCATTAAATTCTGTATCAAAAGTTACTGATTTTGTAACGTCTTTGATTGTTAAATCACCAGTTACTGCATATTCATCGCCAGCTTTTTTAGCAATATTTGTAGATTTAAATGTAATCGTTGGATATTTTTCGGCATCAAAGAAATCTGCTGCCTTTAAATGATTATCACGATCTTCGCTACGTGTATTAATGCTCGCTGGATCGATTGTAAAACTAATAGTAGCAGTTGTTAAATCTGCAAGGTCTGCTGCTTCGATATCTGCTGAGTAACTGTCAAATACACCCTTAACTTTTGATACCATCATGTGTTTTACTTGAAAGTTAATTGCTGAGTGTCCTGAATCAATGTTCCATTTTGCCATTTTAAATTCCTCCAATTGGTTGATTTTATCTCGATTTCGAGATATATTTTAAAATATGAAGCAACTACATCTTTTATGTTACCCAAAATTGGATAGGATAAACATTTGTAGTTACTTATTTGTTTACAGCTTGGCTTATGAAAAGTTTTTAATTACTTTCTGTAACCTACTATATATTAATAATTTAGTTACGTCAAGTAATTAAAAATAGATTTTTAAAATATAAAAAAAGATGTCCGAGTCATCGGTACACCCCTCTCTATGTAATAAAAAGAATATCACCAATATTTGGTGATATTTAGCCGCAGCAAAATATTATTTTGCAAAAACCTCAAAAATACCAATCATGATAAGTAGCCATCCTGATATGGCTGTAGAATGCTTGCCAATAAACGTTTTTGCTAGTAAAGAGCCACATCTACTTCCTACTCCAACTGTGATAAAGGAAAATACGCCGATGGAAATGACTGTCCAAAGAGCTGAGATGCCATTTGCGCCTATTGCAATACCCCCTGCTAAACAGTTCGCTGACAAGACAAAGCCAAGTGCCATTGCTTCTCTTGTTGAGATCACTAGATTTTTATCTTCATCAAATAATTCGGGATTTCCTGCTATCCGCTGATTAGAAAAATTATTAGACATCAAAGTCCATAGACCAATCACACACAGTAGTAAACTCCCTAGCAAATTGGCAGTATGCGGTGAAATATACTCAACAACTGTGCTACCAGCTGTTACTGCGACATATGTGACAATCATCGACATAACAGCAATCACAGCATTTGATAAAATTGGAATTTTAACTTGTTTGACACCATAGGCTAGACCAATCCCCAAGTTATCTAAATTCGCAGCGATTCCTATTAGAATAATTGTAATCCAATGCATACTAAGCCTCCTCAAATCTCCGTCTCCATTTTCACCTATCGTATGTCAACAATAAAAAAATTAATGGGCACAACGAAGTTTAATTGTTTATGTTCCATCTTTTAGCACGGTTTGACTAAACCATCAATTTGACAAAAGTAACAACTTGTTTATAAAATTAAGTTGTTACTTGTTAATATTTATACTTTAATGTAAGAAATAATAGAAAGGAGATGTAATATGAAACTCATCAAGTTATTGAAAATAGGCATAGCATTTATATGCCTTATAGTGTTAACTGCATGTGGTTCAGAAAAGGAGGACACAAAGAATACTGAGAAAGGTGAAATCAATTTAGCATATGTTGAATGGGATACTGAGGTTGCATCTACACATGTAGTAGGACAAGTACTAGAAGATTTAGGATATAAGGTAACACTGACACCTTTAGACAATGGGATCATGTGGGAAGCACTTGCAAACGGAGAGGTCGATGGTATGGTATCTGCTTGGTTGCCACAAACACATGCCCCACAAGTAGAAAAATACAACAATAAGATAGAGAACTTAGGAGAAAACCTAACTGGTGCTAAGATTGGTTTGGTTGTACCAAGTTATATGGATGTCGATTCTATTGAAGATTTAACAAACCAAGCTAATCAAACCATTACAGGCATTGAACCAGGAGCTAATATGATGGCTACGACAGAAAATGCCTATAAGGAATATAAAAATCTGGAAGGTTGGAATGTTTTGACCTCATCTGCTGGTGCAATGACCGCAGCCCTCAGTCAGGCTATCTCTAATAATGAAGAAATCATCATCACAGGCTGGTCACCACACTGGATCTTTAATGCCTATGATTTAAAGTACTTAGATGACCCCAAAGGTTTATATGGAACAGAAGAATATATTGGCACTTTTGCGCGGAATGGTTTAAAAGAGGATGCTCCAGAAGCCTATAGTGTCCTTGACCGTTTCAACTGGAGTGCTAAAGATATAGAAAGTGTAATGTTTGATATAATGGAAGGCATGAGTGCCACAGATGCTGCGAAAAAATGGATTGCTAACAATCAAGAAAAAGTAGCCGAATGGACGAAAGATGTACAAGCATAAAAAGAGAACCCATTTACTACTCATTAGTAAATAGTTTCAGACTGTAGACGGCTCATTCTATAATAGAATGAGCCGTCTACAATTTTTAACGTTCCTAAAAATGAGGGGGGTTTCAGGAGCGTAATAATGAACTAGCAAACTTCTGGAGAAAAGTAGCTAAAGTTCATCCTCTCTACACTGTATTGTAGAACAAGGAATATTCTTTATATGATAATGATAATCATTATCATATAAATTGTCAACATTAATAATAATGATTTTTCATTTATCAGTAGCTGTCTTCCACTGTTTGGAAAACAAAACGTTGCTGGTTGCTTGCTTTCCTTTGTGCGATCGCTTTCTCCACTACCCTGTACTGAACACATTAGATTTTTACGACCAATTTCATGAGTGCATTACATACATAGAGACGACCCTATAAAAGTGAATCGCCCTCTCACCATGCTAAAAACTTTGCAAATGAAATTTAAAATAAAAAGCTGCTACCTATAAGATAATGGCAGCAGCTTCCTAGCTAAAATTAAACTTAAAAGCGTATAGTAATGGATTTATAGATTATTGAACTACATCAGGGTGGAAACCATCTTTTTGGAAGTAATCCTCATGTGACCAAATATTTAATTTTGCATCCTGAGCTTTTTGTTGAATAGCTCTAAATGCTTCTTCAAATGTATTATTTGGCTTATGAATATAACGTACAACTGCAAGCCCTTCGTTTAATAAAGATTCCTGCAATAAGACATTATCTACAAACACGTAGGCTAGATGGCGATCATAATTGTCTGTTTCTGGTCCAACATCGTAGACCGCTTCAATTTTCTTAGCCTGTTCCAATAAATTGATCGTATACTCTTTTGCTTCTTCCGCATATGGCTGAGCGCCACCTTTGTTGTAATTCATTTCAGGAGTATCCACCATTAATAGACGAATTTTTTGTTTCTCACCATTAATTGTCGCCTGAATCGTATCCCCATCATATGCTTTAATATAGTCTATCTCAAAGCGTTTATTACCTGTTTTTCCTTCCACTTGCTCAATGGTAATAGTACCTTGCTGTTCTGTAACTGATTTAGTACTTTGATCTTCCGCAGGTGATCTGCCAAATATCATGTACAATGCTACAGCCAAAATAATCGTGCCACTTGTTATTAATGTTTTTATATCTTGCATTTTCATGTAGTAGGTCCCTCACAACTAATCATCATTGCTTATACTTATGATTCGTATAAGTTGTGCACCTCATCATCAGGAAGACAACAAGTTTCACGATGTCTCTATTGTAAAATATCAAGCTACTACATTCAAGCTATCATATTGTCACTGCTACCCAGTGATTTGGTAAAACCTCTACTAACTGACTATTTTCAACCTCATAACGCATTTTCACATCTTCTGCATGTTCAGCTTCATTATATTTCTGCTTCTCTATTGCAGGATCTGGAACAGGAATAGAACGTAATAATGCACGTGTATATGGATGTTGTGGGTTAGCATATAGCTCTTCACTTTCTGCCAGTTCTACAATCTTCCCACCATACATGACGGCAACACGGTCACTGATATGTTTCACCATGGATAAATCATGGGCAATAAATAAATACGTCAACCCAAGTTTTTGTTGTAATTCTTTTAATAAATCAACAATCTGCTTTTGAATGGAAACATCCAGTGCCGATAAGGGTTCATCACAAACAATAAAGTTTGGCTCAACCGCTAATGCTCTCGCAATACCAATTCGTTGACGCTGACCTCCCGAAAACTCATGAGGATAACGCATGGCATGTTCTTTTTTCAAACCGACAAGTTCAAGCAATTCCTCTACTCGTTGTCGTCTCTCCTCATGCGTCTTCACCAGACCATGAATATCAAGAGCCTCGCCAATAATGTCTAAGATTTTTCTACGAGGATTTAACGATGAATAGGGGTCTTGGAAAATAATTTGCATATGACGACGCATTGCCTTTAGCTGTTTTTTCGATAGCCTTGTTACAGGTATTCCTTGATATAGAACCTCGCCATTTGTAGGCTGATGAAGCTGGAGAATCGTCCGACCTGTAGTCGATTTACCCGAACCGGATTCACCAACCAAGCCCAATGTTTCACCAGGATATATATAGAATGATAAATCATTCACTGCTTTCAACGTTTGGCCACGACCTAACGGAAATTCTTTAGACAGATGGGTCACTTCGATTAACGGCTTATGTCGATCGATACCTGGCTGAATAGTAGCAATCTCTTTTGGTTGCTTTTTCTCATGCAGTTTTGGTAAGGCATTCAATAATTTCTGGGTATACGGATGCTGGGCATTTGCAAAAATTTCTTCTGTTGTGCCCTGTTCAACAATTTCTCCTTCTTTCATCACTAGGATGCGATCACACATACCTGCAACAACGCCTAAATCGTGTGTAATTAAAATAATAGACGTTCCCATTTTCTTTTGCATATTGCGCATTAATTTTAGGATTTGAGCTTGAATAGTAACGTCCAGTGCTGTTGTTGGTTCATCTGCAATAAGCAGTGAGGGATTACAAGCAAGCGCCATAGCAATCATTACGCGTTGACGCATACCACCTGAAAATTCATGAGGGTATTGTCGATACCGTTCTTCTGCGTCTCTAATACCAACCAGTTTTAATAATTCTATTGTTTGTTGATAGGCCTCGTTTTTTGACATTGACTGATGCTTAATTAAACTTTCAGCCACTTGATCGCCTATTCGAATAGTAGGGTTTGTGGATGTCATCGGATCTTGGAAAATCATACTAATATCTTGTCCACGTATCCCTTCCATTTGTTTTTCACTGAATTCAGTGAGTTCTTGCCCTTTAAACACAATTGAGCCAGATTTCAAAAATGAAGGTGGCGATGGTAATAAACGCATAATGGAGCGAGCCGTAACACTTTTCCCGCTCCCAGACTCTCCCACAATTCCGAGTGTTTCACCTTTGTTTAGATGGAAGCTAACGTCCTTGACGGCTTCAAATTCTGTCTCCCCTGTGATAAAGGATACCCGAAGATTCTTGATTTCTAAAAGCTTTTCACTCATTCGACCCATCCTTTTTAAAATTTGTGATTGACTTACTTTCAAGTATAATCCATACTTTACAATACTGATAGGAATTATACAATATAATGCTGAATATTTTATTTACGTTTGGAGGAAATGCATGGTTACTTCAAAAATTCATTTAAAACCCGAGAAATTTATTTTCTTTTCTACGGTTTATCAAAAACTAATGCATCAAAAGCCTTATCAACTACTTCTTTTTCTTTTTAGTATTTTAGTGCATCCTTTTACATACTTTATCTATCGGAAAAAGAAACATTCAAACACATATGATCAGGCTTTTGCTTTGCGTAGTCAGTACTATATAGAGCATGGATTGGTTGCCCAGTGGCAAAAGGAATTTGAGCAACAAGAAATAGCAAAAGCTACATTTTTTAAAGAGGCTGTATTGGCGTCACAAATTCAGCTCACAGCCAAACACTTAGCTCAAAGGAAGCTTCAACAGCAAGTGGATCAGGATTTACAAAAAGAGGACATTCAACAACTATCCTATGCCCAATTTTTTAATCAGCAACTAACTAACAAACGTTTTGTGGCTCTTACCTTTCTACCAGCTGTTTTATTTTATGTAGTACTTATCTTATTTGCGAATCCATTTCTGCAATTTATCATTGAACGTATTTTACAAAGCTTCATTGTGATTGTTGGTGTGGCTACATTGGTGTTTACCATTTTATATTTATCACCTTTTGATCCAGCAAGAAACCTACTCGGAGTTGAAGCAACACCTGTGCAAATAGAAAACTTTAATCGCATTCATGGTTTGGATCAACCTTATTTATCACAGCTATGGAACGCATTATCCGGTCTATTTACATTTGATTTAGGTACATCCTTTGCAGGTAAAGAAGATATCACACATAGCATTGCTACAAAATTCCCTGTTACTCTTGAAATTGCCGTATTGTCGTTGCTAATGGCAATTGCTATTGCCATACCAGTTGGGATTATTTCAGCTGTTCGTCCAAACTCATATTTGGATTACACATTTATGTTCATTGCTTTAATTGGTTTATCCATCCCAAGCTTTTGGCAAGGTTTAATTTTTATTTTGACATTTGCTCTAAAGTTACAATGGTTTCCAGCTACCTATAACCCTCATAATTGGCTATCGCTTATCATGCCAATTGTCGTCTTAGGAACATCCATTACGGCTTCTATTGCTAGGATGACAAGGTCAAGTATGCTTGAGGTAATTCATGAGGATTACATTATTACAGCAAAGGCTAAGGGCTTAAATGAATTCAAAGTGATTTCAAAACATGCCATTCGCAATGCTATGATTCCGATTATTACGGTGATTGGACTTCTTTTTGGAGGTATGTTGGGAGGCGCATCTGTAACAGAAAAGGTATTCAACATTAGTGGGATAGGTAGCTATATCGTCGATAAACAATTTATCCCTGATATTCCGGCCATTCTTGGGGGCGTTGTATATATCGCCATCACCATTTCTATTGTCAATTTATTCATTGATATCATGTATGCCTTTTTTGATCCACGCATTCGCTCGAAAATGAAGAAGTCTTAAAGGAGGATCACCTGTGAAAAACATCTTACATGTCAAACTACTCTTGAAGATTACACAGGAATATGTCAATTCTCATTTTACTTTTGTCTTTTCCTTACTGTTTTCTTTACTATTTCTAGCCTATAGCTATAATTTTTCCAGCAATAGCTGGCGACCGGTGGTTCTGCTTCTTTTTGTTATTTATGCCATTACTACGGCATATGTTGCCTTCGTCAATCTACGAATTAAAAAGGATTTAGCAACGTATGGTGACATTCAAAAAAATACTCGAATGTTTGGCTATCCCCTTTTAATAACGATACTGTCAGGTAATATTTTTTCGACATCCTTTGCATTTATGCTTGTGTCAAAAAGAAAGACTGCAGAATATACTTTTGCTGCCTATGCCTTTATAACACAGCTATTCATCTTAGGTATTGCAGCATTGAATTTATTTAAGCCATATGTAACAGATACCTTTTTACTAGCAATGGGCGTTTTCTTAGTACTCTCGCTTCTCTATATCGTGATGGCCATATTATGTACGAAATATGTCACAGCAACTGAGGCACCAAAATGGATGCTCATTCCAGGTATTGTCCTACTATTGGCGACTTTCACTGGTAATCTATTTGCGACTTTACTAGGATATAGCCTTATCCAAAAGGCTCGAAGGGCAAATCCATCCTCTATTGAGAAATGGCAAAAAATATGGGAAAAGATTTTACGCAATACAATGGCTGTATTCGGCTTATTCTTCATTATTTTCATGTTCTCGTTATCCGTTACAAGCTCTTGGACTTTCGACTATGATTTCGCTACTGAAAATAATTATGGAGCATTGCTACAAACGCCGACATTAGAATACCCACTAGGAACAGATAATTATGGTCGAGATTTATTTTCTCGTATTGTGTTTGGGGCACAAATATCATTAATCGTCGGATTTTTCTCCACAATTATTCCCGCAGTTATTGGTGGCGCATTAGGAGCATTTTCAGGCTATTATGGTAAATCCACTGATAATATCATCATGCGAAGTCTCGATATTTTATATGCCATTCCAGGGATATTGTTAGCCATTGCTATTATCGCCGCATTTGGTGCTAATACTGTGAATCTTATTATTGCACTTAGTGTTGGAGCAATTCCAACATATGCCCGTACAATGCGGGCAAATGTTATGCAGCTTGCTAATTATGAGTTTGTAGAATCGGCTAGAGCTTTAGGTGCATCTGATGCTGCTATTATTTTTAAGCACATTGTTCCCAATTCTTTAGCACCAATGATTGTGAAAGCAACATTAACGATTGGCGGAGCTGTTATTTCAACAAGTAGTTTAAGTTTTTTAGGGCTAGGTATTGAGCCGCATATTCCCGAATGGGGCAATATTTTAAAAGTTGGTAGTACGTACCTGGAAACACATTCATATGTCGCTATTTTCCCAGGTCTTTGTATTATGCTTCTTGTCCTCTCCTTTAACTTCTTAGGAGACGGTTTACGAGATGCTTTAGATCCAAAAACAAATTAATCGGAGGTAACTATGAAGAAATTACTTGTATTTTTATTCGTTGCAGTACTAGCTTTGGCTGGCTGTGTACAAACAAAAACTGACGTAGAAGGCAGTAAAGATTCAAAAGATAGTGACAAGAGCAATGGCAAGATTGCCATTGAAGTATTAGGAATGGCAGCTTCTGAAGAAGATATGAATATTGTACGAGACCAATTAGTAAAAAATGGTTTTGAGGTAAAGCTAAATATTCAACCAGATTACGGTTCTTTCTCTGCTCAAAAAGAAGCAGGTAACTATGACCTTGCCCTATCAAGCTGGACGACAGTTACAGGGAACCCTGACTATGCTGTTCGTGGTTTATTTAAAACTGGCGGTGACTACAGTGTGGTGGCAGATTCAAAATTAGATGCATTAATTGATGAAGCGAGCACATTGACTGGTGAAGAAGCAGCAGCCAAATATAAAGATTTAGAACAATTATTAGTATTTGATCAGGCTTATATTGCGCCTTTATATATTTCCAATAAGTATCAAGGGATCTACTCTGAACTAGTAAACCCTAAAACAGTTCTTTTACCAAAATCTCGTGCACAAGTTTGGGAAAAAATCGAATTTAATGATACATCTAAAAATGCAACAGAACCTTTAATTTTACACCAAACAATCAATTCTCTTACTTCACTTGACCCGATTAAAGGGAATGATGGTTCAATCAACACATTAAACACAAATATGTATGTTCGTCTTGTTAACTTAACAGACACAGATGAAGTTGTTTCAGATGGTTCATTATCTTATAACCATGTAATGGCTGAAGGTAATCAAGAATATTACTTCATTTTACGAGATGATATCCACTTTGCAGCTGTGAAAGATGGTGCTGCTGTTGATACGGGGGAATTAGTGTCAGCTGAAGATGTAGTCTTCTCATTAAATCGTGCAAAAGATGCTAACTCAGTACCAGATCACCGTACTTATAGCATTCATGAAAATATTGAAACAGTGGAAATCGTTTCAGATTTAGCTGAATTAAAAGATAAAAAAGTATCTGGCTCTGAGCAATCCGTTTTAGATGCATTATCTCAAAGCCTACCTGCTTCTGTAGCTCAGTTAGCAAAAGAAAAAGGTACTGTTAATAATGCGGCAGGTGCATACCAAGTTGTTAAAATTACAACACCTACACCTTTCCCACAAGTATTAAATTATTTAGCACACCAATCTGGTGGTATCGTGTCTGAAAAACAAGTAACAAGTATTAATACGTATGATGTGGCTAACTATAACCCTGACAAGGACATTGCCTATGGTGATCAAGCTACTGTAACAGAGGGTTCAGCAACATTCAATAACCAGCTATATGCAAGTGGTCCTTACATTTTAGTGAAGAAAAATGATTATGAAGCACAGTTTGTGAAAAACCCTGCATATCGTGCTGGCAGCGAATACGAGCCAAAAATTGCTAAAATCAATGTCCGTTTCATCTCTGATGTTGATAGTGCCCTATCTGCATTACGTAATGGTGAAATTCATGTTCTTCAAACAGTACCAGAAACGAAACTGGATATTGTCAAATCAGATGCTAAATTAACATTAAATACGGCAGATAGTAATGCTGTTTCCTACCTACAAATGAATACATCTGGCCGTGCGGTGTCTGATTCAGCAGATTTACGTAAAGCAATTCTATACTCTATTAACCAAGATGAATTCATTAGCTATTATCAAGGCAATAAAAAACCAGCTGTATCCACAGTCTCTCCATTAATTGATACTGGTTTAAAACTTGAAGCAAATAGCGAAAAAGTAAAAGAATTGGTAAAAGCATATAACGATAAAAAGTAAAAGAATTGGTAAAAGCATATAACGATAAAAAGTAATACAAATTAGAGCCTTCTCAAAATTTGAGAAGGCTCATTTTTAATAGAAGAAACTCATTTTAAATTTCATTATGTGATTTTGGTTTTGGTCCTAGCTCTTCAGGTTCGATATCAGCGAATGTTTCGCCTTCTTCTTCTAGGTCACGCATACGATGTGCAATACGTGAAGCCGCTGACGCTGCTATACTACCAACCAAATCATCTAAGAACGTGTTGACATGATGTCCGGGTTCTGTATCCAGTTTTTTAATAATCCCTATTTTCTGCTTGTCTAAATGACCAAAAGTAGTAACGGCAATGCTGCCATATGTAAATACAGATCCTAGTGCGATTGTTTCGTCTACACCAAATAGACCTTCATCTGATTCGATAATTTGTTGTAGTGGTGAAGATAATAATTTTTTCTCTGCTAATTCATCTAATTCAATCCCTACTAATAAAGCATGTTGCACTTCTCGCTTACGTAATACACGTTCAACAGAATGAACACAATGCTCTAGTGTTAAACCTTCATTATAGGTTTTTTGCATTTCGTAAACAATTTGCGCGATATCCTCTATCGCTACACCTCTACGAATTAACGCGGCTTGAGCTGCCTTTGCTACTTCGTCAGAGTGCACACGAATACTTTTATTATGCATAATTAACCCTCATTTCGATTTTTATTGCTAGTATAATGCTAGCCCAACCTATTATACCTTTACTTACGTAATATGGTACAATTTTGTTACAAACACAAGAAGGAGTGTCATCATTGGATAAGGGAACAGTACAGGATTTAACATTTTACAGTGAGTCATTACAGGAAGAATTACAGCTCTATATTTATGTTCCTGCAAATTATTCTCCACTATATAAATACAACATTTTAATCGCATCAGACGGTAAAGATTATTTCCAACTTGGTGGTATTACAAAGCTAGCTGATGAACTGATTGATGACTATGAAATCGAAAATTTAATTATTGCATTTGTTCCTTACAAAGACATAAAAGATCGACGTCATAAATATATCCCGAGCGGAGAGCAACATGAAGCCTATCTTCGCTTTTTAGCACATGAGCTAGTGCCATATTTAGATCAGGAGTATGCCACTTACCAAATGGGTATGAGTCGTGGAGTGATTGGTGACTCTATGGCTGCTACTGCTTCCTTAATGGCTGCTTTAAAGTATCCTAGCATCTTTGGCAAAGTCATACTACAATCACCTTATGTAGATGCTGATGTATTAAAGGCTGTGGAAAATTTTAAAGATCCAGGATCTATTTCTATCTACCATATCGTCGGCAAAGGCGAAGATCAGGTTGTGACAATGGATAAAACCATCAAAGATTTTCTAACACCTAATCGTCAATTGCATGATCTCATGATAAATAAAGGGTTTACTACATTTTATGACGAGTTTGATGGCAATCATACATGGAAATATTGGAAACCAGACCTTCGACGTGCATTAATTGAAAATTTCAATTAATATGAAGCGATTCAAATTACGAAAACTGAAATTTCTGTTATACTTAATTAGAAAAATTGTTTATTTTCGGGAGGTAATGGACTATGAAGTACGGTATTGTGGCATTTCCATCAAAAAAATTGCAAGATTTAGCGAATACTTATCGCAAACGATACGATCCTCATTATGCAAAGATTACACCGCATATGACATTAAAGGACAGCTTCGATGCGTCTGAAGAAGAGATTCAAACCATCGTCAAGCAATTAGATGAACTTGCTGCTAAATATGCACCTTTAAACATTCATGCATCTCGCATTAGTTCGTTTTTCCCTACAACAAATGCGATTTACTTCCGCATTGAACCAACAGAACAATTAGCAGCATTCCAACACGATCTTCAAGAAAAAATCCCTTATGGGGAAATGAAGCATGTATTTGTTCCACACATTACAATCGCTCAAAAAATGTCAGATTCAGAGCATGATGACATTTTTGGTCAATTACGCATGACAGGCGTTGATGAAAAAGATACAATTGATCGCATTCATCTTTTATATCAATTAGAAGATGGTTCATGGACAACTTACGAAACATTCCGTTTGTCTGGAGCTGAGTAATTGTTGCATAACGTTAAAATTGTTGAAACAAAGCAAGAACACGATGATGCCTTTGCTATTCGCAAAAAAGTATTTGTTGAAGAGCAAGGTGTTCCGCTTCATCTAGAATGTGATGCTGAGGATGCAACTGCAACACATTTCATTATGTATGATAACGATGAGCCTGTAGGAGCAGCACGTTTACGTAGTATTGACAATAATACAGCTAAAATTGAGCGTGTTTGTATTTTACAATCCCAACGCGGGAAAAAATTAGGCGCTTTAATTATGAAGGAAATGGAGAAGCATGCCATTTCTATCAATAAAAAAACCTTAAAACTTCATGCACAAAGCTATGCAATTCCCTTTTACGAAAAGCTAGGCTTTACAGCTACCTCGCCTGAGTTTATGGATGCAGGTATTCCACACCGTGCTATGGAGAAGAATATTTAATGAAAGGGTGTTACGATATTTATCATGTCGTAACACCCCTTTTTTATGAGACGAATTCGCTTGCCACCATTTATCTACTCTATCGTAACAAGCTGCATTGCCAAGTAGATATGCCATGCGCTACTTCATCATTCTAGTGATTTTATCGAAATCTAGTGATGCTCCATCTTGAATAATAGATTGTACTAATTTATCTTCTAACTCTTGCGTAATCGATCTGTTAGATATTTTAGCAACACGTCGTACAATTTTTCTTACTTGTTTTTCACTTGTAAAATCCGCATGTTGAATGGCATTGGCTAATGCGAAGATTTCATCCATCGATACACCTGTTTTTTGCTCAATCGAATTAAAAAACGAGCGATGCATGTTTTCCCTCCTATCATAAAAACTCAAAATGACCTTGCGTCTTGCACGAAACATTTCGCAAATGGTGGAGGCCTTAACTTTATTTAGAATATCCTAAATAAAAGCTAAAGCCTTTATTATGTTCATCAAATTAGATGTAAGTAGCGCCAACAATAATTAATAGAATGAATAGTACAACAATTAGAACAAATGTAGAACCATAACCATAGTTGTTGTTGCCTCCAGAGTATCCTCCGCAGTAGCTATTGTTCCACCCACCAACGTTATTTCCGTACGGTTGTGAGCCCCAGCCTTGGTATCCCATAAAAGCACCCCTCCCTTCTACAACCTATAATATGTTTCGGTCGTAAAAATGGGAGGGGTATTCGTCTAGTCAATATTCCCTTTTGGTCTAAATATTAAGGCACCAATAAAGCCAAACACAATAGCAGCACTAATTCCTGAGCTTGTTACTTCGAACATGCCTGTTAATACGCCAACAAGTCCATGTTTTTCTGCCTCCGCCAGGGCACCATGTGTTAATGAATTCCCGAAGGATGTAATGGGCACTGTCGCCCCTGCTCCAGCAAAATTTATTAATGGCTCATATAAGCCCATACCATCCAAAATCGAACCTACAACCACTAACGTACTTAGTGTATGGCCCGGTGTTAAATTGCCAACATCCATTAATAATTGACCTATGACGCAAATAATACCTCCAACAATAAATGCAAATACAAAAGTCATAACCATGTTTTTTGCCTCATTTCATCGTAATTTCTATCGCATGTGCTGTACATGGAATCGTCTCGCCTTGCTGATAGGATAGCGGAGATAATAACGCTCCCGTTGCTACTAGTAATACTCGCTTATAGCTCCCTGCACGCATTTGTTGAATAACATAACTAAAAAAAACAGCTGCCGAACAGCCTGCTCCACTTGCACCAGATTGGAATGCTTGATCCTGTCCATAAAATTCAGCACCTGCATCACGTAATAACGTGAGCTCTTCATTTTTCACGCCATTTTCCACAAGCATTCCTTTCAATAGCTTTAAGCCAAGCTGTCCCAAATCGCCTGTTAAAATTAAATCGTAATGATAAATTTTTTGATTTCTCTGTTGTAAATGAGATTGAATCGTCTGAAAAGCAGCAGGTGCCATTGCAGCACCCATGTGGAAAGGATCATCCATACCATAGTCAACGGACTTACCAATTGTTGCCGCTTCTATAGAAGGATACTCCTCGCGATGCTTCCCAATTAGCGCATAACCAGCAGCAGTTACTGTCCATTGAGCTGTTTGTGGTTTTTGTGCGCCATAATTGATGGGGTAACGAAACTGGCGTTCAATTGCATTATGTTGACTAGAGGCACCTGCTAATGAAAAATTAGCAGCTCCTAACTCAGTTAACAGGCATGCAATAATAACTGAAGATACGGATGTGGCACATGCCGAGAATAGTCCAATAAAAGGGATTTCTAAATCCCTAGCGGCAAAATTAGTTGGTGTCATTTGGTTGACTAAATCTCCGCCCATTAAATAATTGATATCACCTTTTTGTACGCCCATTTTTTTCATAGCAAATTCACAGGCCTCTTCGATCATTTTACGATGTCCCTGTTCATTTGTTTTCATTTGCCAACGTTCATCATCATACACAGAGTCAAAATATTGACTAAAAATACTCCTATTTTCTAATGGACCTACTACCACTCCACCTGCTAAAAGAGAGGGCTTCGATTGAAAAACAATTACCATGAAACCACTCCTATCGTTACGAGGATATATTTAATGAGCGCTACAAAAAATGCTGACACTACACCAAATAAAACAACTGATCCTGCTAATTTAAATAAATTTCCGCCGACTCCCAATACTAGCCCTTCAGAACGATGCTCGATAGCTGCCGAAATAACAGCATTCCCAAAGCCTGTTACTGGAACTGCCGATCCAGCCCCAGCAAATTGACCAATTCTTTTATAAAGGCCAAGACCTGTTAATATCATGGCGAAAAATACCATCGTTGCAACAGTTGGATTTCCTGCTGTTGCCTCTGTAAAATTGAAGAAAATAATATAAAAAAGAGACACAGCTTGACCAATTGCACAAATAAAACCGCCAACGAAAAAGGCTTTTGCTACATTCTTTAAATAAGGGGGCTTTGGTGTAACATTTTGCTCTAACTGTTGATATTGCTCTTTTTCCATTTATGTCTCCTCCTTTGCAAGCTCTTTTAGTTCTGTAATTTTATCGCTTAATTTAGTATCTTCCATCTGATCCTTTTTTATTTTATTGGCTTCATAAAAAATTTTGTAATCAGCGGAGACAAACACATCTTTGTTTGGATATTTCTCTTCAAATTTCTTTTGCAATTTTTTCTCTAACTTAGTTTTTTTCCACTTTTCCCATGGTTTAATTTGTACTGCAATAAGCATACTATCGTCATATTGGATAACCGTTGAGCGATCAACATAGTCTTCTTCTTTTATAAGGGCTTCTACTTCACTTTCATTTTGTGGAGACCCATAGACGATAAATTTTTCCTTTTCAGCACAACCATTCAACAGCGATAAAACAACTAAGAGAGGTAACGTCATTCCTAGTAGCCTCAAGTTTTACCCTCCTTTTCTTTACAGTTTCTCCACACATAAAAAAACTATTCATTCAAAGAAATACACAAAAGCCCGAGTCCAGTTTTCAAAAGTACATATTGTAGAAGTAGTAACAAGGAAAGGGGGTGACAATATGGGTTGTGGTAAGCCAACAAATCCTATTGGACCAATCCATTCAGCAGGCTGCGTTTGTGACGTAGTTCGCGCTATTTTAGATATTCAAAATCAAGCGGTGCGAGATGAGTGTTCTCCATGTACAGCAAACTGTTTCTTAGAGCCACTAGGTGGGATTGTTAGTCCTGCACGCTCACAAGCAGATACACGTGTTTTCATGTTAATTACAAAAGATGGTACTCCTTTCAAAGCATTCTTTAACTCTCCAACAGCAGATCCTTGTATTTGTACATCCGTATTCTTCCGCGTAGAAGATATGTTTGATGAATGTTGTGCTACTTTACGTGTTTTAGAGCCATTATGTACATTTGACTCTAGTGAAAGTACAGTAGACTTACTAAGCAAAGACGGTTGTTGTATCAACATGAAGAAAATCTGTAAAGTAGATGACTGGAGCTCAACAGATAGCTGTATTACTGTGGATTTATCTTGCTTCTGCGCTGTACAATGTATCGCTGATGTTGACTTAGGGATTTGTGACTAATTCTTTCACCTTTGACACACACACATAAAAAAAGTGTACAGCATCCTCTGCTGTACACTTTTTTTATAAAGTTGGCAATTTTCTTCCGCGCCAAAGTATTTGCTGTATATCTTCAAAATGAATGATTTCCTGTATTTTTAATTCTAATGATGTGAGCATTAAAGAATCATTCTGTACATCTGAAGCTGTCCCAGTTAATTTTCTACCATCTTTTAAACAAACTAATAATGGCTGATAGGCTCTCTGACGAAATGGTTTTTCTAAAAATTGGAGCTGTTTCAGTAAATAAGGATCTATTTGTACATCATCTACTGTCTCATTTTTTTCTTCAACTATTTGCTCATCGAACATATTGTCCTTCACATAGACAGATGTACTTTCATCCAAATCAAGTTCATGTAACACCTTAGAAATATTTAAAAAATATGATGGTGATTTTATAAACAAGCGTGGTTCTTGATCCACTTTACTCACTTCCCTTTTTTCCATACAATATGCGAAAGTAAGCAAATTGGTTCTTAGCCTATTTGGCTTAAGAAAACTGTCGCTAAGCCCAAATAAATTAAAATACTTGTAATATCATTTAAAGTAGTAATAAAGGGTCCTGATGCAACAGCAGGGTCTATTTTTAGTCGATGCATTAACAATGGAATAAATGAACCAGCTAAAGTCGCCACTAAAATAGAGCCACAAAGTGCTGCCCCTACTAACATACCTAGGACAAGTTCATGTTTCCAAAAATAAACGATCCCAATAACAATTAATCCACAAACAATGCCTGACATTAAGCCAGTACCTGCTTCACGTAATAGTAACTTAAATTTACTATGTTCTTCTACATCACCTGTTGCAATCCCTCGAATCGCCACGGCCAATGCCTGTGTTCCACTATTACCTGAAGTTCCTGAAATTAATGGAATAAAGACCGCTAGTAAGGCAACCTTATCTAATGTATCCTCAAATTGCCCCATTAGATTAGCTGTTAACATACCTAGAAACAGTAGAACTACTAACCAAGGCAAACGTTTTTTAGCCGCTTGGAATGGTGTTACATCAAATTTATCCATATCCGAAATACCGGCTAATTTAGAGTAATCCTCAGAAGCCTCTTCATCAATAACATCAATAATATCGTCAACCGTGATAATACCAAGTAATTCTCCTCTATCATCAATAACAGGTGTCGCTAAGAAATTATAATCCTTCATAATTTGCGCGACTTCTTCTTGGTCATCGCCTACATGTACCATCACGACACGCTCATTCATAATAGAACGAATAAGTGTATCCTCATCAGCAATGATTAAGTCTCGTAACGATATAACACCCGTCAGACGATGTTCTTCATCCACTACAAAAATATAATAAACAGTTTCAGCATCTGGTGCCTCTTTACGCAATATGGCCATAGCTGAACGAACTGTTGAATTTTCTGGTATAGCGACATATTCAGTGGTCATGATAGAACCAGCAGTATATTCATCGTAACTTAGTAGTTCATTAATATCTTCTGCCGCTTCTTCATCCATCATTTCTAAATAGCTTTCACGCTGTGCTGTATCCAGTTCATTTAAGACATCTGCCGCATCATCTGCGTACATATGAGATAGCATTTCTGCACCGTATGATTGATCCATTTCAGCAAGATATGCTTTATACTCATCATCTTCAATATCGATTGCCTCAAAAATATCAGCCATTTCTGTCGGAGACAAGAACGAATAGATGATTTTCCTTATATCAGGTTCCACCTTTTCATAAAACGTTGCCTGATCATATGGATGAAGTTCTAAAAACTCATCACGAAATGCTTCAATATTATGTGCTTCTAGCATTTCTCGTAGATGTGCCTCATCAAATTGCACATCATCCTTTTCATTTCTTTCCTCTATCATGCTTGTCCCCTCCTTCCGAGCTTTCAATCATTTTACGGGCAATGCCTGCCGTAAATCTACCTTCTATATAATAGAGTGTAATGTACCTTTTCTGCAAACTCTTTTTTAAGTTATATTTATGAGCAAATGGGCAGATTTTTATAAATTTCAATATTACGCCTAAAATCCTGACGATTCTATTTTACTATACCTTACCTTTGTCACTTTGTTATGAATAAGGTGTAAAAATAATCTACTTCTCTAATACGCAGCTTAACCTAAATCAAAAAATGATAAGGAGATGCTCGTTTACGCGAACACCTCCTTTTATCAAAAATTTATGCAGAAGATTCCTTCAGTAATCTTTGCATGTCTTCATTTAGCATACTTGTAAAGTGTAATGGCACACTTGTTAAAGGATGTTCCATACTTAAAGATACACAATGTAATGCTTGTCGATCAATTTGAAGACGACTACCACCATAAAGGTCATCCCCTACAAGTGGATGTCCAAGATGCGACATATGCACGCGAATTTGATGTGTACGACCTGTATGCAGTTGAAGTCGTACATGTGTCATTGGTTCAGCACCCAGTGAAAAACGCTTCAGAACCTTTACATCCGTATGTGCATATTGCCCATCTTCCCGTACATCTCTTTCAATAATACTACCTTCTTTACGACCAATCGGAGCTATAATCGATTGAAAGTTTTGTTCGATATGTCCATGTACAATGGCTTCATATTGTCTTGAAATCTCTCTCTTACGCTGAGCAAGCCCTGTTAAATGATGAATATGAGCATGCTTAGCTATGCACAGTAAACCTGATGTATCTCGGTCTAGCCTTGTAACAATATGAGCCGTAGAGGCCAATCCTTGTTTCTGAAAATAGCCACAAACTAAATTTGCAATGCTGTTGGTTGGATGCTCTCGTGAGGGTATCGTACTTTGATGAGCTGGTTTGTTGAGCACTAAGATGGCATCGTCTTCATATACAATGGTCAAATCCCCATGCTCAATAGCAAGCCCTTCACTTTTTTCTTCGGGAGGAAACGTTACTTTCACACAATCTCCAACTTGCAGGATATGTCTCACATTACGTTCGACATCATTCACAGTCAACATGCCACCATCAAACTTAATAGCTGTTAGAGCTCGCTTAGAAATACGCCACTCTTGAAGTGCCTCTCGTAATAATTGGCCATTTTTCTTCGCCTCAAATTGTAATGTAAATCTTGTATCCACGTTATTCATTTGCAACAAATGATTCATGCACTCGCTCCCAAAATGGGAATGGTCGGAAACGGGCAAAACGTACTCTTTCATTTGCTACATTAAACGCTATGGCTTTCACATCACCTTGAGTAATTTGCAAGTGATCAACAGTCATATTAAAATTTTGTTCATTTACAGGACGCAATACACAATGATGGTGTGCTGGCAAGATTAATGGCGATCCTACTGTCCTGAAAACGCGGTTATTAATTGAGGCAATTTCAGTGACTTGGAGTGCCGCTAGTGTAGGATGTATGATGGCTCCACCTAGTGCTTTATTATAAGCCGTACTACCCGAAGGAGTGGATACACAAAGACCATCGCCACGGAATCGCTCAAATTGATTGCCATTTAACTCAACATCCATCACAAGCGTAACATCTGGCGATTTGACGGTTGCTTCGTTTAAAGCAAGATACGTATTGGATTCGGCATTATGATGCTCTACCCTTACTTCCAGCAGTGGATATTCCACAACATTAAAATCCTTTTTAGCAATGGACAAAACTAATTTTTCTAATTCAGATGGTTTCCAATCCGCATAAAATCCTAAATGCCCTGTATGGATACCAACGAAGGCTACCTGGTCTAATAAATGAGAGTATCGATGAAAGGCATGCAATAGTGTGCCATCTCCTCCAATCGAAACAACAATTTCTGGCGTCTCTTCATCATAGGTCAAGCCAAAATCCTGTAAATAGGTTTTAGCAAGTTCCATCAGCTCGTTGGATTGTGCATCTCTACGTGATTGAATCGAAAATTTCATTGTGCGTCACGCTCCTTCTCCGTTAGTAAATTAGGATTCGATGCTTCTTTATATTCGCTAAAGTAGGCCTGTGCCTCTTGAATTTCACTACGAATGGATGACATTTCCTCATCCAACCGAAATGCTGCCTCCGCAGCACTTTGCAAGCGATTCTTAATTTCTTCTGGGAACATCCCCTTATATTTATAATTTAAAGAATGCTCTATTGAAGCCCAGAAATTCATAGCTAGTGTTCGGATTTGTATTTCCGCTAATACTACTTTTTTTCCTTGAATTGTTTCAACAGGATACTCCACTATCATATGGTAGGAGCGATAACCGCTAGGCTTATTATGTGTAATATAATCGCGTTCTTCCACTACACGCATATCTTTTCGCTGACGAATTAGCTCAGTTACCGTTGAAATATCATCAACAAATTGACACATAATCCGAAGGCCAGCAATATCGCCAAGTTCGTCACCAAGTTGTTTAGAAGGCTCAAAAGCTAGTCCTTTTTCTAACGTTTTGTCATATATACTTGCTAAAGGCTTGACACGTCCTGTGACAAATTCAATTGGCGAATTGGCATTAACAATACCAAATTGCGAACGCATGCCCTTTAATTTTACTTTTAATTCGTCTACTGCTTGTTTATAAGGACTTAAAAAAATTTCCCATTGTCCCATTGTAAAAACCTCCCGACAATCGGTATCGAACACCACCGTCTGTTCGTTTTGTCTTTCTATTCAGCGAGAATAGCCTTGAAGTGTTGTTCCACTGCTTGGACAAATTCTGCCCCATAATTGTAATTTCCTTCAATATTATACACGAGCATTTCTAATTCCTCGTAGAAATTTGTCAGTTCGATCACTTCTTCACCTATTCGTAGCAGTGGATTTTTCCCTTTTTGTAAAATATGTACAAGATTCTCCCAACTACTCGGTGGAAAACGCAAGTAATGATAGTCTTCACCTGCATCAAGTAAATAAATGAATGCAAAATCATCTGAATCTGCAATGAGTTGTCCAGCAGGTTTTAACTGTAAATTTACTTCATTGTCGTTTAAACTAAAATGAAGTTGATCCTGTTCAAAATTCGATGTATCTATTGTATAAATTTTACGCACATGCGGTTCCCCTTTTCGTTGTACTCTTCCTCTTATTTTAGCACACAGGGTAAATAGTTGCAGTGTGTAAATATTAATTCGAGCGAAACAACGGATGAAAAATAAAAAATAAATAGGTGACTATAAATGACACAAGAAATTGAGATTGAATTTAAAAATCTATTAACAAAACAGCAATACGAGGAATTATTACAAGAGTTCCACATTAGCCAAAATGCTATTCATCGTCAAGCAAATCATTATTTTGACACACCTAATCAAGCTATTCGCAAACTACAAAGTGGGCTTCGTATTAGACAAATTGGTGATTATTACGAATGTACGCTCAAAGAAAAAAACACTGAGCATGCTCACCTTGAAACGACGGATGAAATAACAGCAATAGAGGCGCAACAAATGTTAGATGGCAAGGGATTTTATGCTCAAGAGGTAAGTAAAAGATTAGCTCTTCATAACATTCCTTTAGAACAATTGCATGTATTTGGTACTCTCACTACAGATCGTGTCGAAATTCCCTACAAAGAGGGACTTCTTGTTTTTGATCATTCTTTCTATTTGCAGTGCGACGATTATGAGGTAGAATATGAAGCAAAAGATGCAATAAAAGGAAATATAATTTTCGACGAATTTTTACAACAATATGGTATTGATAAGCAACCAACTGATAAAAAAATTGCTCGTTTTATGAAGGCACTAAAAGCACAAAATTTATAAAAGTAGAAAAAGGAAGGTGTCTGACTCCTTGGATATTCAATCATTCAAATCTTTACTAGAAATTCGAGCTTTGCAAACACTTGGATCTAGCGAAAGTTCACCCACAGACAATGAGTCTATTTTTTCTGACATGATTAACGAATTATTAGGAGAAACTTCGACAGCAAGTAATGCTAAATTATCAAGCTTGCTTGCTACAGGAACAGCAAATAATTCAAATTTCATCAATGAATTGGCTACTTTGGAGCAAAGTCCATTAGAATCATTACTTTACAAAGGCTCTAATGCTGTGTTTATACCTGAATCAGTCAAACAAGCTTTAGCAAACACATATGCTACTAACAAACTTGATTCCTATGTTTCAGACGATGTAATAGGCTCTACAGCATATGCCAATTCACTAGCAGGATCAAATGAGTATACTGCCATTATTGAAAAAGCGGCCGCTACTTATCAGATACCCGCGAAGCTTATCGCAGCAGTTATTAAACAAGAATCTAATTTTAATCCAACTGTAGTAAGCCATGCGGGGGCGCAAGGTTTAATGCAACTCATGCCCAAAACAGCACAATATTTGGGTGTGACTAACGCTTTTGATCCAGAGCAGAATATTATGGCTGGTGCAAAATATTTGCGTCAAATGCTCGATAAGTTTAATAATGACCCTACACTAGCATTAGCAGCTTATAATGCTGGCGCATCTCGTGTTACAAAATATGGAGGGATCCCTCCTTTCAAAGAAACACAGAATTATGTCAAAAAAGTGATGAATTACTTTACAGTGTAATCGCATCTTTCTTGTTATCTATGTCACTTCCAACAAATTTCACCCATAGTGGTGAAATTTGTGCTTTTGTAGCGAACAGCAATTCGAAAGAGCTCTTTGTTTGTGTTAACGAAAAGACGTTGATAGAATGAAGGTAGTCACAAGAATTTCACAATTTGATGAGGATGAAGTATACAATATGGTACTTTACGATATAAAGAATTAAAGGAGCATATAACTTATGAGTCGAAAATACACTGTTCCTTATGAGGAGCTGGGAGCTGAAAAACTGTCAGAACTCATTCATGCGTTCTATAAAAGAGTTGCTCAGCATCCTGATCTTATTCCAATCTTTCCAAAGGATTTAACAGAAACAGCCCGTAAACAAATTCAATTTCAAACACAGTATTTAGGGGGACCAAATCTTTTTACTGAGGAGCATGGTCATCCGATGATGCGTGCACGTCACATGAATTTTCCTATTACACCTGACCGCGCTCAAGCTTGGCTAGAGTGTATGTCAGAAGCAATGGATGAGGTAGGTTTGGAAGGGAAGTTCCGTGAAACTTATTATCAACGTTTAGTATTAACAGCTCATCACATGGTTAATACGCCAAATGACGATGAGGGGGAATTGTTACGTGAATAATATTCAAATGTTGCAAGAGCCAACGCCAACGATTTCTACTGCAAACAAGCCAATTGAATTGTATATTTTCGTAGATCCACTTTGCCCTGAAGCTTTCAGTATGCAAGCAACTCTTCGTAAATTACAGCTTGAATACAACCATTACTTCACATGGCGCTTTGTTTTAAGTACAGAACTTACTTCTTTAAATTGCTTAAGTAAACGTGTCAAAGGCTGTATTTCAGGAATCGAACTTGATATAAATCATCCTGTTTTACCTTCTATCGCTATTAAAGCAGCTGAATTACAGGGGAAACGTGCAGGTGCACGTTATTTATCGAAACTACAAGAATACGTATTATTAAGTCATCAAGATGTAAACTCCTATGCAACGCTTTTAAAAATAGCTGAGGATGTTCAACTCGATATGAATGAGTTTACTGTTGACTTTGGTTCAAAGGAGGCAGCACGTGCTTTCCAATGCGATTTATATATTAAACGCGAAATGGAAGTAGAAGAAGTACCAAGTATCGTATTTTTCAATGAATGTATTGAAGATGAGGGACTAAAAGTTAGTGGTAGCTATTCCTATGAAGTTTATGAACATATTTTACAAGAAATGCTGAGCGAACAGCTTGTCCGTCAGCCTTTACCATCAATAGAGGACTTATTTTCTAAATTCCATACTCTTTCTACAAATGAAATAGCTTTTATCTATTCATTAACAGAGCAAGCAGCAGAGCGTGAACTCAAGAAACGTATGCTGCAACAAAAGATCGAACGAATCCAGACTACTCACGCTACGTTATGGCGTCTTAAATAATAAAATAAAAGGGACTCCAATCATCATGATGGAGTCCCTTTTTCAAGATAACGCAAAATACAAAGAAGCGCCTCTATCCTCGACCGATAGAGACGCTTCTTTTTCACAAAGGGGATGGGAGAAATGTTCACGTTCAAACAAAGGGGTGTATGTTTGTTTTGTGATTTATTTCACAAGAATTACTCTATCATGGAATAATATATTTAGCAATGAAACCAATACTAGATTCACAAATTTGTCAAATAGAAAGCGATTACAAACAGTATTTTTCCAAGATACACACTTTTAAACTATTTAGAAATCAAAAAAAAACATTATTCTTCCCTTTCAATTTATGGTGTTTATAAAAAGAATTGGGCTATAGGAACATTCCTATAGCCCAATTAATTAGTTATTTAACAATAATTTTTCTAATTCATTTAAACGTTCTTCAAATACTTTACAAGCATCTTCAATTGGCTTAGCTACGTTCATATCAACGCCTGCTGCCTTTAATACCTCAATAGGGAAATCAGAGCATCCCGCTTTTAAGAAGTTATTAATATAACGTTCTACAGCTGGTGCACCCTCCTCTAATATTTGTTTACTTAATGCTGTAGCGGCTGATTTACCAGTCGCATACTGATAAACATAGTAATTATAGTAGAAGTGTGGAATACGAGCCCATTCTAAGCCGATTTCCTCATCTACCACCATATCATCACCGAAGTACTTTTTGTTTAATTCATAGTAAACTTCTGTTAAACGATCTGCTGTCAAGGATTCACCATTCTTATCCATTTGATGAATAAGATGTTCGAACTCCGCAAACATTGTTTGTCTAAATACAGTACTTCTGAAGCCATCTAGCCAATGGTTTAATAAGTATATTTTTTGTTGTGGATCATCAATTGTTTTCAGTAAATAGTCATTTAATAACTCTTCATTGCAAGTAGAAGCGACCTCTGCCACAAAAATAGAATAGTCTCCATAAACAAATGGCTGGTTGTTGCGTGAATAATAACTATGAACACTATGGCCAAATTCATGTGCTAATGTAAATAGATTGTTCACATTGTCCTGCCAATTCATTAAAATATAAGGATTTGTACCATAGGCGCCTGAAGAATAGGCTCCACTACGCTTCCCTTTATTTTCTAAAACATCGACCCAACGGTTATCCAGTCCATTTTGAACGATGCTTTGATATTCCTCCCCTAATGGAGCTAAAGCTTTTACTAAAATATCTTTCGCTTCATCATAAGAGACCTTCATTTCCACCTCTTTAACTAGTGGCGCAAATAAGTCCCACATATGCAATTCATCTACACCCAATAATTTCTTACGCAACGAAATATAACGTTGCATAGCTGGTAAGTGCTTATGAATTGTTTCCACCAGCTGATCATAAACATTTTCAGGAATGAAGTTATTAGACATGGCAGCGTGACGTGCAGAATCATAATGACGAATTCGAGCACTTACATTATGCTTCTTCACATTACCAGTTAGCGTAGCCGAGAACGTATTTTTAAACTTGCCATACGTTTCGTACATCGCTTTAAATGCGCCTTCACGTACAGAGCGATCCTTGCTCTCTAAAAACTTTATATAATTACCATGCGTAAGTTGTACCTCTTCTCCCTCTTCATTTTTCACATGAGGGAATACCATATCGGCATTGTTTAACATGCTGAATGTATTCGAAGCTGTACCTGTCACCTCAGACATTTGCGCTAGCAATGCCTCCTGTTCGGCTGGTAATACATGTGGACGTGCCATTGTAATTTCTTTTAAAGATTGTTTATATAGTTGTAGGTCTTGATTTTCTGTTAAGTAGCGTTCAATCGTTTCTTCACTTAATGTCAGAATTTCTGGCGTTAAATAGGAAAGGCCAGCTGAGATACTCGTTGCCAATGTTTGAATACGGCTGTTCATATCTTGATAAAAGCTATTTGTCGTATCTTGATCATAGCGCATATGAGCATATGTGTAGAGCTTCATTGCACGTTCATATATATGATCATGATACTGCAAAGCTGCTAATAATGCCTCTGCCCCATTATTTAAAGTACCTGCATAGCTAGGTGCTTGTTTAGCAAGCTCTGCAACCTCCTTCAATTCCTCTTCCCAAGCTGCATCTGTTGCAAAGATGTCTTCTAAGCGCCATGTTAATTCTTCTGGTACTTCTTTTCTAACCAAAACCTGATTACTGTTACTAGCCATATATGCCAGCCCCCTTTATATGTGCTTTTTTCCTTTTACTCTCATATTTTCTCAGTATATTGTGGCAATTGCAAATAAATGTACATAGACTTGCTCACAATTATCTAGTAAACCATCCTCATGTTGCATACGCTTAAGAAGATACCCATAATTTTGAATAGCTCTTAGTGCTTGTTCGGTTACTTCTAGCTGATACTTGCATAAAAAGTTTTCCATCTGCCCCTTTGTTAATTCAAATGGAAGACGTCCTAATTGTTTACTAAAATAAAACAGCAGTATTTGCCATTCGCTCGTAAACAAAGGGATAGCTGCTCCTTCTTTCACTGGAATTCCAATGTATGGTGGCAGAGCAGTAAGAGAAAGATTTAATTCATAGCAATTACGTAAAAATGGATCTTGTACTCCCTTCTTGCTATGTAAAAGACGATTAAACGCAAATTGCCTACAAGTCTGTTTATAGAGCTGCCAATAGCGTTGAAATTCTTCTTGAGTAATACGTTGAGGTCTATAAAAAGGAAAATGTTGTTGATCGATCGGAATTTTCTGTACTTTACCTATGAAAGTATGCCCGTGAACATGAAGAAGATTCGTCCAATAAATAAATTGGGCTGTCACCGCGTTGTACGCCAGTAAATATGGTAAATCCGTTGTTGTTATAAACGCTTTTTGCAGCAGTGGAGAGATTCTAATTTTTCTGATGCCATTGACGGCGTCTTTGCTTTGGGGAGTTTGAAAAAGCCAAATTGCTTGTATATCGTTTCTTTCATAGCCCATTGTTCGTTGGTGCCATTTTTCATGAGAGATTGTACTACATTGAAATTCAACTGCAAACTGCTCCTTATCGCGTGTAACAAGCAAATCTGGGCGCTGAGAAAGCTCCTTTAAATATGGTTCTAGTTCCACCTGATGTCCATGCTTTTGGAGCCACTCATATAATTGCACTTTACCTTGTAAATGTAATTTAGATTCACCTTCTGCGAATAGCTGTGAACATTGATTTTTTGTGAAGTGAGCAAAGTGGGGAATATTATAGTTACCTATTTTCAATTGAACTTGTTCTAAACATTGAGGACAATAAAATTTCATGTGCCGCCTATATTGCTGTAAAGCTTTCCTCGTATATTGATAGGGGAGAAATAATTGCTGTTGATTGTTATAGGCAATCAGCATAGTATCAGCTCCTTTTTAGTCAACTATAATAGAATGGATTTTCACAAACAAAAATAAAGCAGTTTTTTCTTGAAATTTTAAAAATGCGCTCTTATTTAAAACTCTGCGATGTTGAAAACATAAAAAAGGACTGTAGCGAAACTCGATTCATTTACGAGTTTCACTACAGTCTAAAATAATTAGTGTTTCATTGCCTATGCAAAGTATTTTCGAACTGTTTCAAAGCAATTGAATTCCATAATTTTTTCACCGTACTCCTCTAGACGATGAATTGTAAAATTGGATGGTGTTAAAAATTCCTTGATAACTGCATTTCTATCATGACGATTTAAATCCTCATCTGCGTTTCCAAAATCAACAACTAGATAGTACCAATTTTCATATTTGAATAATGAGGAATCCACTAATTCGTCTGTCATTCGTTTTGCGACAGGGATTAACTCATCAATATCTTTAAATTTATAAACATAAATGTCTGTATCCATAAATAATTCTGACTCATCCATGTCACCAAATTGAGTTAGTTGGCTAAGAAGATCCTCTCCAACTTCATCGAATGGTGCAAACATATCTTTGTGTTCATCAAAATTCGAATGACCATCTAATGTTTCACCGTCTTTTAAAATATGTGCACGTGTGACAATGATTTCTAAGCCTACTTCAGATGCATTGATATGAATCCAAATCGGACCCTCTACATCAAAATAATCCTCCGTGTTTACTTCATCAATCATATCCCAAAAAAGTTGTTCACCCTTTGCTCGATTGTACCAAATTTCTTCACGACTATAGCCGCGATCCTCTATATCATTGTACGTAATAAAGAGCTTGAGTGTATTTTCATTTACACGTTCGATGTCCACTAGACCTCATCTCCCTTCACTGTCATATGTCGAAAAACAGTTTGTTTCATTAGTATGCTTTTATTCTTTGTTTTTAACCTTCATACTGCATTTGTTTTTCAACCTTTGACCACACTACAGTAAAACCATCGAGTAACCGTAAACATGAATTTTTGTGTTCACAGTTGTCTCTAACTCTATTGTATGCTGTTCTGTCATAAAATGAAAAGGATATACACCGTTTCACAGAAGATATTTGAATTATTGAAATTGTAGTAAACTATTTAACTTAAATCAAGTTTAACATACTTTTACGGAAATATATGACTTTTCCCTATTAATTATTATACTTCATATAGAAGGTTTTACAGAAGTAAAACATAAAAAAAAGATGTCACAACATGTATTCCACATCTGTAACATCTATTACATATATTATTCAGAATAGAAAGGTTTAATTCACCATTCGTTGTGCTTCTTGTAACTGATATGCTCGAACTTTTCGAGGTAAGAAACGACGAATTTCATCTTCATTGTAGCCAACCTGTAGACGTTTTTCATCTAAAATGATTGGTCTACGTAGTAAGCCTGGATATTCCTGAATTAATTCATATAAACGTTGTAATGGTAAGCTTTCAACGTCAACATTTAATTTTTGGAATATTTTAGAACGAGTGGAAATAATTTCATCAGTTCCGTCTTCTGTCATACGTAAGATTTTTTTTATTTCACTTATACTAAGTGGTTCAGAAAATATATTACGTTCTGTATATGGAATTTCGTGCTCCTCTAACCAAGCTTTCGCTTTACGACAAGAGGTACAACTTGGTGATGTAAATAGGGTTACGATCATTCTGACACATCCTTTCATTTCAAAATCATTATCTATAAACCAGAACCAATGTGTTAAATTAGAATTAATGTAATGTAAAATACACAGTACCATTATACAGTACTCCGCTGTATTTGAATATAGTTCCAATAAAAAAAATCTGAACCTATCGCTAAATATTCTGTCTATTTATACAGCTTTCAAATATAGTGTATTTTCTTCAAACTTATGTGCTACTACTACCTTTCCCATTTTTAAAGCATTTTAAACATCTAAACAGATATCTCGGTTGTTCTCATTTAAGAAAAACAATCGAGAAAATTGTCAATCTCCCGTGTACATCTAGCCAATTTTTTAATAAAAAATTATAAATTTATAACAAAATTACATAACAAAAAAAGCATATAATTTTTTCTAGGAAAAAAACACCGTCAAAAGTCTGACTTTACACAAAGGAATCTTTATAATATAATTCTTTGCAATCAAATCAATTTGAACAATTTAAATTGAGAAAAACGCTGACGAAGAGTAGTACATATGCTAATTCACGTATAGAGAGTCTGTGGTTGCTGTAAACAGATCGTGGATGCATGTGGAATGGACTTCCGAGTTAGCTTTGTGAACGCTACTTGAAGCTATTAGCAAAGCTCGTCCCTTCACGTTACGAAGCTGAGTGGCCTTTTTAGGCAAGCTGGGTGGTACCGCGGATTCAAACATCATTCGTCCCTTCATTAGAAAAAATCTAATGAGGACGCATGATGTTTTTTTGTCTTCATCACCAAGTTGAAAGGTGAAGACAACGCTGTGACAAATGTTACAGAAATTGAATTCGAGGAGGAATTTTTAATGACAACTATTTTTTCTGGCGTACAGCCTACAGGTATCGTAACATTAGGGAACTATTTAGGAGCATTCAAGCAGTTCCCAGCACTACAGGATGAAGGGAACGCCATTTATTGTATCGTTGATCAACATGCAATCACTGTTGCACAAGATCCTAAAGAATTACGAGAAAGTATTCGAAAGCTTGCTGCTACCTATATTGCTACTGGCATTGACCCTAAAAAATCGACCTTATTTATTCAATCAGAGGTGCCAGCGCATGCTCAGGCAGGATGGATGTTACAATGTGTTGCGTCTATCGGTGAGCTAGAACGTATGACACAATTCAAAGATAAATCACATGGTAAGGAAAGCGTATCTGCTGCTCTTTTAACATATCCACCGCTAATGGCCGCGGACATTCTACTTTATAACACAAATATAGTCCCTGTAGGCGATGATCAGAAGCAGCATATTGAGCTAACTCGTGACCTTGCAGAACGCTTTAACAAACGCTTTGGCGATGTTTTAACAATTCCAGAAATTCAATTACCTAAAGCAGGCGCACGCATTAAATCCTTACAAGAGCCAACAAAGAAAATGAGTAAATCAGATCCAAATACGAAAGCGACAATCCGCTTATTAGATACTGCGAAAGACATTGAGAAAAAAATTAAATCAGCTGTAACTGACTCTGACGGCATCGTTGCATTTGATGTGGAAAATAAACCAGGTGTTTCAAATTTATTGACAATCGAATCAGCTATTTCAGGGGTAGCCGTTGAAGATTTAGTCAAAAAATATGAGGGAATTGGTTATGGTGGATTCAAGCAGGGTGTAGCAACAGCAGTAATTGAACACTTAACACCTATTCAAGAAAAATTCTATCATCTTGTAGAATCATCAGAGTTAGATGTCATTCTTGATGAAGGTGCTGAAAAGGCGAATGCGATTGCTAGTGCTACATTAAAACGTATGGAAAATGCTATGGGTCTTGGTCGCGCACGTCGCTAAACTTACGGCTTGTCTGAGGATCGATCAAAGCCCAAATCAAGCACAACTGCGCAGATGATGATACAGGCTCCTACCGCCATATAAAATTCTGTTGTTTGAAAAATAAATTTGAAAACAACCTTCCATGAATAACCTAGTGTGCGGTAATTTAAATACAATATGAGATTCCCTAAAGAGAGGATCATTAAGCCATAACTTACTAAAAATAAAAAGAGACGAAACATAGTAATGGCATCCTTTCTATTTCTTCTTACTTATCATTTATTCACAAAACTATAAAAAAAGACGTCAGCCATTTAAATTTGGCTGACGTTTTTTATGTTTATCTATTATGCTTCATATTTTTTAAATAGAAGACTTGCATTATGACCACCAAAACCAAGAGAATTACTCATTGCATATTGAATATTTGCTTCTCTTGCTTCGTTTGGAACATAATCTAAATCACATTCAGGATCAGGATCTTTTAAATTGATTGTAGGTGGTAAAATCCCTTCTTTAAGGGCTAATGCTGTGAAAATAGCTTCCACACCACCAGCTGCTCCTAATAAGTGACCTGTCATAGATTTTGTTGAGCTCATCGCAAGATTATACGCATGATCACCAAAAGCAGTCTTCACAGCTTGTGTTTCGAATAAATCGTTATATGGCGTACTTGTACCATGGGCATTAATATAATCAACTTGTGATGGCTCTACACCACCATCTGTTAACGCTTGCGTCATCGCACGGGCTGCACCTTCACCCTCTGGAGCTGGAGCCGTAATGTGATGCGCATCCCCTGTTGCACCATAACCTAAAACTTCAGCATAGATTTTGGCACCACGAGCTTTTGCATGTTCATATTCTTCTAAAATGACAATACCCGCTCCTTCTCCGATAATAAAGCCATCTCGGTTTTTATCGAATGGGCGACATGCTGCTTGTGGATCTTGATTTAATGATAGTGCTGTATTGGCACAAAAACCTGCAACTGCCATTGTTACAATTGGTGATTCAGCCCCACCAGAAATCATTACATCAGCATCTCCACGCTCAATTACTTTAAAGGCATCACCAATAGAGTTTGTGCCTGAAGCACATGCCGTTACAGAACAAGAATTAATCCCCTTTGCACCAAAGTGAATAGAGACTTGGCCTGATGCCATGTCAGGAATCATCATTGGAATAAAGAAAGGACTAACACGTCTTGCGCCACGCTCTTGGAATGTTAAAAATTGTTGTTCATATGTTTCCATTCCACCGATACCAGAACCAATCCATACACCTGCACGTGGAGCTAGCTCTTCATCAATTGTTAACTGTGCATCTTCCATTGCCATAATAGAAGCCGCTAATGCGTATTGTGTGAAACGATCCATTTTACGTGCTTCTTTACGATCAATATATTTTTCAATATCAAAGTCCTTAACTTCTGCGGCGATTTTTGCTGCAAAAAGATCTTTATTTAAGCGTGTCAACTCACCAATACCAGATTTACCAGCTTTAATGTTTGCCCATGTTTCTTCGATGCTATTTCCTAGTGGTGTAACTGCGCCAATTCCTGTAATTACTACTCGTCTTTTACTCATTGTCTTACTCCCCTCAAGCATTTTTCCTACTTATTTTCCCCATCTCATGGCTACGGCACCCCATGTTAAGCCGCCACCAAAACCTACAAGGACTAATAAATCATCCTCTTTAATCTTACCTGCTTCAAGCTCATCTACCAAGGAAATACCAATAGATGCTGCTGAAGTATTTCCGTATTTATGAATCGTTTTTGACATTTTTTCTGGTGGTAGCTCTAAACGCTCACGTGCAGATTCCATAATACGTATATTTGCCTGATGAGGCACTAAGAAGTCAACGTCTTCTTTTGTTAATCCTGCTTTCTCTAATACATTAACAGCTGATTCACCCATTTGTCGAACAGCAAATTTAAACACTTCACGACCATTCATCGCAATTGTATCTTGCTTCGTTAAATAAAGATTCTTTCCGCCTGTACCGTCTGCACCAAGTTCAAAGGATAGAATACCTCTACCTTCAGAGACTTGCCCAATGATAGCTGCACTGGCACCATCGCCAAATAATACAGCTGTATTGCGATCTTCCCAATCAACGACTTTCGACAGTTTTTCAACACCTACTACTAAGACATATTTATAAGCATTTGCCTCAACAAAGTGCTTAGCTGTCACTAAGCTATATATAAATCCTGCACATGCTGCTGCTTGATCCATTGCTGCAGCATTCACTGCTCCGAGTTGTTCCTGAACCATACAAGCTACACTTGGAAAAGTTTGATCCTGTGTGACAGTTGCTACAAGAATTAAACCAATTTCCTCAGGCGTAATACCCGCATTTGCAATAGCTTCTTTTGCCGCAGCTACTGCCAAATCTGAAGTTTCCTGATCATCTGCCGCAAAATGACGTTCTTCAATGCCTGTTCGAGTACGAATCCATTCATCAGAAGTATCCATGATTTTTTCCAAATCAAAATTTGTAACGACCTTCTCAGGAACATATTTGCCTATTCCTATAATACCAGCGTTCATATAGCAACCCCTCAGCTTTCTTACTATCAATTATTAGTAACTGGTCATAATTATAACGCATATAAAAGGAATGACGCAAGATGATTTAAAATTTATGCAGCTAAGGGTATTGTTCTTTGATTATAGAAGTGAAGAAATTTATGAAATGAGGTTATTCTTATTTAGGAGCTTTATCATACTTTGTGGAGCATTTCAGAGCGCTTTGCATCATGTATGAGCGGTGTCCTTTCTTTTTGGAGCACTTTTCACTCGCTTAGGAGCGCATTCCCCTATTTCAGAGCTGTTCCTAAATACTTTACATTACCAAACATAAAATACTAAATCTCATATTTGTTGTGACAAAATCGCCATGTTTCACATAAATGGTTCATTTTTTTTTGATTTATGTTATGATATGATAATGAATATGAGTAAAACCTTATGATGAAAAAAGTTCGGTTGAGGTGAAATTAATGCAATATATCGTAACGTTCATATGGTCATTCCTACTAGTTTCTATGTTAAACTACGTAGTCAGCTCTGTACTTGGTGTACCATTTGATTTCAAAACTGGAGCAATCGTTTCTGTTGTATTCTCCATCCTTATCTTTATTATTGGAGCAATCATTCCAAACGACCCTACACCAGAAGCTGCAGACCATCATTAATTCAGCTAGAAAAAACCTGTTCAGCTTCATGCCGAACAGGTTTTTTCTGTTATTTTTCCACAACACATTGTCCCTTATGCATTTTCACATGCAACGTCTCCCCTGGTAAAACTTCTCCGCGTAAGAGTTCTCTAGCAACGGCTGTTTCGATATGTCGCTGTACAAAGCGTTTTAATGGTCTTGCTCCAAATTGGGCATCTGCCCCTTGCTCTACTACCCAATCAATGACTTCTTGCTCGACAGATAAAGTAATTTCTTGCTCTGCGACACGTTTAATCAATTGCTCCACATACTTCCAGGCAATCGCAGTAAAATGTTTAGTAGATAATGCATGGAAGAAGATGATATCATCCATTCTGTTTAAAAGCTCAGGTTTAAAATGTTGTCGTAGGGCTGTCATGACTAAGTCCTCCACAGCAGCATCATTTTCCTTTGCCTCCATTAAATAACTAGAGCCGATATTCGAAGTTAAAATGACTACTGTATTTGTAAAATTCACCATTCGTCCCTGACTATCTGTAATGCGCCCATCATCTAAAATTTGCAATAAAATGTTCGCCACATCAGGATGAGCTTTTTCAATCTCATCTAGTAGCACCACAGAATAAGGATTTCGGCGAACTGCTTCCGTTAGTTGTCCACCTTCCTCATAGCCCACATAGCCTGGGGGAGCCCCAACAAGTCGAGACACACTATGTTTCTCCATGTATTCACTCATATCAATACGAATAAAGTGATCCTCTGAATCAAATAATTGTGCAGCAAGTGCCTTGGCAAGTTCTGTTTTACCTACACCAGTTGGACCTAAAAATAAAAAGCTACCAATAGGTCGGTGTGGATCTTTGATACCTGCTCGTGCACGCCATACCGCTTCTGTCACTAATTGAACTGCTTTATCTTGTCCAACCACACGTTCATGTAATGTATCCTTTAAACGTAATAGTTTTTCACGCTCACCCTCTACTAATTTTGTTACAGGGATTCCTGTCCAACGTGAAACAATTGCAGCAATTTCATCTGCTGTTACCTCTTCACGTAAAATACGAGATTCTGCACCGTTCTCTAATTCCTTTTCAAGGACCTGAATGTCTTTTTCAAGTGTCGGAATTTTACCATGACGTAATTCAGCAGCTTTATTTAAATCATATTTACTTTCTGCCTCATCTAGATCACGACGATATTTATCCAATGTTTCACGTTTTTTCTGAATATCGTGTAGCTTTTCTTTTTCGGCTTCCCATTGTTGACGCATGCCCTCAGAGGATTCTTTTAACTTTGTTAATTCTTCACGTAATTGCTCCAGACGTTTTTTACTTGCCTCGTCCTTTTCCTTACGCAATGCCTGTTCCTCAATTTCAAGCTGCATAATACGACGTGTGACTGCGTCTAACTCCTGTGGCATTGAATCAATTTCTGTACGAATCATTGCACAAGCCTCATCAATTAAATCAATGGCCTTATCAGGTAAAAATCGTTCTGTAATATAGCGGTTGGATAGTTCTGCTGCCGCAACAATTGCTCTGTCATGAATACGTACGGCATGATGTAATTCAAAGCGTTCTTTTAAACCACGTAAAATGGATACTGTATCCTCTATAGATGGCTCACGCACTAGTACTTGCTGGAATCGACGTTCTAAGGCAGGATCCTTTTCAATGTACATACGATATTCGTCTAATGTAGTAGCACCAATACAGTGTAATTCACCACGTGCTAGCATAGGTTTTAGCATATTTCCTGCATCCATAGCGCCATCTGTTTTCCCTGCACCTACGATCGTATGAATTTCATCAATAAATAGAATGATTTGTCCTTCTGATTCTTTTACTTCTTTTAGCACACCTTTTAAGCGTTCTTCAAATTGTCCACGATAACTTGCACCAGCGATTAACGCACTCATATCTAATTCATATAATACGCATTCTTTCAAGCCTTCTGGTACATCACCTTTTACAATACGCTGCGCTAAACCTTCCACAATCGCCGTTTTACCAACTCCTGGTTCACCGATTAATACAGGATTATTTTTCGTTTTACGTGTTAAAATACGAATTACATTTCGAATTTCTTCATCACGCCCAATCACAGGGTCCATCTTGCCATTTTTTACTTCTTCAATTAAATTGCGGCCAAATTGTTCTAATGGTTTTTTATTGTCTGTTTGTTGAAATTGCATAGCTAGCACTCCTTTATTTTCATATTTCTCATTATTTATATACCCACTCTTGTTTATATGAAAAAAGTTTGACCTTTTTTGACTAACTTTATTTTACATCACTCGACAAAGCTTAGCAAAGAAATCGCCCTAAAAATTTTTCACTTATTATGGAAGTTTACGTTATAATAATGATATGTTTCTGTGTTTTAGTATCGAAATCCACTATCCTTTTGTAATAATCGCCATTTATTACAAAAAGAAAGCGATGTGTTGGAGATATGGTTTTAATGGATAATATGTTTGAAAAAATTAAAGATCTTTTTCAAAACCACGGTGTTTTTATCAAAGTGAATAAAGGAAATAAAATTTTTCTAGAGGGTGAGCGGGCAAAAGAAATTTATTACATCCAATCAGGTGTTATTTCGATTAGCCAAGAATCCGAGACGGGCAAGGAATTAACCATTCGCATTTGTGGCCCTGACAACATAATAGGAGAAGGTTCGTTATTTTGTAATCTTGTCTATAATTCGATGACTGCCAAAGTTTTAGAACCCTCTACGTTATATGTTTTGAGTCGTAAATCTTTGGAGCATTTACTAGAAGAGCAGCCGACTGTTATGGTGGAATACATGAAGTGGCTACAAACAGAAAACTTAAAGCATCAGAGTCGTTTGCGCGATTTAGTGTTAAACGGTAAAAAAGGTGCTCTATTTTCAACGCTCATTCGACTGTCCAATACGTATGGTAAACCTGTAGAAAATGACGCGATTTTTATTGATTTTCAGCTAACAAATACAGAAATTGCAAATTTGTGTGCGACAAGTCGGGAAATGATTAATCGTATGCTGAATGATTTAAAAAAACATGAGATTATCACTTTTGATAAAGGATTTATTACCATTCATGATTTACAATTTTTAAAAAATGAAATTGCCTGTGAAAATTGTCCATTACAAATATGCCGTATCGATTAGTTTCGTTACAAGCAAAAACCCTGCTTATTTTTCAATAAGCAGGGTTTTAAATAATCCATTTTAACTTAACGTACGCCCAATGCCATTTTTGCATAGCGTGACATTTTATCTTTCGACCAAGGTGGATTCCATACAATATTAACATTTGTACTTTTCACTTCTGGAAGTTCACCTAACGCCGTATTCACTTGATCCACAATGACTGGACCAAGTGGACAACCCATAGATGTTAGTGTCATCGTAACAGTTGCAACACCTTCATCATCTAATTCCACATCATATACTAAACCTAAGTTGACGATATCAATGCCAAGCTCAGGGTCAATTACGTTTTCTAAAGCACCTAACATGCTATCTTTCATATCCTGATCCATTCGTATTTCTCCTTTCATCATAGTGTTAACCTTATCATAGCAGATGCACCCTGTTATGCCAAATGCTGTGCAAGCCATGCTGTAGCTGCTAGCATACCGTCACGTGGTACAGCATGTCCAGCCCTTTTGTTCACCATGAACTTTAAATATTCAGGGTTTGCTTCATAGTATTCCCGTAATGATTCATAAAATTTATATGTTTCGTGAAAAGGAACTGTTTTATCTAATTCTCCATGCCAAAAGAATACAGGGCGACCCGCGAATTTTTCTGGCGTGAAACTGACATCATATTTAGCAAGGGCTTCATTAACTTTTTCAACGTCTTCCTCTGACATCGGCCAGTTAACTCCGCTTCTAGCAAATTGTTGCAATTGGTATTCACCCAATTTTATAAAACCAGGTGCACCCATACATATTGCAGCTGTTTGTATCCAATCATAAAGTTTCAGACAGCCTGATGTCACGATGCCACCCATTGAAGTGCCTCCTATGCCAATTTTATGACTAGCTAATAAATTTTTATTCTTTAATTCATCATATAATTGTTGTACTTCATGAATAGAATTTAAAACAATGTCCCAAAAATTTAAATTCATTTGCATTTCCGTTAGGCCTTCGCTACGCTCACCATGAAATTTTGCATCTGGCAATAGGACACGCACCCCTTTATGCACCAATTGGTATGCATAGTGTAAGTTATGTTCTTTTGCACTCATAAAGCCATGCAAAAAAATGACTACTGGGGTTTCTTCATTCATCTTGTCTGTATGTATATGTAATAAAGGAATATTTCCCCACACTTCTTTTTCTACAAACATTATTGTCACTCCCAACTATTATCTCATCTTTATGTTAGCAAACTTTTTTCACTGTGACAAAATTTTGACGAATGTAAGACAAAGAGATACTATTCAAACTATAGGAAAGGGGCAACGAGCTATGAAACCGCATTTAATCGTATTAGACTTAGATGGAACTTTATTAACAGATCAACAACAAATTTCTGCAAAAACAAAAAAAACATTATTGCAGGCTAAGGAACAAGGGCATCAAGTGATGATTGCGACGGGACGTCCATACCGTGCAAGCGATCTTTATTATCATGAACTTGGGCTCACTACACCCATTGTTAATTTTAATGGCGCATATGTACATCATCCTAAAAATGTCTCTTGGCAACATATGCACACACCAATTGATTTAAGTGTCGTACATGATGTTGTTGATTCTATTAACAGTTATGAATACGAAAATATTATCGCTGAGGTAAAAGATGATATTTATGTCCACACAGAAGACGATCGTATTTTAAATATTTTTAATATGGGGAATCCAAGAATTACACTTGGTGATTTATACACACATCTCTTGGAAAATCCCACAAGTTTGCTGATTCAGGCAAATGAAGCCAATTCGGTTATTATACGTGATCATTTACAGGCAGTGCATGCTGAAGTCATCGAGCATCGTCGCTGGGGCGCACCTCTTCATATTATTGAAATTGTGCGTCGAGGCTTAAATAAAGCTGTTGGCATAGCGCATGTGGCAAAAGATTTAGGTATCCCACGTGAGCGCATTATCGCGTTTGGCGATGAAGACAATGATTTAGAAATGATTGAATATGCTGGACTTGGTGTAGCGATGGGGAACGGTATCTCAAGTCTTAAAAACATTGCAAATGAAATAACTGCAACGAATAATGATGATGGAATTGCAAAAATACTCATCGATCGCTTGAAATTATCATAGTTAAGTAGTAAGTTCAAGTTAACATTCCATTTTTACCAGTTTAACTTTATTCAGTGGTACCCCTTCCATTTATAGCGAGTATCTACTGAAGAAAGTTAAAAAGCTTTAAAAGTAAGTTGAAATTAGGGGGACAAGAGAATGAAGATTTTTACGGATAGTGGATGTGATCTACCAAAATCTTACTATGAAGAAAATGATGTCGTGCTACTCCCTTTACGAGTGCAATTGAACAACAAAGAATATGAAGATGTGATTTCAATTGATTCCAAAGAGATCTATGATGCAATACGCCAAGGTGCTCAGCCAAAAACATCACAAGTGTCACCTGAGCTCTTTTTGAAGCATTTTGAGGAACTAGCCAAAAATGATGAAGAAGGTATTTATATCGCGTTTTCATCAGAATTATCAGGCACATATAGTACTGCTCAAATGATTCGCAATCAGGTACTTGAGCAATATCCTTCCTTAAAACTAGCCATTATCGACTCAAAATGCGCATCACTAGGACATGGCCTTGTCGTGGAAGAAGCTGTACGACTGCGAAATATAGGAGTATCCTTAGAAGATATGACCTCTAAAATAAATACCCTTGCACCTCAGGTCGAGCATTTATTTACAGTAGAAGACTTAGATTACCTTGCAAAAGGTGGTCGTGTATCAAAAGCTAGTGCATTTTTAGGCGGCCTTCTTAGTATTAAGCCTATTTTAAATGTAGAAGATGGCAAACTTGTACCGATTGAAAAGTCGCGCGGTCGAAAAAAAGCACTTAATCGGATGTTAGATTTAATGCAGGAGCGTGGTGGCAGCTTTTCAAATAAAATCGTAGGTATTAGCCATAGTGACGACGCTGCCTTTGCGAATGAAGCAAAAGCCTCTATCCAGGAGCGTTTTTCACCTCAAGCTGTGCAAATTACCATGATAGGCTCCGCGATCGGCTCACATGTCGGACCTGGGACTATTGCGATTTTCTTCACAAATAAAAGCTTTGAAGGCTAATAAAAAGCATGCTAGGATGGCTCCTGGCATGCTTTTTTGTCGTGTTATTATTATTGGACGTCTTGCTCCTGACGGCGAACTTTTCCTCGTTTAATGATGATGACAACAAAGCCAATAAAGATCACCCATACTAAGCCAAGAGCTACCATATAAGGAGTGTTTAAGCCTTCATCATTGCGAACTTGATAAATTTCAACCATTTCTCGGTCTAAAATAACAGGATAAACTTCTTTTTCATTTATGCGAACTTTTTCCTCATGTAAAATACCGTTCAGCATTTTCCCTTCACCAAGTTGTTCAGGTGTTAAGTCGACGCGTTGTGTTTTACCAGTATTATTAACCATGATTACCCACTTTTCTTCGTCAGAAGAACGTGTAAAGACAAGAAGGCCATTTTCATTTGTAATGACTTCAAAATCACCATTACGTAAAGTAGCTGATTGATTACGTAAAGATTGAACATTTTTAATATAATCAATCAGTTCTTCGTCTGTTTTAAAGTTATAAAGCTGGTGTGTATCTGGTTTTGCTTCCCCATTCATAGCAATTTCTGTCCCGTATTGTACGACAGGAATTCCTGGTAGCATAAATAAAGCACCCATCGCCATTTTTAAGCGGGTAGGTGGGAACATATTTTCATTAGCAGAGTCAAATGTAAAACGATGGGTTTCAAGTGAATCCACCATAATTTGTGTCGGTTTTTCTCCTGTGAAGGGTTCCATTAATTTTGAAGAATCCATATCCACGTTTTTAAATATATTACGATAGATATCTGCTGTTACAGGTGAGAAAGTTGCATCAAAGTCAGCATCACTTTCTTCATTTGCTATCACATAAAGTGACGTTTTTGTCTCTTTTAATGCAGTTATTACTGCATTGATAAACGCTGTATCAGCCCCTGCGATATTTGTTAAACGAATACCACCGATGTCATATGTAGAAACAAATTCAGTTACTGCTTGAATAAGTGCCTCTTGCACATCCTTATTCGACAAATCCCATTGTACTTGTCCATTATTGGTAGATGCAATCCAATCCGCTTTCGATGCATCCTTTGCCCACTCATGATTTGGACTCACATTTGTAAGTGGAAAATCCACCATAATGGACATATTTTTAGCTTTGTATGCCTCTACAATACTTTGAAATTCTTCCGTTGTTCCAAAATGACGTTCAATTGTAGTATAGCTTGTGGGCATTGATCCATCATATTTCTCTGTAGAAAAGATAGGTCCAATAGAAACAATTGTATAGCCCATCTCACCGATAAATTTCAGTTTATCCTGTAAACCTGTAAAATCGCCCCCCGCAAATTTCGAAGGGTCCTGCGTATTTGTATCAAAATCGTTTGTGCCCGAGCCATTAAAGAAACGGTCAACGAGTAAATCATAGATGCTTTCCTCTGCTATTGTTCTAGTCGCTGATTCATCCGCATGTGCTACTGGTGTACTTACGAATGAAGTTGCTAATAAAAGTGATGCAGCCGTCGCACTTATCCACTTCTTAAATTTCACTGTTATTCCCTCTCTTTCAAACCAATCAACGTCATTTTACCAAATAACTCTGTCACGTCGCTATCTTTTCCAAAGATTTTGCGCAAATGCGAAATGAATTACGACAAAAAGGTGTCAATTCCGTCTTCCGTTTTCGTTTACAAAATAAAAGCCGTGAAGCAGCTACTTCACGACTTTTAAATCATTATGCTAAGAAATCTTGACCCATTGGCAGTTTAAATCCTAGGAACAAAGTGATTAATAAGAATACTGCAAATAAAATCCAAAACATAGCTGTTGGTTTATTTTTCTTTTGGCGCACTAATACCATTTCCATCATACCAATTACAAGTATACCACCTAAGAATTTAAATCCGTAAAGCATACCTTTACCATAGTCCATTGCCTCGATAAATAATGCTCCACCTGTGATGATTATTAGTACATAAAACAGACGTAATGTCATATGTAAGCCTTTTGATTGCTTGCCCATTAGTGCCGCAATTAAAAAGATGACAATACCTACTACCCACGTAGTAATATGCAAATGCGTTTGGCTAGTTAAAAAACTCATGTTTGTCCCCCTCATTCTTTTTCTATCAAACTCTATCCTACCATGCGATGGAAAGGGTTTCAAATATTACAATAGTGTTCACACAATTTACATCATTTAAAACTTGGAATCATTGCATCTCATAGTTTTTACTTCTGTTACTATGCCTTAAAGTAGTAAAAAAATCCGCGGAGTATAGACTCTCGCGGATTGATATTATTATTCAAAATGGTTGACTAAAGTACCAATTCCTTGAATAGACACTTTTACTGTATCTCCAGCTTTTAAGAATTGTGGCGGGTTCATCCCTTTGCCAACACCTGATGGCGTACCTGTTAAAATCACATCACCTGGCTCTAATGTTACATGCTGAGATAGGATGGCTACTAACGTTTCAACAGAGAACATCATATCTTTCGTAGAGCCATTTTGACGTACTTCATCATTGACCTTTGTGACTACTGTTAAGTCTTGTGGATTTGGGATCTCATCCTTTGTCACAAGGTATGGTCCAAGAGGGCAAGTACCGTCCAAGCTTTTACCCAAGAAGAATTGTTTATGTTTCTCTTGTAAATCACGAGCTGTTACATCATTGGCAATTGTATAACCAAATACGTAATCAAACGCTAAATTTTTAGGAATGTTTTTGCCACGTTTACCAATAACGATAGCTAGCTCACCTTCATAATCCATTTTTGAAGAAAGATCTGCATGAATGGAAATTGTTTGTCCATCTGCAGCAATTGCAGTTGGTGATTTTGTGAATACCATTAAATCCGTTGGTGCTGCCTCTGCACCCATTTCCTTTGCATGTTCATCATAGTTTTTACCAATACACATAATATTTTTAGGTGTACGTGGAATTGGTGAAAGCCATTCGATCTCTGTAAATTCACGTTTAAAACTATTAGCATTATCTGATTTTTCTGCTGCTTCTACTAATTTACGAATCTGTTCCACAAAATCAAAGCCTAAAGCAATGCCATCCACGATTGAGCTTGAAAAAGAAGGGAGAACTTGAAGTTCACTTTGAATAGCGAGTACATCCCATACCGCTTCTTCTTTTTTTACTTTTGGTCCAAAGCTTACATGTCCACCTAATTTGAATGATAAAATTTTCATGATTGAAAGAGCTCCTTCTTTTTTCTACATAATACAACAATATGATAGAAATTACCTCATTTTTGCGACAACATTTTTATAAGTTGTTATATCTTCATAAAATATGCATGTGAAGAGGAATATATTAACGCACTTCTACCTTTTGCTTATATGTTAATTTACGCCATATTGTCTCTAACGGCCCTTGTTTCCACTTAGATAACCAAATTTCTGCTATGATCATTTGCACAACAATAATGCCGACAGCAATTAATACCCCTGTTTCTACACTTACTTTACCATACCAGCCAAAGCCAAATTGGTAGAATAAACAAGTACCTATAATAGATTGAAGAATATACATCGTTAATGACATGCGACCAATTTTAGCAAAAGGACTAAGTACCTTTGGCATTATTGGCACTAAGCAAAGTAACACAATGATCCCAATATAGCCCACCGATAGAACAGGCCCCCCTATGTATACCTTTAAATAATCTAGTAAATATGTTCTTGTAAACATAATAGATAAGCTTTTTATACCAATACCGATGACCAATCCAGCAATTGCAAACGACAGCCAGAGCCACTTCAGTTCTTTAGCCCGTTCTACTAATCGCCATTTAGAGGCAGCGGCACCTATTAACATATACGGTAAAATCGTGAACAGTGCGACAAACCACATCTCGATGCCTGCCTGCGTCGATAAATCTGTTAAGCGTTGCATAAAGGCATCTACCCAGTTTCCTGTCCCATAAGCCGTGATGGCCTTCTCTACTGATACGATATCTAAGTAATCATCTACTTTTGTATTAAAATTTACAATCCCTACTACAAAGAGCATAAAAGCTTGCATCAAGCCATTAATAATCAAAGCACTCGCTAATAGCCAGATGGGACTCAAACGTAGTAAAAGCACTAAGAAAACGCCACAAAATGCATACATCATTAAGATGTCGCCCCACCAAATTAGCACAGCATGGATAAAACCAAAGGCAAACAGGATGGACAGTCTACGAAGCCCCAGCGTATAAAAGTTTTGTTCACGACTTTGAGCCTTTTGCCACTGCATGGCTAGCCCATAACCAAATAGCATGGCAAAAAGCGGGTAAAAGCTGCCTTGCACATATATATCTATGTTTTTCTGCCAAACAATATCCGATGGGGTTGTAAACCATGATGCCAAATCAATATGCGGCATTGGCAAATAAAAGGTATACATATTTACAAGTAAGATACCTACTAAACTAATACCTCGTAAAATATCTAATGTTGCTATTCGTTCCTGCAACATTGTTGGTTTTAACTCCACAAAATAGCCTCCTCTTGACTAGCAGCTATGGTGAAAGCAGGGCAAGAAAAAACTTTGCCCCCCTTTGACCGTAACAAGTTTTTTATGCGTGTATGGTCTGTTCATTATCGAATAAAAATAATACTTTATCGCTCACCTTGATGTGTAAAATTGATTCAATGGCTTCGCTATAAACACGAAGCTGTACGGCATAACGACCTAGTATTTCCTTTGACAGGGCTGGCTCCTGCGCAAAATGAGATTGTATACGGTCCGTTTTATAATCCAACAAGACCCAATTACCGTATTCATCCTCAAATAGGCAGTCAATGATCCCTTGCACAATTTGAGCATCACCATCTTCATCGATTCTACTAATTGTAAACGGCATTTCTCTACGTATCTGCCTTGCGCGTTGAAAGCGTTGCCCTATTTCTGTCTCAAAAAAACGATAAATTTTCGCTTGCGGAACTACTTTGCCCTCCGCCTCTGTTAAAAGCTGTCTTGTCACTAAATCCTCCACAAAGTCCCTTACAGCATCGATATGACTAAAGCCATATTGAGGAACATGCTGCATCACTGTGTGCACAGCTGTACCAATTTCAGCACCAGTTAGCTGTTGCTCCTGTAAAAAAGCGGGGCGAGGTGCAATGGACGAAGCCTTTTGCTTGATAGGAGAGGCAAAATAAAATTCAGGTTCCTCCTGGCGCTGTAAATTTTCTAATCGCTTTATTTCACTAACAGATGTTTTGGAGCGCTTTCTTGTAGATTTTTGATAGACATACTGCGCTTGAAAGCGGGTAGTGATTTCAGCCAGCAAGTCCTCATCCTCTTGTATCGCAAGCACTTGCTGTACTTCATCACTCATCGCCTCTATCTCATATGAATAATGCTTTGTATCGATGGCTTGAACCAACCAATGTGATTGATCCTCCACTTCTTTATAAGATGTGCTTGCTACAGCTGCAAAATCTGCATGTCTTGCTACTGCTGGGCCAACCCAGTCCAAATAACTATTAGCTCTTGCACGTAAATATTCTTGAAGCGGTGCATCCATTGGTAAACTTTGTGCGTCCTGCCAGTTGTCGCGTGTTTTCTCCCAGTTCTTCACTGAGCCGACTAAAATCAAACGCTCCTTCGCTCGCGTCATTGCAACATATAAGACACGCATTTCTTCTGCACGCATCTCCAGTTCTTTTTTCTCCTTCAATGCTAAAAACGGTAACGATGTATATGTGATACGATTTTCGGGATCAATGGCCTTAACAGCTAGTCCAAAATCTTGATCAAACATATAGGGCTGATGAAAATCCATTTTATTAAACGGACGTCCCATTCCTGCAACAAAGACGACTGGATATTCTAAACCCTTGGATGAGTGTATTGTCACCAGACGTACTACATCATCCTTTTCGCCAATTGCTTTGGCAGTACCTAAATCATCGCCACGCGTACGCATACGATCAATAAAGCGTAAAAAACGGAATAGCCCACGAAATGCCGTTTTTTCATACATTAATGCACGATCATGTAATACGCGTAGATTTGCCTGACGCTGTTTGCCATTCGGCATCGCCCCAACCATTTCATAATAATGTGTATCTAAATAAATTTTCCAAATTAAATCTGATAATGATCCACGACGTGCTAAATCACGCCAATTTTCAAAGGCCAGCATAAAGCGTTGCAACTTCTCAAACGTAGTGGTTTGCACACCATGTCCTTCACTACGAATAAATTGTCGTAAAGCATCATAAAAAGGTACCTTTTGATCGGCTAAACGAATTTTCGCCAGCTCATTTTCCGTTAAACCAACAAACGGTGCGCGCAGTACAGAGGCTAAGGGAATATCCTGATAGGGATTATCGACTACCTTCAGGACATTTAACATAATCATTACTTCGAGTGCGTCAAAATAGCCTTTAGATGATTCTGCATAGAGTGGGATCCCTGCCAGCTTAAATTCCTCCACTAAGTCTGTTGACCATGTCATCGAGCGCATTAAAATCACAATATCACTATACTTTAATGGTCGCTCTGTTTTTGTTTTCGTATCGTATACGGTTGTTCCATCTTCCATCATCTGACGTATACGATCGATAATAAATCGTGCCTCATATTGTGATTTTTTTAATTCTTCTAGCTCCGTTGCCTCATTGCTTAGTTCTTCCAGTTCTTCTGTTGTTTCCTCTTCCTGTGGTGGATGCAATACGACCAGCTCAACAGGTATTTCTTTATCATCATAGGGCGCAGCAGGCTTTAGTGACGCATTGTCATCATATGAAATCTCACCAACACGCTCACCCATAATTTGTGCAAAAACATAGTTTGTAGCATTTAATACTTCTTTTCGACTTCGGAAGTTAGCGTTTAAATCTATTCGCATCCCCGTTACATCAGGTGACTCCAAGTATTCACTATATTTTCTCATAAAAAGCTTTGGCTCAGCTAATCGGAAACGGTAAATACTTTGTTTCACATCCCCAACCATAAAAAGGTTTCCATCTTGTTCTTCGCCCGTTTTGACAAGCTGTAAGATGGTTTCCTGTAGCATATTGGTATCCTGATATTCATCTACAAGTACTTCTTTAAAACGCTTTTTCATATCTAGTGCAACCGGTGATGGATGAAGCGCACCATCTCTCTCTACCGTTAAAATTTGAAGTGCATAATGCTCCAAATCTGAAAAATCAATGATTCCTCGTTCTAACTTGGATAATCGAAATTGTTCACTAAATGTAGTGGTCAATTCAACTAGCGTAGTAATGGTCGGTGCCATTAATCTTATTTCCTCAAGTAGCCGTGCAGGCGTACGAACAAAATATGTCTCTTTGATTTTATTCATCATTTTTTTGGCTGCTTCTCGTTTTTTCTTCGCCAGCTCCTGTAGCTCTACATTAACTAGTGCATCCTTCGATACCCGCTTTAAGGTAGACCATTTAACCGTTGCAAAATAATCAAATAGCTCTTGCCATGTCCCACTTTGACTAATGCGAATCCCTTCCTGAATCATAGCAAAATCTACCTCTGCCGTTTCAGCATAGGGTGCAGGTCCATCTGGTTGTAATGTAATTGCGCGCATTTCAGAAATTAACATAAACGCCTCTTCCAGGCTATGACGTACGGTTAATTTGACGTATTGAGATAGCTCTAAATCATCTATTGTCACTTCCTCAGCTAATTCATATGCTTTCGGCAGGCTCCAAAGCCATTTTTGAGGATCGGCATGGACACGAGAGGTATCATAAAGTTTACTAATCAGCGTTTCGATGGCTTGATCATCACGATCTGAGGTAAAGCTATCGACAAGACGATAGATGGCTTGGACGGAAGCCTCATCCTCAGCATCATAGGCATCTTCTAAAACTTCTGCTAAAACATCATCTCGTAATAATGCTATTTCTGCTTCATTGGCAATACGGAAGCCTGGGTCTATATCAAGTAAGTACGCATATTGCTTCACAATTGCTAAACAGAAGGAATGCAGTGTAGAAATTTGTGCTTTATTAACAAGACTAAGCTGCCGTCTTAAATGATTAGATGTTGGATTTTCTGCTATCGCCTTTTCTAATGCCTCAGACATACGATGACGCATTTCAGCGGCTGAGGCATTTGTAAAGGTCACTACCAATAGTTCATCTACATTGATCGGATTTTCAGTAGCAATGACTTTTTCAATCATACGATTGATCAGAACCGCTGTTTTCCCAGACCCTGCTGCAGCCGATACAAGCGTATCTTGACCGCTAGCATAAATGGCCTTCCACTGATCGTCTGTCCATGTGACATCTACTGGCTTAACAGGAATTGTTTGTACCATTCTATTCTATCTCCTTCCGAATTTTATCGACAATATCATTCGGCTTTGCTTGCAATAATTGACGATAGTTTTGTTTACCATCTGATGGATCAAATTGGCAAACCGCAGCAAATTGACAATAATCACATGCCGTTTTGGCTTTTAATTTATAGGGACTAATGGCCGTATCACCAGATAAGATACCATTCCCTGCCTCCTGATGTTTACGACGAACGAAATGTTGCAACTTTTTCATATCATTGACAGGAACTATACGCGATTGTGATTCAGACGGTGTTCCATCTTTTTTCATATAGACAGGAATGATTTTTGAATGTCCACTACTTTCTTCCAATTGCTCGTCCATCGATAAAATCGCTTCAGCATTTTCAGATAGCAAACCTTTCATTTTATACTGCTTTAAACGATCCTCTTCTATTTCACTGTCCGTCAAATCTTTATCCAGCTTCAGCATCGGATTATGGACATGGACATACAGTACCCCTGCTGGCTCTGCTTCACCTGATAGCCAGTAAGAACTATTTTCCATTGCCACATCTAAATACGTTAGGACCTGTAAGGATAATCCGTAATAAACCTCATTTAAATCAAGGTCACGAGCTGAGGATTTATAGTCAACAATCCGCAAATAAGAGCGGTCATCTATCGTTGCACTATCCACTCTATCAATACGTCCTCGCATAAACATTTTCTTGCCACCAGTCAAATCAATCTCTAGTGGTGGCAGCTGTTCATGTTGTCCAGGACCAAAAGACGCCTCAATTGCAATTGGTTTGAAGTGTGATACATTTGCATGCTGTGTCAGTGCTGTCATTGTACGCTCAACAATTCGAATTAGCTTACGCTGAATATAGCGATAGCGGGCACTGGATAATAGGATTTGATGGGAAAAGACTGGAACAATTTGTTCTACTGCTTGACGTGCTAATTGTTTAATTTGCTTTGTTGTTAAACGAATCCAAGATAATTGCTGACGATGTGTTTCCTCTGTAATCCACTTTAATGCCTCATGGAATAAGTCACCCATTGCAAACGTTTCTAGCCGATACTCAGCTCGTTCTTCAAGACGTAGACCATACGTAGTGAAATGAGAAAAAGGACATCTGAAGTATTTCTCAATTCGCGACACACTGGATGTTAGCTTCTGACCATATAATTCCTGTGTAATATAGGTTTCAAGTGGCTCAGCCTCATTTTTATGGGTAATTGGATAAAGTACGCGGTCGAAAATGAGTGCCCAATAAGGATCTTGTTTATAAAATCTTTGTAAAGCTAGCCATTCTGGAGCTAGTTCACGGCTATGTTCAGCTTGACGTAGCTGTACCATTAGATGTGCCAATGCAGTCCTTGGATGGCGTAAATATGGTAAAACATCTCCATCTAGTAATTCAATCGGGTCGATTACCACTCGTTCTATCGATACACCACTTAATAACCCAGCCTTTTTGTCATTTCCTATTATTTTCTTAATATAAAGTGAGGCTAGGAGTGCCTTGCCTTCCTCATCCGCCGTAGGATAGGTCATATACAATTTGTTAGATGGCGTTGTAATAGCACGATAGAACAAGAAATTTTCCTGTAATAAACGATTAGTAGAGGTAGGGGCAAGTTCATAGCCAATTTGACTAAACCATTCACGTTCGATATCTGACAACAAGCCCTCATACTCCATCCGAGTTGGATAAACACCATCATTCATTCCTATTACAAAAGCGACTTTGATATTGGATAAACGAGCTAAATCAACAGTAGCCACCATTACTTCATCAAGGGTTGGCGGAATTCTTGAAAATTCTAATGTATCAAAGCCTTCATCAAGAATTTTGGCTGCTTGCTCTACAGACATCTCCTGCTCACCAAACATATAAACGAATTGGTCAAGAACAGCAATCCATTCATTCCAAGCTTGTTCATGTTCACTTGCAGCTAATGCGTCACCTCGCTCTAGCTCACGATCTTTCATGGCTTGCAGTTTGTCATATACCTGTAATGACTCTATAAGTTCAAATAAAGCAGTCGCAATATCTCTGCCATTCTTGGCGCTATCAAGCTTGTCTTGTAATAGTTTTAGAGGTTGGCGAATTTCATCTCGAATGGCCTCGATTTCTGCCTGCATTGCACGCTCTTCATCTGTTTGTACACGCGAATGGAATTCTAGACCGCGATACTTTTTATAAAACCAACGTGCCTCCTCAAACCATCGCTCTCCATAGATGCCTTGCGCCAAGCAATAATTTTCTAATCGGTCTGCTCGCTCACGCCAAATTGTTAACTCCGCTTGTAATGGAAAAAACAAATCTGTTTTGACACCACGAAAAACTGGCTCATATTTCCAATTAGAGGTCATAACCTCCAAGGCTGAACGACTTAGCTCTATTAATGGATGATGTAGCATTGTCTTTTTTGTATTTGTAAAAATAGGAATTTCATATTGTTGGAAAATACTTGTAATAAGTGGATCATAGAGATCTGCTTGTCTATACAAAAGTACGATATCCTGATAGCGAAAATCGTCTTCTCTTGTCAGTTTTGTTATTTCCCGGGCAATCGCATGTACCTCCGCTCGACGATTTGATGCTTCAAGCACGGTTACATCTCCTGAAGTTTTTTTCGTTTTGGGCTCCAAATCAGCAAACTTTGCCTCCACATGCTGTAAATCTTTAGAATGAAATCTTTGAGTCTTATAAAAATGTATTGGTAATTCAACATCAATGCCCTCTTCTTTTGCTATATCATGAAGACGTTGATTCGTTAAGGCTGCTTCATGGAATAAAGCTTGTTCATCATAGGCTTCATCAATATGATCAAAGGGAAGGATGACCGTTACTTGCTTCGTTACCTTTAACAATTCACGAACCAGTTCTAACTCCCGCACAGTGAAAGCGGTGAAGCCATCAATATAGATGGTCGCTTGCTTCATCGTTTCGGCATACTTCAGTTGCTCCGTTAAAATCGGATAATAGCCCTCGCTGTCAACATATGTCGTACCAAGGCGTTCCTCTAATGCCTGCAAAACAACATGTAAATCATTCGCTTTCGCCTGCAATGTATTGGGTGCATCTATTGCCTTTAACGATTCCATTACCTCTGCCAAGACTGAGCTATTGACGCTATAACGACTAAATTCTCTTAAAAGGGTTTCAATTTCCTCCGTAAAACCACGTTTTCCTGCTGCTTGTCGAAATAAGGAAAACTCGCTTTTTTGTTCCTCCAAAAGTTTACGAATAAGCATTCGATAGCCATAGCCATTCACTTCTTTACGAGCAATACCTCCTGTTTCCTGTAAAACCAACCATGCTAAACGTTTAAACGTCATCACCTGTGCTCGAATCAAGCCTTGTAAACCATGCTTATTTGTCAGCTCATATTCCGTAGAATAAGACATTTGGTCAGGCACTATAATGAAAATCGGATGCCCCAATGGATCTGTCTTTAATTGCTCAACAATTTCCTGATGAATAAATGCCGATTTCCCTGTTCCCGAACGTCCTGAAACAATACGCAATGTCATTTGCTTTCCCCCTCCTCATTAACTTGCTGTTGCGGGTGTCTCTTTTGTTGAAATAAAGATTTGTACTTTTATTTGAGCGATTCTTTCACTGGATTGATTACTTCTCATCTCTCATCTATTTTGGAGCGGATTCCCCACACTATTGATCATTTCTCACCGATTTTTGAGCAGTTTCCCCATTCAATTGATCACTTCTCATCTATGGTGGAGCAGTTTTCCCAGCCTACTCAAAACAACATAAATCATCTATCTTAAATTCTATCGAAAAAACCTAGTAAATACTATCTATCAACCTTCACCTACCTATAAATAGGTTGATTTATTACACAAAAAAGCAGCCTCTTCACATAATGAAAGAGGCTACAGATTAACTGGCATGGTGGTCCTGCTTTTTCGTCAAATTTCGCGCTTGCTTTAAATCTCTTTCGACACGGGCATTCAAACGCTTCTCTATCAACTTCCCAACCCACCATAAAATAACAATGGCCACAGCTGCAATTATCAATCTCACTGGGCTTGTCAAGAGCGACTTTAAATCATAGCCTAATACACTCATACCTAAAATCATGACAAACTTTCCTGCAAGTAAAACGATTAAGTAAAATTTTTTATGGATATGTGACAATCCCGCTACAATATTGACAATCACAGATGGTGTAAAAGGGAAGCAGAGGAGGACAAAAAGAGGGCTGATGCCATTCATATCCACCCATTTAATAAGCTTCTGTACTTTTTTACTACCTGTTAAAAATTGCAGTCTTGGATGTTTGCCAAAATGACGCACAAGTAAGAAAACTGCATAGGAGCCAGCTACAGAGCCTAGCCAAGATAATAGAAATCCTAGCCATAAGCCGAATGCACTGGCATTCGCCACAACGAATACGACTAATGGTAGGAATGGTAAAAATGCCTCTAAAAATGGGAGCAGTAAACCAATGATTGGGCCAAACGTTCGATACTGTGCCGCAACCTGTTCAATATTTTCTACAGTAAACCATTCATTCAACGTCGACACCTCTATTTATACTGTAAAATTAAATGAAAAATTGTTAACCCTTCTGAAGTATTACGATATTCATGGGGTTGATGCCCTGAGAATACTAGTGTATCCCCTTCATCTAGTAATTCATGCATGTCTCCAGCAGAAATAACTGCTTGTCCTTTAATAACCATTACAGTTTCCTCTACCCCTTCTGTATGGGCTTCACTCCTACTAACTGCCCCTGGCTCCATTTCAACCTTATAAAACTCCCAGCCTCGCTCTGGATTATACGGAATAATGGAGTAGACACGATAGCGTCCCTCATCCTCATCTACATGTGGTACATCTTTACTGCTATAACGCATGTAATGAGCAGTTGGCGGCTGTAATAATGAAGAAAATGACATACGCATACCCGCTGCAATTTTCCAAATTGTTGAAACAGTCGGATTGGCCTCTCCTTTTTCGATTTGTGCAAGCTGTGCTTTACTGACACCTGTCGCTTTGGCCACATCATCGAGACTTAAATGACGTTGCTGTCTAATTTTCTTTAATTGAAATGCTAAATTTCGACTCATTTGTTCCATCTTTACTCACCAATTTCTATTGTTTATTTTATCAGACATATGTATACTTTAATAAACATCAAGAACTATCAAACAATTCCATCAATAGTATACATGGAAATTATCAAGAAAGGATGACCTATTTATGACAAGTACAACAGAGCTTCAACATGATGACACAACAAGCTCTTCCAATGACAGTTTTTTACAAGGCGTGAAAGATTGCGTGCCTACATTACTCGGTTATATTAGTATAGGACTGGCATTTGGGGTTGTAGGTTCCGCTTCAGGGTTATCTGTCCTTGAAATCGCGCTATTAACGATACTGATTTACGCAGGCTCTGCACAATTTATTTTTTGTGCACTTCTTTTAACAAGTAGCCCTGCCTCTGCTATCATTGTAACCATTTTCGTAGTGAATCTACGCCATTTATTAATGAGTTTAACATTAGCACCTCATTTTACGCGCTACTCCATGCTTAGAAATGTTGGCTTTGGTACATTATTAACGGATGAAACCTTTGGTGTAGCAGTAACAAAGCAAATGCAAACAGGTAAATTATACGGTAAATGGATGGATGGGTTAAATATAACAGCCTATATCTTCTGGATTCTTTCCTGTGTTACGGGTGCCTTTTTAGGACAGTGGGTAGCAAATCCTGAAAAATGGGGTTTAGATTTTGCCTTGGTTGCCATGTTTATTGCACTTTTAGTTTTGCAATTGATCAGTGTTGGCAAAAGTAAAATCATGCATTATATCAAGTTAATTGGCTATATGGCGGTTATTATGTACGGTCTTTCTTTTGTAGTCCCTTCACATGTAGCTGTGCTCCTGGCAACCGTGATTGTCGCAACAATTGGGGTGGTGACAGATAAATGACAACAACTTCTTATATGGTCTGGCTTATTATCGGCTGCGCACTTGTAACATGGCTACCACGTGTCATTCCATTTATTTTTGTGCGTAGTGTAACACTACCTGATGTTGTGCTAAAATGGCTTAGTTTTATTCCTGTTTGTATATTAAGTGCTCTAGTCATTGAAAATTTAATAGATACTGAAAGCGGCAAAGTAGTGACACTTGATTGGCCAGTCTTTATTACATTTGTTCCTACTCTTATTATTGCCCTTATCACAAAAAGCTTATCGATTACAGTAGTTGCAGGAGTAATCATTATGGCAGCAGTGCGATTTTTCATGTAAAAAGGTCAACTCATCCGTATACGTAATCGCTTTATTGTGCTCACAGCTTTTACATACGGATTCTTTTTTAATTCATTTTGTTAGTGGGGTGTTAAAAAGTTCTTAGTCATAGTAGTGGCTCCGAATCTTGTTTTTTTCAATTATAAACAAAAATGCCCTATAAGATGACCTTTTTCAAGTGTCTATCTTATAGGGTACAGTTTATGCCTGGACTGACCATTCTTATTTATTCATTTTACTTGCTAGCCAAAAGCCTACTGTTAATGAAAATGCATCGATAACGAAAATAATAGGTGGGGATGTATAGCCTGCATATACTGAGGCAGCAATAAGTGCAATGGCTAATAATAATGCAACATAGCGATTATAGGTAATTCTAGTGAATAGTAATACCAATAAAGCTGGTATAAATAATGCTAACATCATTTTCCCAAAAACGTCCATTATACTTCCCTCGGCTCAGCTAATAATAATCCAATGCGGTAATGATCATTGCTATAAATCACATGTTGCGTTAAACGTAATTCATTGTTTCGGTCTAAAACCTCTAGACGACAATGAGCTGCATTTAATTGCAGTGCTTCGTATAACTCATTTTCTGTAAAAATTGACACACCATTTACTTTGCGGATACATTCCCCTGCAAGTAAGCCCATTTTCTCAGCAGGTGAATCAGGAAGAACGGCTGCAATAATAGCACCCTTCGTACTTGGTGCAACTGCATAATGATCTGTTTTTTCCTGTTGTGCAAAGTAGATAGCAATTATAATACGGATAATTACACCAACAGCAAGTGTAATGAATCCAATCAATGGCTCAAAATATGCAGCCAATCCTCCTATTAAAATAAGCTGTCCTAGTAAAAAAACAGGTCGGCCAATTTTTGGATACATGTAAGCTGGTAATTCCTTTCTTGTCAGTTTAGTAAAGCCAATGACAAGTGGAAATAACACAAGTGCAAAGCTACTATGACCTATCGTAAACTGTGGCCAATATGGGAATATAGCCGAAATCGCATCGCCAGGAATAACAAAGAAAATAGGTAATACCCATACATTTTTTGACCGATAGACAATTGCCTGCATACCCCGCTTCGTTTTCTCAATACAAGGTGTTGTAACTTTCATTGCCATACGTCGAATTAATAGCCCTTCTGCAATGACACAAAGGCCCGCAAGAATGGTAATTGTCACAATTGCGCCACTCTCTAAATGGACATCCTCTACTGAAATTTTCCACCAGGAAAATGACCAATTGTAATAGGACATACCCCAAATGGCAAGTGTGGCAATCCCCATTGTCAAAATAGGTGACATTGCATTCATGACAAATAAGATAAGTGCTACTATAGAAACTGCCGTTAAAATGATTAAAAATTCCTTTGGGACAGTTAGACCTGCTCCAATACTAATGACAGAAATAATTAGTGCATAGAGCCACCCATCTTTCCATTGTCCGATTAACTCCGTCCAGCCCCAAATAATACGTCTATTAAAATATTTACGCTCCTGTTTTACTCGACGATAACCTAAAATAATAGCAAATATTATGACTATATACAGTAATGGGTTGAGTAAAAAGCGGCCAATCGCTGTTACAATTTCTATTAATATCTCACTAACCATACGAACACCCGCCATTTCTTTCTTGAATACTATGAATTTATTGTATCAAAGGACTACACGCTTGCGTAGTACAAACTCATAGAAAGCTTTGTATTATGGTATTTTTGTTCTGTCAGCAAGTTTTATTGGTCAATCGTATGCAGTAAAAAACTAGTGGCCATTTGGAATTGTTGGTCATTTTGACGATCTGCTTTAAAATCCTTTAACGTTTCGTTTAAACTATTAAAGAAAGTCGTGTCCATATAAAATTCATCTTCTGCTAGCTTTAATTTTTTCTGTTTACGATAAAGATTAACGGCCTCTGCGGTCGTTTCATCCATATAGCCATCTAAACGATCGATTTGATAGCCTAGTTTCTGCAAGGCATTTTGGGAATAGGAAATCTCTTCACTCATATCACCCACTTTAAACTTACCCGTTAGTGGATGAAGTTGAAAAGCAAATAATTCATTTTGCTCGATCATTAAACTGGCTTCAATGCCCTGCCCATGAATCCATTCACGTTTTGGTGTTAGCCATTTGTTGGTTGATAATTTAAGCTCCCCGCCATTGGAAAGCTCCCAAGATTCTTGTACAGTCCCTTTTCCAAAGCTCTTAACCCCAACAAGTGAAGCGCGTCCCCAGCCTTTTAAAGCACCGCTCAATACTTCACTTGCAGATGCACTACCTTGATTTTGCAAAACAACAATTGGAATTTTATTCATTGTTTCTATATATTTTTCATCAAAGCCTTTTGTTTGCGTTTTTAATGGTTCCATAGCACCTTCCGCATTTTGCATATATGCAAATACTTTGCCATTGTCCAATACTGTGCTCAGTAGCGCTGCGACGCTATGTAAATAACCACCTGGATTATCCCGTACATCGATCACAATTCCTTCCACATCTTTACGAAGTAATTTACTCGTTTCTGCCACCCATTCATTGGCGGTTTTTTCACCGAATAATGAGATCACTACATAGCCAATGGCTGTATCTTCTACCTTCACTACCTCACTAGTTACCGTTTTATTGGAAATTGCTGCACGCTCCATCGTCATTTTAATATGCTTATCTTCACTTGGACGATAGACAACAATGGTTACTTTCGTTCCCTTTTCTCCTTGAATTAAATGCATTAATTCACTCATCGTTTTCCCATCTATCCGTACCCCATCAACTTGTACAATTTCATCGAGTGAACGCATGCCTGCTTTCTCTGCTGGTGATGAGCGAACAGGTGACACGACGATAAACTTCCCTTTATTTTCTGTTAGTTCAATACCGATGCCTACTCGTTCCTCAGCTAGCATTTGCCGATGTTGCTCAGCCTCTTCCTTGGAGTAATACGTACTATAAGGATCTTTAATGGCATCAGCCATCCCACGAAGAGCCCCCTCCACCAATGCATCCTTTTTTGTACTGTATACTGATTTTTCTTCAATGATTGTCATAGCCTCACCAATAGTATCAACCTCCGTAACAGGCTCCTTTTTATCGCCAATATTAAACCAATCAAAGTAAATACCACTGCCTACCACCAAACTACTAAGTAGGACTCCGACACCGGCTGTTAATTTGCGCAAATCTTCCCTCCTCCGTCTCTTTTACTGTATGACTCTATTTTTTCAAACATACAAAATTACCTTTCAAATTTGTTAAGAGAGAATATTTCACTTTACACATGCATGTTGGTTGTTGATTCTAGGGAATGTACCTTGGTTCCGCGAGTATTCATCCTGGCTTCATGAAAAATAAAAAAATCTGCTCGTTTCCACTATAGAAAACGAGCAGATTTTTTATGAATCAATCTAGTGCATCTACATAATCATTTAACATATCCACGTCCATGGGTCCTCTGATGGCGCGTTGAATGAGGCCCTTGGAATCAATAAAATAAGTGGTTGGAATCGTGATGACTTGATAATTTAAGCCAGCTTCATTGTCCGGGTCCAATAAAATAGGGAACGTTAGCTCGAAGCTATCTCTAAATGTCATCACTGTGTCCACTTTGGCATCAGCAGTCACATCACGTTCGGCTTCTGTTAAATTGACCGCTATAATTTCAACGTTTTTCTCTTTTGCATACTCATCATAGAAGCTTTGCATATGCGGCATTTCCGCCTTACAAGGTGGGCACCATGTCGCCCAGAAATTTAAAACGACTTTTTTTCCACGAAGATCGCTTAACGTGATATCTTCCCCGTCTAAGCTTGTTAAGGTGAAATCAGGGGGTATATCGCCTTTGCTTAAGCCGATTTCTAGCTCTTCCATATCTTTACCTAGAGCCGATTTATCTATGGCACGTTCTTCGTCAATTTGTTGTTTTACATATGTACCAATCATCGCAACCACTAATAGCACAACGACCAGCAGTCCAATATTTTTTTTCATTTCTTACCTCCCACATTGATTCGTTCATGCTGAATAGTTAAGCCCAAACAAAGTAGTATTACACTGACAACTACAGCTGTTTGCCCTATACCAAGCGGCTGGAAGATAGCCACTATCAAATAGCTAATAGTATAGAGTATGAGAGCTTGTTTCACCGCTACTAATCTCCATAATATGACGAGCGTGACTACACTTAGCACAGCTAATGTTATAACTTCACTCGATGCGTTGTTGTCATTAAGTAGCACAGCAAGCATTTGATAAATGGATTGCGTTAGAATAATAGCCCAGCTACCAGCTATCATCTCTTGTTCCTCAAGCTGTAGACTCTGTCGCTTTCTCCATATTTGCAAAGATGCTAGGATGACACCGAGAAGAACACCCATTGTTCCGCCATTAAAATAAAGCAATGTAATTGGATTGTTTACTACCGTTTTGAAATCTGTCACAAGCAAACTTAACTTCCAAACAATAATAAAGGTGAAAATGGCATCACTATATAGCTCAGACCACTTTTTAGAAAATTGTAAGCGCAAGATAAGCCACACAATAAAAAAAGTAATAAGTAAAGCGACTGCAGTAGCTGGTAAAGTTAACGTCCGTATCGAGTACCACTCTGTATTTATCAATTCAACGAATCCTCCTCCGAAAGCATAGCATAGAACCTTTTTAAAAAAAGACTATTTCACACTGTTTTAAGAAAATCTTCAGAAATAACAACATTAAAAATACCCCGCTACGTATATATTCATCATAACATTATTTAGAATCTTATAATAGCGATGAAACTTTCAGTGGAATATTTCGCAAAATGAGAAAAGGGGAGGAGTTATACTTTCAAAGCGACTTATACTATGGATTGTTGCTATTTGTCTTAGTATTAGTGTTCTGATGCTGTACCCAGAGTATCGAACAAAGAATTTACGACAAGATTTTTTACCTAATAAAGATCTTCTAGAAATAATAAATAAGATAACCGTTTGGGAAGTTGACAATGGTACCAATAAAAGCTTTGCCATTATCAATCGTGACGATCCTCGATTAGAGGATATGCGTTTAGCCTTAAGTACTTGGGAAGTAAAAAGAACCTTATTAAATAACAAACAAGCTGATGTTGTCTATTAATTGGACATTACTTACTATGACCATACATTAAAAATATTGTTCTTCAATAATGGCTTATTGGCTGTAGATGGGCAAACCTATAAACTGGTGAATGGTGAAACATTCGATGAAATATTAAAAGCTATACACTAGAAAACACTAGTGTATAGCTTTTATGTTTACAATGGAATATATTTCAGTGGATTTACACTGCCGACTGCTTGTCCTTTCCAAGGACCAATATGCACTTCAAAGTGTAAGTGTGGGCCAGTAGAGCGACCTGTACTACCCATCGCTGCTATTTGCTGACCTTGTGTTACTTCTTGTCCTACACTAACATTAAATGCACTTAAATGTGCATAAACGGTTGTATAAATTTGTCCATCGATTGAGTGCGTCACAATGACAACATTACCATACGAACTAAGTGGTGCTGCGTAAGAAACTACGCCATCTGCTGCTGCCCATATTGGTGTTCCTGTTGCATTTGCAAGATCGACACCATAATGGAATTCAGGTCCTGCTCCAAGATTTCGCCAACCATATGGTGATGTTAAGCGACCATTCGTTGGTTTAATCCATGTTCCGTTTGATTGAGGCGCATGAACTGTACCACCAGATGATCCGCCACCATTGTTAGCTGCTGCTGCTGCGGCCGCGGCGGCTGCTTTACGTTTCGCCTCTTGCTGACGCGCAATTTCAGCCAAACGATTTTGTTCAGCAATAATTTGATCTTGCAATTCCTGACTTACTTCCAAAGCCTCCGAGTATTCTTTCTCAAGTAATACCTTTTCGGATTTCAGCTTTTCTTGCTCTTTCTCTAATTGGTCGACTAGTTTATTTTTCTCAGTTTTTTGACTGTCTAAGGATGCTTTTAATCGTTCAAGCTCAGCTTTTTTATCTTCTAGGTTTTTACGTTTCTCTTCTACACTTTGCTTTTGCTCTTCTAATTTTTGTTTATCATCTTTTTGATCTTGAATAATTTGACGATCCGCTTCCAATAATGCATTAACTGCAGAGAAACGATCAATAAAGTCTACAAAACTATTAGAGCCTAGCAATACATCTAAATAACTTACAGAGCCCCCAGCTTGAATGGCACGTGCACGTTCTTGTAACAATAAATCACGCTCTTCAATTTTATGCAAAAGCTCTTCAATAGAAGCTTCTAACTTTTTAATTTCCTCATTTGTTACCCGAATATCTGCTTGTACTTTTTTAATATTACTATTAGTTTTGTCGATTTCAGCGTTCAATGCTTGAATTTGATCTAAGATTTGTTGTTGCTTTTCTTGATTAGCTGTAATTGCATTTGATTTATTGCTGATAGATGAATTTAACTGATTCTTCTTTGTTTCAACTTGTTTCTTTTCTTCTTTTAAATCCGATAAACTTGTTGCATATGCTGATGGAGTTTGGATAAAAAGAATTAGAGCAGATGCTGCTGCAAGTGTTTTTAATGTGTTTTTCGCCTTACTTTTCACCGATTGAACTCCCCTTCGACTATTCTTTTCTTTTTCACAAATATCTGTTGTGACTAAATTTTTAAAAACTTACGTACTGACATGAAACTTCCCCAAATACCGATTAGTACACCAATGAGTAACAGAAGACCGCTTACTTGATACACAAGTGGCGAAAAATCTAGTAATTGAACAAGCTCTCCTTGTAAACGTGGTGCAATAATTTTATATATATTGTGGTAAAGGGTTGTGACAACCGCAATCGGAATAATTGAACCTAAAATTCCGAGCCACATACCTTCTAATAAGAATGGGATACGCACGAATGAATTTGTAGCCCCTACAAGTTTCATAATTTCTATTTCATCGCGACGAGCTATAATCGTTATACGAATTGTATTCGAAATTAAGAAAATTGCCGTAAATAATAACCCTAAAATAAGTACGATTCCTACATTACGACTAATATTTAAGAAGTTAAATAGTTTTTCAACTTTTCCTTCGCCATACATGACATCATATGTATACTCATATTTATCAATGGTTTTCGCAACTTTGGCTGTTTGCTGTGGATCAGCGGCTTTTACATAAATAACGTTACGTAAAGGGTTACTTTGTTCAAATAGTTTAAAATCATCACCGAAGTCTTTTACTAGCTTGGTTAACTCATCTTCCTTAGTGGAATATGTCATCTCGGAGACACCAGGCAATTTTTTGACTTTTTCGATGAGTGCTTTTTCCGCAGCTTCATCTGCTGTCTCATCAATTAGCACTTTAATTTCGACATCGTTTTCTAAATCCGTTGCTACTTTATTTAAATTCATCATAATAAGCGCAAAAACACCTACTAGAATAAGCGTAACGGTAACGGCACTGACAGAGGCAATAGTCATCCAGCTATTTCGACCAAGTGATTTGATACTTTCCCGGAAGTGGCGCTTTACTGTACTAAATTTCATAGCCGTATTCACCTCCGTGTTCATCACGGACAATTAAGCCGCCTTCAATGGCAATAACACGACGACGAATCGTATTTACAATTTCACGGTTGTGGGTCGCCATTACAATCGTTGTCCCACGTGCATTAATTTCCTCAAATAAATTCATAATTTCCCATGATGTTTCAGGGTCAAGGTTCCCTGTAGGTTCATCTGCAATCACCACTTTTGGAACATTGACGATTGAACGAGCAATCGATACACGTTGCTGCTCTCCGCCTGAAAGTTCATTTGGAAACATTCTTGCTTTATGCTTCAATCCAACTAGTTCTAGCACTTCCATAACCCGACGTCGGATTTCATCTGGCTTTTCCTCTATTACTTCAAGCGCAAACGCTACATTCTCATAGACATTTAAACGAGGTAGCAATTTGAAATCTTGGAAAACCACACCAAGTTGACGGCGCAAAAAAGGAACCTTCTTATTCTTTAAAGTTGCTAAATCAATACCATTTACAATTATTTGCCCTGATGTTGCTTTTTCTTCACGGTACATCAATTTAATAAATGTGGATTTCCCTGCCCCACTTGGGCCAACTACATACACAAATTCGCCTTGCTTTATATTAACGGAAATACCATTTGTCGCAACAACACCGTTTGGGTATTTCTTTGTCACATTTTTCATTTCTATCATGATTAAACCACCTAAAACTCTCATCTATGTAAGAGGTATTTCTTTTACTATTATAGCACTCTATTTCTGTTTTTTTATTACAGTTTCATTTCAATCCGTGGCAGTTCCTTCTATTTCATTCTTTCCTTGCCATTATCCTTAAAAATATGACAAAAATAAAAACAAGATTCGCCTCTATGTGCTAGGTCGAATCCTGTTTGAAAAGAAAAAGCATTCAAGCTTTACCTTGAATGCTTCTACTGTTAAATTTGTTGTTCATCTGTTGTTGTGTAGCGCACTAAAACAGCACCAGTTTTCGATTCACCTTCTATAAATAGGCGATTCGCATTTTCAACTTCTTTGTCGAAACGGACTACTTTGGATAAGAATTGATCTTGTGACTCCATTTTAGAAACATCCTGGATACCCACATCCACTTTACCGAAATTCGTTACGACTTTACCGCTCAATGAAATTGTTCGTGGGACATATAATTCCACTGCTCCAGCAACTGTTTGAGCTTTAATTTTAGAAGAATTTGTCGAGCATGTTGTTACGACTACATGTCCATTGACAGACTTAGCTTCAACTTCATCCAATGCACCATCCAAATAAACACGCCCATTCAATGTTTCAGCCTCTAAATCCTTACCTCGAACATTCGTTAATTCAATGGAACCATTAGAAGAATCCACTTCAGCTTTTCCAAAATTAAACTTCGTTCCTTTAATGGCACCGTTTAACGTTTTCACTTTTAATTCTTCGAATTCTGTATCCTGTAATGAAACACTACCATTCATTAGACGAACAGATAATTTTTCAAGTTTATCCTTTGGTACTAGCACCTTCACATTGACTTGAACAAGCTTTAATTGGCTCAAAATACGAAGTGATTGCTCTTCCTCTTTCACAACAAATTGCTCTAAGAAGTGATTACGAGTTTCTTCTTCACTTTCGTTCATCAAAGGTGCCTTTACCTTGCAAATCACCTGAATAGTTTCCCCTTCACTGGATTCCAATGAGAAGTTACCATTCGGTAATTCAACAATAATATTGTCCACATTGGCAGCAGCCACTTCTTCTGTATGGGTAAATTCAATTTTATCTCCAAATGGAGAAGCTACATCAAATTCCTTTACCTTTTTAACAGCCGTATTCATCATATCCATAAAAAGAGAACCGATTTGCGTTAAATCCTTACGAAAATCCTGCATTTCATCTTGGAAGTATTTCATAAAATCATCTTTTTTCTTGTCACCATCTTTTGATTCTTCTTCAAATAATGGCTCTTTTTCACTTGAAAAGGATTGCGTCTCTTTCGACACATCATTCATAACATGTTGAGTAGACTTGCCAGGTTGCTCTAATGCTTCTAATAATGTAATCGCCTCTTGTGCCGAAATTGTTCCTTTTTCTACAAGTTCTAAAATTCGTTGACGTTCATTTTGCATAAATAAATAGCCTCCCTCAGTTCGTTATACTATTTATACGATTCATCATGTGAAAAGTTTCACTGTAAAATTGAATAAATTGGGTCTTTTCATTTCAACATCGTCAGGCTTTTACCTATGAAGATTTTATTGCTCGTTTTTTAGATTAGTTGGATCACTTTTGACCTCTTTTTGAGCGGGTTCTTCCCATTTCGGATGATTTTCAATCTGGATTGAGCGACTTTCTCCAATTTCAGATCACCTTTCAATCCAGATTAATCATTTCCGTTCGAATGTAAAACCCTTAAGACTTAGAAGCTTCTGCTAGCAATGCATCCATTCTCATACGATCACGTTCCAAGATTGGTTTTAAGTATTTGCCTGTATAGGAGCCAGCTACTTCTACTACCTCTTCAGGTGTACCAGTTGCAACAATTGTACCACCTTTGTCTCCACCTTCTGGACCTAAGTCAATGATATAATCAGCTGTTTTAATCACATCTAAGTTATGCTCAATAACTAATACTGAATCACCGTTTTCAACAAGACGCTGCAACACGACAAGTAAACGAGCAATATCATCGGCATGTAATCCTGTTGTTGGTTCATCTAAGATATAGAAGGATTTCCCTGTTGAGCGTCGATGTAATTCAGAGGCTAGTTTTACACGCTGCGCCTCACCGCCCGATAAGGTTGTGGCTGGTTGTCCTAATTTCATATAGCCCAACCCCACATCAACAATCGTTTGTAGCTTACGCTGGATTTTTGGAATATTTTCAAAGAACACAACTGCATTTTCAATCGTCATATCGAGAATATCTGCAATACTCTTATCTTTATACTTCACCTCAAGTGTTTCACGGTTATACCGTTTGCCGTGACATACTTCACATGGTACATAAACATCCGGAAGGAAATGCATTTCAATTTTAATAATGCCGTCACCACGACATGCTTCACAGCGACCACCCTTGACATTAAAGCTAAAGCGTCCTTTTTTGTAGCCTCGTACCTTTGCTTCATTTGTTGCTGCGAAAACATCACGAATATCATCAAAAACACCTGTATAAGTTGCTGGATTTGAACGAGGTGTACGCCCAATTGGCGATTGGTCAATATCGATTACTTTTTCAAGCTCATCGATACCTGTCACTTCTTTATGCTCACCAGGCTTAACCTTTGAACGATTCAGCTTCTGTGCCAAAGATTTATATAAAATTTCATTAATCAGTGTAGATTTCCCTGAACCAGACACACCTGTCACTGCTACAAATATGCCTAGTGGAACATCTACTTTAACATTGCGTAAATTATTTTCCTTGGCACCTTTAATAGAGAGCTTTCGACCATTTGGTTGGCGTCTTTCTATTGGTAAAGGAATAAACTTTCTACCGCTTAAATATTGTCCAGTTAAAGATTTTTCATTATTCATAACTTCCTGCGGTGTTCCTGCTGCCACAATTTGACCGCCATGGACGCCTGCTCCAGGTCCTACATCGATGAGATAATCTGCAGCAAGCATCGTATCTTCATCATGCTCTACCACAATCAGCGTATTTCCAATGTCACGCATATTTTGTAATGTGCTAATCAGTCGATCATTATCTCGCTGATGCAAACCAATCGAAGGCTCATCTAAAATATAGAGGACTCCCGTTAATCGTGAACCAATTTGTGTAGCAAGGCGAATACGTTGTGCTTCTCCACCAGATAATGTACCTGCTGCACGACTCAATGTTAAATAGTCTAAACCAACATTCACAAGGAAGCCCAAACGTTCTTCGATTTCTCGTAAAACTAATCGAGCAATTTGCATATCCTTTTCAGTAAGATTAAGCTCTTTAAAGAATGTGTCTGCTTCCTGAATTGAATATTGTGTGACCTCACCGATATGTTTATCAGCTACTTTCACTGCGAGCGTTTCAGGCTTTAAACGATAACCTTTACATGAAGGACAAGCCTGCTGTGCCATGTATTTTTCCATCTGCTCACGAACATAATCGGATGTCGTCTCTTTAAAACGTCGCTCAACATTGCGCACAACACCCTCAAATTCAATCATTTGATCTCGCACATTGCCAAACTCATTTTCATAATGGAAGTGTATCTTGTCTTTTCCAGAGCCATATAAAACCTTGTCCATCTTTTCCTTTGGCAAATCCTTCACAGGCACGTCCATAGGAATATCGTAATGATCACATACAGCTTTTAGTAATTGTGGGTAGTACTGCGAACTTGTTGGTTCCCATGGTGCGATGGCATGCTCTAACAAGGAACGATCCCAATCAGGCACCACTAAATCTAAATCCACCTCTTGTGTTGAACCTAAGCCATCACAGCTTGGACAAGCACCAAACGGACTATTAAATGAAAACATACGAGGCTCTAACTCACCAATAGAAAAACCACATAATGGGCAGGCATGATGCTCACTAAATAGTAACTCTTCATGTTCCATCACATCGACAAGCACACGTCCATCTGCCAGACGTAAAGCCGTTTCTAAAGAATCACTCAGACGAGCAGCAATCCCTTCCTTCATAACAACACGGTCCACTACTACTTCGATGGAATGCTTTTTATTTTTATCAAGTTCGATAGCATCATCTAAATCACGCAATTCCCCATCAATTCGTACACGAACAAACCCCTGCTTTTTTAAATCTTCTAGCAGTTTAACATGGGTACCCTTACGTCCAGAAACCATTGGAGCAAGGAGCTGCATCTTAGTTCTCTCAGGATAGGTTAATAAACGATCCACCATTTGCTCAATCGTTTGGGAAGTGATTTCTATACCATGATTTGGACAGATTGGTTTACCAATGCGGGCATAAAGTAAACGTAGATAATCATAAATTTCCGTTACCGTACCAACAGTAGATCGTGGGTTACGACTTGTCGTTTTTTGGTCAATGGAAATAGCAGGGGATAAACCTTCTATCGCATCGACATCTGGCTTATCCATTTGTCCAAGAAATTGACGGGCATACGCGGAAAGGGACTCAACGTAACGACGCTGGCCCTCCGCATAAATTGTGTCAAATGCTAGAGAAGACTTTCCAGAGCCCGATAATCCTGTTAAAACGACTAATTGGTCACGCGGAATTGTGACATTAATATTTTTTAAATTATGAGCACGTGCACCTTGCACGACGATTTCAGTATTTTTCACAAGTCATTCACCCTTCTACCTTCAATTCAAATATTGTATCTCGTAACTCAGCCGCACGTTCAAAATCAAGCGCTTTTGCTGCTTCCTTCATTTCGACTTCTAGAGAAGCAACAAGCTGTTCTCTTTCCGCCTTTGTCAGCTTTTTGCCTTTTGTTGCCTTTGTTACATAGGATTCCTCTTCTTCTGCTACTTGTGTTGCACGAATCACATCTGGGATTTTCTTAATGATCGTTTGAGGTGTTATACCATGCTCCTCGTTATAAGCCATTTGTAACGCACGACGACGTTTCGTTTCATCAATCGCCTTTTTCATCGAGTCTGTTACATGGTCTGCATACATAATGACATGACCATTCGCATTACGAGCAGCACGACCAATAGTTTGAATCAAAGAACGCTCTGAACGTAAAAATCCTTCTTTATCAGCATCTAGAATCGCCACAAGGGACACCTCAGGAATATCAAGACCTTCACGCAATAAATTAATACCAATTAGCACATCATACGTTCCTTTGCGTAGCTCACGGATAATTTCAATACGCTCTAGTGTCTTAATTTCTGAATGTAGGTATTCTACTTTTAAGCCCATTTCCTTCAAGTAGGCCGATAAATCCTCGGACATTTTCTTCGTTAGCGTTGTCACTAAAACTCGCTCATCACGCGCAATTCGATCTTGTATTTCATCGATTAAATTATCGATTTGCCCTTCAATAGGACGTACATCGATTAATGGATCTAATAATCCAGTTGGTCGGATAATTTGCTCTACCATTTCTGGTGTATGCTCCAACTCATAAGGACCTGGTGTGGCTGATACATAAATTGCTTGATGTATACGATTTTCATACTCTTCAAAACGTAATGGACGGTTATCTAGAGCAGATGGCAAGCGGAAGCCGTGTTCTACGAGCACACCTTTACGCGCTTGGTCACCATTGTACATCCCACGTACCTGTGGAAGTGTTACGTGACTTTCATCAACCACAAGTAAAAAATCTTCTGGGAAGTAGTCTAGTAACGTATATGGAGTAGCACCTGCTTCACGCAATGTTAAATGACGTGAATAGTTTTCAATCCCAGAGCAAAAGCCCATTTCACGCATCATCTCTAAGTCATAACGTGTACGTTGTTCTAAACGTTGTGCCTCTAGTAATTTATCTTCTGCACGTAATAATGCAAGTCGTTCCTCTAATTCTTTTTCAATATTTTCAATCGCTTTACGCAATTTCTCTTCTCGTGTAACGAAGTGGGATGCTGGGAAAATAGCAACATGCTCTCGATCCGATAAAATCTCTCCCGTTAGTGCATCTACCTCACGAATGCGATCGATTTCATCCCCAAAAAACTCCACACGAATACAATGCTCATCACGAGAGGCTGGGAAGATTTCCACAACATCTCCACGTACCCGAAATGTTCCGCGAGTAAAACTAACATCATTTCGCTCATACTGAACGTCCACAAGCTTGCGTAATAGCTGATTACGTTCAATTTCCATACCTGTACGAATGGAAACAACCATTTCTCGATATTCTTCGGGAGAACCTAAACCATAAATGCAGGACACAGATGCAATAATAATGACATCCTCACGCTCAAACAATGCAGAGGTAGCAGAGTGACGCAGCTTATCAATTTCATCGTTAATGCTAGAGTCTTTTTCTATATAGGTATCTGTCTGCGGTACATAAGCTTCTGGTTGGTAGTAATCATAGTAGCTGACAAAATATTCAACGGCGTTATTCGGGAAGAATTCTTTGAATTCACTATACAACTGGCCAGCTAGTGTTTTATTGTGTGCCATGATTAGTGTTGGTTTTTTGACTTGCTGGATGACATTCGAAATGGTAAACGTCTTACCTGTTCCAGTAGCACCAAGCAATGTTTGATGACGTTTGCCTGCTTTCACACCCTCCACTAATTCCGCAATGGCCTGTGGCTGATCCCCGTTAGGCTGATATGGCGCTTGTAAATCAAATGTTTGCACTCATGTCCCCGTCCTTTCCTTCCAATTTGTACATATATTTTAGCATAGCAATATTAAAATTTCGAACATTTAACGAACGAATGTTTGTAAAATTTTTTTTCATCTCTAAAATTTTTATTACATAACAATACGGTCAATTTAACTTGTTACTCTTATAATAGCCGTTTTATTAGGTTTTCAAGCTTCATCAATGGATGAGATTTCCTGTTTTGCTTTATGTGCAGCTCACACTCTCTCAAGAGCGGGGCTTTGTCCATTTAGAGCGGCTCTATTCTTTTATGAGCGGGGTTACTTCCCTTTGGAGCGGCTCTTCTCCTCTTATGAGCGGGGCGCTTCCCTTTGGAGCGGCTCTCACTTTTTTTATAAACAGCGTCTCAAACTTTTTAAATGACTTTCCACATTCTATAAGCAAAACCACTTCTTCTAACCAAAACATACACTCCTCACATCCACTGCAACTATTTTCAAAAGCAAAAAAAATCCCCCTCTCCAATAGATATGGAGAGCGGGTTCGTCAATATGATTCATCTTCTGTTTGCTGTAAGGAAGTTAGTTCGGATGCGTATTGATAAAATGCGTTTTCATCTTTTTCATCGAGTGCTCTATCTATCAGAACCATGAGCTGCTCTTGCCGATGCATACGCTGGATACGATTTAAAAATAAATCTAAATAAATCTCGTTTAATAATTTCTCTGCCTCATCAACTTTTTTCGACTGACCAACGGCTTTCAGAAAATCTGTATACGAATAATATTTATCCAACGATCTCACCTCGATCCTTTTCTAAATTATATGAAAATTGAAATTAAAAAGCAATGCTTACGATTCGAAAATATCTTGGATTAGCTATTAATCAATTGATATTTAGAGCAAATTCTCTAGGCGTTTCGCGCTTTTCTGAACGATTTTCAACTATTTCATTTAATTTAAGAAAGTCATATTCTGTTTTACACTACCGTTATCACTAGAAAAAAGGAGGCACTCCCTATATGACAACTAACTTTGTAAACGGCTACTTAATGTCATTCAATACTTATTTACTGCAACCTATTCAGCATGACTCCAAAGTCTTCACGCATGTGATTGATAAGCATAATGAGCTGATTGTTACACGCAAACCGATGCATGTCCTTCGAAAATCCTGTCTCTCATTAGGATCAACTTATGAAGCCGCAAAACAATCGGCTAAACGTTTTTTCGGCAATCAACACAAGCTACCAATCGTCGTGGCCTTTGATTACGGTTATCCCTGTATTTTTCTGCCAACTTATTCACCCAGCTCCATTCACAATATATGGATAGGGCTTCATGCAATTATTAATATTACACCTAGTGAAATGGGGTGTATTGTAACGTTAAAAAATAATAAACAAATCGAACTACCTATTCGATATGCTTCCATTAGTAAACAATTTCTTAACGCTTCTATGCTGTATAAATATTACATGAATGAACGAAAACAGCTTAGCCAAGATGCACCCTACCATCCACCCTTTTAACAAAAATTCCCCAAGAGCATCTCACTCTTGGGGAATCTGTGTATTAATTTATTTTTGAACGTAAATAGGCATTAATAAATGGATCTAAATCGCCATCCATTACTGCACCCACATTACCTGTTTCTTCATTTGTACGATGATCCTTCACCATCGAGTATGGGTGGAAGACATACGAACGAATTTGGGAGCCCCAGCCTATTTCCTTTTGTTCACCGCGTATTTCATCTAATTGCGCCTGCTGTTTATCAAGTTCTAATTGATATAGCTTCCCTTTTAACATCGTCATCGCTTTTTCACGGTTTTTAATCTGTGAGCGCTCAGCTTGACATTGTACGATCGTACCAGTAGGAATATGCGTAATACGAACGGCAGAATCTGTGGTATTAATATGCTGACCACCTGCACCTGTTGCACGATACGTATCAATTTTTAAATCCTCTGTACGAATATCGATTTCAATATTGTCGTCAAACTCTGGCATAACATCACAGGAAACGAAAGATGTATGACGGCGGCCAGACGAATCGAATGGAGAAATACGTACTAGACGATGCACACCCTTTTCCGCTTGTAAATAACCGAAAGCATTGTGACCTTTAATTGACAATGTTACAGATTTAATCCCAGCTTCATCTCCTGGTAGATAGTCCACTGTTTCCACTTTAAATCCACGCTTCTCAGCCCACCGTGTATACATACGTAATAGCATTGAACCCCAGTCCTGTGACTCCGTACCACCAGCACCAGGATGCAGCTCTAAAATGGCATTGTTTTGATCGTATGGGCCACTTAGCAGTAATTGAAGCTCAAAATCAGCCATCTTTTGTTGAAATTCTGCTAGTTCTTTGCCTAGTTCTTCTTGTAATTCATCGTCTGGTTCTTCACGCAAAAGTTCCAGTGTCATATCTAAATTTTCATGTGTTTCCACTAAATCTTTATATTCATTGACTATCGCTTTTAAGCCATTTCCTTCATTGATAATCACCTGAGCACCCTGCTGATCATCCCAAAAGCCTGGCTCTAGCATCATTTCATCTAGCTCCTGAATACGTGCCTCTTTGTTCTCTAAGTCAAAGAGACCCCCTAAAGTCCGCCAATTTTTTGGCTGTAGTGTCTAATACATTGCGTACATCTGCTAATTCAATCATCGTTAAATCCTCCGAACGTTAGTCATGGAGCTAACACTTTATTCATAAAGCTCCGTATCTTTTTATTATAACGTTTTTAGAAACGAAAACATACTATCTAGCAGATGTTTTGTGGAAATAAGTCAACTATCCTGCGTCTCGTCCTCAAACATATTCTTGGCAAGACGTTGAAATACTTTCACACGGTCATACTGAACAAGTAAATATTTTGTTCGTTTCTCTAGTCTATATTTTAATAAAAAAGCTCTTTGAATCCGTGACTCTAACGCATTCACACTGACATCTACAATAAATTCCTTGCCATTCATAAAAGTAACCTTTGTCCTCTTTTTATCCACAGCTACATAGTCATCTATATGATGGACAGCGAACCAAATACAGTCAGGATGTAGAGGAGACCTACTAGGGAACCATAAAATATTACAACGTTCGTGCACGACAATAGGATTTTTATTAAGCTTGCCTAGGATCATTTTCGAACCATCGAACGCTCCTCTTAAACTAGAACCAAAATAACGCAGATTAAAGTCCAATAATTTCGTTGGTGGTAGCGTAGATATATACTCATTATTTTTCTCATACACCTGCGTACATAAATTTCCAAAGGAATCATACACAGGCATATACATCATTGTTTCACTATTCATAATATCTTTTTTATGCATCTATAGTCCCCCTTTATACATTTTATGTTGCTTCCAGTCAAAATAAAAAGGAATATACTAAATATGCGTACATTCCCGCTATTTTCAATGAGTAAGATTGCTTGAAAATTCCGATCCTCCTTAAGACTTAGTATCACAATCAAAAATTCAGGATAATAATAGGATCAATAACTTGTACTATATACCTATTATTACAGCTATTGTATACCCATATTTTTCAATTGTCTATAAATTCTGACTTTTTATACTAAAATTTCTTCATTTTTGAGTTATTTTACAAAGAAAAAATCATTTCAACACGTAGTTAAAATGATTCTTTCACCTAGATATTATTGAGCTGTGCCATGACAGTTTTTAAATTTCTTACCGCTACCACAAGGACATAAATCATTACGGCCAATGTTTTCAGCTTTACGTACTGGTTGCTTTTTCGGCGCAGTGCCACCTTCTTCTTTTGGATTAACAGCCTGCCCCTTCGCCACCTCTTCACGCTCCAGATTATTGCGGATTTCTGCTTTCATCGCATATTTCGCAACATCCTCGCGAATAGAGGCTACCATATCCTCAAACATTGCAAAGCCTTCTTGTTGATATTCACGAAGTGGATCGTTTTGACCATAAGCACGCAGATGGATACCTTGACGTAGTTGATCCATTGCATCAATATGATCTATCCATTTTGTATCGATTGAACGTAATAAAATAACCTTTTCAAACTCACGCATACGCTCTGGTGTCAGTTCTGCCTCTTTTTCATCATAACGAACATGAACAGCATCAGAGATTAACTGATTAATATCTTCAGCAGACTTGCCTTGGAAATCAGATACTTTAAGTTGACCTTCCTCTAAAAGATTAGCTGCTACAAAGTCTTCAATAGCCTTTAGGTTCCAATCCTTCTGTTCACCTTGAGTGTACAGGCTAACAACATTATCAATTGTTTCTTGAATCATAGACTCAACAAGCACACGCATATTTTCTGTTTCCAGCACATCATAACGCTCTTTATAAATAATCTCACGTTGCTGACGTAGTACATCGTCATATTGTAATAATCGTTTACGCGCATCAAAGTTATTACCTTCGACACGTTTCTGCGCTGATTCTACAGCTCTCGACACAACTTTAGATTGCAATGGCTGGGAATCATCCATACCTAAGCGCATCATCATCGACTTCATATTATCAGAGCCAAAACGACGCATTAAATCATCCTCAAGGGATAGGTAGAATTGTGTAACCCCTGGATTCCCCTGACGACCAGAACGGCCACGAAGCTGATTATCAATACGACGTGATTCATGTCGCTCTGTACCGATTACCGCTAAACCGCCAATTTCCAGTACACCTTCGCCAGGTTTAATATCTGTACCACGGCCAGCCATGTTTGTTGCTATTGTCACTGCACCCTTTGTACCAGCGTTCGCAATGATTTCAGCTTCACGTTCATGGTTTTTCGCATTTAATACATTATGAGGAATTTTATGTTTATCCAATAGTTTAGAAATAATCTCAGACGTTTCAATAGCAACTGTACCAACAAGAACAGGTTGACCAGCTCTATGACGCTCTGCGATATCAGCAGCAACTGCTTTATATTTCCCTTCCATCGTTGCAAAAATCAAGTCAGCACGGTCATCACGAGCAATCGGTTTATTCGTCGGAATAGCGACGACATTCATATTGTAAATATTACGGAATTCCTCTTCCTCTGTTTTCGCTGTACCTGTCATCCCTGCAAGCTTTTGATACATACGGAAGTAGTTTTGGAAGGTAATTGTCGCCATTGTCATCGATTCATTTTGAATCTCAACGCCTTCTTTAGCTTCAATTGCTTGGTGTAAGCCATCAGAATAACGACGACCCTTCATCAAACGACCAGTAAAGCCATCAACGATCACAATTTCGCCATCCTGCACAACATAATCCACATCATTATGCATACTCACATGCGCCTTTAATGATTGATTGATCGCATGATTTAAACGAACATGTGTCAAATCAAACAGATTATCAATGCCAAATGCTTTTTCTGCCTTTTCCACACCTGCATCTGTTAACGTAACACCTTTTGTTGACTCTTCATACGTATAGTCTGTCTCTGCATTTAACATACGCACAAACGCATTCGATTGTTTATAAAGCTGTGCTGATTTCCCAGCTTGACCCGAAATAATTAATGGCGTACGCGCTTCATCAATTAAGATCGAGTCCACCTCATCAATGACAGCATAGTGCAATGGACGTTGGACACGTTCCTCTTTGTAAAGCACCATGTTATCACGTAAGTAGTCAAAGCCTAGCTCATTGTTTGTACTATACGTAATATCAGCCTCATAAGCAGTGCGTTTTTCATCTTTTGAAAGGCTATTCAGATTAAGCCCAACAGATAAGCCTAAGAAATTATAAAGTTGTCCCATTTCAGCAGCATCACGACTCGCTAGGTATTCGTTGACTGTTACAACATGTACACCTTTACCAGTGATCGCATTTAAATAAACAGCCATTGTCGCTGTTAAAGTTTTACCTTCCCCGGTTTTCATCTCCGCGATATTCCCCTCATCAAGAGCAGCTGCCCCCATGATTTGAACGCGGAATGGGTACATCTCTAATACACGTTTTGCCGCTTCTCGACAAACAGCAAACGCTTCGGCACGAATCGACTCTAAATGCTCACCCTCAGCGTAGCGCTTTTTAAATTCATCTGTTTTCGCTTGTAGTTGATCATCTGAAAGCTGTTCCATTTGAGAAGCGAATCTCTCAACTTGGTCAGCGATTTTTTCTAATTTTTTTAGCTCACGTTTATTGAAATCAAATAATTTATTTAATAGGTTTGCCATGAATGTTTTTCACTTCCTATATAGATTCAACTTTCATTTTACCATTGTGTAACAGTTTCATGCAAACTGTCACCTCGGCTATATATGATTGTCATACCAAAAAAAGACCCTCGCCATCGCGAGAGCCTTCGTCATCATGAAGTTTTAAGTTGTTTCAATTAAGCCATATTTTCCATCTTTACGTTTATATACAATATTTGTGCCGTTCGATTCAGCATCTGTAAAGACATAGAAATCATGTCCAAGCATATTCATTTGTAGAACTGCCTCTTCTTGATCCATAGGCTTTAAATCAAATTGCTTTGTACGAACAATTGAGTATTCTTCTTCCTCTGACACAGCATCAGCGGCTGCTTGAGTAGTAGCAAAATAAAGGCCTGCTCCTTCACGCTCTCGGAATTTACGGTTTACTTTTGTTTTATGCTTGCGGATCTGACGCTCTAATTTATCAACAATTAGATCAACAGCAGCATACATATCATTATGACGCTCTTCAGCACGAAGAGTTAGGTTCTTCATTGGAATAGTGACTTCCACTTTCGTTTGTTTGTCATTGTAAACCTTTAAATTGACATTAGCGTTGGCATTAACATCTTCGTTAAAATAGCGTTCAACTTTATCGATTTTGTTCTCAACATACTCTCGAATAGCTGGAGTTACCTCAATATTTTCACCACGAATGTTAAAGTTTAACATGTAAACTCCTCCTTTATAACTGCTATACTATCTATTTCTACACAAGTGTGTGAAATTCCTCTAAAATCATTCTTTTTTTTACAAAAATTTTTATAAATTATTATTTTGTTTTTTCGCTTCAGCTGCTTCCTTTTTTCGTCGAAGCTTTAGTTCTTCAACAATCAAATCTTCCACGGGTCCTTGATTATTGAAATAGATGCCGTATTGCTTGCCATTCCCAAATGGACGACTCCAAATTACTTCTCCATAAGCGCGAACTTCTTGTGTATCAAGCACAAAATGGATATCTAATGGAGGAGGGTTTATACCTAAATCCACTTCCGTAAACATCTTCAACCCACGTGGACTAATATCCAACAAGTCAGCCATAGCCGTTTGTCCATGATTGACCTTTCCATTCTCATAAATAGCAAAAGTTATTTGAATAGGCTCCTTAAATTTAAATCGGAAACCTTCTTGACGCTTAAAGATCATATTCCCACCCCAGTACTCTTTTAAACATGTTTATTGCTTTGATTATGCCATGATGCCCAACTAACAGCCACAGGGAATAAGTAACATATTTTACCTTTGTATGGCCTAATTTATGACTATTTCGTGATCATAACGGTTTAACAAAAAAGAGACCATCTCTTTCGATGGTCTCTAATTGTGTCTAAATTTGTCCGCTGTTTCCCTGACCAAATTGCTGTTGTCGATTAATGCGAATAACTTCCTTCCACGTATCGCGAAATTCCGTCACAAATCCTTCTACTTCCTCAATAATGGCTACATCATTTTGAATGTTGGCTTCAATTAAACGACGATTTAAAAATTCGTAAAGAGGTAGCAATTGCTTGGAAACCTCAACGTCCATATTGAGTGTTGACATCAGTTCACCGATAATGGATTGTGCTTTTTGAAGGTTCGTATTTTTTTCTTGAATATTCTTTTCTTGAATAGCTAGTTTCGCCTTATGCAAGAATTTTAGGCATCCATTATAAAGCATTAATGTTAGTTCGCCAGGTGAAGCAGTAGTCACACTATTTTGTTTATATGCATTTTGTGCTGTTAAATTTGCTGCCAATAAAGGACAACTCCTTTGATAGGTTACTTATTTACTAGTTTAAACCATTTTACGAAGAAAAGCTATTTGATCAATTACGTCTCGTCGTAATTGTGTCTGGATTTTGAAGTGTGGACACAATTCCTTCGAGGTTCGATCTTCCATTCAACTGGCGATTTCCTTTATGCTGAATGAAGGAAATCTATTAATTCTTTTTGTCATAATATATCCCATCCATTACACGAATATTCGAATAAGGATTGAAATATTGCTGTTCACTTTTTTTCGTTTTTTGTAGGTTTGCCATATCTTGTTTGACTGCATCCATAACAACTGCTAACCGCTCTTTAATGCCATTATCTAGTTCCAATAGTGTACGATGAATTCTATTTTGTTCATCGAAACGAAATCCTTCCTTCATTAGGTCTTCCATAATCGTACCACGCTTGTCCAACATGCTGTTAATCGTGGCGATAAATTCGTCTCGTTCCTCACCTTTTGGAATTTCACCCAAATGCTTAAATAAATTAGCTGACGTTTGCAATAATTGATCTATGTGTTGCATAGTACACTCCTATTCTAGCTAATTAGTTGCCACCAGCAAATTGCATGAACATACCAGATTGTGAATTTGCTTTATTAATTGCTTGCTCCATAGCCGTGAATTGTTTCCAATATCGAGATTCAATATTTTCTAGTTTTAGTTTCCATGTGTCAATACGTTTATCCATATCAATTAGATTTTTACCAATAGAGTATTGACTGTCAGTCATTGTTGCACGACCAGCTTTACTTTCTATCTTTTTACCAAATTCATCCATAGCACTACGTAATCTAACAATAACTCCACGTGTATCCGTACCATCCGCTTTCTTTTCACCCGTTTGTGTTAAAGTACTCATTACACGATCTGGATCGTCTGCTAATGCTTTACGTAACTTAGTTTCGTCAATTTGTAACTTACCACCGTCATTATAGGACTTTGTTGTTGTAATACCCATTTCTGCTAAAGTATCAATGACATTATCGCCTAGACCATCAACATGTCCACCAAGAGCACTACGCATATCACTTAAACCTTGTCGTAGCATGGCATCGCTTCGTAAGAGTCCACTCTTCGCTTTTTCATCCCACATTTTTTGCTCAGTTTCAGTCATTTCTTTACGTTGCTCATCTGTTAAGGGCATGTAAGAGCGATATTTAGTTTCTTTTAACTGATCATTAATACCAGCTATAAATTCATTGTATTTATTGACAAATTCTTTAATTTTATCAACCATATGATTAATGTCGTTAGTTGATTTTACTGACACTGTATTGGCAGGATCGATTCCACCTTTATTGAATTCCCCATTTAAAGTAATTTCATATCCCGAAACATTGACCAGATTAGAAGTACTTTCCATTTCTAATCCATTGATAGTGTATTTCGCATTTTGTCCTTCTTTACCATTACCAAATTTCGTTAAATCAAATGTATCAATATCATTACCATCTTTATCCTTGGTCTTTCCACCAGGTGCAGCACTGAAACCTAGCGCATTGAGCATATTCGTAGCATCATTGTTATCGCCTTTTAATATTTGAATACTACTTGTACTTCCGCCTTTTACCTCACCAGAATTATTAGCACCTATTGTCAACTTACCATTAGAAAATAATGCTGTTACGCCAGCTCCCGATCGATTTAAACTAGTAATAAAAGAATCCAGTGTGTCGGATTTATTGAAAGAAATCTTAGTTTGTTTAGTTTCTCCATTTGCTTGAATAACATTAAGTGTTATAGAGCCGTTTTCTAACCCTAGCTCCCCTAATCTCGTGCTGCCACTTGGAGTAACTCCAAACCCTGGGCCACCATCAACAAATTGAGAATCACTAACGCCATTTGACGAAAAATTCAATACTTCAGCATTTGTTTGACTAATAACCGTGACATTATTTCCAGCCATTGAAATTTGACCAGTCGCTGCATTAAAGGAAGCATTGGATACACCTACATCCTTTAATTTTTGTACAAAATCTGATATTTTATCAGTTGGTTCAAATGTAACTGTTTTTTCTGTAGCATTTCCTTTATCATCTGTTATTTTTAATTTTAACTCACCTTGTGATGCAATACCTATCTCACTTAGTATATTATTTTCTCCTGCAATTTTACGTTGAGTGTTACTAACATTTACAACATCTGTTTTTGCATTCGACGCTAGTTGTGACACTTGCTGAATTTCTAGATTACCAGATGCTCCTGCGCCTGCTTTTACCGATACTTTATCGCTACTTCCACCACTCACAGAAGCTGTTTTCTTCATAAAATTACTAGATAGAATGATATTATCAAACGAATAGTCATTAAATGTCTTCATTTTTGTATTAATTGAACGATAGGCGTCTCGTTGCCACTCAGCAATTTGCTTTTTCTGATATAATTTATTTAATGGGGCTCTTTCTGCAGTCATTAATTTTGCAACCATACTATCTATATCCATACCAGATGCCAATCCACCAATACGTGTAACCATTTAAATTCCTCCTAAATAAGTGATTTATATTTTTTCGTCTACAATCATGCCAGCTAATTTTTGCATTTCATAAAATGCATTTAGTAAGCGTTCAGGCGGTATTTCCTTAATTACTTCCTCTGTTTCTTCATCAACTAAACGAACATAATATTTATTTAAGCCTTCATGTAATACAAATTTAGATGATTTTCTGTCTAAATGTAGAAAATCATTAATTGAATCAATTGCCTCTTTAAGCTTTTCTTTTGTTGATGACTCTTGATTAGAATCAATTGTCAAAGCTAGTTTATTTTCAGTTGATTCAATTATAGCAGTAGTATCTTCTATAGATTTATTGCTAATAGTTGATTTAGTTGTAGTTATTTGTTGGTTTTGAAATCCTTCTACATTTTGTGTTCCAATACGCATTTTTGATAACCTCCTAACTATTTTCAATCTAATTACAATTATTATCGACAAAATATACTTCTGTTTCATAGGTATTTTATAATAACTGGGTTAATAATCCACACAGAATAAAAAAAGGTAATATGTAGTTCAAGTTCTACACATCACCTTTATATATTTTTTAGAACTAACAATAAGCCACTATTATTCTATTAACCAACAAATTTTGTGAATTTCCAATCAGAAGCATTTTTGAATAATGGTTTTAATTCATTTTCAAGTAATTTTCCAACCTGTTCAAAATCTTCATTTGAAATGGCAGAATTAATTCTTTTAAATAAATCTATCGCTTGTTTTATTGGACTCTCAATTTGATAAGAATGGATTAACATCAAGTTTTCAGCTTCAATCAACCAAGAAAGACCTTCACTCAAAAATTGAAGATTAATAACTCCTGTTTGAAAATCCTTTTTAATAAAGGCATTCGAAATTACAGTACATCCATTCTCTATTTTCACAATATATTCATAATATGATTTCATCGTATCTTCTATTATTTCATTTACATTTTGTGTCATATAACTTTTCCCCTTTATAACTTTCTTAGTTTTATTATCGGTCGCAAACATGATAATCTAATTGTTAAACTTTACGTTTGATTTGTTGTTTGCACTCTACGCTGAAGCTCATCTAGTTCTTTTAATATTTTTGCATATTTTTGATCGTTTGCCTCTTGCTCTATTTCCGCTTGTGAACGAGGCTGAGGTAAAAGGGAAATAAAACGTGCTAAGGACAAAATCGTCATAAACACACCAATTAACCCTTGGAATTGTAAAATAAAAACAGCTAATACCGACCATTTCTTCTCATCAATATCCATTGTATAGGTCACCATATGCGTGAAACTACGATATACCGCAGTTGTAGCATCAACGTTTGTTAGGAAATGAAGAGTCACGTATGTACCGGCAAACCAAAAAACAATCTCAAAAAAATTATGTATTAGAGCGATTGTCATTCGACGATAGCTATGTAAAGAATAATCTGCATTATTATAAGGGTGTATTAAAATTACATTTAATTGATAAATAAAAATCTCAAATACACGGAGGCAACCATAGATGAGTAAAGCATATTTAACTGTATTTGATATGGAATCTAGTCCAGAAAAAATCACAAAAAGTAATGCTAAAATGGTATGCCCAACTAACCAACTATCTACAAAAAAATAATTACCTTTTGTATATTTAGGGAATATAAATCTTCGTATTATATAGAATAAGGAAAACTTTTCTAGTGCTGTCAATAAGCATGTCCACAGTGGAACAAGAAAAGATTTATTTCGATCCATAAAAACCTCCGGTGATCCAAAAGATAGATAATATTTAGATACTAAAATTTACTTCATTTTCTAATTTAATAACAAGATTGCAGAAAAAAATTCCATTAGGCAAAGCCTAATGGAATTTTTAAATTTGAAAATTAACCTAATAATTGAAGAACGCCTTGTGGCTGTTGGTTAGCTTGAGCTAACATAGATTGAGCAGCTTGAGTTAAGATGTTGTTCTTAGTGAACTCCATCATCTCTTTCGCCATATCTACGTCACGGATACGAGATTCAGCAGCTGTTAAGTTTTCAGAAGTAGCACCTAAGTTGTTAATTGTGTGCTCAAGACGGTTTTGAACCGCACCAAGTTGAGAACGTTGTCCAGAAACTTTAGCAATTGCTTTATCTAATGTATCTAATGCATTTTGAGCACCGGCAGAACTAGAAATATCTACACCTGTTACTCCTAAAGAAGCAGCACGCATGTCGCCAATACCAAAGTTCAATGTTTGACCTTTATTTGCACCAATTTGTAATGTCATTCCACCATTAGCAGAAGATTGAGTAGATGCTTGGCTTAGGCCTAAGTCTGCAACAGCTGTTTCTCCAGTTTTGTCTTTAAGTGACATTTCACCTGAAGGACTATTGATAACGAAGCGACCATCATCAGATATTGAGACATTCACATCTGTAATATGTCCTTCCTGTCCAGCAGTTTTACCTGTAGCCGTATTATATGCAGTAATTGCAGCATTAATTGCCGTTTCAAGTGCACCTCTAGCTGTATCCATGTCTGTACCATTTGCAACAGTTAGTGCTCCACTTTTACCGATTAATTGGTCACCAATGTAAACATCAAAATCTTTACCAGTTACAGAAGTACCATTATATTTTGAAGTACCTGTATTTGCTGTTGCAGACACAGCATCTGTTGTATCAGAAAGGAATCTAGTACCTACTGAAGTATTTGCTGCATTTGCTGTTAAAGTTACTTCAGATTTAGTACCTTTTGAACCACTTGTTAATACAAGCTTTCCTGCAGCATCAACATGGCCATTTACTGGAGCAATATTTTTTCCTGATGCTTCAATCGCTTTGTTGATAGTACTAGTTAAGATATCACCAATTTGTTTTACAGTAGTTGAGCTAGCACTCGATAAATCAGATTTTAATAGGTCTTTTTCTTCTTGTGTTAGCATTGTATCCCAGTTAACATCAATTTTTTGACCGTCAACTGTAAGCGTATCTGTACCAAAAGTTGTTGATGAATGGTCATCTTTAATTGCGTAGTTAGCTGTCATTTTTCCAGCTTCAAGTTTAGAAACTTGTGCACCAATAGTTGTATTACCTGATGAAGAAATACCTTGAGGTCCTGCTAAATTACCGTTAAGTAATTTTTGAGTGTTAAACTCAGTTGTGTTACCGATACGGTCGATTTCTTCTTTAAGTTGTTTAACTTCGTTTTGTAAAGCTTCGCGGTCTGAATCAGTGTTAGTACCGTTTGCAGATTGGTCAGCTAGCTCACGCATACGTTGTAGGATTGAGTGAGTTTCGTTTAACGCACCCTCAGCCGTTTGGATTAAAGAGATACCGTCTTGTGAGTTTTTAGTTGCCATATCAAGACCACGGATTTGAGAACGCATTTTTTCAGAGATTGAAAGACCTGCAGCATCATCGCCAGCACGGTTGATTTTGAATCCTGAAGATAATTTTTCTAGGTTTTTCGCTGATTGCGTGTTGTTGAAACCTAGGTTACGGTGCGTATTTAACGCAGCAATGTTATGTTGAATTCTCATAATAGAATTCCTCCTTGAATTGTATTTTTTACTTCACATCCGTGTGAAGTATAGTATGTAACTTTTGAATCACATTAGTGTTTCGCTGTTACATAGTTTATATCGTATAAGTTTTGGATAGTTTAATAGTTTTTTAGAGAAATTTTTATTTTTTTTCCGAAGAATTATTTTTTGTAATTCCCTGAAGAATACTTGCCTCTATCTTTAATGATGCATGATTTTCTGCCTGAATAGCCTCAAAAATTTCAGAACGATGAACTTTAACATTCTTCGGAGCCACAATTCCAATTTTTATCTGCTCACCATCAATAGATAGGATTTTAATTTCTATATCATTATTAATCATAATAGACTCATCTTTTTTTCGAGATAATACGAGCATTTATTTACACCTCATTTTTAGAAAATGGAAAGTGTAATGGATAGGTATGGTTATCGTTTAGTACTATTTGCTTCCCAAGTTTCTTTTTTATATTAATAATAATTGGTGCTAGTAAATTCATAGTTGATTTATTAAGAGAATCTTTCAATGTGACAATGGCATATGTAACAACATCTTCTTCGCTTTCAATCTGTAAATCAGCGATATCTTCCTCACTTATATCAAAAGCATAGTCAGTTTTAAATGTATATGGGTAGGCAATAACAAATCCAATACTAGCATCGTTTATTGATTGCAGAATGGCTATAGGAAGCTCAGAATCTATTGGTAATAAAACAAATCTTTTTTCAGTTGGAAAACCAGGCAATCCACGTTCAAAAGTTAAAATCTCTTTTTCATCAATTACTACTTCGCCTAATAATTTTGTTTGGATTTGCATATAAATTCTCCTTTAACTTATAACATCAATCGTTACAGATGGTCTTTGTAACATTGTACCAGTTACCTTACCAGGTGTATATTCATGGATAGGCTTGTTCACCTTAGTGTCAATTTTAGGTTCTTGACGTTTAATGTTTACATCTGTAGTACCTGGCGTATAGTCAATTTTCACAGATCCTACTGATGGCACAAATTTTATGTTATAGGGACCTGGACGTTTTGGACCTGTATTTTGCTTGGCAATACTTTGCATAACTGAACGCCCTTGTTCCTTACCTGCTCCATTCATCATTTGATACCCCTCTTGCACCCTCTTTGCAATTCCTTTGAGGTTACCTTCTCTCCCCGCTTGAGCATATTTCTCTATTGATTCTTTCGTAGTTAACATTCCAATATCACGTCTAGCTTGCGAGGAATCAATTTTCAAGTCACTTTTGGTTGTATGAATCTCCAGAATTGCAGCTGGCTGAGAAATACTTTGCTCAGCTCTTGGTTGTTGAATTCGTTGTACTGGTTCTTGTATGTTCCAATCCATTTTAATGTCTTTTGTCGTGATTTGAATTTGTGGGAACCTCATCATTTAACCCTCTCTTTCAAAAAAGCGTCTGAACATAGTGTTCAAACGCCATAAAATATTTGTTGAGTAATTGTATTTATTACAGAATATAAGCTGTAGGTTTATCGAATAAAATCTACTAGTGTTTGCTGAATAATTTTAGCCCCTACTGAGAGTGCTGCTTGATGGATAGATTCACTTGTAACTAGCTCAGTGATAGCCTTAGAATAGTCTACATCTTCGTTATTTGATAATTGTTTTGTAACACTTATCTCACGGATGGATAGACGATTCTCCATCATTTCAACTCGATTTTGGCGTGCACCTATATCTGCCTGTGCTTCAAGAACTTTATTGTGTAATGTCGTAATGTCATCGGAAGTACTAGTAGAAGAGAAACCACCTAAAGCATCACTAATTTCTTCACTAGTTGCCAACGGGCTTCTTTTAGGGTCTAATAGATTAGATAATTTCCCCATTAAAGCGTCCAAATTTCCGAATAAATCAGCACCAGGTGTATTAACCTGCATTTGTAGCCCGTCATAAACTTCTATTTTTACTTCACCATTTGGAGCGCTTACCTTTTGATCACCTGTCGCGGTTGTAGAAACAACTGTATTATCCAACAAATTAGTATAGTCAGCATTTATTGTTTTATTTCCATTTGCATCAGTTTCTGGTCCAAATAAGGGCTTTCCAGTATTTGTACCACTAAAAATGTATCTATCAGCAATTTTAGTATTCCCTACTTCTTGGAATTGTTTACGAATTTGATCGATTTCTGTTTTGATTTTTTCTCTCTCATCAATGGAATTTGTTCCGTTAGCGGCCTGAATTACTAACTCTCGAACACGCTTCATTTGTTCTCCAATTTGATTTAACGACTCATCCGAAGAATCTAGCCAATTATTCACTTCATTCATATTTCGTGTATATTGCTCAACTCTACCTAAATCGCGACGATAGCCCATCCCTTTTACAGCAATAACAGGGTCATCTGAAGGTCTAGTAATTTTTGAACCCGAATTAAGTTGATCTTGCAACTTTGACATCTTGCCGTAACTTCTATTTAAGTTTAATAACATGTTATTAGATAACATAGATTGCGTAACTCGCATTTTTATAAAAACCCCTTTCTAATAAATTTTTATAATCCTACACGGCCCATGCCATTAATAATCTTATCTAATGTTTCATCTACAACTGTAATCATACGTGCATTTGCGTTATAAGCCTGTTGGAACGTAATCATATTTGTCATTTCTTCATCCAATGACACCGAACTTACCGAATCACGATTATTAGAAAGTGTTAACAATAAGCTTTCAGACGTTTTGTTTAATCGATAAGCCTCTTCACCGTCAGTCCCTAACTTTCCTATCATGCCTTGATAGAAAGTGTTAAACGTCGCTCCCTCTAAGTGTTCTGTTGAGGGTGGAATTACTACAGTGTTTGTACCTACTGTAATCGTTAATCCACCTGCGCCAATTGATTTTGATTGGAGATTTGCAAGTTCAATAGCCCATTTACCATTTCCTTCTTCACCTTTTACAGATGACGCTGCTAATAAGGACGAATTTTTTTTCAAAACTTCATTTACTTTAATATTCGCAGCTGTAAACTTTTCTGGCGTCCCGCCATCACCAGTGAAAAATGCAACTCCAGCATCTCCATTTAAATCAAAGCCACCTTTATGTACTTCATTAAATGTATTAGCAAAGGTGCTTGCTAGTTTATTTAGGTCGGCTAATGTTTCTAGATAGTATCCTTTTTCACTAATCAAAGCACCACCTGCATCATATTCACCATAACCATATGAATTAATTAAAGATAGTAACTTTCCTTTTCCAGGTTCAAGATCATTATGCTTAATCGTTTTAACCCCTGCACCAGCTGCTGGCTTTGTTGGAGGATCATCTAAATCTGAAATTTCAATTTGCTTAAATACATTAGTCAAATCATTGCTATCAATAGGGCTAGATTTTTCACCAGTTGTATTCATTGCAACGTAGTTTTTGCCATTAACAAGTACAATCGGGTCGCCTGTTGAATATGATTTAAAAGAGATTGTTATACTTCCTTCCGCTACATTACTAGCATTACCACCTGAAGGAACACGTTCAATCGAAATAGGGATGTAACTGTTTAGTTCATCAATTAATACATCTCGTGCATCGTATAAATCATTTGGCACAAGTCCATTTGGTTCTACTTCTTGCACTTGTTTATTAATTGCAGCAATCTGTCGTAATAGAGAATTAATTCGGTCTGTAGCAACATTGATTTCATTCCCTAAATTACCTTGAATCGTTTTTAACTGTGTATCCATGTAATTAAAGGATTCTGCAAGGTGGGCAGCACGTTCGATAGCTACTCTTCGTGAAGATGCATTTTCTGGATTCGTACTAACATCCTCTAGCCCCTTCCAAAATTGCTCTAACGCTGCATTCAAACCAAATTGAGATGGCTCATCCATAATATCTTCCATTTGGGAAATGGCATTTGTACGAGATTCCCAATACCCCAACTTATTTGTTTCTTGACGATATTGACGATCAATAAATTCATCGCGAATACGTTGGATAGATGTTGCTTCGACACCCGTCCCAAGATGACCAGGATATGAAGGTGAATTTAGTCCGGCAGTTGGAAAACCTGGTGTTGCTTGCATATTTACTCGTTGACGAGAGTAGCCTAGTGTGTTGGCGTTGGAAATATTGTGACCTGTTGTATATAAAGCAGTTTGCTGTGTGAAGAGGCCACGTTTACTAGCTTCTAAGCCCATAAATGTTGAGCGCATGTTTCTTCCTCCCTTGTTATGCTTGTGAATCGAAATATGATTTTTTAGCTATATTGTTTGTGCCACGGACCTCATTGCTGGAATAGTTCATTTGCTCTGTACGAGGTCTTACTGCATCTAATGTTAGATTGACGACTTGTAAGGATTGGAAAACAAGTTTTTGATTTAGATCATTTTGTTTTCGTAGGTCATTGATAATTTGCATTAAACGTTCGCGAACTGCTGATAGTGTTGCTTTGTCAGCTTGTTGTTCAGCAGCCTCGATGACATCCGCGACAGTTGTTTTGTCAGCTGAAGCAAGTCCCTTTGCCTCAAGGTAGTCCGTTACCTGTTTCTGACGCTGTTGCTCAAGCTTATCGATGGCTGCTACGTGCGCCTGCTCATCCTTGAGCAATTGGTCTAGCGCTTCGATATCGCCAGCTTTAATAATTTCTGTTTTTTTAAAGGCTAGTTCGAGTAAGCTTTTATGCATTCTCTCTAGCATTGTTAGTGTAGAACTAATTGCTTCTACAGACATATCGTTATACACCCTTTCTGCTATTCCCTAGAAACGATAATATTTCAGCATATCCTGTGCCACTTTACGCGCATCTACTTTGTATTCCCCAGAAGCAATATCCTTTTTCAACTGTTGAACATGGTCTGCACGCTCCGAACTGTAGGTTGAAACACCTCGCATCTCTTGTGCAGCCTTTGAAATTTCAATTTTATCGGCGAAAGATGCCTTGTTTGTATTTGATTTCACATTGCGCACTTGGTTTTTATAGGCGTTTACTGCATTAACTCCATAAGATGTAATTTTCATTTCAATACCCCCCATCTCTAAATCCTATCTTACTATTATTTCGGATTGTCTCACATAATGTTAAGTTTTCACATAGAAAAAAGTGTGCTAATTTTGTTTAAAATTAACACACTTGGAGTAATTAACGTTTACGCTCTGAGTGATAGGTTACTCTCTCACGTTCCTCAACACTTTGGCGAAACTCTTTGGCAGCTTCAAATGTCCGTAAGTCTGCTTTTAATTCATCCTGACATTTCGAGCAGAGCTTTCCTGTCGTCGTTAGATGGCCACAGTTATCACATGGATAGCCTAGATTCGGGAACATTGCTGGCTGTAAACGGCCTTTACGGACCCATTTAAATAGTAAGTCTTTATCTGCTCCCGTTGCTTCTACAATACGTTCTACAGTTGCCGCACGGTTTTCACGTTTACGTAAGAAACGATAAACGATTTGATAAAGCTCCTCCTCTGATTGTGCACATTTATGACACACTTCTCGGACTCCTGTATAATTAAAAAACTCATTACATTTCGGACAATTACGAACCTCTGCCATTGGCCTTTCCTCCTCTTTCTAGCAAATTTATCTACGGATGCTGTCTCATTAACTATTATACATAATGCATTGGTATTTTCATCCTTCAATTAATGTGAAGTATTGGACATTTTTAGCACCCGCCTGCATTAAAACAGTTGTAGCATGCTGTAGAGTTGTCCCTGTAGTTTTTATATCGTCAAAAAGAAGATAATTTTTATGTTCGACTTGTGCACCCTCCTTTAATCTAAAAAGTGGAGCTGCCTGTATACGCTGCTCTCTATTTTTGGAGCTTTGGGTTTCTGTCGTTGTCTTTTCTAATAATTGCATAAAAGGAATATGCGCTGCCTTTAATAGTTCATTAGTATGCGAGAAAGTACGCTCCTGCTGCTTGAAAGGATGCATTGGAATGGGGAGAATAATCGCTTTTTCTCTATTGAGACGATCATAGAGCTCCTGACGAAATACCTTGGCAAGAGCCACATCTTGAAGAAACTTTAACTGGTGTAAGTAATCCTTCATCGCCTCATTATATTGATAAAGAGATGTAGCAGATTGAGAAGGTTCAAAACGAGCGGCACAACTTTCACATATAGTCGGCGAGAATTGCTTGGTTACAATCATTTTCCAGGAAATAGTTATTTTTAACGGCTGGGTACATATTAAACAATGAGATTCTATTTTATTCATTCAGAAAATCCCTTCTTATTATAAAATTGAATTTTTGCGCATGCCTCATCTATCTCTGCCGTGATGCCGTGATGAAAGAATAGGACGTCCCCATCAGGAAATTGAACATCTCGTCCAACTCGGCCTGCAATCTGAATGAGGGCATTGGCGGTAAAAATCAATGATTCTGCTCCAATAACAGCCACCTGTACATTGCTGATTGTAATGCCTCTTTCTAATATCGTAGTGGTTAATAAGCCGGGAACTTCTTTATTTCGTAGCTTTAACACCTTCTCCTTCCGCTCAGGGTCAGCTGCATGTACAGCTAATATGCCTTCATTTAACTCTTGAACAAGAGGTATTGCACGTTTCATTAAGTCAATTGTCGGGAAAAATAGTAAAAAGGGTTCCTTTTGGCATAAGCGCTCTTCTATCCATTTCTTCAACCTGTTGGGGATTTTACCTCGCTTGAAGCATTGATCATAGCCCCATAAAGAACGAACTTGTGGGACTGGTAATGGATGATTATGATAGCGTTTTGGAATAAAAGAGTGGCTTTCTTGCTGGAAAGTATGGAGTAATGATGCTGATGGGGTTGCTGTCACAAATACCAGAGGAGCATTTTCCTTTTTAGCCTTTTCTACTGCTCTTTGTAGAGTTTCATCAAATGTATAAGGAAAAGCATCCGCCTCATCTACAATAATGACATCAAATGCCTTATCAAATCGGTAGAGCTGATGGGTTGTTGCTATAACAAGCTGTGCATAGCCATTTTGGTGAGGTACTCCACCGTATAAAGCATGAATGGTTGTTTCAGGAAAAGCCTGTAGAAAGCGTGGATACAATTCTAACACTACATCTGTCCGTGGTGTAGCAATACAAACACGTAGCCCTCGCTTTAATGCATCATACACAGATGGGAAAAGTAGCTCTGTTTTGCCTGCACCACAAACTGCATGAATTAAATGCGAGCGTTTTGCTTTCACACTTGCTAAGATTTCATTTGCAGCCTGTTGCTGGAGTTCGGTGTATTGCCCTGCCCATTTTAATGAATGCTTGTTAATTTTTATCGCCTTGGGGCCTGTCCAAGTCATCAATTGTGTACAGCTACTGACTCTCCCCATCTTAATACAGTGTCGGCAGTAGACACATTGTTGCTGACATTTTGAGCAATCGAATTTTGTGAATAATTGAGGGTCTGTATTGTGGCAACGATTGCATTTCATAGCTGGCTTCATTTGAATTCCTTCTATTATACTGACGAATTTTCGCTGTATTGCTTTCTCAATATCTTCAGATGAAAATGGCGAATGTTCTTTTAACCAAATGCGACCTTCATGAAAATCACGTAATGCTGGGGGCAACAGCCAACCCCTATATCTCATTAAAACCTCCCCTTTCATAGAAAAAAGCCTCTACTTTTGCTGTAGAGACTTCTCACAATTCGTTATTTTTTTGTCCATCCTAATCCCATCGATCCTTCACCTAAATGGGTACCAATAACAGGACCGAAATAGCTTAGTTTAAAGTTTACGTTCGGGTACGTTGCGGCTAATTGCTCTAGCCATTCTTGCGCTTCGGCAGGGCAATTCCCGTGAATGACAACAGCGTCCATCACTGCATACTTTTTGGCATCCTCTGCTAGCAATTCTTCTGCACGCTTTAATGCCTTTTTACGTGTTCGGATTTTTTCGAAAGGCACAATTACCTTATCCACAAAATGTAAAACAGGCTTTACTTGCAATAAACCACCGATTAATGCTGCCGCAGAAGATAAACGCCCACCACGCTGTAAATGTGCTAAGTCGTCTACAATGAAGTAAGCACGAATAGACTGCTGCATGTCCGCTAATGCTGCAAGTATGTCTTTTGCTGAATGGCCCTCTTTCGCCATTTCCGCTGCCCTTAATACGTAAAAGCCTTGAACAGCACAGGATATTTCACTGTCAAAGGCATAAACATCAATGCCTTCCACCATTTCACCGGCCTGTACTGCACCTTGGTATGTTCCACTAATACCACTCGATAAATGGATGGAAATAATCTCATCGTAATCTTTTGCTAGCTCATCAAAAAGAGCGACAAATTCTCCGATTGGAGGCTGTGTTGTTTTGGGAAATTCTTTAGCTCCGCGCACCTTATCATAAAATTCAGATGCTGTGATATCTACTTCTTCTGCAAATAATTGACCTGAGATATTAACACTTAAAGGTATCATGTGAATGTTTAAGCGTGCACGTTCCTCAGCTGTAATATATGCAGTACTATCTGTTACGATTGCCGTCCTCATCCATGTCCACTCTCCTATAATTCTTAGTTTACAATCTATTTCTACTTGGTGCAATTGTTGTTCGTTGTTGTTACTGTCGCTTTTGCATATATTACGAAAACAAAAAGAAATGAATGTGAAATGAATGACGAACTTCGGATTCCCGTTCTCGCCCTTCTAGAGTTATGCTAGTAAGCTAGCTTCCATTTCACATTCATTGTCTATGTATAATAGGCATATCTTCACTCAATTGTTATGTTGAATGAAGATAGCTTCTGTTAATTTCCTGTACTTGACTGTGAGTCATCGCCAATATAAAAGACACTCGTCACTTTCCAATCATTGTCCTCTTTCACAAAGACTGTTACCTGACGTCCTGCACTTTCATGTTCGACATTTGTCTCAAGCTGAAGTGAGTGCATTTTCATGTTGGCAAATACTTGCGCCTCTTCTGATTCATACTTTGCAATTGTTACATTTTCTACTTCACGCTTAATATCAAATTGATCAAATACTTCTGATGCATATGTTTTTTCTTCATCGTATTTAAAACCCTTTGGATTTTTCGAGATTGTATTCATATAACGATCAATTTCTTCAGCATTTAATGCAGCAATATACTCATCAAAAGATGCTAAAATCGCCTTTTCATCTTCCGCTGGTACATTATCAGCCTTTTCTACGTTTCCACCCATCATTTCAAAGCCAACTGTACCATCCTCTATTACTTTATCTCGTTCTTCATCACTCATCTTTTCATCTTTATTACCACAGGCAGTTAACACTAATAAGATTAGAACTGCTAGAAAACTTTTCTTTAACATCAAAAAACCTCCCGCGCATATTGTAGCATATAAATGCTTTCGTAGGAATTTTGTTGTGCATTTTCAACATTTAAGTGCTACATCTTCCTTATGACGCATTAGGCTGTAAAATGTTGCATGAATTGCTAGTTACCATATTAATACTAATGAAAAGTAATGTTACAAAATTGTGAATGACCTATTCTTCATCAAGTAAGTTCAATACAAATTATTACCAAAAAACAATAAAAAACTGTTTTAAAAACTACTTCAAAAAAAGTAGCTTTTAAAAACAGTTTTAGCAATTAGCGTACTTCAACCCAACCATTTTTAATGGCTGTTACAACTGCTTGTGTACGGTCATTCACATTCATTTTTTGTAGAATACTTGATACGTGGTTTTTAACTGTTTTTTCAGAGATAAACAGTGTCTCACCGATTGTACGGTTTGATTGACCATCTGTTAATAATTGTAATACTTCACATTCACGCTTAGTTAGCAAATGGAATGGACGACGAATTTCAGTTTGATGGAAGTTTCCTTTATTTTCATGTTCTGAAAGTCGTTTAAATTCTGCTACTAGGTTTTTCGTTACTTTTGGATGTAAATAAGAACCGCCGTTGGCAACAACTTTAATCGCCTCAACGATTTCATCTGCATCCATCTCTTTTAACATATAGCCAAGAGCACCTGATTTTAATGCATGTGTAACATATGTTTCATCATCATGTATAGACAGCATAATCACTTTTGCATCTGGAAATTCAGTAATTAACTCTGCCGTTGCTTCTACTCCGTTTTTGCCTGGCATGTTAATATCCATAAGTACTACGTCTGGTTCGTTTTCAGCGTATAACGTAACCACATCTGTACCATCATCACCTTCAGCTACTACATCAAACGTATCTTCAAAATCTAAAATGCGTTTTACTCCTTCGCGGAATAGCTGGTGATCGTCTACAATAATAATCTTTGTCATTTGTCCTTTACCCCCTAAATTTCTGCAACAATTACATCATTCAGTTTTTAACGGTATTTTAAATAACACCGTCGTACCTCGATTGATTTCACTACTAATGGTGATAGTACCATTTAATATTTCAATCCGTTCTTTCATTCCTAATATTCCAAAGGAATGATCTTTCACTACTTGTGGGTCAAAGCCTATGCCATCATCTTTTACAACAATGTTGACGGCATCTTTTAACCATTCAAGCTTTACCCAAATGTCTTTACACTTACCATGTTTCATGGCATTTGTTACACATTCTTGTACTAATCGGAAAATGGATACTTCATAATTTGAAGGTATACGTTTTTCTGTACTTCTCGATTGGAAATGAATTTCAACACCTGGATTATATTCAGTCACTGTCGATAAATACTTCTTTAATGTCGGAATAATTCCCAAATCATCAAGTGCCATTGGTCGTAGATCATAAATAATACGTCGCACCTCAGATAAAGCATTACGTACCGTTTTCTTTAAATCGGCAATTTCAGCCAAAGCCTTTTCAATACCTTTTTCACGATACGTTCTATCTATTAAATCCGTGCGCATAAGGACATTTGCAAGCATCTGAGCAGGTCCATCGTGAATTTCTCTTGATAAACGCTTACGTTCTTCCTCTTGAGCTGCAATAATACGTATCCCAAAATCCTGTTTCATTTTTGCTTGTTCAAGGGCTAAACCAACATTTCTTAAATCTGAAGTTAAGTAATTCAAAACGACATTTACCTGATTAACAATATGATCAGCACGTTCAATCGTATCGAGTAATCCTCTTAATCTTCTCTCTAGATCATCTCTTTTATCCCGTAGCTGTTTTTCTTGTGTTCTAATAACGGAGAGCTTTACTTGAAAATCATGTGCAGTTTCATATGCTTCTCTAACTTGTTCTTCGGTATAATTATCAAAAGCTTTACTCACTAGCACAAGTCGTTGCTTAGCAAGCTGCGTACTTTTTTCCAATGCATCGCCATCATCAATTACGATTGATATTTGTTTTCGAACAATTTCCAGCTCTTTTTGCATATCTTCAAAGCTTCTGCGGCTTTGTTCACTTATAATAAAGATATCATCCTTTGAGCTCATGATTGTATCTAACATTCGATTAAAAATGTCATCAAGCGACTTTAAATCGAAGGTATCATTTGAAAACATAGTATACTCCCCAGTCTAATGTCTTATGATTACTTACTAATTTAATAGACTAAAATCACATATTCCATAGTCTACACCTATTATAGCATTACCATGCTAAAATTTAATGCTTTTTCTTCATGAAAATTATAGAATAGAACTCTAGTTAAAAGGAGATTGATACGAATGAGAGAAAACTATTTAACAGTAAAAGGATATGGTGAAAGCGAAATTGTCATTTCCAAATCTCGCTTTCTCACTTATATAGAACGTGCAGAAACGGAAGAGGATGCAATTTCTTTTATAGATGGTATAAAAAAATTGCATCATAATGCAACACATAACTGCTCCGCATATATTATTGGAGAGCATGATCATATTCAAAAGGCAAATGATGATGGGGAACCTAGTGGTACTGCAGGCGTCCCTATGTTAGAGGTCTTAAAAAAACAAGGGTTAAAAGATACGGTCGTTGTTGTGACCCGCTATTTTGGAGGCATTAAGCTCGGTGGTGGTGGTCTTATTCGTGCGTATGGAAAAGCAACTACAGAGGGATTAATTGCTGCACAGATAGTTGAACGTAAATTGCATCATTTCTTGAAAGTAGCTATTGATTATACATGGCTAGGAAAAGTCGAAAATGAAATAAGAAGTTCATCATATTCTTTAGAGGAAATACGTTATTTGGAGGGTGTTGAAATCATTGTTTCTGTGCTAAAAGAGGAAGAAGAACAGTTCCGAAGTTGGATAACAGAAATGACAAATGGACAGGCTACCATCACTTTCGAAGATGCTCAATTTGTAGAATTTATTGTCAATTAAATAGTTTTAATTGTCGAAACTAAATATGCATAGTATAATTTTTTTGTTAAGCTATTTTATTGTCCACACAATTACTTAGTTAAAATTGAATAAAATTTAGCTTTATCGCATTATTATTCCCAATAATTAGAGGAGAATATATTTATTATGAAAAAAAGATCTATTAGTCCGACTAAAAAGAGGTCTTCTAAAGCTTCATTAATTATAAAAGTTACACTACTCCTTGTTGCAAGCTTGGTGATTTGTGTAACGGCTTACGCTGTTTACCTGACTAAACAGGTAGAGCATGCTGCCGATTCTGCACATGAAGAATTAGAAGGCCGAGAAGTTTCTACACTTCGCGAAGAAAAAGTAGAGCCAGTACATGATAATGTATCCATTTTATTTGTCGGGGTTGATGATAGTGATAATCGAGGACAGGGTTCGGACCATTCACGTTCCGATGCACTCGTTTTAGCTACATTAAATAATAAAACACAAACTATTAAAATGCTAAGCATACCCCGTGATTCATACGTTTATATTCCTGAAGTAGGCTATAAAGATAAAATTACCCATGCTCATGCATATGGGGGCACACTGGCATCAATTGATACTGTTGAAAAATTATTAGATATTCCAATTGACTATTATGTACGTATGAATTTCAATGCTTTTATTGATGTAGTTGATGCATTAGGCGGTATTGAAGCTGAAGTACCTTATGCTTTACATGAATTAGATGAATTCGACAAGTATACAATCAACCTACAACCAGGTTTACAACAGTTAAACGGTAGCCAAGCACTTGCACTTGCAAGAACACGTAAACAAGATAATGATATTGAGCGCGGTAAACGTCAACAAGAAATTCTTTCAGCTATTATCAAAAAAGTTGCCTCTGTTAAGACAATAACAAAATACGATGATGTTATTAAGGCACTTGGTGATAACATGAAGACTAATATGACATTTACTGAAATGAAATCTTTCTTGTCCTATTTATCAGAGGGTGTACCACGAATCGATACTTTAACATTAGATGGTACTAATGATACATCAACTGGGATATATTATTATCAATTAAATCAAGAATCTGTTAATGAAGTGAAAGAAACATTAAAAAATCATCTTGGATTAAATGAATCTTCATCAAGTCTTACTAGTAACCGTACTGAAAGAAATGCCATCAGCGAAGAATCTTCGACTAATGAGCAACCTCAATAAATCTAAAAAGCCTTTCCATTTTAATTCATGGAAAGGCTTTTTTATATGAACTCTTATTAGACACTACTCCAATGTTTTAACAACAGTCACTCTAAGAACGCTTATTTCATCATCAAGATAGTGCTATCCGTCTATTTGCCTCTTATACTCACCTCTTGACAGTTTTTATAGCCCCATAATTAACTGCTGATCAAAGCCCAACAGCTAAGTGGATACATTATTAAACAAAAAAAATAATTTATAATTTCTTATCATCTACAAGAAAGTTTAGTGATATTCACTATCCGCTAATTTTCCAATCTTAAAATTAACCTTACTGTTCTGTCTTGTCTAATAACCATAAGAGAGCTCTACTCTTCAAACGTATTGTGAAACTATACTAATTAACATCGTAAAGTTTTACCACTTATTACTATAAATAAGATTGATTGTTAGAAGTTTATTTAGTAATATAAAAATTGTAATAATTTGAATTATTTGTTATTTTATAAAGGGGGCTGCATGTATTTTTTCTAGTTTAGAGAAACGAATTACAAATATACTTATTCAAGAAAGTCATTTTGAAGTTGAACGGGAGAAAATTTTATTCGGTGTCAGGATTATACTGAATGATTTTTGGAAATTTATTATCGTATATATAATCGCTATGCTGTTAGATTGTCTCTTAGCAACTTTGGTAGCACATTTAGTCTTTTATTTCTTAAGGCAAGTTTGTTTTGGATTTCACTTTCAAAATAATCTCGTTTGCTTAATTGCAAGTATCACAACTTTACCAATTAGCGTTTACATCATCAAGAATATGAATTATTTTCAAGAATATATGACAATAGTAGCTGCAATCTCATCGCTAATTCTAGCTATATTTGCTCCGGCCGAAACTAAGAAAAGGCCTGTATATAATCAGCGCCATAAAAATTTTTTAAGAAAGAAGTTACTTATTCGTTTATTAATTATTTGGGCAATAATTTTTGTACTTTATAAAAATGTCATAACGAACTTTATTTCATTTGGCGTTACTTTAATAGCAGTATTCGTACTTTTTCAAAAACTAGCAGGAGGTAAACTAAAATGAAAATAAAAAAAACAATTCTTAATAAAATATCAGGTCTGGTAATTTTATTTGCAAGTTCAGCAACAGTCCTTGGCTGTACTTTTTTATTTAATGAGTTAGATGTTCCTGAGTCTTTACGAAATCAACATGAATTTAACAAATAGTTGGAGGAAGACCAATCGAAGAAAAGCTTGTTTTTACAATTTTATTGGAGTTTCTTACTATTGGAATATCACTTTTCTATTTACAAAAATTAAAACCTAGCAGAATTACATTTTTAATTAGTGTAAGTATTTGTATATTGACTGTGATAACCTATGTATTTCTTGTACCCTGGATGGCTATAATCGTGTTTTTTTGTACAAGTTTCATTGCTTTATTACTCAAATCTAGCTTTTTTAAAATTTGTTTAGACTTTACTGAAATTATATTTATTGGGATGGTATCAGACCATTTAGCCCAAATTATATCAGGTACAAGTGCTATAAATAATGACTACTTGCAATTATTAATTTTCTTTTGCTTTTATCTAATTCTGTTTTATCTATTACAATTTTTTGTACATAAATTTTATACAAATAATCAATATACATCTCTAGCAACTATTTCGAAGGTATTCCTTTCCTTATTATCTTGTATAACTATTATTGTCCTTTACTTAAATATTTTTGTACCTAGTACATTTGAAGAACAGCAATTAACCAAAATTAATTTAATTATTCAATTAAGTTATTTATTTATCATTTTCGTAGTATCAATGTTTCTAATTAAAAATAATAAAGAAAAAAGCCGATTAAAATACCAAAAAATAAAACATTCCCAATTCAACGATTACATGAAATCTTTAGAAAAAGTTAATAGTGATATGCAAATGTTTAGACATGATTATTTAAACATTCTAACAACGATATCTAGTTATATTGCAAACGAAGATATGGAACAACTAAAAAAATACTTTAATCATAAAATTATAAAAGTGGAAAAAGAAACCTTTAAAAAAAACTTGATGATGAAAGACTTTAGCAATTTAGAAATTATTGAGCTAAAAGGGCTACTAACGACAAAACTTATTTTATCGACAGAAAAGGATATCAATGTCCAGATTGAAATTCCGGATAAAATCAAAGATATTTCAATGGATATAATAGATTTTTCTAGAATTATAGGTATTTTAATTGATAATGCAATAGAAGCTAGTGAAAAATCCAATGAACCAGAAATTAATATCGTATTTTTACAAACACCAAATAGTTGTATATTTGTCCTTGAAAACTCCTTCAATGGAGAAATTGATATTAGTAAAATTTTCCATGAAGGCTTTTCCACAAAAGGTGGTAATAGGGGCTACGGTTTAAAAAATGTTTTAGATATAAAAAAAGGTTATCCGAACCTTTTTTTAAATACAAGATTAGAAAATAATAGATTTATTCAGGAACTCGAATTAACAAATAGGAAGTGATTTAATGAGAGTTATCATTTGTGAAGACGACTATTCTCAGCGTCAATTTATTCAAAATGAGATAAAAACGTATGCAAGTTTTCATTTACCTAGTATTGAAATTGCCTTAATAGCTTCCAACGCAGAAGATGTTGTTAATTATACTAGTCATACTCAAGGAGATTGTTACTTCTTAGACATCGAGTTAGAAGGTGATATGAATGGTTTAGAGTTAGCTAGATTAATTAGAGAAAAAAATCCACTTGCTAATATTATTTTTATTACTGCATTTGCAAATAAACTAAAACTGACCTTTAAATATAAAATAGCTGCTATGGATTATATTGTTAAATCAATAGATAAGGCTATTCTATCTAAAAATATTACTGAAGCTCTAGATACTGCTTATAAACGGTACCTAAGTTTAGGTAAAACCCAAACTGCTAACATCATACAAATCAAGATTGGTGATAGCATTAAAAATATTAAGTTTGAAGATATTTATTATTTTGAAACAGCTTCCGTAGCCCATAAAATAAAATTACATACAAAAAACGGAATTTATGAATTCTATGGTAAATTAAAGGAATTGGAAAAACTTGATAGTAGATTCTGTAGATGTCATAATAGCTATTTAATTAATATTGAATATGTAAAAGAATTTACTCCTAAAAGTGGATCTCTACTAATGAATAATGGACATGAATGTTTAGTTTCATATAGGTATTCAAAAAACATAAAAAGAAATACTCATATACGCGTCCTATAAAAAACCTCTAAATAGTAACGGGACTGATCCCAATAAAATAATACAAATAAAAAAGCATCTTGGATTGAATTTGGGATTAAAAACTTAAACTTCAATTAGGAGGTGCTTTTTATGAGAAAGTGAAAAAACATAACAAACAAGACACCCCTACTATATCGCCATGAATTTATTCAATCGTGACTTTGCGACAACGGACCTTTCAAGTATTCAAGATTTATATAATGGTGAGATTAACGCTTATTCAATTGGTGAGCACCATGATACGATTTTCGTGTTGCATACATTAACCCAACTAAATCATTTGCCTGAAGGTTGTACGTAGCCTAGTATTAATGCTCGGTATACACATCTTATCGTTACCAATAAGCCTAAAAGGGAAAGGCATTATCAGCATGTCCTGTAAAGGTACACCGGCTGATAATGCCTCAATCAAATCGTTTCATTTCTGCATTAATGTCTGAAACGTTCTACTTAGAAAATTGAAAGCGTACTAAAATAGCCATCGTAGAACAAAACGTCAAAGATTATATAAATTATTATAACTATATTCGAATATAAACGAAATTAAACAACCAGTTGCCGGTTCATCCTGTCTTATATAAAGGGATTAGTGTCCCAAATTTATTCGCAGTTTTTTTATGGGTTACATAAAAATGAATTTGATTCGGAACTAGCTATAACAAATACAGTTATACCATTAAGATTCGTTTTTTTCAGTCCAGTTACAAATAATTTTTTAATACTGATATAGCCATTTTTTCTGTCTTACCAAACAAATCCCACCGGCCAATTTGCAATTTTATAGTGACCAGAGAGATTATTCCTCTCCGCTATCTCTTCCATTAAATCAACTGTATGATCATAGGTAACATCATTAATTTTATCAATTGATTCTGGAATTCGAATATAACCTGATAGCAATTCACCGAGGTGGAATGCATGTTGAAATACAGCTGCTTCACCAACAGGTTCGTACTCCGGTATAAAATGTGGCATAACTATAGTATGATCAAAATTCACATGATGGAATGCCCCAACATCATTTGAAAAACCAACGCCTGCCTTATAAAAACCAACGACTTGAAAATTCATTACTTCAGAAATCATTTGCAAGGAAAACGTATCGCCGAGTTCATAAATATCCTTATATGCACTTCCCAATACAACACTAATTGGCTCACTCGGTGCCGAAAGCGTAAAATCAGACGTCCGAAGGTTTCTTCCCTCATCAATACTGTCATCGAAGCGATCGAAAATGCTTTCACTTAATAAAACTGTCTTTAGTGGTGTCGTTAAAATTTCATTGCCTTCCCTATCTTGCTTCACAACATTAATTAGGTTTGAAGTCACCATCTCAGCATTAGAAGTTTGATTCTGATCATATCCATCCACAAAACTTGTATTGCGTCCATAATACCCCCTATAAATTAAGGGATATTCGGCCACATGAATATAATCAAAAGTTGATTTCATTTCCTCATACATAGCCTTTACTTCATCAATCGGAACATTTGTTATGCCACCGGAAACCTCTTCAAAAGCAAAAACGGTTTTATAGTACGGTTCAAATGCAGGTATGCCAGAGATATAATTTATGTAATCCTTGTAATCTTCAAATGTCTGAGGTTCAAGTGTCATAGTTTGGGATTCTTCCGGTACAACTGTTTCGGTCTGAGTTTGTTGTATATCTGATACTCTAACTTCATCTGTTTTGCTACATGCTATCAACATAACAAGTAGCATCATTCCTATCATGAAATAAATAGGTTTTACTAAGCGTAACAATAAATTTACCATTTATTACCAAGAGTAGAAAATGCGAGGTGTCGCATTTGGAACCAGACCTATAGCTTGATTAGAAAATGCGTAGGCGATATCACCTGAATTTAACTTATTTGGACCTGTAGTGTTAACCTTTCCATTGGACCAAATTTCAGCTCGAGCTGTGAAAGTTGGCGCTGTAGTTCTTACCCAGCCATACGCATAATGATCACCACCATGGTTATTTTGATTAATGTATAACCCAACGTCACTACCCAAAAGTTTATAAGAAGCAAAAGTTTGAACCTTACTCATACTATTGTCATGTGTTGCCGTATCGCTTCCACCACCTGCTGTCTCATCCATGACATACTCTTTGCCATCAATAGTAATTGACTTTGGCAATTCTGGCAATTCTGGCGATTCAGCAGCCAAAGCTGGAATACTAGCAAACATCATTCCCGCAACTGCCATGCTAGCTGCCATGCTACGTAAAATACTTTTTTTCTTCATTCTAATCTCCCTTTCTTTTCTCTCAATTTCATTTTTTCATTCATCCTATAACATTATAGAACTACAAATATTTTAACATTTATAGAAAAAAAAGGGTGTTCTTCTCTTAACTGCGATTTTTTTAATCCTATCCGCATTCATTATGAATGAAAAACACTTTAAAGAAATTTGAAATTATCATATTACTAGTTTTAAACATATATAAGTATTTTTGTACTTATTATTAACTGGGTTTAATTTAGTAACTTGTCTATTATTGAATATGGATAAATAACATTAACTAAGCAATATTAATAAGAATCTCTAACTCTAACGAAACGATAAATGAACATTTCGTATATAGTTCAGGGTTTTCAATTTGATAAAATCCTTATATCCACGCTATTTATAAATACAAAAAAGCAATCATACAAATTGTATGATTGCTTATATTTTATTTACTAAATATCCGTACAAAATTTAATAATGGTTTATAGTTTTTACCAGCCAATCCGATGACCTCTACAAAGATTTCAATAGCTGTTAGGATGACCGCTACAAGTAATATAGCTCCCCAAACCTTTGCCATAGAGAAAATGATAGCTGCTAATCCAAACATTACTGCAATTCCGTAAATAATTAGGACTGTTTGTCGATGTGTAAAGCCCATATCAAGTAATCGATGGTGTAAATGTGATTTATCTGGGTCAGACCATTTCTTTTTCATGCGAACACGACGAACAATCGCAAAAAATGTATCAGAAATCGGAACACCAAGGATAATAATTGGTATGATTAAAGCTACGAATGTAATATTTTTAAAACCAAGTAACGCTAACACAGAGATCATAAATCCTAAGAATAATGCCCCTGTATCACCCATAAAGATTTTTGCTGGGTGGAAATTATAAAACAAGAAACCAAGTGAAGCTACAGCTAAAATGGCTGCTAACGCTAAAACAAACACATTGCTCATAATAAATGCCATGACAGCTAATGTAATCAGTGCAATCGTAGAAACACCTGCAGCTAGACCATCAAGGCCGTCGATTAAATTAATGGCATTCGTAATACCGATAATCCAAATGATTGTTAATGGAATACTCAATAAACCAAAGTCTAATGTACCTAAGAACGGTAGATTAACCATTTCAATTTCAATACCGCCTACAAAAACAACAATCAGTGCAGCAACTAGCTGACCAAGCATTTTTGCTTTCGCAGAAATCTCACGCATATCATCAATAACACCTGTGATTACGATTATACAAGCACCAATAATGATAGCTAATAAAGCCTCATTACTACCATGTTTTGTATGAACTAAAAATGAGTATAAAATCGTCACGCCAATAATAAAGGCAAGGAAAATGGCTAAACCGCCAAGTCTTGGCATAATTCGAGCATGTACTTTTCGATAGTTTGGTGCATCAACTGCACCTATTCTAAACGCTAAACGTTTCACTAATGGAGTTAACAAAATGGATGCAACAAACGCTGCTATTAAAGACACGTAAAGCATGTCTCTCCTCCTCAAATAAATAATCTACATTGAAATCCAAATTGATTATAGCATGAACAAGCATTGAAATATACTTTTTCTAAACATTTTCCACGATTTCACAAATATTTTGTACATTTTAGCATTAATAGATTCCTATATAGTCAATTGTAGTCACCATAAGTAAAATTTGATAGAATAATGGTGTGTCTAGCATTTAGACAACATTAAAGGAGCGTATATTTCATGTTCTCAATTTTCAAAAGTAATAAAGAGCAAACTAGTGCTCGTCAATTAAAACGCTACTACAAAATAGTAGATCAAATTAATAATCTTGAAGAAAAATATGTTAACAAGTCAGATGCCGAATTACGAGAAATGACTTTTATTTTCAAAGATCAATTAGAACAAGGTGAGCCTCTTACATCGATTATCCCGGACGCATTTGCTGTTGTACGCGAAGCCTCAAAGCGTGTATTAGGAATGCGTCATTTTGATGTGCAGCTTATCGGTGGTCTAGTATTAACAGAAGGTAATATTGCTGAAATGCCAACAGGTGAAGGTAAAACTCTAGTTGCCTCCCTTCCCTCTTATGTGCGTGCATTAGAAGGTAAAGGTGTTCATGTCATCACGGTTAATGATTACCTAGCAAAGCGTGACTATGAGCTTGTTGGTCAAATCCATCGTTTCCTTGGCTTAACTGTGGGTTTAAATGTACCGATGATGGAACCTGGTGAAAAGAAAGAAGCCTATAACGCAGATATTACATACGGTGTGGGTACTGAGTTTGGCTTCGATTATCTACGTGACAATATGGCTTATAGCTTAGCAGATAAAGTACAACGTCCTTATCACTTCGCTATTATCGATGAAGTAGATAGTGTATTAATCGACGAAGCTAAAACACCTTTAATTATCGCAGGTAAAATGCCTTCTAATGATGAATTACACCGCATTGCTGCTATGTTAGCGAAACGCTTCAAGAAAGATGAAGATTATGACTTTGACGATGAAACAAAGGCTACTTCTCTAACGGATAAAGGTATTGAAAAGGTTGAGGTTGCCTTCAATATCGATAATTTATATGACTTAGAACACCAAACACTCTTCCATTACGTAATCCAAGCAGTACGTGCACATGTTATGTTTAAGCGCGATGTTGATTACATTGTCAAAGAAGACAAAATCGAGCTTGTTGATATGTTTACAGGTCGTATTTTAGAAGGTCGTTCACTTTCTGATGGCTTACATCAAGCGATTGAAGCTAAAGAAGGTGTAACGATTACAGATGAAAATAAATCAATGGCTCAAGTAACAATTCAAAACTATTTCCGTATGTATCCAAGGCTTTCTGGGATGACGGGTACAGCGAAAACACAGGAAAAAGAAATTCGTGAAGTGTACGGCATGGAAGTTGTGCAAATTCCAACAAACCGTCCGCGTCAGCGTATTGATCAGCCTGATCTTATTTTTAACACACAGGAAGCAAAATATAAGTATGTTGCTGCTGAGGTTAAAAAACGTCATGAAAAAGGCCAGCCAATATTAATTGGGACAACATCGATTTTACAGTCTGAAACTGTAGCTGACTATCTGAAAAAGGAAAAATTAACATTCCAATTACTTAATGCAAAAACAGTTGAACAAGAAGTTGAGCTTATTTCACAGGCAGGTCAAAAAGGTCGTATTACAGTAGCGACAAACATGGCTGGTCGTGGTACGGATATCATGTTAGGTGATGATGTACACGAGCTTGGTGGTTTATATGTAATTGGGACAGAAAAGCATGAAAGCCGTCGTGTAGACAATCAGCTACGTGGGCGTTCAGGCCGTCAAGGTGATGTAGGCGAAAGTCGCTTCATTCTCTCTATTGAAGATGATATGTTCCGCCGTTACGCAAAAGAAGAAGTAGAAAAATTCTCTGCAAAAATGATTGTAAATGATCAGGGTATTATTCAAAATAAAGAGGTTCAAGAGCTTATTGACCGAACACAACGTATTGTTGAAGGTTCCCAATATGGCATGCGGGAATATAACCTAAAACTAGACGATGTTATCAATGACCAACGTACCGTTCTTTATGGACTTCGCGACAAAATTTTAGCTGGCGAAGATTTAATGGGTGAACTGAAGAAAATGCTACGTGAAACAGTTGATTTTGCTGTTCATGACGCCGCGCCAGAAGATGTATCTCCAATTGAATGGGATTACGAACAAATGGAGAATGCGCTTAACTCATTATTCATCACACCTGTTACAATTAACCGAGAATTAGGAAGAACAAAACAAATTCTTGCTGAAATTCAACCTTCTGAACAAGAACTGCTTGATCACATGGAGACATTCGCTGAAAACGAAAGAGTCATTGAGGTACTTCCTCAAATTATGCTTAGCCATATTGATAGCGGCTGGATTAAGCATTTAGAGGCCATGACACATTTAAAAGAAGGAATCGGTCTTCGTCATTATCAGCAAGAAGATCCAATGCGAATTTACCAACGTGAAGGATTAGAATTATTCGGTAAAAATTTCCAAGAATTACGTCGTTCTATTATCGTAGAAATTACAGGCTTCATGAAAACAGTTGAGGCACAACAGGAGGAACAATAATGGGCTTATTTTCATTTTTTAAAAAATCAGATAAAGTTGTTCAGGAAAACACAATTGACTCAAAAGATTTACTAGGGAATACGACGAAAAATACAGGTGATAATCGCGATGTGGAAACAAAATTATCATTCCATCCAGAATGGGATGTCCCACAAGAGCAAAAATACATTTTTAACTTCCTAGCGAATGAGCTAGAGCCGTTGAAACCAAACCAATTATCGCTTTCTTCAATTAGTATTGAAGAGGGTCGAGGTGGAAAATGGTTAGTTCGTGCATTTTTCCGGTCCTCTCTACCTCAAGCTATTGAGCTAGGTGAAATCGAGCTTTTCATTATGGATAAAAATGATGAGCTTGTTGCATCTAAAAAATTCGATTTTAAAGCACTTGGTACAATACCAGCAGAAAGTGCTCGTCCATGGGTGTTTGAATTTGAAAAGTCTACAATTAAAGTAGATGAAGTTCCCGAAGATGGCTGGAAAATTGCCTTTAACCTTGTGTCCCTTCGCGGTCATCAATTAGAATTAGATCCGTCATGGGAAAAACAGTTACCAGCAGAACAAAAAGAAGAACTTGAGAAAATTGTTAAAACTCTCCCAAAGCTAGGCGAGACAGAAGTGAATTTCACAGGTTTACAGGCCAAACTAGCTGACAATGGTAATTTAAACGTATCTATCTTTATTCGTAATGGACATAATAAAGCAATCAATCTAGAACAATTACCATTAGAAATTGTCGATGCTACAGGTAAACAAATTGCCAAGGGTTCATTTAAAATGGATCCAATCTTAACTGTCCAACCAAACTCCACAAAGCCCTGGACATTTATTTTCCCAGCAGAGCTTGTTGATGCTAAAGACGCTGATCTTTCACGCTGGACAGCGCGTGTAACACAATAACCTAAAACCCCCTTTCTGTTTTAGAAGAAAGGGGGTTTTGTTAAAAGCGATTTTTGCCTAAGCAAAAATCGCTACTTTTTATTTCACACTATCAAAACGTTTGTAGGCTACTAATTTAGAAGACCAGTAAGAGTACGTAACATCCGAAACTTCTACACCATCTGTACCCGCATGAATGAATTTATTATCACCGAGATAAATTCCCATATGAGAAATACCTTCTTTATACGTATTCTCAAAGAACACTAAATCGCCAGGTACTGGATTTTCTACATGAGTAGTATTACCGTAAAAATAGCCCTCACTGCTTGCTCTTCCTATTTTTAAACCACCTTGATTGAAGGCATAAAAAATAAAGCCACTGCAATCAAGCCCTACAGGTGTATTTCCACCATATAGATAGGGTGTACCAACCAATGTATTGGCAACTTCAACTGTTTTGTTATAAATTGCTTGTCCATTAGCTGTAGGATCTTTCGCTGTTACTTTTGATGGAGTGCCCGTACCTGAAGTCACATTATTATGTATAGAATCACCATCGGGTATCACTGCAGCTGAAGAAAGCTTCAGTACTTGTCCAACAAAAATTGTGTCTTTTTCAAGCTTATTCCAATCCATTATATCCTTAATTGTCACATTATATAGCTTTGCAATTTTTGATAATGTGTCACCCTTTGCTACTGTATGAGAACTAGTTGCTGTTTTTCCAGATGTTGATGGAGTGGCGGGCTTTACTCCCTCATTCGTTGATTGTTTTGGAATCTCAAGCTTTTGAGCTACATAAATCGTATCTTTCGATAGATTATTCCACTTCATAATATCCCCAATCGTGACTTGATGATTTTGGGCGATTTTCGTTAAAGTATCTCCTTTTTGTACAGTATATGTTGCTGCTTCTGCTGTTTGTAATGCTAAAAATGAAGTTGCTAAAGTACTTAGAACAAGAATTCTCCATTTTTTTGTCTTTTGCATACCAAAGTGCCTCCGTTCGTGCTAGAATATTCCCTTGTGTGTCTATCATACTAGATAACTATTGCATGAAAAATCGGAAAAACTGACTATTTTTCAAACATTATAGGAAACTTATAGAATACGACGAAATCCGACTATATTGAAATATTGTTTTCATTGCAAGATTAGTGTTCCTATGATAACATACACTTCTGTATTTAAAATTTTTAGAAAGTTTTAGCTTTTCAATCTTAAAGGAGTTAATATACTTATGAAAAACATCTTGCATTTCATCAAAGGAAATTTAGCAGTAGGATTACTACTATTTGCCTTGTTCTTGGGTGCTGGTAATATTATTTTCCCACCATTATTGGGCCAACAAGCAGGTGAAAACGTCACTGTAGCCATGATTGGTTTCCTTATAACAGGTGTTGGTCTACCATTGTTAGCGATTGTTGCTGTTGCCAAAGCAGGAGGCGATTTACAACTGCTTGCTAACCGTGTTAGTCCTGCTTTTGGGGTGATTTTCACCTCCATCGTCTACTTAGCAATTGGACCGTTCTTTGCTGTACCACGTACTGGTTCTGTGTCCTTTGAAATAGGCATTGCGCCATTTCTTTCTGAAGGTATGAGAGATCATTGGGCGCCACTTTTTATCACATCTATTGTGTTTTTCACGTTAATTCTATATTTATCTATTAATCCTTCGAAGCTCGTTGATCGAGTAGGTAAAATTTTAACACCTGCCCTGCTTTTCGTTATTTTATTGCTTGCTGTTAAAAGTTTCATCTCTCCTATGGGTGAACCAGGAGAAGCCGTAGGAAACTATAAGGTGTCACCTTTAGCTGAAGGCTTTGTACAAGGTTACTTAACGATGGATGTTCTAAGTGCTCTTGTTTTTGGTATCGTCATTTTACAGGCCCTGCGTGATATGGGGATGAAGGATACAAGAAAACAAGTAAAAACAACGATTTTTGCAGGGGTCGTTGCTGCAATAGGGTTATCCTTTGTCTATATCTCTCTAGGGCATATTGGTAATACAAGTATCAATGCAATCGGTATTTCTGATAATGGCGGAAATATTATTGCAAAATCAGCTGAGGTGCTCTTTGGAAACCTTGGAAGTATTATTTTGTCTGCGACTATTTTACTAGCTTGTATATCAACGGCTGTTGGTTTATTAACTGCTAATGCACAATTTTTCCATAAGCTATTCCCTCAAATTTCATATAAAACGTTTTTAGTTGTCTTCACTATTTTTAGTACAGCTATTACAAATGTGGGACTTTCAACAATTATTAGTGCGTCACTACCTGTTCTATTAATCATTTATCCTTTAGCTATGGTATTGATGGTCTTGTCACTAGCAGATCATTTCTTTAAAGGTGGACAAATTGTTTATATTTTAGCGCTCGTTCCAACTTTCCTTGTCAGTCTATATGATGGCTTAAAACAAATGAAAGTTGAAATTACACCTTATGAAACTATCCTAAAGGCATTGCCAATGTATGAACAAAATTTAGGCTGGCTTTTACCAGCTATTGTTGGTGCATCAATTGGTTTTATTATTCATAAATTGATAAAAAAATAATTTACAAGAATCTACTTGCCCATAGTGACAAGTAGATTTTTTTCTATCTCATATAAGTCCACCACTATAGCGATGGCTTCATGTATAATAAAAATCAGATACTCAATTGCATAATGTAACCATCCATTTAATACCTAATAATGATACATTCTATTTTGAGTTCTAGAAAAGAGGTGTCCAATGAAAAAGTTACTATGGTCATTCGTATTTGTTCTAGGCTTCTTCCTTCTCCCTTTTACAACTACTCACGCTGCTGAAAACGATCCACAGCTTATCAAGGAAATTAAGGAGATTGTGAAAGATACTTACGTTGGAACAATTAATGGAAACTTAGAGAAGGCTACATCCATCTCAGAAATCATGAGTATGCTTGATCCTTACTCAACCTACTTCACTAAGCAAGAATTTGAAAATTATATGAATAGCATCAACCTATCTACTATAGGTATAGGTGTGGTGATTGAAGAACACGAAGATGGAATTCATATTTTACAAGTAATCGAAGGCAGTGGCGCATTTGAGGCTGGTGTTCAGGCTGGAGATATCATTATTGGCGTTAACGGTGAATCCATTATCGGGCGTTCTACACAAGAGGCCTCTTCCCTTTTAATTGGTAATGAAGGGACTAAGGTGGAAGTTACATTAAAGAATAGTGACGGTTCAAAAACTACCAAAACTATTACACGTAAGAAATTCACATTACCAAATGTACAAACTGACCTACTATTTGGAAATGTGGGCTATATTTCGTTGGCTTCCTTTTCAGAGGATGGTGCACAGCTTGTTAAAAATGCGCTGATAGACTTAAAAAAACGTGGTGCAACATCGTTCATCTTAGATTTACAAAATAATGGTGGAGGTTATGTGACAACAGCTGAAGAGCTAACAGGATTATTCCAATCTGCTAAAGTTGCGTATTTATTAGAAGAAGCCCATAACTCTTATACCATACCAGCAGTTCAACAAGACACAAAGTTTCCTAAAGATACCCGTATTCTTGTAAACCGCTATAGTGCCAGTGCTTCTGAAATGCTTTCAGCATCATTGAAAGACCAGAAGGCTGCTATTTTATACGGAGAAACAACCTATGGGAAAGGTGCTATGCAAGGCTTTTACACATTACAGGATGGAAGCTATTTAAAGCTTACAGTTGGTAAATTTACGGGTCCTGCGGGTCATACTATTCATGAAGTAGGCGTTAAGCCAAATGTTCAAACTACAACAGCACCTATTTTCCAAGCACATTATGATGCATTGAAGGAGAAATATCCTAAATATAAACAACTTTCCACGGTAAAAAATATAGCAGATACACACAAATTTACAGTGAAAATTCCTACAGGGCTTACTTCACAAATCGCTAAGAGCAACATTCAACTGGCTGCTTTAGGAGCTAAGGAAATACCCGTAGCAGTTAAAATTGAAGGTCGTTCAATAACTGTTACACCTAAGAGTGCTTTATCACCGAATCAGGAATATATGCTACTTATTCACCCAAAGAGCAAAGATCACAAAGGCTACTATCAGCATATAAAAATAAGCAATTAAAAAAACTGTCATCGATAATAAGTATCGATGACAGTTTTTATATTACATCTTTGGTTTTCCAAAAATATAATTGTACAATATCATTTGCAAGTTCTGCAGGTAACCTTTTTTCTTCTAATAAATTCGTAATGATGAGTCTTTCTATTGAGCCTACTAAACTATCTATCATGATTTTTATATCCACACTATACAGTTGTAGATCTTTGTCACAATCATGCAAATAAATAAGGTGGATCAATTGCTGTGTCATTTGGTTTTTCACCAAATGTGCTTGCTTGGATTCAATAAAACCTATTTTTGTTAATTCAGGATTTTCAATTATGTATACGAACAAGTTCAATAACTTTTGCTCTAATAGCGTGATAAAACCCTGTAATCCATATTCAATAATGTCAGTTGACTTACTATTCATTACTGCCAAGAATCCGCTTTGAAATTGCGCATTCAAATCGTTATAAAGGGCATCCTTGCTTTTAAAATAGAGATAAAAAGTAGGCTGAGTTACATTGGCAGCCTTTACAATGTCACTAATTTTTGTGTGATGATAACCTTTATCAGAAAATAGCTCTATCGCTTTTTCAAGTAATAGTTGTTTACTTTGTTCGCCATTTGAATTAAATTTTCTGCCTCTTGCCATACTTTCCACCTTATCTTAGTTTAGAGTAGTCATATTCCCTTTTGTATTGCTTATATAGACACACTATTCTAAATCAAAAGTAACTACAAATTCACAAAACGTACATAATTTAATCTTGATTATATACAATTTTATTATAATACACCCTGTTTTTTTTTACTATAAACTACTATTAATATGATATTTAAACTGAAAAATGAAAAAGTGGATATCTAAGAATCACTTCAAAGAATACCCACTAATAAATTATATTAAAATAATAATTATATATTTTAAGTCCTAAATACCATTATGCCTATGCGCAAATTAAGACATATACTAATTAAAATAAAGCAAATCTTTTATTTTGAAAAGTCCTTTTTTTTGAAAAAAATTTTTAATTTAAATTTTTTCCATGAAAAAGTCAATGACTGCAATAGTTTTATCTCACTAACGTGCTTTAAAAAATATTTTTTCTGAAAATCAAACCATTTTACTTTTCAAAAAAAGTGTTATAATCGCCAAGAATTTAAAATTTTCATTTTTGGAGGCATATAATGGTATTACGTGACTTTTTCATTTACTTATCCGAGAACAAATTATTAAACAGCGCTGCACAAAAATATGGTTTAAAAATGGGTGCGCAAAGTGTTGTTGCTGGCACAAGTTTACCAGAAGTTGTGCAATCGATTAAGGAATTAAACAAGGCCAATATTTCTTGTACAGTCGATAATCTAGGCGAGTTCGTCTACGAAAAATCAGAGGCAATTGCTGCCAAAAATAATATTTTAGCTGTTGTACAAGCTATTCATGATGAACAGCTTGATGCACACATCTCTCTTAAACCTTCACAATTAGGTTTAGATATTGATTACGCATTTTGTTATGAAAACTTAGAAGAAATCGTAGCTCTTGCACATCAATATAATATTTTCGTGAATTTCGATATGGAAAACTACGAGCGTTTACATAGCTCTTTTGAATTATTAGAGGAATTACACAAAGAGTATGATAACGTAGGGACAGTCATTCAAGCTTACTTCTTCGAATCAGAGGAAAATATTGAGAAATATAAAAACTTCCGCTTACGTATTGTAAAGGGTGCTTATAAAGAACCTGAAAATGTGGCATATCAATCTAAAGCTGATATCGACCATAATTACTTAAAACTAATTGAATATCATTTGCTACATGGTAAATTTACTTCGATTGCGACGCACGACCATAATGTGATCAACCATGTAAAACAATTTGTGAAACAACACAATATTCCAAATGAAAAATTCGAATTCCAAATGTTATATGGTTTCCGTAAAGAAATGCAGCTAGACCTTGCTCGTGAAGGGTATAATTTCTGCACATATCTACCATTCGGTAATGATTGGTACGGTTACTTTATGCGTCGTTTAGCTGAGCGTCCACAAAATGTAGCACTTGTGACAAAACAAGTGTTTAACAAAAAAACGAACATGGCAATTGGTTTAGGAGCAGCAGCATTTGCGCTTGGTCGCCTTTCGAAAAAAGGAAAATAATTATACAAGCTTGAAGCTATCCATCAGTTTCGTGTTTTTATTCTTCAGTTAGATCGTTCTATCCTTCACTTTCGGGAAACTATCCAAAAAAGCGAAAACATGGTTAATCAATGTTTTCGCTTTTTTTATTGAGCTTATAGTTTTTAACTCGATACTGTAAACTTTGTCGCCGAATCCCCAACGCAGCAGCCGTTTTGGAGATATTGCCTTGATGAAAGTCCAATGCCTTTGAAATATAGTACTCCTCTACCTCTTTCATATAGACATCTAATGGTCGAATATCCTGTTGATTTTTAATGACAAACAAGTCGCTCGTAGAAACCTCTTTTTCCGTCTCCTCACAAGAGCTTTGGATTTTCCATTTGAAATGCACTGGCAGCATATGTGATTCAACTATCGTCTCATTGGTGATCAATGAGGTTATTTCATCCAGCAGAACTTCTAATTCCTTTAAATTTCCTGGCCAATCATATTTTAAAAAGATATCTCGCACTTCTTCTGAAAGTCCATGAATAGACGAGCCAAAGCTATCACGATGTCTTTTGAAATAATCATCGATAAAAGGCATAATATCTTCTTTTCTTTCTCGTAAAGGAGGTACATAAATCGTAATACCTGAAAAAAGTCTGTAAAGTTTTTTGGATAGCTCGTGCTTTTGAATCAAATCAATGGGATCTTTGCCAACACTAGCAATTAAAACATGCTGATGATTAGGATGATTATTAAAAAGTTCCACAATCTTTTCTTGTGCTTCTAGAGATAAATATTCAATGCGCTCAGCAAAGAAGGTTATTTTCTCCTTTTCCACAATATATTTTTCAAATTGCTTTAATACCGTTTTCTCATCTCGACGGCAAATTAAAGCAATAAACATATCATTTTGCACCTTTAGATCATGATGTATTCCCTCTGCAACCATATCAATCCCAGTACCTGATTCCCCTATTAACACAACAGGCATTCTACTTAGTGCCACAATTTTTGCTTTTTCAATGACATCCTTCATGACTGGTGATACAGCTGTGATGATGTCAAATGTCAAGGGAGCGCCATACCTTCTCAATGGCTGATACATCATGTATTCAAGCTGTGTAATATCTCGGGCAAATTCCACAGCGCCTATTAAAGAGCCTTCATAGTGCAACGGATAAATATTGCTTATGTAGGTCACTTCTTGATTTTTTTTATTCCAATACGTTTTTTTTATATTGTGCACTGGCGTTTCAGAGCTGAGGACCTTATAAATATCGCTTTTTTCGATTTCAAAATCAATAATCTCTAAGGCTCGCCTCTCCTCAAATTCATCCTCATTAACGCCTTCTAATTCTCTCATTTTTTTATTGTATATAAGCAATTTGCCCTCTGTGTCTACCACACAAATTCCCATATCGCCTTTTTCAATGACGTATTTATAAATACTTAGTAGTACATTGTTATCCATTTTGTCCTCCTGTATTCCATTAAGCTTATTCTAACACCAATATGAAAAGCAGATGCAAAAATTAAAAAAGTTTTAAAATTTGAGTTGATTAATGCCAAATTATATTGCATTATATAATTAACACAATCTTAATAGGTGCATAATCATTTGGCACTACTTATACATGGGAGGAAACTGACATGATTCCATACAAACACGAACCATTCACAGATTTTTCACAAGAGGCAAACTACAATGCTTATGTAGAGGCTTTAAATAAAGTTGAAGGTTACTTAGGTCAAGACTACCCACTAATTATCGGTGGCGAACGTATTACAACAGAAGACAAAATCGTTTCGTACAATCCTGCAAAGAAAACAGAAGTTATTGGTCGCGTTTCGAAAGCAAGCAAAGATTTAGCTGAAAAAGCGATGCAAGCGGCAGATGAAACATTCAAAACATGGAAAAAAGTTGATCCAGCCATTCGTGCAGACGTTCTTTTCAAAGCGGCAGCAATCGTTCGTCGTCGTAAACATGAATTCTCAGCCTTATTAACAAAAGAAGCTGGGAAACCATGGGCAGAGGCAGATGCAGATACAGCGGAAGCAATCGACTTCATGGAATACTATGGTCGCCAAATGCTACGCATTAAAGACGGTCAGCCAGTCGAAAGCCGTCCAGGTGAATACAATCGTTATGACTACATTCCACTAGGAATCGGTATTGTCATTTCTCCTTGGAACTTCCCATTTGCAATCATGGCTGGTACAACAGTAGCTGCTTTAGTAACAGGGAACACAGTGTTATTAAAACCAGCTTCCACGACGCCAGTTATAGCCTATAAATTTATCGAAGTATTAGAAGAAGCTGGTCTTCCAGCAGGTGCGGTGAACTTCGTACCAGGTTCTGGTGCTGAAGTAGGTGACTACTTAGTCGATCATCCAAAAACACGCTTCATCAGCTTCACAGGTTCACGTGATGTCGGCTTACGTATCAACCAACGTGCATCTGTGTTAAATGAAGGCCAAATTTGGATTAAACGTGTCATCGCTGAAATGGGCGGTAAAGATACAATCGTAGTGGATAAAGAAGCAGATTTAGAATTAGCTGCACAATCGATCGTGAAATCAGCATTTGGTTTCTCAGGTCAAAAATGTTCAGCATGTTCTCGTGCTGTCATCGTAGAAGATGTATATGAGCAAGTGGTAAATCGCGTAGAAGAGTTAACAAACGCTTTAACAGTGGGTGACCCAACTGATTACAGCAACTTCATGGCAACAGTTATTGACCAAGCAGCTTTCAACAAAATTACTGAGTACATTGAAATTGGCAAAGGCGAAGGCCGTCTAGTAGCTGGTGGTACAGCGGACGATTCAGTCGGTTACTTCGTACAACCAACTGTGTTCGCTGACGTAGATCCTTCTGCACGTATTATGAAAGAAGAAATCTTCGGACCTGTTGTAGCGATCGCAAAAGCAAAAGATTTCGACCATGCGATTGAAATTGCAAACGATACAGAATATGGTTTAACAGGCGCTGTTATCACAACTAACCGTATGAACCTAGAAAAAGCGCGTGAAGAATTCCATGTAGGAAACCTTTACTTCAACCGTGGCTGTACAGGTGCAATCGTTGGTTACCAACCATTTGGTGGCTTCAACATGTCAGGTACAGATTCAAAAGCAGGTGGCCCAGACTACCTACAACTGCATATGCAAGCAAAAACAACTTCAGAAATGCTTTAATATTTACTTCAATAAAATGTCGTACATTGCTTCTTAGAAAGCAATGTACGACATTATTTTTTTGGGGCTAACACAAATGACATATATAATAGAAGAAACTCATGTGAATTTCGGTTCACTTTCCTTCCCCTATTTAAAACTAACTCTCACATCAAATTATAAAAGCATACTTATTGCCTATAAATCGCTGGTATATTTTATGGTATTTCTAACATTTGACCCTTATCTTGATTGTGTAACTTTGTTAAAATGATATCAGTTTAGGAGGGTAAAACTATGAAAAAACTATCAATTTTTATGTTGCTCATGATGCTTGTTAGTCTAGTCATTTGGCAGCCTCAATCTGTCTATGCAGACGAGCTATCAGGACATATGCATGAAAGTGGTCTACGCTATTTAATTCAGAAAGATGCATTACTGAAGGATGCAAATGGAAGCTATCGTCCGAATGCTACGGTTACACGCGGTGAATTCGCCACATACATAGCAAAAGCGTTAAATTTGGACACAAAGAACGAGATAACGTTTACAGATGTGTCAGACACATATTTATTTGCAAATGAAATTAAGCTTGCCGCTACTGCTGGAATTATTACTGGTTATACGGATGGCTCATTTAAGCCAGATGACCGTATTTCAAGAGAGCATATGGCAGTGATGCTAATTAGAGCAGTTGATTATTTAAAAATACCAAAAGGTACTTCTTCTATTACCTTCAAAGACAATGCAACTATTTTTAAAGATTTCCGTCAGGATGTTGCAATCGGTGCACAATTAGGACTTATTAAAGGAAGCTCCAATGGCATGTTTTTACCAAGAGACAATGCCACAATTGGTGAGGCATCGACATTTATTCTACGATTAATTCTTCTTGCTGATCAGGTTGACGCTGGTAAAAATGAAAACAATGGTAACTCCGAAAATAACGGTAATACCAATAATAATGGGAACAACAATAATACTGGTAATAACGGTAATACTACCGCATATATCGTCAAAGAAGTTTCCAATGGTAACTTGGTAGACAAACAAACCTTTACTAGCTTTGAAGCAGCTGAAAAGGCGATGACGACTAGTTCCTTAGTGGTTACTCAAAATGATAAAATTATTAAAATGACTTCAGGTTATGTTGTAACGAATAATTATGTTGCTCTAAATTCTGAAACGATTAAGGATCAAATCGCAGTTGCTGGTAATACAGAAATGGAGTATCTAGGTAGTGATGCCACACAAGTAAAAGTACGCTTAGCTGGTCATACTGGCTATTTAAAGCAGGCTGACGTTACCTTAATTCCTTCTGCTCTAGTAAAAGGTCGTTCTTATTACACAAATGAGTACGGTGAAATAAAACATACCTTATATGATTATAAAACTAATAAATATTCTGCTAGTTACGTGTATGGCAAGGCACCTGGCTTTATGAAGCAGGGTGAGAAATACTTTAGCTGGGATGGCATCAACTTTACCAATGCTGATGGTTCTTCAAAAGGAGAAGCCTATAACTACTACCAATTCTTACCAGCTCGTGCAACAACTCAATATACAGCAGATGAGCTAGATCAATATATTGTGGGAAAATTAGCAGAGGTTGAAAGCTCAGGTGCTTCGATTTATAAAAATGCCACAACTAAAAGTAAACTACTTGGTTTAGGCTCTGTATTAAAAGAAGTGGAAGCAAATTCTCATATCAATGCTATGCTTATTTTATCCCTAGCACAGCATGAGAGTGCCTATGGTATGAGTGATCACGCTCAAAATCTAAACAATCTATTTGGTTTATATGTCTATGATACAAATCCACTAAACAAGAAGTTTGAGAGTGTGGAAGCCAATATTAATGAGCTAGTTGAAAAATTCCTTCAGCCAAATTATATTACGCCAGGTGGACGTTATACGAATGGCGCAGTTGTCGGTTCTAAGGCTATCGGCTTCAACGTAAAATACGCTTCAGATCCATTCTGGGGCGCAAAAATTGCAGGACATTACTATCGTGCAGAAAAAGCTTTAGGCTTTAAAGATGCAAATAATCCTTATAAAATCGCTCTCACAACAACAGCCGGACTAAATGTTCGTGCAGATGCATCAACAAGTCAAAGTCCACTCTTCACATTTAGTAAAAGTAATATGCCTGTCATCGTTACAAATACAAGCGCAAATGGTTGGTATCAAGTTGTTTCGGATAAACTAAACACTGAACCTGGATATATAAGTAAGGATTATATTAAATTCATCAATACCGTGAAATAACGTAAATGGCTGTCTCTTATAAATGAGACAGCCATTTCATTTTGTTGAAAAATAAAACCATCAATTGTATTTTTGTGAAAGGTGAAAATAGATTTCAGTTGAAGGCTACTTCCTTCCTGTGGGCGAGCCCCCAGAAGTCAAGTAGCCTTCAACTCCAATCCCCCCAATTTTGATTTTTAGCAAATATTTTCAAATAAAAAGTGAAGGTGTTTACTATTCTTTACGGAAGTGTGTTGTCATTCCACATTGAAAATAAGAGCCTATCTCTCTCTGATTTTGCAAATAGTGGCCTATTTTTATTGCTACAGTTAATATTTTGCTGAATGGTTGATTGGAGAGGAGCCAGCGTCACTCCTGGGGGATTTAGCGTCACAGGTGAGACCCTGGAGCGAACGTAAGTGAGTGAAGCGGCTCAACGGACGCCCCCTGGAAAGGATGCTGGCGGAACGGAAATCATCCTCTCACCTTGCAAAAAGATCTTTTTCAGCCAGTGACATTATCTTTTTTCAACAACATGAAACGCCTGCCTCTATTAAACGAAGCATCCATTTAGATAGATTTGTTTGTCTTTCTCTAATCTGGGTATATAGAGAATAAGAAAAACGATCCCAAAGGCTAGTACACCTTTGGAATCGTCTCTTAATCAATTATTGTTTTTTATAGTATTGCAAAATACCATTATAAATAGATTCTGCAAATAATTTAACGTATTGATCATTTGTCATTTTACTGTTATCCTCTGCATTCGTTAAGAAACCAAGTTCTACTAGAATAGATGGGATCACCATATTACGAATCACGTAGTATTGCTCTTGCTTAACACCACGATTTTTCATATTTAAATTGTTGACAATTTGACTATTAACATATGTCGCTAAATCTATGTCTTCCTGATACATATCTCCTGTAGATATTGCATAATATGTTTCAGTACCAGACGCTGACGTATTAGCAGCAGAGTTGACATGGACACTTACAAAAATTTCACCATAGTTTGCTTGAGTAAAGTCTACGCGATCTTGTAATGATGGATACGTATCACCAGTACGTGTCATATAAACTTTTGCACCAGCATTCTCTAGTAATTGTTTCACTTGTGTGCTGACTTTTAATGTAATGTTCTTTTCAGAAGCAGAGCCCTTTACTGTACCTGGATCTTTACCACCATGACCTGGGTCTAGGATGATAATACGATTTTGTAAAGGTTTAGCTGTTTGATTTAATAGCTTCAAATAAGACTTGTGGACATAGCCTGATTGGCCATTATATGTGATTTCTGCCCAGTAACCATTGATGTTATTAACTTGGACATACTCTCCTTTATTCAGCTTAAATAACACGGCTGATGTAGAGTTACTTTGACTGCGAACATTTAAATTAGCAACCGTTACTCTACCTAGCACATCACCAGAAACTGGTGGTGTTGGATCTGAATTTGGGTTTGGATTTGGCTTTTCTTCTTCCACAATATCCGTAGTGCTATTTGCTACAATATAACCTGGTAAACCATTTACTTGTGTTAAGTAGTAGCCACCAATTGTTTTGTAAACAGGAAGTTTTTCGTTCGCTTTAATCGATGAAATGACTTTTGCTGAAGATGTAGGCTTCACATATAAATTGACAACATTTTTTGTCGTTACTTCTTTTTCGACTGTTCCTAACGCATTGCCATCTGCATCTACAAATTCTGCATATTGCTTATAGATATAGGCATATGCGCCTTTATAAGTAACCTTTAGCCAATTACTTTCAACAGCGTAGACTGATAATTTACCGCCTGTATTGACTTTGCCTACAATGTTCGTGCTTGAAGTAGAATCTTTTGTCTTACGGATGTTTAACCCATCTGTAGTGACCTTCACTAAGCCAATGACTTGTGATGTATCTGGAACTTGTACACCTTTTACTGGAAGCTCTAATCGATATTTTTCACTGTTTGCACGTGCAACGAATAATGAGAATTGAGAACGTGTTACAGTGCTATTAGGTAAATACGTATTACCTGTTCCGTTTGTAATGCCATTATAATAGATGGTATTGATGTATTTCACATATTCATGTGTGATTCCTACATCAGTAAAAGGAGAGTCGATCCCCTCATACTCACTAGTATCTAAATTAAAAGCCTTTGTTAATACATAACTCATTTCTCCACGAGTTAGAGGCTTATTTGGTAAGAATTGACCTTTTATATTTTTGTCGAAAAATCCTAGCTGTACAGCACGTTCTATATAACCTGACATTTCAGTGCCAACTGTAACATCTGAAAAGCTAGATTTATTTACAACTAATGGTTTATTACCAGAGGCAACCACAACCATTTTAGCTGCTTGTCCTCTTGTTACACTATTATTTGGGCCAAAGACTCTCTTACCATTCACAAAGTAACCTTGAATTACCCCCAAATTTACTAAATAATTGATTTCTTCATAGGCTGGGTGATTTTTAGTAACATCTTCAAATGTTATATTTGAATTGTTAGCTGCACTGACACTTGCACTATGTATCGTAAACATAGAAGCCGAAATGAATAAGACGCACAAGATAAGACTAATTTTTTTGATGTTCAATGTCTTATTTCCTCCCTTCTTGTTCTCTTAACGTGTCCATTTTAACAAAATTAGCTAAATAAAGCATCATACAATAGAACTGTTAAACTTTAATTTTCCAATTCACATCCTTTCCTACAAAATTATCATAAAAATAGAAGAGTCTGCTATTGCAAACCCTTCTTCCATTATACGCTATTCAAAAGATCATTTCTTGCAATCTATGACACCATTAAAGTGTTAACTTTATGAACTTATTGTTGGATTCTTTCAATAAAAACTTTTAATTGTTCGATTTTTAGTAATTCATCGGAACCGAAGCTACCGTCTCCGTCACCATTTGTAATGCCATTAGATGCTAGAGTAGAAACATATTCATTAGCCCAGCTCTTTTGAGGCACATCACTAAATGCTACACTTCCACCATTATTTTCAAGACCAAATGCTAGCACTAATACTTTAGCAATTTGTGCACGCGTAATTGGTGAAGACGGGTTGAATTTACCATTTGCATCGCCTTCAAAGATACCTAATTTTGCTACAGCTGCAATAGCACCTGCATGAGCATATGTAGGTTTTACATCTACGAAACTAGTAGTAGTATCAGATGTATCTAAGTTTAAAGCTTTTGCAATTTGTACTGCTACCTCTGCACGAGAAGCATATACGGAAAAGTCAATAGCTGCTTGCTTTACTTCAGCTTGTTGTTGAGCATCAAATGTTGCCACACGTTTAGCACCTACATAACGATCGCCCCAATAATATGGGTCATTAACATTTGAGTAGCTTACACCTTGACCAGTTTGAGAGTGGATCATTTTATCATCACCTATGTATATCCCTACATGTGAAATACCACTACCACTTGTATTGAAAAATACTAAATCGCCAACTTGAAGATCACTCTTGGCAACTGCAGTACCTTGTTGATATTGAGACCCTGACGTACGGTTTAATTGAATACCTAAGTCTGAAAATACTTTAGAAGTAAAGCCAGAGCAATCAAAACCGCTAGTTGTAGTACCGCCGTATTTATATGGAACACCTAAATATTTAGAAGCTGTATCAGTTAAATCTGCTTTAGACGCTGCTTCAGCAGTATTAATATTAGTAGTTGAAAATAACATAAATGATGCAAAAATCGGTAATAACCATTTCTTATTCATACTTTTGTTATACCCCTCTCAAAACTTTTTTGCCTATACATAGACTATCACAAAAGAGGCGAATGTTATTTTTCAATTGTGTAACGGTTTTAGACAGCAAAAAAACGCTGTAATACCAACGTTTGGTGGTATTTCCAGCGTTAAAAAGGGGATTTTTTTATCGTAATTTGGAACTTTCGTAACATTTCTGTAATATTAGCGATTCTTTGTTACACAACAACTTATTGACTAGAGAACATTTGGACCCAATAGTAATTTCCTTTGCTATCCTGTGCTATTCCAACACCTGTATTCGTATAGTGCTCTTTTAAAATATTATCTCGATGGCTAGGTGAAGCCATCCATGCCTTAACAGCAATTTCAGGTGTTTTAATATTTCTAGCAATATTCTCTCCAAAACTTGTATAGTTGTAATCAAATAATGTCGCTAAATCCCAAGGTGCCCCATAAAATGGGGAAACGTGTTCAAAATAATGGCGATTTACCATGTCCTGTGCTTTGATAATGGAAATTTGTGTCAGCTCCGAATCATAAGCAACAGGTTCTAGCTTATTCTTCTGTCTTTCAACATTTATTAATTCAATTACCTTTTTAGACCACTCAGAAGAAAGGTTAACAGTTGGGATATAATCCTTTGCTAAATAGTCATAGGCTACTTCCAATGCCTTAATTTTTTGCTGAAAAGCAATGCTTCGCTCAACAAATACAGCAAACTGTGCACGTGTTACCAATTGGTCAGGAGCAAAATGTTTAGCATCCACCCCACCAATAATGCCGATATCTGCTAAGGATTCAATATAATCTTTTGCCCAATGCGTACGTGTAATATCCGCAAATTGACTGTTATTTTTGCTATCTACCCTTATTTGATACGCAAGAGCTAGCATTTTTGCAACCTGCATACGCTTTAAAGGCTCTTCTGGATGAAAGGCATCACTCTTTTGAATGATTCCCAGTTTAACAAGCTGGCAAATTTCCTTGTAATATGGATGTGTTGTAGGAACATCCTTGAATTTTACAGGGTTCTCAATGTCAATGTTTGTTTGAAGAGAGCGAGCTATGGCAGCAGCAGCCTCTGCCCTTGTAATAGCTTGCTCTGGCTTAAAAGTGTTGTCGTTATATGTAGTCATAAATTGTTTTGTGAGCATATGTTGAATCGAGGCATTTGCCCAGTATGAATTTGTCACATCTACTGCCTTAGCAGACGCTGCTTCTGCTTGACTAAAACTAGTTAAACTTCCTACGGTTGCAGCTATTGAAAGTACCATTATACTCAATAATTTTTTCAACAGGGCGACCTCCTCACGTTGGCAAAATAAAAACGTATTAAATAGTACCTCCCAATCAAAGCGACCATTTATACTATAAGATACGAATTTCAGATGATATAGTTTCACTTTTTTGGAAATTAATATTAAGATCCATTTTTTCTTACTTATAAAAGGAGTTTTCCCGTATTATTCATTGGGAAAACTCCTTTTTTATCATACTATTGAATCATTTTAAGATAGTCTTCTAGAATGCGGTAATTATACACTAAGCCTTGTTGCTCAATCGACAAATTACTATAATCTTTTTGAGCTGCTAGCACTTTTTTCTCAAATGATGAGCTGTCTGGATCAATATTTCCGATCGCTTGAACAACTTTAAGAACGACAGCCACATCTTTTTCAGCCTGCTTTAAGGCATCCTCATTAATGACCTGTCCTTTAATTTTAGAGTCCAATGCCTTATAGGCAGCAACGGCATTCGCCACATCTTCAATATATGTGGACGAGCTTGGAGACAGTCCCGCTATGATCTCCACAACCTTCTTCACATCAGCTAAACTTTTCTCTGCTTCGAGTAAAAGAGAATAATTGGAGATACGCTGTTTATCTGTCGTATTCAAACTATCATACTCTTTACGCGCCGCTTCCACCATACCAAAGTAATATTTATCCTTTGGATTCAATTTAGCAATATTATTATAAACCTTTATAACATTATCTAGTGAAAGCAATAGCTGGTCGTTATAAACATAGCGTCGTTGATCAGCATTGAGCTTATCATAGGCTTTTAAAATCTTTTGGTATTGGCTATTCATATCTTTTGCCGTTAGTAATCGGTCTATATCTTCTACAATACTCATTACAGGCTTTATTAGCTTTTCCTGATCTTGTAGCACTTTATAATTTTGAACAGCTCGTTGCTGATCCTTTGGTAAAGCATTGTAAGCAGCACGGATTTCTTGGATACGTTTCACATATTGCTTTGGATCAACGGATGGTAAGTCATTAATCATTTGCATGACATTACCAGCCCCTAAAATACTAGACTCCGCTGCTTGCAATAAGTAGTAGTTTGTCACATATTGCTTCATATCGCCAGGTAGTGCATCGTAAAGTGAGCGTGCTCTCGATGTATCTTGAAGGAATGTGTTACTTGAAGATTTTAGTTTACTAATCAATTCCATCACACTCGAGACAGGCTCAAATTTTAAGAGAATATTAATATTATCGATGTATTTTTTTTGATCCTTCGATAGTTTATCATACGCTTTACGTGCTGAGTTTACCTTACTAACAAAGCTTGTTGATTCTGGATCTAATTCATTAATTTGAACCATCACACTTAAAATTGGTTTCACTGCTTTTTCACGTGTTGTTAAATCTTTAATATTCGTCACTAATTTCTTTTGGTCAGATGACAGCTTATCGTATGCTACACGCGCATTCATCAGCTTCGTTAAATAGTCAGCATCTTGCACTTCTGTTAATTTAATTAGCTCGACTACACTCTGTGCTAATCCCTGTTCATTTTCTGCTGCTACCAGTGCATCATAGTTTACGATCGCTTGCTGCTTCTCTGCTGGCAAGGCATCATAAAGCTCACGCGCTGTTTTCATATCTTGATAGAAAGTTTTACTTGTTGGTTTTAACGACGCAATGAGACCAATTAAGGAAGCAACATCCTCTACAGCAGTGAGATTAGCATAGTTTGTTACTCGCTTTTGGGAGACTTGATCAAGTGCATTATAGGCTTTACGTGCATCAAGAACCTTTTTTGTATAATCCTTATTTGTTGGATTTAAGGCATCAATCATTTGAATCACCTTGATTACTGCCTTGTTATCCTTTTCATAGGAGCTTAACATTTTGGCTTGCTCCACTAGCTTCTGTGCGTTCTTATCCATTGCTTTATATTCTAATGTAAGCTCGGCTACCTTTTTGACAAATGTGTCAGGGCCTTCATTTGCTAATGCTATAATACGGTCATCAAATGCTTTGGCCGTATTGATATAGCCTTGTGCTTTTGTTAGGTCCTCACTATTTACTACCTTTGCCTTAAGAGATTCACCCAATTTATTAAACGCTTCATCTGCTTTTACCACATCATCTTTATACGTTTTTTTAGAAGGACTTAATGCACTAATTTGCACCATTACGTCAATTGCAGGAATTACATCTTTTAAATCTTTATAATTTTGGACAAATATTTTATTTTTATCATCTAGCTTCGCATAAGCCGTATAAGCTGATTTTGCTTTAGAAATATAGCTTTTAGAGGAAGGATCCAATTTTTCAAATTGAGAGATAACATTAACAACCGATTTATAGGATTTCTCTAAATCTGTTAACACTTTAATATTTGTCACACGCTTTTTAGCTGTTGATGATAACGCATTATAGTGAGCTCGTGCATCCAATATTTTTTCAATAGCTATATTGCTATTTAACAGATCAATTTCCGTTGTAACAGCCTGTACCGCTTCTTCCTCTTTAACTAAAGCAGCTATTTTGTTTTGCAGCTGTGTTTTCAAATTAGTAAGAGCTGTTTCATGCCCTTGCAAAGTCGTATCTAATTTCTCCACTGTCTCTTTCAACTTGGTAAGCTGTGTACCGTAGTCAGTTGTCGGCTTTAATGTATTAATCGTTTTCGATGCTTCTGCGTATGTTTGAAACAGTATTAACTTTGTTGCTCCCTGCACTAACTTTTTATCATTTTCACTTAGCTTGTTAAAGGCAGTCCAAGCTGAAAGCGTCTTACTTTCAAAGGTTTTTGCAGTTGGATCAAGGCTATCAATTAGCTTATCTACCTTTAAGGCAGCACCTAAATTTTTCTCCCACGCTGTGAGCTCTGCTAGATTATTGACGATTTTCTTAACATTGGACGCATTAATATTTGTGCCTGAAGGATTATTATAGGCTTCGCGTGCAGCTTTAATAGCAGCTACTTTATTAGCTTCTTCTACAACATTAATGGCTTTAATCTTTCCTTCAATATCCTCTGCATATGCAATATTTGCTAACGCCAGATCTAGGTCTCCTATGTTTTTAACAAAACCTTTACCTTCCGTTAAGAGATCGTATTCCGCTTTTATGTCTTTGACTGTTGTACGATATACATCTTCTTTGGATACACGCAACCCTGAAATGCTTTTCGAAATATTTGCTGCTTTAAGATATTGTGCAATACTTTCATATTCCGTTTTTAATAATTGTTTGGAGGCTGCATCCAGACTATTGTAGGCTTTCTCAACAGCCGTCACAGCACTAATAAAGCTTGAGGCTGAAGTGAAATCTGCAGGCTGCTTACCTTTTAACTGTACAATGCTGGAAGTCACTTTATCTAAAGCAGATAAACCTGACAAGGCATCCTTATACTTCTTAAAAGGTGTGATTTTATCATCATTTGGATTATAAGCTTCGACCACTTTCTTTTGCTCTGCTGTCAGCGCATTATAATTCGTGGTAAAACTATTCATTCCAGGAGAAATAGCTGAATAATCCGTAGATTTCTCCAATAACTCAACTAACTGATCTAATTCTGTAATGACCGGTTCTATTTTTGCTACGTCCACTTTCAGCTTACTTAACTTGTCAACATCCATTCCCTTGCCTTTAAAATAGACATTGCGTGCTGCTTCATCATAGCCATATTGCAACACTGTGCCACGAACTGTTGAGGCAATATCCTTCGCCCCATTATTAAGTGCAGCAAGAACAACTTGGTTGAATTGGTCTTGCACATATTGATAAGATGTCGCTGTTGATTCATCTCCTAAAAATGTTTCATATTGGCTTTGTACATTTTTCACATCTTTAATAAATGTTTTGCTGGTATATGAAATAGTACCCATCTTATCGCTAATTTCCTTAAGCTTCTTTAACAGTAGTCGTTGCTTAACTACATAGTCATATTTCGCTTGTATAAAAGCTTTTTCATCGGCATTAAAATCAGCTGAATTTTGTACAATCGTTATATCACCATCTGCAATAACCATTTCATTATCTGATGAATTCTCTGATAGCTTGCCAAATTGTGCAATAAGTTGTTCCCTTGCTATAGTTGCTGCAACCTCATTTGCATAAGCTACCTTTTCTGATTGTATTGAGATGTGCGACTGTCCTTCGTTGTCCTGTGCGTGTGCGTTCGCTATAGCCGTAGGTGCCAATAAAAGACCCGTTATGACCCCTGCTGTCAATTTTCGATTCAATCGAACCACCCTTTCATCGTTTATGTATAGGAAAATGATTGTATTCATTTTCATTTAGAATTTATGACTTTAGTATCGGTGTAAATTGCTTGATTTCAAGCCATTCTAATATATTTACAAAATGAGACATATCAAAAGTAATTTTTCTAAATTACTAGCTAGAAAAACAGGAAGTTATTTCAATTATACTATACAATGGTGTTATATAAGGTTTTCACCAATTGACATATAATAAGAGATTATGTTTTTTCAATGAATTTATTGGAAAAAAACAGCTATTTTCATATGTCATAATATCTTTACAAGGTGTATACTACAACTTTGATATCCTATTTTGGAAGAAAGGACGCTGTTTTATGTTTTACCATTATAAGTTCTGGCATAGCTTAAAAAATCCTACCTACTTTACTAGCATCGTAGAGGAAGGCGAGGTCATCGGATATAAAAAAAGAGTACTAACGGTGTTCATTCTTTTCATCCTGTTGTTTGCTGCTCGCGAATATTGGGGAATGGGGACAGAAAATTTAACATCCTTATTCGCAAAGGATTTACAAAATGAATACTATGTAGCACGTATACTTTCGATGCTTGGTGCCGTTTTATGGGCAATCGTCTATTTTTGCTTCCATTATTATGGTGTTACCTATCTTTTACATCTATTAACGGACATTCCTTATACTTGGATAAAAAGAGTACAGCTTTATGTTGTAGCCTTTCTATTAATTGAAAAAGCAATCCTCTTTGCTGTTTTCTATGCAGTAGGCTATACAACCATGTTTTCTTTCTTCTCCTTAGCTCCTGCTGCCTTACAGGTGATTGAAACAGATTTCGTGTTATTTACCCTCAATCAATTGACGGTAACAACGGTTTTAATCATTATTGTACAGTATCTCTTCCTATCAAAATGGGAGGAAGAGGCTAGTAGAAAAATGTTAGTAGTCAAATTGATTGGTGTACAGCTATTTATGGCCATATTTGTTGGTTTGATTAGTGTACTACCAATTAAAGAATGGATTGCTAGGGGGTTAGGATGATGACATTTATCAAAACAAGACCATGGACAACTACGACCATCGTGTTAGCAATGCTAGTAATCGGCATAAATGCTTATTTTGTCTTTAAAGATAATGGCAACGTGACACGATCCTACTTTATCGATGAATTTCAAAAAGCTTATATCGGCACGAATACAGAGCGTGTTCATAAAGAAACCATTGTAGCACCTGCTGAGACATACACGATTACTGCTGATGCAACTAACTTATCAGCTGTGAATGTAAAGCGTGGCCAAGAAGTGATGATGAATGATGTACTTGCTACCTATAAAACCGATGAGGTGGATGAGGAGTTAACAAAGCTTGAATCTGAACGCACAGCCTATGAAACAGAATTACAAGATTTACAGGATGCACTTGATCAAATTGAGGATGAATATGGTGACGATTCGAATCCAAAAAGCTCCATTAATACGGATCAAATCAATGACAAGCTATCTGTAACGCTAAAATTAGAGCTTGCTCAACAAAATTCAGCATCTACAGCGGTTGCCCTGTTAAATCGACATATTGCTGAAACAAATCGTCAAATTGCATTACTTGAAGCCCAAATTACACAAATACAATCTCGTCAGGGTATTGTCAGCCCTATTGATGGTGTGGTGGCAGCGATTAAGGAAGAAGCTGGTGCGCTAACTTTCGAAATCTATTCGAATGAAAAAGCAATGTATGCCTATTTATCAGAAAAGGAATGGCAAAAGGTGGAGGAAGGGCAAACTGTAGATTTCAAGGTGAAACATGTCAAGGATGATCTATCTGGCATCGTATTAGAAAAACAAACGATTGCTACTGACGATCAGACAATTTGGGCAAATGAGCTAGCCAAAACGGTTACCTTACCACAACCAACTAATTATGAAGTAACCTTACAGCAGGATGCCCCACTCGAGGACATCCCATTTTCGACAACTGGCAAAGCCTCTATTATTGTCAACGAAGCATTTGATTCTTATAAAGTCGATAAATCATGGCTAGCTACAGCTAAAAAAGGGAACAAAAAGTTATATATCATCAATCAGGACGGTAAAATTCAGCTAATTGATGTCAATGTGCAATTCAAAACGGCTAGGTCAGCTATTTTTATGGATTATCTTGATGAAGGTACGCCAATGCTCTCGAACGAGAAACGTAATATCGAAGCCTATACCTTCAGAACATTACCTGTTGAGAAAATCCAATGGAGCCATTTTAAAGAGCTAACTTGGAAGCAATATGTGAAATATATCGTTTTCTAATCTAAATCCTCCTCGTCTTTTTATGGACAAGGCGGATTTTTTGTTAGAAAAGAAAATAACACTAAAAAAACATTTAGCAAAGCGAGCGATGGGTTGATTTCCGTTCCGCCAGCGTCCTTTCCAGGGAGCCGCTTCACTCACTTACGTGAACTGCACCCAAAATCAATCAACCATTCTAAAAATGTGTCTTTTCCTTTTCTTTCATACTAACAGTAGTGAAAAATGTGGAGAAATGTTGAGTGACAGCACTCCTCAATAAAATGATTAGTGAAAACCTTTACAAAAAGTTGTGGGTTGGTGTGCTTTGCGCTAGCCCACACAACGGATATCCACTTCACCTTTCACATAAATTCTGTTAATTGTTTTGTTTTTCAAGACAACATAAAGAATCCTCTGTAGCTGTTACAGAGGATTTGTCTTCTTTATTTTAATGATAAGCATCTATTTAAGAAGCTTGCAAATTGCGCACGTGTAATTTGTGCATCTGGTCTAAATGTGTTATCTGGGAAACCGCCAGTTAAATCATTTGCGACAAGTGCTTGGATATGGCTGTATGCCCAATGTGTTGATTTTACATCTGAGAAGCTTACTTTGCTTGTACCTGTTAACTTATAGGCCCTTGTTAAAATGGCAGACATTTCTGCACGGGAAAGCTGTCCGTTTGGATTAAACTTTCCTGCCTCTTGCCCTTTGATAATGCCAGCCTGCTCAACTGCGGCAATGGCACTGTATGCATAATGGCTCTTACTCACATCTTTAAAGCTAGAATCCTTCGTTGTAGTTAGATTTAAAGCTCTAGCGATGATTGTAGCAGCCTCTGCACGTGTAATGGATGCCTCAGGTTTGAACGTTCCATTTGAGTATCCTTTAATAAGTGATTGATCGTATAGACTTTGGATTTCGGAAAATGCCCAATGCCCTTTTGTTACATCTGTGTAAACTAATTCCTCATGATTATCTTTATAAACCGCTTGTAATTGATCGAAATACAGCTGACCTTTCTTCTGAAGAGAAGCTGTTGGCTGAGCAACATACAAACGCTCGAATTTCAATGGCTGTGGTAAGTCACTCGGAATATTCGCCGTCACGTACTTCCAACCACTCCAGTCTAAACCACCCTGGCTTGTGAAATCAATTGTATGCTTCGCTCCAGCACCATCAATCACAACGCCTCTTAGCCAATGCTTACCAGCATCGCCAAATACCCAAAGACCGATATTTTTAGGCTGCCCTGAAATAGCAATTGGTGTTTTCGCAACCATATAGGCAGCTTTTGTGCCTGTGCCACTAGTTGTGAAATCATAGTTTAATTGTAAGCTAGCAGTCCCCTGTCTAGCATACTCTTTAGAGCTTGCTAATGAAGCATTGGCTTTCGCTGTTTCTGTTATCCAAGAAGAAGTATTATCAAAGCTATCTAGTACAATTGGTTTCTCTGCTAGATCTACTACTTTCACAGCTGTAGACGTACGAATTCCTTCATACTCGCCAATAATTTTCCCTTCACCCTTTTGTGTTGCTGTGAAGGTTGCACCGTCCATTTTGCCGATATTTCCTTCAACTGTCCAGTTCATATTTGCTGGGTTGATGGTCATTGGATTCAAGTATTGATCATAGGCACTTGCAACTTGCATATCTACAGAAGATCCTTTCATTACCTGACCAACACTAACACTACTTAACGTAATTGATTTTACTTTCCCTGGTGGCGCTGTATTCACTACCTGTAAAATGGCAGATACACGACGTTCACTACCCTCTGACGGTCTATTCACTAGATTAGCGAAATAACCTCCTGGATTACGCGCCACCATTGCTGTAGAGCCGCCTCCATCTAGGTTAATAGCCGAAGAAGCACCCACTGAAATTAAATGAGCAGCTAAATCTGATAAATTAACACCATTACTATGACCACTTATGCGACCATCAATCGTGACAAGAGATACCTTTGTACCTGTAGCATCTATAGCTACCGCTGTACGTGGACTACGTGTGGAAGCAAACCCTGAATTCGTTGGCATAGAAATATCCACTTTGCCGTTACGCACAAGCATTGGTCCAGCAGCTAAGATGAACTGTGCATCCATCCATTTTTGATCGATTGATAAGCTGACATCCACGCTTGTACCTGCTGTAATGCTACTTAATTCAGCGGCTAACTCTTTATTTTGGACAGAGATAACAAAGCCATCTGATGGTACAGAAGAGTTACCTTCTGCTCCATATGCTGTTACATGAGATACTGTACCAGAGAACTGGTCACCAAAATGCAAGGTGCTTGTATCTTGACTAGCGCCCGACACAACGAGTTCTACACCCCATGTATTTGTCCCTGTTGATCTTTTTTCCGGTGTATATAAAACGTTTTTATTTGTTCCTCGTTCACTATTAATAAGATCGATAGGATAGCTTTTGCCATTCACTTGGAAAGTTAGATTCGTAGAATAATAGTCTGCAATCGCTTTCCCTGATTTCGATAAACCAAATGCAACTGGCTTTTGTGTTGGGCTATCATATGTATCTCCCAAAATACCATAGTTCACAATTTCATTATTTTCTGCTAACAAGTTCGCAGGCATACCATTTCCTAAAAAGTAAGAGGCATTGACAGCCCCAACAACACGATGCCCATCATATGTGTTTTGCTTGGCCATCGCTGATGTTGTTTTTAATGAATTAATAGGATTGGGCATACCAATTTCTAGTTTTGTATATGTATTATTTAAATTGACATCTAAAACATTTACAAACTGACGTATCGAACCTGACGTATAGTTTTGCTGTGTATGTGTTACCTGTGGTGAAACTTCTGTTTTAACTTCACTGACTTTATTGCCTAAACCAGCAGCTTGTCCATGTATGGGGCTAACTGTTAGTGTAAGCATGAATAGGACTACAATAATCGTTATTAGTTTTCTTGCCATTTTTCACTCCGAATTAATTCAAAGTATGGCACGTACCATGTCACATGGCCCATGCCAGTGACTTTTTTATTTTGTTTCTACATAGATTGCTACTGGAAGGTTCACACCACCAGCATGCATTAACTCTAATTCAATCGTATCTTTTGAACCCTTCATTTTGAAATCTGGTAATTCAACATACTCTGCCCCAACTCTTAAAGAAGGCACTAAATACACATTGCCATTCACCTTAATCGCTCCGCTGTATAATCCTCCTCGACCAGCCAACTTCAGCTTAATCGTTTTTGTAGAGCCTGTTGGATTGACAACTGGAATGGACACTTTATAGTTCATACCGAAGTGACCTGGGTTTCCTACAGCACCATTGATTTGAGAAAATGAATTTTCAGCCGTTTGTAAATGGTCTGTACGGCCATTCGAAATGTTATAGCCTACCTCAGGAGAATCTACTGTATAGGCTGGTAACTCTGCTAGAATTGTCGCACTTGGCCACGCACCTCTTGGATGTTTCGCATACTCATCCACCGCAACCTGCTCCGATTGGATAGTTGTTAAATCTGTATTATCTTTCGAAAGCACTGTACGAATCGTATACTCTGGCTTTCCACCATTGACTGCTTGAATATCTATATCATGTAAAAAGCCGATAATATAATCATAGTGTAAATCGTATGTTTCAATGACCTTTGTTTCCCCTGGTGCAATGACAATACCACTACTTTCCGATTTTTGAAGCTTATTATTTAAAACAGCGTCCGCAATCGTCAAGCCAAGGTCATGACCTACCCAACTATTACCCGTTTTTTGGCTAATGCCCTTCGAATCAGTCACCTTAATACTCTCTGTTGTAGACTTGTTTTGAACGGTAATGCCAAGAGTGACATCCGTACCTAATGTGTTGTAATGCCAGCCAAAAACACGATGCTTATTCGTTGCCGCAGTTGGTTTGACATCATATTGGGCAAGCGTCGCATTATTCATTGGCACAAGCTTACGTGTTAACGTTTCAGGATTATCACTAATAAATAAATCACGATCCCCCTCTAAACGAGCAGAAGGAACAGCCTCGGGTGATGACGTCGTGCCATATGATTTATCAAGGAAGGGGCTTGTGAACATATAACGGTAAACATAAATATACATTTCTTTTTTCTCTGTGATATAACGTAAATTTCCGCCTAATGCATCCACAAGAAACTTAGCAGGAATGTACATTTTGCCTTTTTGTATAAATGGCTTTTCGATCATTGTCACTGCTTCGTTATTAACCAAAGCCTGATTGCTGTTATCATTGAAAATAAAGCTCATCCCACCAATTAACAATTCAAAGGAACCATCAGGTTGCCAAGTACCAGATGAATCATCTAAATAATCATAAATATAGCTAGCAGGTAAATAGGTTCTTCCATCCTTTGAAACAATCGGATCTTTCATGACAATACGTTTGTTATTGATATGTAAGATATATGGGTCTTCCTGCGGTGGTGCTGTTGTTTCATCTGATAATGTGATATCCACCGATTGAGTAGCCTCATCCCAATTAACAACTCCATCAAAGTTTTCGCTGACGAAACGTAATGGCATGTAGGTACGATCTTTATACATAAACGGTGCAACATCCATTGCAACCTCTTGACCATCTACTAAAGCCGTATTCGAATTGATCGTTAAATCAACCATTTTACCATTGCGAATCGCCGATGCCGTCAACGTTTCCTTATCCCAATCCACACTTGCACCAACTGCTTCATACAATGCACGCATTGGTAATAATAAGAAATCCGATTTATTTAAAATAGGATCATTGACTTGAATCGTCTCTCCATTAATCATAATCGAAACATTGTTTTTTATCTGAATTCCATTGTTACTAGTAGCCGATGCAGACGCTTGTCCTGGCAAAATCGTAGCCAACGCAACTGCCGATACAATACATGTAGTCCTAAGTTTCTTAAACATCTTAATCTCCTTTTTCCTCTTACAATAGTCTTTATCATCTTAACACGAAAAACCCCTAAAATGTGGGATTTTTATCGAAAAGAGTAGAATTCGGTACTAGAGTGCTAGCCTTTCTCCTTCGAAAGCTTCATATAAAGTAAATGATATTCCAAAACACCATTTCCATTTTCGATCAAACTTATTGTTTCTGAATAAAATCTTATATATATTTCAAAAAATATGCCTTCTATTAAATTTTAATCACTCTATTCGAAATATTTTTGAAAGATTTATATTAGCATTCTATCTATTCTTTTCATTAGACTTTTTAAAGTATAAAAAGTTACATAACTTTCAATTGCCTAACACAAAATTTTGTTAAATGTTTAATTTTAATTGATAGGATAGCTTTTAAAGAGAAATTTTTCTCAATAGAGAGGTGTTTTTAAATATTGTTTTTTGTTATATCGGAAATATTTTATCATTTTAATTACATCAGTTGCTGCATATTCCGTTTCAGCAGAAACAGATAGTTTTCTTACTGCAAACAACACTTTGTAAAATGAAATTCTCATTGAGTAACAACGGGTGTGCCAATTATTAAATTACTTGTAGATCCTTTTAGTTACATTCCAATATATCTACTATGAATAAAACATAAACTTTGAACTAAAATTAGTTTAGTATCTATTATCTATCTCAAATCAGAGAGGGTGGGACAAAAAAATGTTAGACCAAGATATTGAACTGCACCCCAATTGTTAGACATGGTGCTGCACTGCTGCACCCCAAAAGTTAGAGTAAAAAACTTTTGGGGTGTTTTTTTATGGCAAAATATAGCGATGAATTTAAGTTAAAGGTTGTGAAAGAGTATTTAACAGGAAAAATAGGTCCTAAACGATTAGCTAAAAAATATTCCATTTCATCTAATACAGCAATTAGAACATGGGTAGCTGCCTACAAAGCATATGGGAATAATGGTATTAAACGAAAAAGAAGTAAGGAAGTCTATTCTGTTAAATTTAAAGTAGATGTATTACACTTTATGAAACAAACAGGTGCTTCCTATCAAGAGACAGTGATTCAATTTAAGATGAACAAACCACGTTTAATCGCTAAATGGAACCAAAAATTTCTGGAAGAAGGGATAGAGGGCCTGCAAGAAAAAGCAAAGGGGCGCCCATCTATGTCGAAAAAATCAAAACCAACTAAACAAGAAAAAGAAATGTCACGTGAGGAGCAGTTAGAACGTGAAAATGAACTGCTTCGTCTAGAGGTGGCATACTTAAAAAAGTTGAAGGCTTTTCGAGAGAACCCGGAAGCATTCCTCGGAAAGCACAAGCAGTCATTGCCTTTGAACTCAAAGAAGAAGGATTCCGATTAAAAGACATTTTAATGCGTGTAGATATTCCAGAAGCTACGTATCATTATCACATCAAGCAACTGCATCAGGAATATCCAGATAAGGAATGGCAAACGTTGATTTTAGAGACGTTTAAGAAACATGAAGGACGATATGGCTATCGTCGTATTCATACGGAGTTAAAAGCGCAAGGCTACATCATTAATCACAAAAAAGTACAGCACATTATGCAGGAATTAGATTTGAAATGTGAGAAATTCGTCCGCAAGTCGCGCTATAAATCGTATAAAGGTATGGTTGGAAAAGTGGCGAAAAATCGTTTAAATCGCCGTTTCTATACGCCTTACGCCGTACAAAAAGTGGTGACAGACGTAACTGAATTCAAATGTACAGATGATGAAAAACTATATCTGAGCCCAATTATGGACTTATATAACGGAGAGGTTATTGGGTTCAGTATGTCTAAACGGCCTACAATGGATTTTGTGCTGGACTCATTGAAACAAGCCCTTCCAGTCATTCGAGAACGTGCAGAATACGAACAACAATCCATTCAGATCAAGGCTGGCACTATCAACATAATAAATGGGTGAAACATTAAAGCAGAACAAGATTTTCCAAAGCATGTCTCGCAAAGCAACGTGTGCAGACAATGCAGCAATGGAAAACTTCTTTGGCTTACTCAAACAAGAAATGTATTACGGGGAAGAATTAGTCTCATATGACGTGTTAAAAAAGAAAATTGAAAAATATATCCACTACTATAACAACGAACGTATTAAACAAAAATTGGCCGGCATGAGTCCGGTAAAATACCGAACTCATGCCAGCCAATTAGCTGCATAAATAAAAACTCTAACTTTAAGGGGTCACTACCTATACAACAATTGGAGGTGCAGTTTTTCTATGGCTAAATATTCTTACGAATTAAAATTACAGGCGGTACTTGCCTATTTAGACAGTAAAGAATCAATGCGAGCAATTGCCAAGCGTTTCAATATAAGCAAAACACCTTTATTAAATTGGATAGCTCTATACAAAGAAAATGGCGAACAAGGATTGATTCCAAACTATACAAACTATGAGATTCAATTTAAAATGGACGTACTAAATTATATGATCGAATTTGGGGCGTCTCTTACACAGACAGCAGCAGTCTATAATATTCCTTCCCCTTCTACCATACATCAATGGCAAAGGCAAGTTGACTTTTCTGGTGTTGACGCCCTCCTTCCGAAGAAAAAGGGGCGTCCATCCATGAAAAAAGAATTAAACAAACAACCAAAACAAGCACCAATAGAAAGCTCTACTGAAGCACTTCAAGCACGTATTAAACAGCTTGAAATGGAAAACGAGTATTTAAAAAAGTTGAACGCCCTAGTTCAAAACAAGGAAAAATCACTACGGAAGACAAAGTAAAAATCATTTGTGAATTAAGGCATAAATATTTAGTAAAGGCACTTTGGCGTTAGTAGACATTCCAAGAAGTACATTCTATGACATCTCAAAGAAAATAGATTTACCAGATTCAGATACAGATCTAAAAAACGAAATAAAGGCGATTTTTGTAGAACACTACGGTCGTTATGGCTACCGTCGTATTCGTGATGAACTAGCGAATCGCGGGCAAAAAGTGAATCATAAGAAGGTTCAACGTATTATGAAAGAGTTAGATTTAAAGTGTATTGTACGCATGAAAAAATATAAATCATATAAAGGTACAGTCGGTAAAATTGCGCCAAATATTTTAGATCGAAACTTTACATCGGAAGCACCCAATGAGAAATGGGTAACGGATATTACAGAGTTTAAAAAAACTTTATTTATCACCTGTTTTAGATTTATTTAATGGTGAAATCATTACCTATACAATTGGCTTTAGACCAACGTACTCTCTTGTTTCAGAATTGTTAGAGAAAGCCTTAGAACATCTACCTGAGGACCACCAGCTACTGATGCATTTAGATCAAGGGTGGCATTATCAAATGAAGCAATATCGTCAAACCCTTCAATCAAGAAGTATCGCGCAAAGCATGTCTCGTAAAGGAAACTGTTACAACAGCTCCGTGATGGAGAATTTCTTTGGGATTATGAAATCAGAATTCCTTTATCTAAAAGAATTTGAAAGTGTCGAACATTTCAAAAAAGAATTAGAAAATTATATTGATTATTACAATAACAAACGGATGAAGGCAAAATTTAAAATGAGTCCGGTACAATACCGAACTCATTTTACTCAAGCAGCCTAATGAACTAACCGTGTCTAACTTTTAGGGGTCACTTCATATAATTGGTCTAACATTTTTTTGATTTAGGAAAGCATATTTAACTTCTTGAAGTGAAAAAGCTAATATCCATTTTTATTGTTTTATCAATTTAATCAAGTTCTATCCCAGCCTCTTGCTCTGCGCATGAAACGCTGGGGTACTGGCCCATGTCTAAAGGCATTCTGAATGGTCCGCCAACCGCACTCCGTTTTCACCTCAAACCGCTAGAGCGGCTACTTATTTTTTCTTTCTCTTGATTTCTTCTCCTGTGAAGGGGTCAATGAATTCTTTCATCGTCATTTGATCTTGCAGGATATCTTCTTGTAATTGATTTTTTATATACTCCTGTATCTTTTTCTTATTTCGGCCGACTGTGTCCACATAGTATCCTCAATACCAGAAATGACGATTACCATATTTATACTTTAAATTCGCATGCGGTCGAAAATCATTAGACTACTCTTCCCTTTTAAATAACCCACTCAATTTCTGAGGAATACTTACCAACATATGAATATGGTCAGGACAGGCTGTTGCCTCTATGATTTCTACATCTTTTCTTTCACATAACTGGCGCAATATTCTCCCAACATCTGCTTTAATTTGACCATAAATAATCTGCCTTCTATACTTTGGCGCAAAGACGATATGATACTTACAATTCCATGTTGTATGTGCTAAACTTTTATTATCCATTTATGGTGGCTCCTTTCGTACGAAGTCGGTTGACTAGATCTGACTTTATTGTACGTTTGGAGCTTTTTTATTGTCCATAGCTAAAAGCTTTCCGGATCCCCCTGCTATGCAGGGGGATTCAAAGCACACAAAAAAAACCCGTATGAGTTTTTTCTCATACGGGTTTTACTTGTTAATATCTTTTCTAAATAGTATTAAATTATTTAGTTATTGTTGCAGAAAGTGTAGCATTAGTTTCTTTTGCAGTATCTTGTGTAATTGTAATAAATCCGCCAGCTACAGCAACTGTATGACCAGGGAATGCTCCAGCTAGTGCAGCTGCAATATTAGCTTCTGCTGTAGCTTGAGTTGCATCAGTCACGAATGAAGTACCAACAACTGGAGTTCCAGTAGCAGCTAATGCAGTTAAAGTTTTTGTAACGCCATTAAATGTAACTGATAGTTTTTCGCCTACAGCTGGACTAGTTGTTACATCAAATGACCAAACAGCAGGTGTAGCAACACCAGTAACTGGATTAATTGTACCAGTTGCAAAGTTTGTAATACCAGTAATTGTAGTTACACCAATTTCAATATCATTTGTTTTTGTTTTTGATTTTAATACAACATCAGTTGCTGTAGTAGTAGCAATTCCAGGGAATTTTGCATCAAATGCAGCTTTTAAATCTGCTACAGATGCATTTTCTGGAATAGCAACAGTTTGTTTATTACCATCAATTGTAACATCAACATTACCAGCAGCATTTGTTCCAGTTGGAACTAAAGTTACTGTTGCAGGCGTAATTCCATCGTTGAATGCAGTAGTTGGTTGAGATGCAACATTTAATACACCTACCACACCTGCAATAGCTTTTGTAGCTGTACGAACTTGTGATGTAGAAGTAGATGTTTTCTCATCAACATAGCTTGCAGTTATAGAAGTAGCACCTTGATAGAATGATGCAGGAATTGTATAAGTAAATGTACCTGTAGCAGCACCAGTTTCAGTAAGTGTTACAGTATGTGTACCTTGATTAGTTCCACCAGTTAAAGTATACGTAAGCTTAATAGTATCTTGAGTAAGAGCTGTAGTACCAGCTACATTGAAATCTGCATCAGTTACAGTTACAGTCATATCTTGAGTATGGTTAACTGTCGCAGGAGTAATTGCGATTGTACCATCAGCACCAGGTGCTACAGGAATGTTTTGTTTAGAAGTAAAGAATCCAACACCGTTAGATGCATCTAGTAAATAGAATTTAACTACATTGTCAACAACTTTATATGTTGCACGTACTGCATTAGTACCTACACCCGTAGCAGGGTTTACATTTGCAGCAGTTTCTAAAGCAGTGATAAAGTTATCAGCACCGATGATTGGATTTCCTTGTAAACCATAGTACTCATATGTTTTACCAGATTCACCAGCATATTTAACAGCGTCTTTACCATCAAATGTTACTTTTTTATCAGCAGTGTTGTATCCACGTAGGTAACCAGTGTGTTCTTTGTCGATTACTGTGCTATTACCGAATGTAGCAGTTAAACCTTTAGCAGTAACATACTTGTTGAAGTCACGTGCATCAGTTGTAATACCGTTATCAGCACTTGCATCGAAGTTGTTAGATGTAACGAATGATGGAGTTACAACTACAGTAGCTGCTTTACCATTTGGAGCAGTTTCAATAGTGAATGCTGCATTAGCAGTGTTTACTACCTCAGCTGAAATTGTAATGCTACCATATTCTTGGATTGCAAATGAAGTCGCTGCAACATTGTTTTGGTCACGGTAAGTAACTGGTGTTTTCACAACGATTGGTTGACCGCTTGTGTTGCGAATTTCATAAGTCAATTTACCTTGTAAACGCTCTAAAGCTTTACCACTTTGGTTAGTAAGAGCGAATGTGTAGTTAGCAACACCATCAGCACCTACATTTTGGTCTGAAGTTTTACCTTCAACTTTGAACTCAGCACCAATTACACGCTCATATTGGAAGTTAGAAGCTGGCGCTTTGAAGAATGGCTCGCCATCTTCTAATACACCTGTTTGGTTGTTTTGAGAAGTGTTTTGGTCGATCCATACTACTGGAGTTCCCACTTCACCTTTTGCTCCGTAAAGAACAACTGTTGCTTCACCTTTTGAGTCTAATTTAATTTTACCTTGTTGTCCGTTAGCTGTTAAATCTTGAAGAGCTTTACCGTCTTCAACATTAGCAAACTTAGCGTTTGAGTTTGTATTTAGATTACGGTCGATTACTTCGTCAAGTGCGATGTTTACAAGACCGTTAGCGTATGCTTTACCATCTTTGTCAAGCACTTTTACTTTATATTCACGGCCATTTGTTTTTGAACCATAAATAGCTGCAGCTTCTTCTTCACCGTCACGTTCAACAGTGATTTGGTGGTTTAATTGAGCACCTTCAAATTTAACTTGTGCTGCAGTAGCTGTTAATTCAGTTGCTTCCCATTTTTTGTTTGCAGTAGTAGCTTGTGTAACATTGTTAGTACCAGTAACAGTTGAAACGCCTAATACAGAGCTTGAACCGTCAACGAATACATAAGGTGTTACAGCAGTGTTTGTACCAGAAACAACAAATGTAGCTTGACCGTTAGAATCAGTTTTAACTTTGATTTCTTCTGAGTAACCAGTTGTTGCTTGGTATGGAGTAACTGTTAAACCAGTAGCTGGATTTGTAACAGTAGCTTTTGAAATAGCGTTATATGCAACATTTGTGTTTTCAACAAATGATACGTTTAAATCGCGGTTGCTAAGAGCAGCACCTGTTTTAGGATCTTTGAATGTTACTTTATAAGTTTTCTTAACACCGTTAGCTAATGTGTTACCAGTAGTAACTTCTTCAATAGTTAAGATGTTGTCAACGCCCCAGTACACAGTACCGAATGCACGTAATTGAGGAGCACCTGTTGGGTAAACAGTTACATCATCAGCATCTGGTGCATATTGAGTGTAAGAGTAAGAAGCAATACCTTCAGCGTTAGTGTAAACTTCAACAACAGCATCTTTGTTTAAAGAACCAGTTGGAGCATCAACGTTGAAAGTTACAGGGATACCAGCAGCTTTTACGCCAACATCAGCAGTAAGTGTTACTTGGTTACCTACTTTACCTTGAGTGTTTGTAGTTTTTAATACGATTGATTTTGGAACTACAGCTTCGATACCTTTGAATTTACCGATTGTTTCGCCATCAAGAGTTACAACGTACTCTTTGTCAGCAGTTTGAGCTTCAGTAGTTAATACAACAACATTTTTGTTAGTTTGTTTAACAGCTGCGTTTTTAACTTCTAAGCCTTCGATTTTGAATTTAAGAGCTTCTACGTTATCAACTTCTTCGTCGAATGTTACTTCAACAGTTGTGTTGTTGATAGCTTTTACAGAAGCGTCAACTGTTTCAACAGCTAGATCAAGCGTACGAGCGAATACTACTGCGAAGTCTTGACGAGTGATCGCTGCGTTTGGTTTAAGGTTTAATTTACCGTTTTCTTCAGAACCAGTGAAGATTCCGTTTGCTACAGCAGTTTCTAGAGCATCTTTAGCCCAACCTTTTACTTGAGAAGCGTCAGCGAATTGGCTTAGGCTTTCGCTACCTTCTAAACCGAAAGCATCTACAAGAACTTTAGCTGCTTCAGAACGAGTTAAAGATTTGTTTGGTGCGAATTCTTTTGCACTTACGCCTTCAAAAATGCCGTTTGCTACTACTGCTGCGATTGAGTTGTAGTACCAAGCACCTTTTTTAACGTCTGAGAAGTTTACATCGCCGTCAGCTTCTAATTCTAGAGCTTTCGTGAAGATTTCTGCAGCTTGTGCACGAGTTACTGTGTTAAGTGGGTTGAAGTTCCCGTTAGTATCACCTTGGATTACACCAGCGTCAACTAAAGATTGAACTGCTTCTTTAGCGTATCCAGAGATTTTGTTATAGTCGTTTACTTGCGCAGCAGATGCTACAGGAACGATTGCTGATGCAACTAATGCAGCTGTTGCTGATGCCGCGAAAAACTTACGGCCTTTGTTTTGCTTTGCCATTAATGTATTCCTCCCTAAAATTCCTTAAATTGATATTAATCCAACGAAAACTATAGTACCGCCTAGTTACCTAAATGTATGTATTATAGCTTTCTTGAATAATACAAAACTAAAGCAAATTTGTTAGTAAATTTACTAGAAAAAGCGTAGTAGAATACCATTCTAGTAAGTTTATTCACTTTCTACAATAATATAACACTATCTTTTCCGAAATTCAAGCATTGGGACATAAATTTAGTTATAGAAGATTTTTTTACCATACCTAATATGGTATTTAATAGAAACCATTAAAATTACAACTAATTATATCCTCATTTGGATTGGTAACATATAGTTCCGTTACCTATTATACCTTACTCTCAATAATAACCAAGCATTTTCTGGAATGGTTACTAAATTGTCAAAAATTAAAGACTCCCGTAATATTTTAGTTATAATTGTAAAGAAACAGAAATATAGAAGGCGTTTCATAGCGAATTCTGCCTCTTCCTCACCAACTTTATGAGTTTCTTCTTTATTAAGTAAAAAGCTAAATCTATCTGTCCCCATGTTGTAATAATAGATTGCCACTTTTTATGCTACACTTTTGATAGTTTGATAGAACATATCAGCTATTGAAGGGAGCTTAAAAAATGAAACGTAAATTTCCTCTTTACGGGGCCGTGCTGGCAGGCATGTTATATCTTGCGCCAACTTCCGCTTCAGCAGAAGATATTTCGAAGCACTGGGCCTACCATGAAATGAACTATCTTATTACCAACGATTTAATGAAGGGCGATGAATTCGGCCATTATCGTCCGAATGATGCTGTCACTCGTGCTGAATTTGCAGCCTTTCTTGTTAGAACACTGAACTTGCCAGCAGCTTCTAGTCAGGCAACCTTTACAGATGTAAAAAAAGGTGACTGGTATTATGGGGTAGTCGAGCAAGCAAGCTATCATGGGCTAATTAAAGGTGACGAGCAAGGTAAGTTCCATCCGAATAATCACATTAATCGTCAGGAAATGGCGGCTATGTTAAAAAGAGCTCTTACTTATCAAAACATCAATACTTCTTCCTCCCCTATTGCTTTTAGTGATAATGCGCGCATTGCCAAATGGGCCTATGCGGATGTACAAGCTGTCGTCACAACAGGACTACTTGTTGGGAAGCCAAATAATCAATTTGCCCCTCTTGCTCAAACAACTCGTGCTGAGGCAGCTACCGTGCTCTATCGTTTAATCCATTTAGATGCGCCTGGGATGGGTGGTAAGCAATACATGACGACGAATTACTCACATGATTACTCCTCTGTAGTGAGTAAACAAACCATGAATAATCCAAAGGTCGATGGTGCTGGCATTTTCACGGCTAGCGAGGCACTAGTGTCATACTATGTACACCCAAAAAGCTTTATGCAGGATAGCCCATCTTATTATCAATTCCTAAAATTATCTACTGTCGTCAATAATCTAAGTGCAAAAGAGCTAAATGATAAAGTACTAGCAAATAAAGGAAGCTTAGCAGGTACAGCGGATGCCTTCATTCAAGCTGGTATAGACAATAAGATCAATGCTATTTATTTAGTCTCCCATGCCTTGCATGAAACAGCCAATGGTGGTTCTGCACTTATTAAAGGGATCGAGGTTGGCTTAGATACAAATGGCAAGCCGATGGTAGCAACACCAGAAAATCGTGATAAATTAACTGCTATTAAGACAACCTACAATGCTTACGGTATTGGCGCTATTGATGCTGATGCTAATAAGTATGGTGCGGAGCGCGCTTATACAAATGGTTGGTTTACTGTTCAGGATGCCATTATCGGAGGTGCCCAATTTGTAAAGGATCAGTATATTAGCAGGGGGCAGGATACGCTCTATAAAATGCGTTGGAATCCTGATAATCCGACAGTCCACCAGTATGCAACACATGTGATGTGGGCTGTCATTCAAGCGAAAAAGATCTATGATATTTATGAATTAATTGGTGCTCATACGACAACAAACCTAGTGTTTGATGTGCCTGCCTATCAAAGTCAATCTTCCGCTCCTTCATTACCGAGTCCATCGAAGCAATACGCATTGGATTTAGGGTTAGCTGGTGCAACAGGGAAAACGACGATTAATCTCAATATGAGAACGTATCCGAATACAGCAGATAATGCTTCGATTATGACGAATTTGCCAAAGGATACCTCCTTTAAAATTCTTGGTGAAAATGGTGGTTGGTTGAAAGTAAGTGTCAATGGACAAGAGGGCTGGGTGATTGATGATTATGTGAGTCTTGAAAATGGCTTACAAATTGTTAATATGAACATTACACTTAATGTTCGAAGCGAACCATCTACTACAAGTGCTATTTTAGGTACTGTTAAACCGAATGGCTTTATTATCGGTGTTGTAGACGATAAAGGTGAGTTTATAAAAAATGGTGCCTGGTATCAGGTGCTTTACAACGGAAAAACAGGCTGGGTACATGGCGATTATATTGTAAAAAAATGATTTTAATAGGAGGCGCAAAAGAAGAGTGCGATGATGATTCGCACTCTTTTTGTTAGTCATTTATTATCACCGAGATGAAAGCGCTATATAATAGAAGAAACTCGAAATTTTAGGATATAATTTTCATACTATCCCCCTAAAATTTAGTAAATTCTATGTCAAAATAGGGTCCTAAAAAAGCTTAATAGGACAATTGCTATGCTATGTAAAAATCGTTAGTTATCAGAGCTATACTTTAGGTAATCATCGTTAAACTCATTATCGAAAATTTCCTGTCAATATTGCTTTTGTGGTATGATAGAATGCAGTGAAAATGGAATTACAGAAAGGTTTGAACACTATATGAGGCATGTAACGATTATGGGCGTACCCTTTTTACATATTGGTCAGCAAGGGTTTGTTGATTTACTCGTTAATTGTATTGAACAGCAAGAAAAAACTTTCGTTGTGACAGCCAATCCTGAAGTTGTCATGCTGGCAAATGAAAATCCAACTGTCATGAATTACTTAAAGCAGGCAACTTACATTTGTGCGGATGGCATTGGCGTCGTTAAGGCTGCACAAATCATTGGTGATTCACTTCCAGAGCGTGTAACTGGCTATGATACGATGGTACGTCTGTTGGAGGTTGGTCAGCAAAAGCATTTTAAAATTTATTTACTAGGTGCTCAAAAGGAAACCATCGAAAAGACGGTTGCCAATATTCATAAGAACTATCCAAACGTTGATGTAGTTGGCTATCATGATGGCTACTTCGACTGGAATAATAATGATTTTGCAAAAGAAATTGCAACTTTACAGCCTGATCTTGTATTTGTGGCATTAGGTGTACCAAGACAGGAAAAATGGATAACAGAAAACCTTGAAAAATTTTCAAAGGGTGTATTTATCGGTGTGGGTGGCTCCTTCGATGTCATCGCTGGTACTGTAAAACGTGCACCAGTACTTTGGCAAAAGTTAAATCTTGAATGGCTCTATCGACTGTTACGCCAGCCAAGTCGATTTGGAAGAATGCTTGTACTCCCTCGCTTTGCTTTAAAAGTATTTGCATTAAAGCTTAAAGGTCAGGGCAAAACAAAATGAGTCAGTCAACATTTGTTAAAAGCACACTCATCCTAACGATTGCCACCTTACTTTCAAAAGTAATCGGTAGTATCTTCCGTATACCACTTCAAAATATTGCTGGTGATGAAGTGCTTGGTATTTTTAGTCTTGTCTATCCTGTTTATATGGTAGCACTTTATTTATCCGTTGCGGGTATCCCTATCGCCATTTCTAAGCTGATTGCGGAAGCTAGGACAAGTCAGGATACTGCCAAAATTAAGAAAATTTATGTGACTGCAAGAATCCTTGCATTATCCTTTGGCGTCATTAGTTTTACAATCATTTACGGCTTTTCAGAGCAGATAGCGAATGCACTTGGTGGGCCTTCAACAGAGATTGCCTTAATTATTGTTGCCCTTACATTACTGGTAGCTCCTTATATGGCTGTCTATCGTGGATTTTTCCAAGGTTTTGGAGATATGCGCCCTACTGCCATCTCTCAAGTGATTGAGCAGTTAGTACGTGTTGCGTTAATTTTAATTGTTGCGTATTTCCTAGTATCAATGGATTATTCAAATGATATCGTAGCTGGTGGAATTATGGCGGGCTCTGTATTAGGAGCCCTCGGGTCACTTTTCTATTTACTTTTTAAATATTTCCGTTCTTCGGTAAAAGTAACGAGTAAGGAGAAATATTCTGGTAAGGATTTCTCTAAATACAGTAAAACCATTTTAAAAATTTCTATTCCCATTGCGATCGGTTCTGTGACAATGGCACTCTTTAACTTTGTTGATTCCTTTACGGTTACATATGGCTTAAGAAGTGCTGGTGCAGATGCGAGTGAAATTAGCTACCTTTATGGTATTTATGGTCGAGGACTAACATTAGTTCAAATTACGACTGTTTTTGCTTCTTCGATTATCTTGCCACTTGTGCCCTTGATTACAACGAAGCTAGCTGAGCGTAAATTGGATGAAACACGCACTATTATTGAGCAAACTCATCGTATGACACATCTTATTTCATGGCCAGCTGCAATTGGGTTACTAGCCTTAACCTTGCCTTTAAATCTAGCTCTTTTTAAAGACTTAGAGGGAAGCTTAATGTTAGCCATCATCAATCTAAGCTCTGTCTTTACATCACTAACTTTGCTTGGAACAGGTATTCTACAGGGCATGAATGCTGCCAAAACAGGAGCTCTCATTATTTTGAGTGGTGTTGTCCTTAAGGTGTTTTCTAACATCTTCCTTATTCAAGCATTTGGTTTAGATGGTGCTGCCTATGCAACTTTACTAGTATATTTTGTGTTATTTATTGTGAATTCTGTCTTTATTTATCGTACGATTCGCTTTACTGTCCTTGGAAAAGATACGGTGAAAATGATTGTGTCTTCCATTGTAATGGGAGCAGCTGTTGGATTACCAACACTTTGGCTTGACTTTACACATTGGTCAAGAATGTCGGCAATGGGCTATCTAACTATCGCAATCGTAGTTGGTGGGGCTATTTACTTCCTTCTACTATGGCTGATGAAAGCTATTCATAAACAAGATTTAAAGAAAATCCCTGTTATCGGAAAAAGATTTTCATAAATAAGAGAGGTAGGACACTTATGTCAAAACAGAAATGGCTTTGGGGAATCATTGTTCTTTTACTCGTCGTTTCCTCTACAGGTATCATGAAGAGGTGGAATGCGGAGCAATCGAATGATGCTTATGAGATTGTTATTCCCTATGATGAAATACAAACCGCAGAAAAAAATAGCGACCTAACAATGGATGACATTCTTTCTTCCTTAAAGGATGCTGGGCTGAATACTGTGAGTCTAGAGCCCTTAACATTAAAGGAAATGGAAAAGCAAAACTTAATTACCGTTTATAAAGAAAGTGAGTTAGCAGCCCAATTATTGTTTACACCTTATAAAGATGCTGTTGATATCTCTAATAGCGGCTATTATATTCGAGTGCCTGAAAATGAGAGCTACCAAAAGCTGATCATGGAGAGCATTGAACCAGAGGAAGTACAAATAGGAGAAGAGCCTTTTTATTTCCTTCCTACTTCTAACCACAATTTTGATTTAAAAACACCAATTGGCTATGATCAGCCTGCTATTGACATGATTAGTAAGCATGGACTAGCCCACATCTTTAAGGTGGAAAATGCAGATAATGAAGTAGCTAATGAAAAGTTGGTTAATCAATTAGTCGCTTTAAAAGAGGCTTCGGCAGGCCGCTTACTTGGTCAAGGTGATGAAGCCATCGGGTTTGGCCAAGAAGACGGCAATCAATTAGTTGAAAAATTAAATGATGCTGGCTATTACTTCTACACAATTGAAAGTAACCCACTTAAAGGCGAAAGTAAAATCGCTCAAATGACGGATTACAATATGATTCGTTTGCATAGTATCAATGTCAACAGAGAGACTAAATTAAAGCTAAATGCAAGTATTGATCGTACAACACGAGCTGTCAAAGAGCGTAATATTCGCTCCATTTTCTATCATATTAAAACAACAGGTAATGCCAAAGAAAATGTAGAAGAAACGATTGATTATCTAAATGGTGTGCATGACACAATGCCAGATCATTTCAAAGCAGGTGAACCTAAGCTATTTGATAAAGTAGTCGTGCCAGCTTGGGTCACAGCAGCCGTATTAGTAGCAGGTATTTTATTTACCTTTATCATTTCAGAATTAGTAAAATGGATGCCTCTTCGTATCGCGGCAGCTGGCTTTATGGCTGTACTAGCAATTGCGTACTTTATTCTGAAAAGTACTCTATTTTTACAAGCATTTGCACTCATTATTGCAGTCCTTGCCCCAACCTATGCAGTCATCAAATCAGCGCAAGGTTCTACGAAGGTGTCTAACATATTGCTCCAATACTTAAAGGCAGTAGCAATTAGCGTTATTGGCATTGTAATTGTTATTGGCTTATTGAATGGTAATGCCTTTATGACAGGGTTTGCTGTATTTAAAGGGGTTAAGCTTGTTTATCTTATTCCAATTATGGGTGTTTTACTATTTACAGTGATTGAGATTAACCGACTAGCTGATCAAAACATTAAGAACTCTTTATCGAATACGGTAACATTGTTAAATAAAGAGTTGAAATATTGGCATGTGCTACTACTCGTTGTGTTGGCAGGTGTCGGATTATTTTACATTAGCCGAACAGGGAACTCTGGCTCTGTAAGTGATATGGAATTAGCCTTTAGACAATGGCTAGAAAATACATTGTATGTTCGACCAAGAACAAAGGAATTTTTAATTGGTTTCCCATTCTTCATTTTAGCGTTATATGTAATGGGTATTAATCGCAAATGGGGAAGTATTCTCCTAGTACCAGGTGTTATCGGTTTCTTATCCATCATGAATACATTTACTCATCTACACATCCCAGTAGCTGTTTCTGTATTACGTACACTATACAGTGTATCTCTAGGTCTTGTAGTAGGATTGGTGTTTATCCTAATCTTCAAAATCGGTTATCGTTGGGTTTCTAAGGCAATCGCGAGGTGGTCATAATGCACGTTGTTTTATCTGGCTATTATGGATTTGATAATGTCGGAGATGATGCCATTCTACTGTCCATTATCCAATCTCTCAAAAAGTGGCAAAGTGATATAGAGATCACGGTATTATCTAATAATCCAGCAGCTACTGAGCAAACATATGGTGTCAAAGCCATTAACCGATGGAAAATGAAAGAAATTCGCCAATTACTTAAAACAGCGGATGGACTTATTAGTGGTGGTGGTAGTCTCATGCAGGATCAAACAGGCATGAAAACGATTCCTTACTATGCGGGCGTTATTCAAATCGCAAAATGGTTGAAGAAGCCAGTATTTGTTTACGCCCAAGGCATGGGTCCGATTAATCATCCGCTTAGTAAATTTATTGTTCGTACAGTTTTTAATAAGGTCGAGCAAATAACAGTTAGAGATAGAGCCTCTCTAGCTCTTTTAACAGAGATCGGTGTACGAAAAGAAACAAAGATCGTGCCAGATCCTGTTATGGGATTAAACGGTAATGACTTTCATTGTGATTGGCTAGAAAATGTCTCTTTGTCAGCCGATAGCTATATTTCTGTAAGCGTTCGAGATTGGCCTTCCGCTGTTGCCTACAAAGAAAAAATTGCACATAGCCTAGATGAATTAGTACGTCAGGGTGAGCAAATCGTCTTCCTCCCTATGCATGGTGAGCATGATTTTATTACTTCACAGGAAGTAGCAGCACTTATGAAGGAAAAGAGCTTGATTGCTCCTGCTGATTTATCTATTGAGGAAAAAATCGCAGTGATTGGTCAATCTCAACTATTAATAGGTATGCGACTACACTCCTTAATTTTCTCAGCAATCTATGCAACACCGTTTATTGCCATTTCATATGATCCGAAAATTGATGCTTTTGCTGATATCGTTGATCAGCCTGTCATCGGTCATGTCGAGGTTGATGATTGGAATGGTGTAACATTGTTTGAACAAGCTGTAGCAATTCTTGAATCCTATACAACAGTTCAAGAAAAAATGCGCCAGGCCGTCATCCCATTGCAAGATGAAGCAACTGCAACTGCTAAATTAGCAATTGATGCTTTGTCAAAATAAACATTAAAAAATGATGAATTTCAATTAACATTGAAATTCATCATTTTTTTCCTACTTCTAATAATTTTAAAATGGATTGTGCCTGTTGCATATGCATCGCTAAAACATATTGACCTGCTTGCATTAAAATTTGCGCCTTCACCATATTCATCATCTCTTTTGCGATATCTGCATCTCGAATACGAGACTCTGCTGCTTGTAAATTCTCAGCCGTGTTCACATTGGCATTATAGGCATGTTCCAAGCGGTTCTGATAGGCACCAAGACGTGAGCGCTCATTGGAAACTTGTTTTAAGGCTTCATCCATCGAAGACATGGCTTTTTCTGCTTCCTCACGAGTAGCAATAGAAGCATCCTTCAACCCAAGTTCCTCGGACCCCATCCCATTGATAAATAATTCTATACTCTGTCCTGCATTGGCGCCTGCTTGAATCTTGATGCCATTTGTTTCATAATCCCCGTTGAGTAATGTCTTCGTATTAAATTCTGTATCGGTTGATGTGCGCTGGATTTCCTTTTTTAGTTCCTGAAATTCCAAATCTAATTTTTTACGATCATCATCTGTTAATGTATCATTGGCTGCCTCCACTGCTAACTCACGCATACGCTGAATCATGGCATGTGTCTCATTCAGTGCCCCCTCTGCCGTCTGCACAAGCGAAATACCATCCTGTATATTCTTAGCTGCCATATTCAAGCCACGAATTTGAGCACGCATTTTTTCAGAAATCGCCAGTCCAGCTGGATCGTCCGCTGCACTATTAATTCGATATCCGGAAGAAATTCGTAGCATGGCTTTACTCATCGCCCCATAATGACGATTCATATTATTCAGGATTGCCATCCCTGTTGCTGACCACTTACCAAGCATGATTTCACCACCTTCTTGTTTTTATATCGGTCCAACAACTCATCTATTGACCTTAATATTGGAAATGGTTTCTAATTTTTTATGCATTTTTAACATTTTATAGTTGATTACCTACATAATAAAAGCACCTGCTTGTCATTTATGATAAGTAGGTGCTTACTGGACATTCCATCTATTCAATTTTGAAACCCCCAAGTTGATGGCTCTTTTGCTGTAGCAATTCGAAAAAGAGTTCTTTATCATTCTCTAGTAATGCCTGATCAATCAAATGATCCAAATTTTTCTCCTCTAGCTCTGCAATAAGCTGATCGATTTCGCCAACCGTCACAGTAGAAACCATTGGAATTTGTTGCTTTGGTGTAGCGCTTTCAAGTATTGGTGCTAAATGCTCATGAACATTGGTAATAAGCAATAGTTGATAAAGTGGTAACCGAATAAAGCGATTTCCTTTTTGGAAAACAAAAACCTCAGATAAATTTTCAATCTGCTGTGTCTTCATGTTGATGATCATCTCTTTACCTTCTATGGGAATGAAATGGAAAATCTCATTCTCTTTTAAAATAGAGAAATATTGATAAGCAAATACGAGACGTAATTTATCTCCAGTAACTTTTGTGTAAAACGGCTTCATGTATTGAACTTGCATCATCATTCATCCCTCCCTAGTTATCTGATTATTCAGATTTTAACACAAATCAAAAGCCTTGTTAACTATCTTTAACTCATTTTTTTCTTTCTGATCATTCAGCTTATCATTACTGCATTTTAATCGTATAATGGAAGGACAGTCTTTTTTTCCTTTTTACAATTAACAATGTTAACTATAGCCATACAAGATGAAAGGAGTGAGGTTATGGCATTGTCTATATCGCAATTAGCTAAGGAACATCAAGCATTTGTGCTTACTAAATTAAAAGAAGCTGAACAAGGGTTACATCCTTCCTCTACCGAAGATGAGGAACTAGTGCGCCGTGCTGTCTTTTCAGTAAGGAATAAATCCATTGTTTTTGAACGATTTAATGGAGCAAGTTCTATATTATATGCAAGTGTTCAAGATGTCAGACCCGCTTCTGTTGAAATTGATTTTTCAAAGGAAGAGCTACATTGTAGCTGTCCTCAAGCAAAATGGTGTCGACATCAAGTAGGTGCTTTACTCGCTCTCTACCAATATTTTGATTCGGTTCAAAATTGGTCGAGTGCTTGGCGTGCACAAAAATCAGTTCAATTAAAATCTTTAGCAGATGAACGCAGCCCGCAAAGCTGGTCGATGATGGTGGATGAGGTGATGAAACGATTATTACCACCTGGGCGCATACTAGAAGGCTATGGGCTTTCCGCTGTAAGAACCGATGCTTTGGAGCGTCTTCGTCGACATATGCCCTTTGAGCGTGAATGGCAACCTCTTTATAAGCTCTATATGGAGCTAGCCATTTTTAATTCAATATGGCGGCATTTAAATGAAACATCTGGACATTCGTTAGATTCACCTTATATGAAATATTTTATCGAGCAAAGCACGCAATCTTTTGAGAGCATTCTTACAGAGCTTTCTAATCGATCACGACTATTTGCGACAGATCCATTTTATGATGCCATCCAAGAGCTAGTAAGAGAATTTTTATTAGAAAGACAAGGGCTTTTCGCCAATCGTCTTCGTCTATACATGCTACTATGGGCAGTGCTTTTTTATGAGAAGCCTCGTCGTGAACAGGAATTGGCATTTATAAATAATCTTGATAAACCTTCAACAGAAATTTCACTACAATCGTTAAAATTATTATTTTATGTGCTATTACAGAAAGAGGATTTATTGCTTGAAAATTTGGCACAGATTGATTTACCACAAATGCAGGATTTGTTTGAACTAGCTACTTTTGCTCAACGTGCTGGAGAGTCCTATTCATTAGCAATCATTTTAAGAGCAATTTTACCTTTGACAGAAGTATTTCTACAGGAGGTCGTTCCAGTCGTTCAGCGTGCCCAATACGTAAGGCAATTTCAACTTTTATTTGACGAGATTCCGCTTACGGAGGAAGAGGAAGCAATGCTTTACAGTGCCTTTGGTGTGTATGGACTACAGCCGTTCTCAAGTTTTTTAATTAAAAAAGGTCACTATCGGGAATGGGCAGCTCTACATCAACTAAACCCATCATCCCTCTCCTACTTAGAAATGTGTGGATTAAAGGATGTATTACAGGTTGAACCTGCAACTGTTTTACCTTTATATCATGTCTATGCAATGGCTGAAATTGCGCAAAAATCACGCTTAAATTATAAACAGGCTGTGCGTATTTGGAAAAGTATGCGTAGCGCTGCAAAGCGAGCTGGCAAAGCAGCTTATTTTGAAACATATATGCAAACCATTCGTGCAGAATATAAACGACTACGTGCGTTACAAGAAGAAATTGAGAAAGGAAACTTAGTATGATGACAATAAATGCTCCTTCCCCTTTTTCCAAAACACAACAGCTCCGTATCGAAGTAGCTCGGGAAGGATATTTTACGTTGCAGGGTTTTACTGCAAATGGTACAGCAATCGATGTTGATACATTAATTTCTTCGCTATTCTTTACTTATGAGGCAAATGTTTATGGATTATTAACAAATCGGGCTGATTTTACGATTGAAGTTTCTACGGCTGAGTTACTAGATATTTTTTCAACAAGCTTCCAGCACCCCTTCATCAATTGGATTGGTGCAAATGAAGAAAGTATAAAATGGTTAAATAAAGTTTATGCATTACAAGCATACTGGCAAGAGCCATCACTTTGGTCACATGCTGTGATTGCAGATGATTTTTCATCATTAACTTTCCCTATTGATCATATCGATTCAGCATTATTGGAAACGGCTGTACAGCAGAAGCTTTCACAGGTTGGGCTAATACTAGCTGATTTACCAAAGTTACTACCCTTTTTCCTGCGTGGCGGCTGGCCTTTGGATCAAGCTCGTCAAGCTGGAGCTGTTTCCGTCTCTTTACGATTAAGTGAGCCAGAAGAAGATGCCGATGTATGGTTATTAGAAACGGTCCTAAGCACTGCTACAACCAAAAACTATTGGACACCTGCTATACGTAAACAATCCTTACCTATTGAAGAAGCACTACCTACAAAGTGGCGAATGTTCGCGACTGAAATTACGCAGCAACAACAGCAAATTGTAGAACTTCTATCCATCGATACAATTAATAGTGATATCTTTATTCGTGTGACACTGGAAGATATAGAAGTTCGCTCTTTTTTACGTGAGGATCTTGCTAGATTGCAGGCACTTGGTTTTGATGTTGTATTGCCAGCATGGCTAAAGGATTTAAAACAATCTAAAATTCGAGTACGCGTGACAACCAGTAATGTTTCCACAAGGAAGGTAGCAGGTTTAGATGATATTTTAACGTTTAAATGGCAGTTTTCTATGAACGGACAAACGATTTCAGCTGAGCAATTTAAAAAACTTGTGGATGAGAAACGTGAATTTATTCGTATTGGTACTGAATGGTTCCGAGTAGATGCCAATTGGATGCAAGAAATGCGTGAATTGATGCAACAAGCAGAAGATGAAAGTTGGACTGTTCGAGAATTATTATTTAGAGAGTTACCAGAAGACTTGTCTGCCCCTCTTGAGGAAGAAGATGCAGATGATGCACTGAGAGATGATCCAATCTTTGCATTGGAAATACAACAATCATTAAAAGCATACATGGAGCAACTTTTGGAGAAGAAAGGCTTGCCTGCCGTCTCGATTCCATTGTCTCTACAAACCGAATTACGCCCTTATCAATTAGAGGGCTTTGAATGGTTAGTCTTTATGCGCCAACAAGGTTTCGGTGCATGTCTAGCTGATGATATGGGCCTTGGAAAAACGGTTCAATTGATTACCTATTTGCTTCATATTTATGAGTCATCAACTGATTACACAAAACCATCTATCATTATTTGTCCCACTTCAGTGCTTGGGAACTGGCAAAAAGAACTTGCTCGATTTGCTCCTTCCCTGATTGTGCATACGCATTATCAAGCAAATCGAGCAAAGGATGAAGAGTTTAAACAACTAGTGACAGCAGAAAGACCACATGTCATTTTATCAACCTATGGTACTGTGTCACAGGATACTGAATTTTTACAGAATATCGATTGGGCAACGGTGGTACTCGATGAAGCCCAAAATATAAAAAATATGCAAACATTACAATCAAAAGCCATTCGTAAATTGCTAGGTGACCATCACATTGCTCTTACTGGGACACCTGTAGAAAATCGTTTATCTGAGTTATGGGCTATTTTTGATTTCATTCATAAGGGCTATCTAGGTAGCTTCGGTCGCTTCAATGAAGAATTTATTTTGCCTATTGAACGGGACGAATCAGAGTCGCATAAGCAGAAGCTTCGAGCTAAAATTCAGCCATTCTTATTGCGTCGTACAAAGCGAGATCCACATTTACAGCTTAACTTACCAGATAAGCTAGAATCGAATGAATATTGTCCATTAACAACAGAGCAAGCTTCACTCTATGAGGGCTATATTTTAGAGACGCTTGATCAGCTGGAGCAGTTAACAGGCTTTCAAAAAAAGGGTCGCGTCTTAAAGATGCTCAGTAAATTAAAGCAACTATGTAATCATCCTGCCTTATATTTAAAGGAACCTTTCGAGGATGCCGAAACAATGCTTGCACGTTCGACTAAGCTAGAACGCATTGTACAAATGGCAGCTGAGATTGTGGACAATGGCGAGCAATGTCTCATCTTTACACAATACATTGGAATGGGACAATTGCTACAACATTGCTTTAGTGAAATATATAATGTAGATGCACCATTTTTAACTGGTGCCATGCCTAAGCAGCAGCGAGACCGCTTAGTAGAGGCTTTCCAGGCAGGAGATTTCCCTATATTTATCCTTTCTTTGAAAGCTGGTGGAACAGGACTTAATTTAACAGCAGCTAATCATGTTTTACATGCAGATCGCTGGTGGAATCCTGCTGTTGAAAACCAAGCGACCGATCGAGCATATCGAATCGGACAGACACAATTTGTGCAGGTCCATAAGTTTGTGACAATTGGCACGATCGAGGAAAAAATTGATAAGATGCTGGTGCAGAAATCTGCATTATCAGAAGAGCTTATTCAATCAAGCCAGTGGTTGACCGAGTTAGAAGATCAAGAACTCCGCGATTTAATAACATTAGATATATAATAATGAGATGCGCCAAGAGCAAATAGTTCTTGGCGCTTTTAGTGGAACTTGCTACTTCTTTTCCCTACTTACTTCATCATTTGTATTTAGTTGTGTTGAAAATTCCATTGCTGTGCGGTCTTCAGCAATGTTTTTTATTTGTGTTCCACATCATCTCCTTTCTGTTTGTTACGGTGCAAGAAATATAAGGAGAATGGCGGATCAGACAATGAATGTTCTCTTGCCCCGTATGTAAGCTATACTTGCTAAGGTAAAACAAAATCCTTTAAGTGTTCCTGTTCATTCGGTGGCTGTGGCGGTATAGTAACTGCTTCGTCACTATCTCTTTGTTTAAGTTGATAAAATCTAACATCCTCAACCACTATCTCTGTCATAAAAATCTTAGTGCTTTCCTCATTTACAAATGACCTTGTTTGAATACGGCCAGTGGCACCGATTAATGAACCTTTACCGCAATATTTAACGATATTCTCTGCAAGCCTTCCCCAAGCTGTACAGAAAACAAAATCTGTATCTACTTCCCCTTGATTGTTTTTAAAATTACGATTAATGGCTAGTGAGAAATGAGTTTGCACACGATTTCCAGATAAGTAACGTAACACCGGGTCTTTTGTAAACCTTCCAACCAATCCGACTTGATTCATTCATTCACCTCCTTTGCTTTTGATTGCTCTCATCTTACAAAATGATTCGGGTATTCGCAAAAATCAATATTGTTAATTTCCTTCAGTTTTTGTGCATAAATTGGGTAAATCGGCATTTTTATTTTTCTATTTTTTATTAATTTTCTAGCTGAATGCTTTAGGCTGTAATGGCAAATACTATTCCATGAAATCTGCAATTTCGCAGTTTTTGAAAAACCGTCACAGGTGCGCATCACAAACAACAGCTGTCTCATGTGTTATACTAAAAGAATGACAGACTTAGGAGGAATATACATATTGAAAACCTTTAAAATGCTTTCCTTTGACCTTGTCACGAAAGATGGCGTGCAACCATTCCCTTTAATCGATGGCATCATTATTAATCAGGAAAATAGCCATCAATCTTGGGTACTTGAATTGTTTATGGAAAAACAATATCGCTCAACCTTTGATGAGCTCTTAGCGAATGCTACAGTCTTCAATGTACGTGCAGTTATTTCATTCCCAGATAATGAACCCGCTCCTTTTCAGGTGATCGTACATACTGTTGAAGATATCGGTGATCATGTTTCAGTACTATTAAAAGGTACGCTTAAAATTAAACGATCAAAATATGCAGAACAATTACTTTCCGAGCTACTTGCTGAGGGTGTTTCTTTAGAGGATTTACTGGATCGCTTTACACAAGATATGAAAAAGCGACCAAAATTAAAAAATGACTAGCGATGCTAATTTTTGCATCGCTTTTTTTGTTGGACAAGCAGTAATTTTTTTGTACAATACAATTTAAAAAAGGAGGGTTACATTTGGCGGTTGCAATAAGGAAGAAGCCTTTAAAATTATTATGGCTTGAGGCTTTGATGAGGCGCCTTTTAAAGGATGATGTAGAATTTCATTATTATCAAGAGCAGTATCGTCGACTAGATGCAGGGTTTGCTGGCGAACAAAAAGTTGATCGCGTATGGCATGAATTAATATACCCAAATACCTTTTTTGTCTTACATAATTTATGTCTTATGAACTCGGCTCAACATCTGCATCAGATTGATACGCTTTTTATTTGTCCTCATTTTATGTTGGTTGTAGAAATCAAAAACATACATGGTCGTCTTGAATTTGATCAACACACACATCAATGCATACGCACAAAGGTTGATGGTACTGTTGAAGGATTTCCAAATGCTCTTACTCAAACTGAGCGTCATAGGGGATTTCTTAAAAATCTTATTGCAAGTTATTCCCTTCCTGTTGAAGGGGCTGTTGTTATAGCAAATCCTTCCACAATCATCGTCAATTCAACTAGTACTCTCCCCATTTTTCATGCGTCCGGTCTTCATAAGTATCTCCAGTCGCTTTTTAAAAAGCACCCTAAAAAATTAATGACGGATAATCATTTAACCCAATTAGTGAACGCGCTACTTTCTAAACAGATGATTCCTCAAATTCATACATCGATTTCCCCATCACGATTTCGACACGGTGTTCTTTGTCCAAAATGTACCTATCAAAATAATATGTACTTTCATCGTGGCATTTGGAAATGTTCATTTTGTCATTATAGAAGTATAGAAATTTTCGCAGAGGCTATGCTTGATTATCGGTTATTGATTAGTCATTCTATTACCAATAAACAGTTACGAGCGTTTTTTAGAATTAATTCTAGCGATGCAGCTACTCGATTGCTACGGAAGTTTCAGTTTCCATATACCGGTACCTATAAGAATCGTGTTTACCATTTACCTGAAAACTTACTGGAGCATATGAAGAATTTTTTTTGATGGGGGTTTTGCTTAGCTTGCAGGTATTCACTTTGCTTCAGCGGGTATTCACTTCGCTTCCGCGGGTATTCACTTTGCTTTCGCGGGTATTCACTTCGCTTTCGCGGGTATTCACTTTGCTTTCGCGGGTATTCACTTCGCTTTCGCGGGTATTCACTCTGCTTTCGCGGGTATTCACTTCGCTTTCGCGGGTATTCACTCTGCTTTCGCGGGTATTCACTTCGCTTTCCTCTAAATTGAAAAAAGAGTGTTTTCCGCAGAGGAAACACTCTTTTTATGTTATCGGTTGTTCATACCATCACGGTATTTTTCAGTGTTGTTTACTTTATCGTCGACAACATCATTTTTATTGTTACCGTTCATGTTGTCATTACGTTCAACACCATTTACACCGTTTGCATTTGGTGTGTTGTCATAGCCGTTTGTGCCGTTCATATCGGCATTTGAACCAGGTGTTGTTGCTTCAGGTAATGTTGTATTATCGTTAACAGTACCTCGATCTACACCATTCCCATTTACATTATTGCGATCGTATGCATCATCACGATTATTCGGATCTAATGCGTCTTCGACATCGTCGACTCCTCGACGTACGTCATTCTCGACTTCTCGAACAGGGTGATCTTCTACTGCATTATTTCCCCAGTTACAACCTCCAAGGAATGCAGTTGCAAGAATGATGGTTAAAAATGACATTTTCCACATAGTAAAAAACCTCCTTTCTTGGGTACTATGTCATCAAATACATCTACTGTATTTGTGATCCTACATAGATTGCCCGAGAAAGGAGGGAACTATCCGATTTTTGTACAAACTATTTTTGTTTTTCTTTTAATAACTGTTCAATATATGCTGCCTCTGCTTTACAGTCGTAGCTATAGTTTGTGCCTAGCTCTTTTTGCAATGCCTCGATTGTTTCGACTTGCTGTGCTGTTGGTTCTTCATTTAAAATTTTGGCAATAACCTCATCGATTTTTTGTGCCATTTCTTCATGAAACTGTGCGCTCATCAATGTATCAGAAGGGATTTTTTCGATCCACGCGGCATTCTCCTGAAAATAAGTCTGCCAGTTTGCAATGAAGTCTTCCATGGAAAAGCGCTCTTCATCCCAACCAATACTTGCTAAGTATGTTTCAAAAGATGTTGAAATCGAACGAGTAATGCTAATTTTAATACCTGAAGACAATTCCTTATACATCTTAATAATCCTCCTACGTTTGTAAAACCTAAAAATTACATCTATTTCAATTCACAATCGCTTATTTACCATCGCAATTTAAGAACCTACTAATCAATTTTTGACTTGACTTTATCTATTTTATATCTTTTGGTCTACAAATGCAAATTAAGCTTGTTTAGGCTGTTCAGGCCCAATGGCAAATAGAATATCGGCTTCACATACAAGTTCTCCATCTACCGTTGCTACACCATGACCTTTACCCATTGCGCCACGAAGTTTTACAAATTCTACTTCCAATTTAAGTTGGTCGCCAGGTACGACTTGACGCTTGAAACGACAATTATCAACACCCGTTAAAAATGCTAAACGACCCTTAAATTCTTCAGCATTTAATAAAGCCACTCCACCTACTTGAGCTAAAGCTTCCACAATTAACACACCCGGCATAACTGGATAACCTGGGAAGTGCCCATTAAAAAAATCTTCGTTGATTGAAACGTTTTTTAATCCTACTGCACGCTTCCCTTCTTCTAATTCAATGATGCGATCTACGAATAAAAAAGGATAGCGGTGTGGTAAAATTGCTTGAATTTGTTCTGCAGATAACATGTCATTTCCCCCTCAAAAATTAAGTATGTATACACAAAGTAAGGTAAAGAATAATGTTATTCTTTACCATTCATAATATCAAATATATGCTGCCATGTTTCTCGTTTAAAAATATCCATAGCATTGCCTTCTCCAATAACGCTAAAGCCAAACATTGCGCCTAATGCTGCGGCAACAACGACTAAAATGAGAACAATTACAATGCGTAACCAAATCGGAATCAGTCGGATTTGCACCCATCGAACCTCGCGTTGCTCTCCAGTCGAGCGGCTTTCTTTCTTTTCTGGTTGCGGTTGCGTATCGGTTTCTTGTGTCGGCACAGAACGTCGACGTGAATCGTTTGTCATAGATTGTACTCCTCTTCATTCCTTACTATGCGTTTTTGGATAACTTGCTATCGAATGCCATTAATTAGTCCAAGCATTTGATCTGCTAATGTCACCGCTCTTGCGTTGAATTGATAAGAACGTTGTGTTTGAATGAGTTCTGTCATTTCTTTCGAGAGGTTAACATTGGACATTTCTAGTGTACCACTTTGCATGCCAATTTGCTGACGGTTGGCTCCCACAAGCTCTGTCAAAACTTCCGCCTGCGTATAGCCAAGTTCAGCTAAATTATTAGGTAATCCCATATAAGAACCGGCAACATGCTCCATTAATTGCGGCTTTTGGAATTCTGTTACAGCTAAATTCGTACGAATTATATCTCCATTTGGATAAGCTGCTTCTAATACGCCACCATCTCGAACAGCAAACTTTTGAACCGTGTCGGGTAATGTAATAGCTTGTCCTGCAGCATTAGCTACTGGATATCCCTCTGCTGTTACAAGCATAACTGTTCCATTATTCAATGGAGATAAATAAAAGTCACCTTGTCGAGTATACACTGTTTCAGTTCCATTTTCACCATCTGGCATCAAAATATTGAAATATTGTTTCGCTTTTGTGAAAGCTAAGTCTAAATCACGATTAGTTGTTTGTAATGAACCTTGCTTTTCATTGGATTTAATTTGGCCGACCATTGCACCAGATCCATAGCGAATACCAACAGGTGTTTGTCGTTCTGCGCGATCCTGCTTATCATTATTAAATTGCTGATAAAGTAATTCATTAAAGGATGCTTCCTTTGTTTTATAGCCCGTTGTATTACTGTTAGCAATGTTATTACTAATTGTATCCAGTTTGTTTTGTAATTGCCCCATTGTGTTTGTAGCTGTAATCATTGTACGTAGCATTGATAAAAGCCTCCTGTTCGCCCATTAAATTTTTCCGATTTCATTCACAGCCTTCTCCATGCTACGATCATAAGCTTGTAATACTTTTTGGTTTGCTTCAAATGCACGGTAGGCAGTCATTAAATCTGTCATTGTGCGACTAGAATCTACGTTTGACCCTTCTAAAAAGTTTTGACGTAGTGTAAAGGAAACACCATTCGCTCCATAAGCTGTTGGCAAGTTCTCACCATTTTCTGTACGAATAAGGCCATTATCTTGTTTTTGTAGCATGTTCGGGTTAGCAGCAAATGATACACCAACACGAGCTACTTGTTGATTATTTACAAAGATAGCGCCACTTTCATCTAATCGGAAATCATCATTTGGTAGCTGGATACGTTGCCCAGCATCATTTAGTACATATAATCCTTGACCGTTAACTAAATAGCCTTGCCCATCTAATGTGAAATTACCATTACGTGTGTAAGCCTCACCACCAGCAGGATGTTCTAGTCGGAAGAAAATTGAACCCGTAACACCATCTTCATTTTGTGGTAAGTTTCCATTAATCAATGCCATATCTGTTGTAAAATCAGTGTTATAGATTTGGCCTTGTATGTAATTTGGTAATGTTTCTTGTAAATATGTCCCTGTATTTAAAGCTCCTACTTGACTCATATATTCAGCGCCGGCTTGTTGGTGAGCAGGAGCATTTGTTTTTCCAATGCTAGACATTAGCATATCTGGAAATGAGCGAATCGTAGATTGATCTGCCTTAAATCCTGGTGTATTCGCATTTGATAAATTATTGGTAAGTAATTCTGTTCTTCTTTGTTGCGTGATCATACCTGTTGCAACTGTATAAAATCCTTTAAACAAAGAAATCACCTCATTTTATTTTTATAAGGATGCTGGCACACGATCAATATTTTCAAGCATGATACCTGTACCAATGGCTACACAATCCATAGGTCTCTCTGCAATGAAAACAGGTACCTTTAGCTCTTCTATTAATAGCTGGTCCATTCCATGTAATAATGCACCACCACCAGTTATAATCACTCCACGATCAATGATATCGGCTGATAGTTCAGGTGGTGTTTTTTCTAAGACATTTTTAGCTGACTGGACAATCATGGCTACTGATTCATGTAGTGCACGTTCAATTTCTTCAGACTCAATTGTAATTGTACGTGGTAAACCCGTTACCATATCACGGCCACGAATATCCATTGTATCATTGCGACTACCTTTGAAAACTGTACCAATTGTCATTTTGATTGCCTCTGCAGTACGTTCCCCAATTAGCAATTTATATTCTTTTTTAATATATTGCAAAATATCGTTATCAAACACATCGCCTGCTACTTTAATGGATTCACTTGTTACGATATCACCCATTGATAGAACTGCGATATCTGTTGTTCCGCCCCCGATATCGACTACCATATTTCCACTTGGTTGGAAGATATCCATTCCAGCACCTATTGCTGCTACTTTTGGCTCTTCCTCTAAATATACTTTTTTACCACCGGATTTTTCAGCAGCTTCACGAATTGCCTTTTGTTCAACACTTGTAATATTCGTTGGACAACAAATTAATATGCGTGGTTTCGCCAAAAATCCTTTTACGTTTAATTTATTGATGAAATGTCTTAACATCGCCTCTGTCACATCAAAATCTGCAATGACTCCGTCTCTTAGTGGACGAATAGCTGTGATATTACCTGGCGTTCTCCCTACCATTTGGCGGGCTTCTTCCCCTACCGCTAATACTTTATTTGTCTTTTTATCGATCGCCACAACAGATGGTTCATTGAGGACGATCCCTTTCCCTTTAACGTGGATTAATACGTTCGCAGTCCCTAAGTCAATGCCAATATCTTTCGAAAACATTTTATAATTTCTCCTTCCCGCCAGTTCCAACTACATAACGTTCATTTTATCTCTTTATCTAGAATATTTTATCATATTCTATTGGTAATTTCACCTAAATTTAGTGAATAAGACTGTTTTCTTTTTACGCAGTGAACGGCTATAATATAGAATTACTATTCCTTAGAAAATCATCACTTATGCTTGTCCAACACAACAAAAAAGAACGAATCATTCTTGACTCGCTCTTTCTTTCCACTTGTTTTTCGTTGCTTCTCCTCCGCGAATATGACGTACGGCCTTATGGTAGGCGAGTATTTCTTTCACTTGGTCAGCTAATCCTTCATGAATTGTTGGTAATCGCTCTGTTAAATCCTTGTGCACCGTACTTTTTGAATAACCAGTCATTTTCGCGAGGACACGCACAGTCTCACGCGTCTCAATCAGTAATTCACCGAGGCGTATGCAGCGCTTCCGAATGTGCTCATGCACGTTCTTCGTCCTTTCCACACAATTTCACAAAATGCTTTGGCAATCAGATGCACATTTGCGCATTTCTTCACCTTATGTGAGGACAAAGCTATTCAGAACACGTTTTGCATTTTCTTGATAAAATGCTGACTTTTTATGCGTTACTAGCTTTTCTCATTAAAAAGCTAGTAATTTTTTCGGATTGATATATTTTCCGTTTTCAAGAATTTCGAAATGCATGTGGACGCCAGCCGCTTGATTCCACTCGTTGTCAGTCGCTTTTCCTAATGCTTGACCTTGTGTAACCTCATCGCCTTCTTTAACAGCGATATCCTTCACAGAACTATAATGTGTCTGCATACCATTTGGATGCTCGATCACGATCTTATTCCCTGTAAATGCGTCTAGTTTTACCTCTAGTACTTTACCACTCATTGCAGCTAGTACTTCAAATTCTTCTCCATTCATAGCAATAGAGATTCCAGAAGATGTAGTAAATGTTTGATTAAATACCATTAGTGCATTTTCGCGAGACTCTTCATTTGCTTCTAACTCGTAAAATTCTTGTAAGACTTGTACTTTACTAAAATTCTCTTCTTTGAATGGATACATCATGTTTTCTGTACGTGCATTCGTTTCCACTACAGGACCTGGATCTACTTCAGCTAAATCTGGTAAAGGAGCCTCTTCTACTTTTGATACGAGACTATTGTAACCAAATAACAATCCTGCTAGAACAAGTGCACCACCTGTGTAAACTACTGGCCAAAACCACGGTTTCTTTTGTAATTGGCCATTTTCCTTTTGATTTGGATCTTGGTTTTGAGAAGCTTTATTATTTTTATCCTCTCTCATTTTCATCACCTCTAGTTGCAGTGTGAACAACTAGAAGTTATTTTAAACATGCATCTATTTTTTTTATTTCAATATCTTGATAATAATAGTGTAAAATTTCGGCAGCTGTTTTCCCTTCATTTGCCATTGCCTCAGCTCCATATTGACTCATGCCCACTCCATGTCCATAACCTTGAGTTTTCACTTGAACCTTTCTTTTATTGGCATTAAAGATGATTGTGAAATCAGTTGATGGAATACCAAGGAGCGTTCTTACCTCTCTCCCTGTCCAGACGTTATTCCCTAGCTGTAAACGTTCTACTCGCCCAGAATCATTATAAAATAACTGAATACGATTAAAATCACTAGGTTGCCATTGTATAGGCCAGAGCTTATTCCATTGAGCTAAAGTCCATTCTTGTTCAGCCTCAAACTTAGGAGATGCTTGATCAGATATACTTGCAACACTTTGCAAATATGGTATATCATTTCCACCATATCCATAAGCGCTTTCTGTTTTACCATTGCTTGTTGAATGAAACATAGCTGTAATCAATTCATTATTATAAAGAATAACTTGTCCTTCTGTTTCATTGATAGCTTCGACAATTTTCTTTTCATTTCCCAGGAAATTGCTAGCCCAATTCGCCTTTCTTTGTTCTTCATCATAGAAGACTTGCTTTGCCACAGTTGGGGCGATCGCAATTTTACCGTAATTTGTCGTTTTCAACGCATATGTGCGTGCTGCAATAGCTTGTGCCTTCAGTGCCTCTTTTTTAAAAGAAACGGGCATTTCTGCAGCAACTACCCCTGTAATATACGTTTCCAAAGGGATTTTTTCTTCTTGCCCCTCCACTTCTATAAATATTTCACAAGCATTCTTATCACTAGCTTGAGGTATGATAGCCTCTTGTCTTTCACTAAACCCTACTAAAGGAAGCATATATAATGCCCCAATCAAGCAAATGACACCTATACTAATCATCCATTTTTTCATAAGGAATAATATGCTAAATTTCTTGTAGTTATGAGAAAACAAAAACCCTCTGCTTAAAAAAGCAAAGGGTTTTAAAATCTATTTAGTTTGTAGGCAATTCAACTGTTACATCTTCAATTGTCACTACTTCTTCTGTAATACGTTCAATATTAGCACCAAGAGATGCTAACTTTCCATGGAAATCAACATAACCACGATCTAAATGATGAAGTTTTGTGACACGTGTCATTCCTTCAGATACAAGACCCGCTAAAATTAATGCAGCCGCAGCTCGTAAATCCGTTGCCATTACCTCAGCTCCCTGAAGATCCACAGGCCCCTCGATAAACACAGAACGTCCCTCTATTTTAGCACCAGCATTCATGCGACGGAACTCCTCAACATGCATAAAACGGTTTTCGAATACCGTTTCTGTAATAATACTCGTACCTTCAGCAGTAAGCATTAACGCCATCATTTGTGATTGCATATCTGTTGGGAAACCAGGATGTGGCATTGTTTTGATATCAACTGCTTTTAGTGTTTGAGGAACTCGTACACGGATACCTTCATCCAACTCAGTAATTTCTACGCCCATCTCACGCATTTTAGCTATTAAAGCAGTCATATGCTCAGGAACTGCGTTTTCAATCACCACATCTCCTCTAGTAATAGCTGCTGCTACCATAAATGTACCAGCTTCAATACGGTCAGGAATAATATGATGCTCTACTCCATATAATGTATCGACTCCTTCGATACGAATCGTATTTGTCCCCGCACCGATTACACGGCCACCCATACTATTAATAAAGTTTGCAAGATCCACGATTTCAGGCTCTTTCGCTGCATTCTCAATTACAGTTGTCCCTTCAGCTAAAGATGCAGCTGTCATAATATTTTCAGTCGCCCCAACACTTGGGAAATCCAAATACACATTAGCCCCTTTTAAGCGACCCTCTGTCTTCGCCTCAACATAGCCATGGCCAAATGAAATTTTTGCACCCATTGCTTCAAAGCCTTTTAAGTGTAATTCAATCGGACGTGATCCAATTGCACAGCCTCCAGGAAGTGCTACACGTGCATAGCCATTACGAGCAAGTAGAGATCCCATTACTAAAATAGATGCACGCATTTTACTAACAAATTCAAATTGTGCTTCACTTGAAAGTTCTTTTGTTGCATCTATATATACGGCATTATCTTCAGGTATATATGTAACTGCTGCGTTTAAACTTTTAAGTACTTCATTTATTGTAAAGACGTCTGCTAAATTAGGGACTTCTTTAATTACATTTTCTCCTTTTGAAGCAAGTAAAGCTGCTGCAAGGATTGGTAACACTGCATTTTTTGCGCCCTCTACACGTACTTTTCCCTGTAGTTTTTGGCCGCCAGTCACTATTATTTTATCCACCCTATGTCCCTCCGAATTCAATCTATTAACCTACCAAATTTTTATTTTAATAAAGAAGTATAATGTCATAATCAGTAAACAAACAACTCTATAGTACAACTTTTCTAACGCTCGTTCAAGCGTCCAAATCACTATTTTAAGCTATTATTAGATTTTTTGCTATTTATTTATTGTACGCTGCTAATTTTTTTTTGTGAATGACCAATAACCCGTTCGCTTCTAATACATACCCAAAGATATATGAATAAAAAACAACTTTTCATTTTTTTCTATAAAAAATAAAGTGGTGGGCACCTATTATCGTACATTTATCAATGGGTATCTTGGTAGCTAATAGCGTGAAATTCATAAGAATTTAATGTATTAGCGTCTTTTTACATAGTTCAAAGGGCCACACAAATGGTATTATAAAGTCCTTTGAAGCATGTAGACCTATAAATTTATGAAAGAAAGAAAGAAAAAAATTCTTTAAAATAAATAAGGGAGTTTGCCTGACCAGCTAGATATTTGAAGAAAGAAATTTGATACTGCTGAGCCTATCGCAATACTAAGTAAAATATAAATGAGCTGAATTTGAAAAACTCGATTCTTTTTAAATAGTTTTTCGATCATAAAAGCTTGTAAGGCGTAAAAAGTAATAGCAATAAAAAACAGGTGAGATAAAATACCCAATAAAGCTTCTTGGCCAATCGCTTCATATATTTCCATGTAGCATCCTCCATTTCTCTATATTTATTCACCTTAAAAAACGGGCAGATGCGATATCTGCCCGTTAAAAATGAATTAGATATTACCCTCATGAACGTTGATACGATTCAACGCACGTTTTAATGCTAGGTCAGCACGTTTGAAATCAATGTTGTCTTGTTTACTTTGAAGACGTCCTTCAGCACGTTTAACGGCTTCTTTAGCACGTTGAACATCGATGCTTTCAGCAATTTCAGCAGACGGCGCTAAAATTGAGATTTTTTCTGGACGAACTTCAATGAAACCACCGCTTACAGCAACAATATCAGTCGAACCGTTTTCTTTTTTAAGCTTCACTGCACCAATTGCAAGTGGAGCAACCATTGGAATATGGCCTGCAAGAACACCGATTTCTCCTGAAGTTGTTTTAGCGATTACCATTGATACTTCAGAATCGTATACTGGGCCGTCGGGAGTGACAATATTGACTAGAACTGTCTTCATATTTTTTCCTCCTCGTCCCTAGTATTAAACCTCTACGCCCATGCTTTTCGCTTTTTCAACTACTTCATCAATTGAACCAACTAGACGGAAAGCATCTTCTGGTAGGTGATCCCATTTGCCATCAAGGATTTCCTTGAATGAACGAACAGTTTCTTTTACAGGTACATAAGAACCTTTTTGACCAGTGAATTGTTCCGCAACGTGGAAGTTTTGTGATAAGAAGAATTGAATACGACGAGCACGTTCTACTGTTTGTTTATCTTCATCAGATAACTCATCCATACCTAAGATTGCAATGATATCTTGTAATTCACGGTAACGTTGGATTGTACGTTGTACACCAGTAGCAATTGCGTAGTGCTCAGCGCCTACGATTTCAGGTGATAATGCACGAGAAGTCGAAGCTAATGGGTCAACCGCAGGGTAGATACCCATTTCAGATAATTTACGCTCAAGGTTAGTTGTTGCATCTAAGTGGGCGAAAGTTGTAGCCGGAGCCGGGTCAGTATAGTCATCGGCTGGTACATAAATCGCTTGAATAGAAGTTACAGATCCTTTGTTCGTAGATGTGATACGCTCTTGTAGTTTACCCATTTCAGTTGCAAGTGTTGGTTGGTAACCTACCGCAGAAGGCATACGACCTAATAGGGCAGAAACCTCAGAACCTGCTTGTGTGAAACGGAAGATATTGTCGATGAATAAAAGTACGTCTTGACCTTGCTCATCACGGAAGTATTCCGCCATTGTAAGACCAGTTAAAGCAACACGCATACGTGCACCAGGTGGCTCGTTCATTTGACCGAATACCATCGCTGTTTGCTTGATAACGCCTGAATCGCTCATTTCGAAGAATAAGTCGTTCCCTTCACGAGTACGCTCACCTACACCAGCGAATACAGAGATACCAGAGTGCTCTTGTGCGATATTGTTGATTAATTCTTGGATTAATACAGTTTTACCTACACCGGCACCACCGAATAGACCGATTTTACCACCTTTGATATATGGTGCAAGTAAGTCTACTACTTTGATACCTGTTTCAAGAATTTCAACTGTAGTTGAAAGATTCTCGAAAGTTGGTGCTTCACGGTGAATTGAATCACGACGTGCGTCTGCTGGAATCTCTTCACCTAAGTCAATTACTTCTCCAAGTACGTTGAATACACGACCTAGTGTAACTTCACCAACTGGTACTGAGATAGCTTTTCCTAAGTCTGTTACTTCTGCTCCACGTTGTAAGCCATCAGTAGATGACATCGCAATTGTACGAACAGAATCATCACCTAAATGAAGCGCAACTTCTAATGCAAGAATTGTTGGTTCTTCATTAGGACGTTCAATCTTAACTGTTAAAGCGTTATAGATTGCTGGTAATTGGCCATTGTCGAATTTAACGTCAACAACTGGACCCATTACTTGAATAACATGTCCTTTATTCATTACTGTGTACCCTCCTATCGTATTCTTATACGACATTGGGAAGCTGCTTGCCTATTCTAAGGCTGCAGCTCCACCAACGATTTCTGTAATTTCTTGTGTAATCGCCGCTTGACGTGCACGGTTATATTGCAAAGAAAGGTCTGAAATAAGATCAGTTGCGTTATCTGTTGCATTTTTCATAGCCGTCATACGAGAAGCATGTTCACTTGCTTTTCCATCTAATAATGCGCCATAAACTAAGCTTTCCGCATATTGTGGAAGTAACACTTCTAGAATTGCTTCGCCAGATGGCTCGAATTCATAAGAAGCAGTACCGCTTGCAGGGGCAATATCTGTTAATGGAAGAAGTTTTTTCTCTGTCACTTCGCTAGCAATAGCGCTGACAAAGTGATTATAGTACATATAAAGTTCGTCATACGTACCATCAATGAACATACCAACAGCATTACGAGCGATTTCTTTAATATCAGCAAATGTTGGTTGGTCAGGTAGACCGACAACATTACTGATGACATTATGATCACGTTTCACAAAGTAGTCACGAACAACACGACCTACTGCTAAAATAACGTATTCGTCTTTTGATTTATGACGCTCGTTAATCGTACGTTGTACTTGACGTAGGATACTTGAATTGTAAGCACCTGCAAGACCACGGTCAGAACCAATGACTAAGTAAGCCGTTTTCTTAACAGGACGAGCAGTTAACATTGGATGTCCGCTGTCTTTTGTCCCTGAAGCGATCGCGCCTACTACGTCCTGAATTTTTTCCATGTAAGGAACGTAAGCTTTAGCATTTTGCTCTGCACGACGTAACTTAGAAGAAGAAACCATCTGCATTGCTTTTGTAATTTGCTTCGTACTCTTTGTTGAAGTAATACGACCTTTAATTTCGCGTAAGTTTACCACTGGTATTTCACCACCTTCTGTTTTTTAATCAAGTGACTAGCTAAGACTTATTCTGATTTAGCGAAAGTTTTTTTGAATGCATTGATTGCTGCTTCATAATCCGCATCAGGAGCAAGCTCTTTAGTAGTACGAACATGATCTAAAACGTTTGTGTGGTTTGAATCTAACCAGCTTAAGAATTCTGATTCGAAGCGAACGATATCTTGTACTGGAATATCATCTAAATGACCTTTAGTTAATGCGTAAAGGATTGCAACTTGTTTTTCAACTTTTAGTGGTTTGTTAAGGTCTTGTTTAAGAACTTCAACCGTACGTTTACCACGCTCAAGTTTAGCAAGTGTTACTTTATCTAAATCTGAACCAAATTGAGCAAATGATTCAAGCTCACGGAATGCAGCTAAGTCAAGACGTAGTGTACCCGCAACTTTTTTCATTGCTTTAATTTGAGCAGATCCACCTACACGTGATACAGAAAGACCGGCGTTAATCGCTGGACGTACACCTGAGTTGAATAAGTCAGATTGTAAGAAGATTTGTCCATCAGTGATTGAGATTACGTTAGTTGGGATGTATGCAGAGATATCCCCAGCTTGTGTCTCAACGAATGGAAGAGCTGTAATTGAACCATTTTGATATGTTTCATTTAACTTCGCAGCACGTTCAAGTAAGCGGCTGTGTAAGTAGAAAACGTCACCAGGATATGCTTCACGACCTGGAGGACGGCGAAGAAGAAGTGAAAGTTCACGGTAAGCTGATGCTTGTTTAGAAAGATCATCATACACGATTAAAACGTGTTTACCTTGTAACATGAATTCTTCAGCCATAGATACACCAGCAAATGGTGCTAAGAATAATAATGGAGCTGGTTGAGAAGCAGAAGCTGTCACAACGATTGTGTAATCTAAAGCGCCATGTTTACGAAGAGTTTCTACAACACCACGTACAGTAGATTCTTTTTGACCGATTGCTACGTAGATACAAATCATGTTTTGGTCATTTTGGTTAAGAATTGTATCGATAGCTACAGATGTTTTACCAGTTTGACGGTCACCGATGATTAACTCACGTTGACCACGACCGATTGGTACTAATGCGTCAATCGCTTTAATACCAGTTTGTAGTGGTTCGTGTACTGATTTACGAGCCATTACACCGAAAGCTGGACTTTCGATTGGACGAGATTTTGTAGTGTTGATAGGACCTTGTCCATCCACTGGTTGTCCAAGTGGGTTTACAACACGACCAATTAGTTCTTCACCAACTGGTACTTCCATGATACGACCTGTACGACGAACTTCATCGCCTTCTTTGATGTCAGTGTATGGACCTAAGATTACGATACCAACGTTACCTTCTTCTAGGTTTTGAGCCATACCCATAACACCATTAGAGAACTCTAGTAGTTCTCCAGCCATGGCGTTGTCGAGGCCATGAGCAAGAGCAATACCGTCACCAATACGGATAACTGTACCAACTTCGCTTACTTTAAGTTCAGATTCATAATTCTCAATCTGTTGTTTAATCAGACTGCTGATTTCTTCAGCCTTGATGCCCATGTATGTCACCTCTCACATTTCTAAATTATTAACCGATTAATTCACGTTTTAGACGCTCTAGTTTGTTTGCTACTGAGCTATCATAAATATGGTTACCGATTTGAACACGAATACCACCAAGTAAAGATGGATCAACTTCGTTTGTAATATTTAAAGATTGTTTTCCAACAAGTTTCGCGAACGCTGCTGAAATATTAGCGCTTTCTTCTGCAGAAAGTGCACGTGTTGAAAATACTGTTGCATCTGCAGTGCCTTGTGCTTGCGCAGCAAGTTCAGCATATGCCTTAGCAATTTGTGTCATCTCGTTTACACGTTTTTTCTCAACTAGAAGTTGAACAGTGTGTAAAACTTCTGGTGTTGCACCATTAAAGATATCAGCTACCATTTGTTTTTTTCGTTCGACGGAGAACTTAGGTGCATTTAAAAGCGTTAAAAAATCAGGAGATTCTTTTACTACTTTTGTTAGTTCACTTAAGTCTGCTCCAACTTCAGTAAGAATATTTTTTTGTTGCGCCAATTCAAAAAGCGCTTGAGCGTAACGTTTTGCTACAGTTGAATTACTCATCGAGCTTCCCCTGCCTTCGCAATCGTCTCTTCAATTAGAGCACGGTTGTCTGCCTCAGAAATCTCTTTGCTAAGGACTTTAGATGCTGCAAGTACAGATAATGAAACGACTTCATCACGTACAGCTGCAATAGCTTTTTCTTTTTCAGACTCAATTTCACGTAAAGCCGATTCTTTTAAGCGGTTTGCTTCATTACGAGCTACAGTAAGAATTTCTTCTTTTTGTAATTCGCCTTGCTTTTTAGCGCCCTCAACAATCGATTGTGCTTCTGTACGAGCTTCCTTAAGAAGGCTCTTTTGTTCTTCTAAAAATTGGTGCGATTCTTTGCGCGCTTTTTCAGCTGCTTCGATTTCACTCGCTACTAATTCTTCACGTTGTTGCATGATGCCCATAAGTGGACCCCAAGCGAATTTCCTAAGTAGTAACATTAATCCGATGAAAATAACTAATGTTGCGATGATATCTCCACTATTAAATCCAGCGCCTGCACCTAGTACAAGATTATCTAAAAACACGATTGTTTCACTCCCTTCAAGAGCTTTAACTTCAACATAATTTAGTTACTTAAAAAACTACCTATTTTAAAAAGCTATATTTGCACATAGCTTTTATCTGTTCCAAAATGAAGGGCGAAGTTTCATCTGGAGAATCCTGCTTCGCCACTAGTAAAATTCAGTGTTCAACTGAATTATTTGTTCATAACGATGAATGCTACTACTACTGCGATGATCGGTAGGGCCTCAACTAATGCAACCCCGATGAACATTGTAGTTTGAAGAACGCCACGAGCTTCTGGTTGACGAGCGATACCTTCTACTGTTTTTGATACGATAAGACCGTTACCAATACCTGCACCAAGTGCACCTAAACCGATTGCGATTGCTGCTGCTAATAAACCTAATGAACCTGTCATTTGAAAATTTCCTCCTTGGAATTGTTTGTTTTTGTAGTTCAAGCATAGTATATATGCTTTATATTAATGGTCATCGCTCACTTTATGAGCCATGTAAACCATTGTTAACATTGTGAAGATAAAGGCTTGGATAAAGCCGATGAAAATTGAGAAACCTTGCCATGCCATCATAGGAACGATTGCTCCGATGAATCCCATGGCACCTGATGATGCTAAACCTGCAAGTAAGGCTAGTAAAATCTCACCTGCGTAAATGTTACCGTAAAGACGTAGACCTAATGTTAATGTGTTTGCAAATTCTTCTACTATTTTAAGTGGGAACATGAATGACATTGGTTTAAAGAATGTACCAACATAATGACCTGAACCCTTCATTTTTACACCATAGAAGTGCGTTAAGACTAATATCATTGCTGCTAACGTCATTGTTACTGTAGGGTCAGCTGTTGGTGATTTCCACCATAGCGTGTGGTCATAGATGATAGAAAAAGGAAGACCCAATAAGTTAGATACTGCGATAAACATAATTAACGTAATACCTAAAACATGGAATCGTCCACCAGTTTTCCAATCCATGTTGCTTTTGATGATATTCTTTACGAAATCCATAATCCATTCCATAAAGTTTTGCATACCAGTTGGTTTTAGTTTTAGACTTCTAGTTGAAATAAAGGCAATTAAAAATACGATAATTGCTGCAACTAGTAACATCATAACTGTTGATAAGTTAAATGTTAAAAAACCGACTTCTAGTAACGGAGCTTTGTGATCCATTGTTATTTTTTCACCTCTCTTTCTAATTTAAAGCACATTAGCGGTTCCTTACATGTGACACAATTCTCTCGACAAAGAGAAAAACGTACGGAATCATTAGCCCTATAACCGTGCTAATTAAGTGAAAATAGTTTGGCAACGAAATGGCTATTGCGACTGCCGCAACACCTGATCCAAAGCGAAGCGCTGTACCAAGTGAGCCTATTTTCTTCCCTTCACTAATGGATCTGTCAAACTTCTCCATACGCCGAACTAAAATCCAAAAATTATACGTACCAAAGAATGCACCGACTGCGATGCCCGCAAAAACAGTTTGATAGGGGGTAAATCCCCAGCCTAATGCGCAGAGTGCAAGCAAAAAAAATAACGCCCTCTTCTGCACAGCAAAAATGTGATGCAAATCTAGCATTGGTTGTAATCTCCTGAATCATTTTTTCGAGTAATGAAAACGTTTGCTGACCACTATGTGAAATCAGAAAAGAGCAGTGAAAAGCACTACTCACAGCGGAATAGTAATGGGAGAGTCATTTCAATTACAGGTGTAAATGCCCAAAAAAATAACTTACACCCCTTACCGACTCGGTAAAAACCGAAACGCACAAAACGTTGCAAATCGACAGTTTTATTTTGAACTGTCAATTTAGTAGAAAGTTGATATAACAAGTGTTTCAACGTCCTATTTATGAACAGAAACCCTTATCATTCTTACCCTTTGTAAGCATACAATAGGTGATATTTGAAGTCAATTGGTAAAGGAGAAAAACTTCACAGCCTCTATACTCTTGTCAAATTGTTGACAAATTTGTGTATGAAATTTCATAGTTTCAAAATTTCTCAACCTTCTCACGCATAAAAAAAGCTAATTTACGACAAGATTATGCTCGTAAATTAGCTTACCCATTTCAACAGGTACATTAGACTTATTTTTAATATAAAATATAGTATATTAATTAGTTTTTTGTAAAAATCCTAGCAATGCTTCAACAATACGCTTAGATGCATGTCCATCCCCATATGGATTTGATGCTTTAGCCATTGCTTCATAGGCATTATTATCTGTTAGTAATTCCTTTGCTAAGGCGTAAATTGTTTCTTCTTCTGTTCCTGCTAGCTTTAATGTTCCTGCTGCAATCCCCTCTGGGCGTTCTGTCGTATCTCTTAGAACAAGCACTGGCTTCCCTAATGAAGGTGCCTCTTCTTGTACACCGCCCGAATCTGTTAAGATCATATATGAATTTGCTGCAAAGTTATGGAAATCAAATACTTCAAGAGGCTCAATTAAATGCACTCGTTTATTATTCCCTAAAATTTCATTAGCAATTTCTCTTACAGCCGGATTCATATGAACAGGATAAACAACTTGAACATCCTCATGTTCTGCGAGTATTCTGGTAATCGCTTTAAACATATGGCGCATTGGTTCACCAAGATTTTCGCGACGATGTGCCGTTAATAAAATCATGCGATCCTCGCCAATTTTATCTAGTACAGGATGCGTGTAGTGTTCACTGACTGTTGTTGCTAATGCATCTATTGCTGTATTACCTGTAACAAAAATCGTCGCTGGATTTTTATTCTCATCTAAAAGATTCTTTTTAGATACTTCAGTTGGCGCAAAATGCAAATCAGCCATCACGCCTGTTAGTTGGCGATTCATTTCCTCTGGATATGGTGAATATTTGTTCCATGTTCGCAGTCCCGCTTCTACATGTCCTATAGCAATTTGGTTATAGAACGCAGCGAGACTTGCAATGAAAGTCGTTGCTGTATCACCATGTACCAAAACGATATCTGGTTGTGCTTCCTTCATTACTTTATCTAAACCCTGTAATGCGTTTGTCGTTACATCTATTAATGTTTGGCGATCCTTCATTATATTTAAGTCATAGTTTGGTGTAATACTAAACGTCTCTAATACTTGATCGAGCATTTGGCGATGCTGTGCTGTTACAGTTACAATAGATTCTATTTGCTTAGGATACTTTTGTAACTCCAAAACAAGAGGAGCCATTTTAATTGCTTCTGGTCTTGTACCAAAAATCGTCATTACTTTCCATTTTTTTGTCAAAACGATCTGCACCGTCCTTTTTGTTATTGTATGGTAAGGTAAATCTCCCATCGACGAGAGATTACTTACCTACACATACTATGAAACGCCCTTCAATTTGAAGGACGCTTTCACAAGTTATTAGTTTCCTAAATGAGGAAATTTCATGTATGGGTGTTTATTTTGTACCGAATAGACGGTCTCCGGCATCACCTAAGCCTGGTACAATATAACCATGGTCATTTAATTTTTCATCAAGTGCAGCAATGTAAATATCTACATCCGAATGTTCTTCTTGAATAGCTTTTACACCCTCTGGTGCAGCGATTAAGCACATGAATTTAATGTTTTTAGCTCCACGTTTTTTCAGTGAATGAATTGCCTCCACTGCAGAACCACCAGTTGCAAGCATTGGATCTACAATGATGAAATCACGTTCTTCAACATCTGCAGGAAGTTTTGCGTAATATTCAACTGGTTTTAATGTTTCTGGATCACGATAAAGACCAATATGACCAACTTTTGCAGCAGGGATAAGCTTTAATACACCATCTACCATACCGATACCTGCACGTAGAATCGGTACGATTGCAAGTTTTTTACCAGAAAGTACTTTTGTTTTTGCAATTGTTACAGGTGTTTCAATTTCAATTTCCTCTACTGGCATATCACGTGTAATTTCAAATGCCATTAGTGTTGCCACTTCGTCTACTAACTCACGAAATTCTTTTGTTCCTGTATTCTTGTCGCGAATATAAGTTAATTTGTGTTGGATTAGTGGATGATCAAATACATAGACTTTGCTCAAAGGGATTCTCTCCTCACCGTTCGGATTCATTTTTATCTCAACTAGTATAACAGAAAAAAGGAGTCGCCTCAAAAATAAATTTAGGCGAACTCCATTTGTCATCTATTCTTTTGTCAAAACTATGTTACTGATCAAGGATTATATCTAATTGTTCAATTGGCATTGGCTTGAAATAGAAGTATCCTTGTCCTACTGTGCATCCTAGCGCACGTAGAATCTCAACCTGTTCCTCTGTCTCTATGCCCTCTGCCACTGAAATCATTCCTAAATTTAATGCTAACTGAATGATAGAGCGAACAATAGCCAGTGTTGCTGGATCTTCTATAGCATTGATGAAGCTACGATCAATCTTTAGTTCAGCAAACGGTAGTTGTTGCAAATAGCTTAACGAAGAAAAGCCTGTGCCAAAATCATCTACGGATGTTTTAAAGCCATAGCTCTTTAGCTGTTGAATGATCTTATAGGCTGATTGAAAATCTACTAAACCAATATTTTCTGTCACCTCTAAGATAATATAGCTAGGGTCAATATTATACTTCCGCACAAGTTTCAGTGTATCCTGAACAAAGTGCGTGTAGTAAAAATGATCAGGTGAAATATTGACTGCTATTTTCACTAATTTCTTTCCTAGGCGTTGTCGTTCTGAAAGCCATGAGAGTACCGTCTCTAAAATAAGTACATCAATTTCTCGAACCTTACCAGCACTCTCTGCTACTGGAATAAAGACTGCTGGTGAAACAAAACCCAATTTTGGGGAAATCCACCTTGCAAGTGCTTCAATACTTTGAATATCCCCATTGCGTAAATCTACTTTAGGCTGTAAGTGTACTGTTATTTCTTTATTTTTAATGGCTTCTGACAAATGATTTAAGACTGTCATCTTCTGTACAAGCACATCATTTTTCTCTGTTGTAAATATTTCAGTATGTGTACCTGGCCTATCGATTGCAAAGGATAACGCATTATCTGCAAAACGAATCGCATCATTAATATTAATGTCATCACTATAGGAAGCAATTCCTGTTTTTAATGTAATATAGATTTGCTTTCCTCCTATAATAAAAGGTTGGCGAATCGTTTCTTTTATTCTCATCTCATAATCATGTAAATCTTCATGAAGTGACATTGTAGTCATAATCAAACTAGAGCTTGTAAACCTAGCAACATACTCATTACTTTCTGACTTGTCTTGCTCAAGACGTTTCGCAAGTTGTCTTAAAAGTTCATCACCAATTTCACGGCCATACAATTCAACTACTTGATGAAATTCACTCGGTTTTAATATTTTAATAAAGCCGCTTTGACCCTGCTGAACTTCTCTTTCAATCGTATTAACAAAGCTGTGACGATTAGGTAGACCTGTTGTAATGTCTGTATAGGCTAAATCCCAAATTTTTTTCTGCGTCCTTGCATATGAATAAGCCAATGCAACAAGAGCACCCATTTTTCGAAACAAATTTTTAAGCATTTGGTCACTTTGTGTTTTTTGGCTAAATATCGAGAAAACACCTATTACTTGCCGCTGTTGATTACGTATAGGGATAAACCATCCATGCGGCTTTTTAGCTAGCGAAGCATATTGCTTATGTTCTTCAGGAATATTCACTTCATCTAAATTCTCTATGAAAGTAGAGGTTTCTGATTGCATGACCTTATTAAAGAAATCATTGTTTGCACAACATCTTGGTACGCTCTTTGTTTGATTATCTCCTATGAAAACTTGTAATTGGTTTACTTCTGTTTTTATAAGCACCATACTTGCAATATTTGGCATGAAAAATTCATCGAGGCCTTGACAAATAAGCTTCATCTTTTGCTCGAAAGTAAACTCCTTCTCAATTGCCCTGTACATATCATTTTCTAAACGCATTAAGAAGTCTTCCGTATGATAATATGTAACATCCTTCACAAATACTAAAACAAATTGCGTTATATTTGCCTCATTGCAAAATGGTAATGCTTGTATTTCTGCCCAAAAGGGAGGTTTATCGATGCCATTATGATATAGCTTCGCCTGCACCATTATGCCGTTATGTATTTTTTCTTTAATCATTTCAATGGTTGTCTTTTTTTCATCCATTGATAGCCATGAAAAATAATCAGTATTGAGAATTTGTGAACGTGCAGCATTAGTAAGCATACAAAAAGAATCATTACACTCTACTATGCAATGATGCTTCGTCGCATCAAAAATAACGTAGCTTTCTTTCGAATTATTCCCTAATTTGCGAATGCTGTTTAATAATACATCATAATCTGTGTTTAACGATTTAGTGACCATCTAACCCCTCCTTTTCTATCCCTTCATCTCATTTCCATTGTACATAAAATTTAATTAAATTTTCACTTTTATTAAAAAAAACTTCTTTTCTAGGACACTATCTGTCCTCTGCCTACTATAATATATCCCTTTATACCGTTTTTATGTAAATTTATTCAAAAATAAGGGGATTATTCTACTTTGTTAGAAAAAAGATGTTTTTTACAGTTTAATCCTCTATTTCCAAAATAAAAAGCTGTATTTAAAGTAAATTTTGTACTTTAAACACAGCTAATATTCTATTGATTATACATATAATGGATGCTTATCAGTTAATGCCTTCACACGATCTTTTGCATCTGCTTTAACTGTTTCATCTTCAGGGTTTTTAAGAACAGCTGCTATAATTGCTCCTACTTCTTTCATATCTTCCTCTTTAAAGCCACGAGAAGTGACCGCTGGAGTACCAATACGAATTCCAGAAGTGACAAATGGAGATTCAGTATCGTAAGGGATTGTATTTTTATTTGTAGTAATACCCACTTCATCTAGTGCGTGCTCTGCTACTTTACCTGTTAAACCAAGAGATTTAACATTTAGCAGTAATAAATGGTTATCTGTACCACCAGAAACAATTTCAACACCCTCAGCAATTAATACTTCTGCTAAAGCCTTTGCATTGGCTTTAATTTGTTTTGCATAGTCTTTAAATTCTGGTTGTAAAGCTTCTCCAAATGCTACAGCTTTTGCAGCGATAACATGCATTAATGGGCCACCTTGAATTCCTGGGAATACAGATTTATTTAGTTTTTGCTCCCATTCTTTTGAAGCAAGAATTAATCCACCACGTGGTCCACGTAATGTTTTATGTGTAGTTGATGTAACAAAATCAGCATATGGCACTGGTGATTGATGTTCGCCAGCAGCTACAAGTCCTGCAATGTGTGCCATATCCACCATGAAATAGGCTCCGACTTCGTCTGCAATTTCACGGAATTTAGAGAAGTCAATTTCACGTGGATAAGCAGATGCACCTGCAACAATCAGTTTCGGTTTATGCTCTAAAGCTTTTTGTCGTACATCTTCATAATCAATCACTTGTGTATCTTGTGTTACACCATACTCTACAAAATTATATAGAACACCAGAGAAGTTTACTGGAGAACCATGTGTTAAGTGACCACCATGTGAAAGGTTCATACCAAGAACTGTGTCACCTGGTTCTAGAATCGTATGGTAAACAGCCATGTTTGCTTGTGCACCTGAGTGTGGTTGTACATTTGCATATTCTGCTCCGAAGAGTTCTTTTACACGATCACGTGCAATATCTTCTACTACGTCTACATGCTCACAGCCACCATAATAGCGTTTACCAGGATAACCTTCAGCGTATTTATTTGTCAGTACTGATCCTTGCGCTTCCATCACTGCTTCGGATACAAAGTTTTCGGATGCAATCAATTCAATATTTGCTTGCTGACGTGTTTTTTCTGCAAGAATTCCATCTAATACTGCTTTGTCTTGTACTGCTAATTTTTCATATGCCATGTTTGAAAAAGCCTCCTAAAGTATCGTTATTCATCTCTACCACTAAAATAGGGTGGTAATTATTTATATACTGCACGTTCTCCGCCAATTAGCTTAGGACGTGTTGTTGCAATCGTCACAACAGCTTCTCCTACCATTTTTACCGATGTTCGAACAGGTACAGCTACTGCTTTCAAATGCATACCGATTAATGTTTGTCCAATATCAATACCTGCATGTGCCTGTATTGTTTCAACAATCACTGGATTATCAAATTGCGTATAGGCATATGCTGACATTGAGCCGCCTGCCGTACGTACTGGGACAACTGCTACTGGATCATAGCCAAATTTTTCAGCTGTTGATGCTTCCATAGTAATGGCGCGATTTATATGCTCACAACCTTGGAATGCTAAAAGCAATTGATGCTTTGCTGCAAATTCTTGTAACGGCTCAAAAATGGCTTCTGCTATCTCCAACGCTCCCGCTGTGCCAATTTTCTGACCAATCACTTCAGATGTAGAGCACCCTACTACAAAAATTGTATGGGGTCGTAACGTTACCTGCTCTTCAAATTCACTGAGTAACTGAGTCAAATGTGTTCGTATTTGTTTTACAACCATTAAGCTCAGCTCCTTCATCTATATCCATTAAAATCATGCCATATATGACATCCTATACGAATGCCATATATGGAATAACAAAACTACTATTGCTCTAGTTCAGTAATTTTTTCAATACGGCGTACATGGCGGCCACCTTCAAAATCGGTCTCTAGCCATGCTTGTACAATTTCACGTGCAAGACCAGGGCCAATTACACGTTCGCCCATTGCTAAAATATTTGAATCATTATGGCAACGCGTTGCCTTAGCACTAAATACATCATGTACTAATGCACAACGTATGCCCTTGACCTTATTAGCGGCAATGGACATACCTATTCCTGTGCCACAAATTAAAATGCCTTTATCAAATTCTCCGTTAGCAACACCCTCAGATACAGGTTTTGCATAGTCTGGATAGTCTACTGAATCCGCAGATTGTGGACCAAAATCTTCGTAGCTAATTTGAAGTTCATCTAATAGCTGCATAATCTCACGACGTAAGTTATTGCCTCCGTGATCAGAAGAAATTGCTATTCTCACTGGGTTCCCTCTTTTCGAATTATAGTCAACCTTAGTGTACCACTTCTTTCTGAAGAATAACACGATTTTTCTTGTATTTTTACGTTGATTTTTCCCGAAAGACGAACATTAATTGTATGTTAACACAAAATCATTCACTTTTAAACTTATTTTTTTGTGGATAATGTGAATATCATGTTAATAAGTTCGGATAATGGTCTTTTGTTGTAATATTCCATCTTCTGAAGTTTTTTTAGCTTTTTACTTACAGTGGACATAAATTGTCCTTTAATAAAAAAGGTTATACATAAATCCGATTTTTCACGGGATTTATGTATAACCTTCAGGACTACGCTTGTCTATCAAATTGTTGAATCATTTTATGCAATGCTTCTGATTGCTTTTTCAAACTTTGAGCCAGATGCTCGACTTGTTCAATTGCATAGGCTTGCTCTTCAGCTGCACTACGAACTTCCTGTGCACCTGCTGACGTTTGTTCCGCAATGGCAGCAACTTCCTGTGATTGTCGAGCTGTCGTTTCAATATTATGCATTTGCTGTTCGATTAAAGAAGAAATCTCAACAATTGATGTTGCCATTTCATGTACATTAGAAGCCATATTTTCTACTGCTGTCGTTGTTTCAGAAACTCGATCGGCTTCCTTTGTTGCAAAGGCAACTTGTTCGTTCATTTGTTTCACAACTACTTCTACGTTTTGCTGCATGGTTTGAATTAAAGCTGTAATTCCTTGCACTGCTTTTGCACTTTCATCAGCCAAACCACGGACTTCTTCAGCTACTACTGCAAAGCCCTTTCCATGTTCTCCTGCCCGAGCAGCTTCTATAGAAGCGTTTAGTGCCAACAGATTGGTTTGTGCTGCAATGTCACCAACTAAGCTAATTATTCGTTCTACCTGTCCAGCATTCTCTTCTAGCGCATGAATGCTTTTTAATGCCTCATTATTGCCTGTCGCAATTTGTTGAATACTATTCACTAATGTTTCAATGGCTTTTGTTGTTGTCGATAAATTATGTAGAATCTCTTTAGTTTGTGATGCTGATGCCTCTGCCCTACTATTTACCTCTGTTGCAAGCGTTCTTACATCTTCAATCGCTTCAGCAGTATCTTGTACAGCTGTCGCAGATGCTTCTGCTCCTGTAGAAATATGCTTTACGGTAGACGCAATGCCTTCTGCCTTTCTTGTTGCCACTCCTGCTTCATCTGAAAGCTGGATAATCGATTGATTCGTTTGTTGGAAGTTATGATCAATACTTTCCACCATTTGACGTAAGTTTAACACCATTTGTTGGAATGCCTCTGCAACAGATCGAATCTCATCATTTGTATTAGGCATTTGTACATCCTGTCCTATTTTTCCTTCCGCCACAAGTGTTGCTGAATGCTCAAGCTGCTGTAAAGGCTTGATGAGGATTACACTTAAAAAGGCAGCTAATATCCCTGACCAAGTTATGCCTAACGCATACGTAATCACTTCAAAAACTTTTCGATTTGTGTCAGGGAAGAAGGTAGGTTGTAAAAACTCAATGAATATAAAGCTGACACTGTAGGTGATTAGTGCAAGAACACTAACAAATAACACCAATTTTAGTCGTAAACCAAATTGTTTTTTCATAGGACCCCTCAATTCTTTTCTAGTTTTTGTATTAATTGATCGATCAGTTCTTTTAATTCTGCAAATGTTGCTTCGTAAATTGCGCTATTACCACCATAAGGGTCCACTACATTTTCTAAACTGCCCTCATTTGTATACTCTTTCAATGTAAATACTTTATGCTCAGCTTCTGGATAATTGGAAATGACGGTATCTTTGTGAGCAGTCGTCATTGTTAAAACTAAGTCTGCCCATGCCATTTCAGCTTGTGATAATTGCGTCGCAAAATGTTGATGGGACATTTGGGCTTCATTTAACACTTGTTGTGCATGTGCTGACATTTGTGCATTAGGCATCGCATAAATCCCCGCTGAGCGCACTTCTACATTGTTTATTTGTTTATGTTTTAAAATAGCTTCTGCCATCGGACTGCGACAAGTATTGCCTGTACAAACAAATAATATTTTCACACTTATCACTCTCCAATTTTATCTATTGTTGAATAGCTAGAATACTCATGATTATAAATATAATGCCAGCAACTACTTGAATTTTATTGCCAAAAAAGACTTGGCTTCTACGTGCTATAACTAATGACCCATAAGCACACATTAATGCACTTAAGCCTGCACTCATAATAAAAATCGTTTTTTCTAAGTTAAGCATACCAAAAGAAACACTAACTGAAAAGGTGTCTAGGCTTGCAGTCACAGCTAAAAGTACAGGTGAAATCGTTACTTTTTCATCTCTGTGAGAAAATAATAATAAATGCATACCGATACAAAATAATAAAATACTTGAAATCCATTGTCCCCATTCTAATAGAAATCGGACTAAATAATTTCCTAATTCAAACCCTAATAAAGGAAAAAGCATATGTAATGCAGCCGTCCATAATGATAAAAATAATCGATATCTAACATTTGGCAGCAAAACATATAGACCAATCACATCAACAGACGTTAATATACCTGCAAGAATTCCCTGCAAGAATGCACTCCTTCGCTCCCTAATATTTTATCATTTTATGCTCGAAAATACATTATTATCATAACTGTTTACTATTGTTTTTCATTTTTAACATATAATAATTGGACAAAAAAAGACAAAAAACATGTGTTTCTTCAATGTCTTTTGCCTATAATTGTTCGATTGTTATTTACAATGAATACCATTTACCTCCAGAGGCTTTTTCAAGTCTATTCATAATAGCTGCACCTACTCCTTCTATTGAAGTAGTTGTTGCTAATATTACGGTAGCGGTAGTTTTATCACATGCTCTAAGTGCATTATATAAGGCCGCACCCATTTCTTCTTTACTTCCTGCTTCACCAATAGAGAAGTAAAAATCCACTTTAATTTCTTCAAAGTTCTCAGGTGCAAGTAGTGCTACACGATGTCCCTGTCTCTGTAAATGTAGAACAGCTTCGTTGACTTTCTCAACATCACAGTCTATTAAATACACGGGGGCATTTGGTGCATAATGCGTATATTTCATTCCCGGTGCCTTAGGCGTTGCGTCTAGCTTCTGTTCTATTTTAGTTGGTTGAATCACTGGGCCAATCTTAGCCTCAAGCATTTCCTTCGTAATGCCACCTGGACGTAAAATTACTGGAGGTTCATGTGTCACATCTAATACAGTAGACTCAAGCCCTATGCCTGTAGAACCTCCATCTAAAATATAAGGTATGTACCCTTCTAAATCATCTAAAACATGAACGGCTTCTGTAGGACTTGGCTTTCCACTACGATTAGCGCTTGGTGCAGCAAGTGGTTTTTGGAGCTGTTGTAGTAAGGCGAGCGCTACTGGATGATCAGGCATTCGAATGCCTACTGTTGATAACCCAGCTGTGACACTTTTAGCTAATACATCTGGCTTCGCTGGCATCACCAGTGTTAATGGACCTGGCCAAAATAAATCCATGCATTGTTTAGCTATGTCAGAAATATGGTCGATATAGATCGCTACTTCCTCTTTTGTACCAACGTGGACAATTAAAGGATTATCTGAAGGTCGACCTTTTGCTTCAAATATCTTTTTAACTGCCAGATCATTTGTGGCAATCGCTCCTAAGCCATAAACCGTCTCTGTTGGAAATGCGACTACCTCTCCTGCATTTAAGATATCCACAGCTTGTGTATAATTAATCTGACTATTCACATTACTGTCCACAACCTTACAAACAGTTTTCATGATTAATACCTACCTTCAATTATTCGTTTTTACTGAATTATCCACAAATTGTTTATAACTTATTAAAAAATGTGTATAAGTTGTCTGAATTTGTGCACAATTCATTCAAAAAGTCCTTTAATCCATTCCCATATAAAGAATGTAACTTGTTCTTTTTCTTCTTCTACTTCTACTTCTTCTTTTACCTCTTCTTTATCAGGCTCACATATCGATGGGAAGATACTGCACCACCAGTTATCTCCACGTGCATCACCAATCTTTACAACAATTGATTGATAGACATTTTGTGGATAAAGTACAGCACCTTGTCTTTTTGGTGGGAACAAATTATCCCCAACAACAACCTGTGTATCCAATTGTGGATAATTTTCGCTCAGTTCAGCTTCAATTTGTTGTTTTAACGAAAGTATTTGCTCATTCCCAGCAAATCCAGCAGTACCTACTTGTAGAAAGTATGGCTTTAAATCTTGAACAAGCTGCTGTTTCGCTAGCTGATCTTGTGCAGTATTACTGTTTGCAATAACACGTATACGAAAATCTTTTTCTGGCACATCAACGGAAGATTCCTTCGCCAAACCTACTAATGTTGGAATATATAAAACACATAACTGTAAAACAATCGCAATTAATACTAGTCTAGCAAAAGCTAGAAAGATATTTTGTTTAGGTAATCTAATAATCTTGTATTCGTTCAACATAAAAATCCCTCCTTGCTCAACATTGTTGGCAAGATTAAGAAACTTTATACATGTAACTCACAAAAAATCATTCGAGGTTTACCATTAATATCTTTTTCTACTGAAACTGTCGCCTGTGGAAAACTATCTTGAAAGAATTTGGCTACTTTTTCCCCCTGTGTATAACCGATTTCTAATCCAATCAACGCTGGCCTATTCATATAAGCTGGTAATTGTTCAGCTAATTTTCTATATAAAATAAGACCATCTTCCTCTGCAAAGAGGGCGCTATGCGGCTCATGCTCTAGCACAACGCTTGACATTGCTTGTGCCTCATTAAATGCAATATACGGTGGGTTCGATAAAACAATATCAAATTTTTCTCCTGCAAGTGGAGCAGCTAAATCTCCCAATCTAAAATCAATATCTGCCTCTAATCGCTGTGCATTTTTTTGAGCAGTTGCTAGTGCAGCTTCTGATAAATCGGTAGCTATGACCGTTAATGCTGGACAATCCAGCTTCATTGAAATAGCAATGGCTCCACTACCTGTACCGATATCAGCCAGCTTCAATGTTTGCTTTGTAAATAATTTAGGTAGTCGATTAATTGTTCCAAGTACCAATTCCTCTGTTTCAGGTCGGGGTATTAAGACAGATTCATCGACTAAGAATGAACGACCATAAAACTCCTCATACCCAACACAGTATTGGACAGGGCGTCCATTGGCATGTTCTTCTATGAGCTCATTAAATCTCATTTGCTGTGCTGCTGTTAATTCATCCTGCAAATGCAACATAACTTCTCCATAACTAGTACCAAGCACATGTTGCATAACAATCCGCGCTGCTGTTTGTTCACAACCATTATCCACTAAAAAAGAAGAAGCCCACTCAAGGGCCTCCATCACATTTTTATAAGTCATCATTTAAACGCTCTAACTTCGATGCTTGTTCTTCTAAAATAAGAGCATCGATAATCTCGTCTAGTCTGCCTTCAACGATTTGATCTAGCTTTTGAATCGTTAAGCCGATACGGTGGTCGGTTACGCGGTTTTGTGGATAATTGTATGTGCGAATTCGCTCAGAGCGATCACCAGATCCAACAGCTGATTTACGTGTAGCATCAATCTCTTTTTGCGCTTCCTGCATATACATATCTGCAACACGAGCACGAAGAATTTTCATTGCTTTTTCACGGTTTTTAATTTGTGAACGTTCATCCTGCATCGAAACCACAACACCTGTTGGTAAATGGGTCATACGAACAGCAGACATCGTTGTATTTACAGATTGACCACCCGCACCAGAAGATGCGAATGTATCTACACGGATATCTTTTTCATGGATTTCAACATCCACTTCCTCAACCTCAGGTAAGCAAGCAACTGTTGCTGTTGATGTATGAATTCGGCCTTGTGATTCTGTAGCAGGGACACGTTGTACACGATGTGCGCCATTTTCAAATTTGAATTTTGAATAGGCTCCTTGTCCATTAATCATAAAGATTACCTCTTTATAGCCGCCCATTGGGTTTGGTGTAGCTTCCATAATATCAATTTTCCAGCCTTGCGTTTCTGCATAGCGAGAATACATACGGAACAAGTCACCTGCAAAAATATTAGCCTCGTCACCACCAGCTGCCCCACGGATTTCCATAATTACGTTTTTATTATCATTCGGATCTTTTGGAATTAATAAAATACGTAATCGCTCTTCTAGCTCTTCCTGCTGTGCTTTTAAAAGGTTAAATTCTTCCTTTACCATTTCGTGCATATCAGGATCTTTTTCGCTATCTAACATTTCTCGTGTATCGACTAGCTGTTCTTTCACACTTTTATATTCACGATAAGTATCTACTGTCTCTTGGATATCTGATTGTTCCTTAGAATATTCGCGTAATTTCTTACTATCATTAACAATATCCGGATCGCTCAAAAGCTCAGTAAGCCTTTCATAACGATCTTCCACTGCCTGTAATCGATCAAACATGGATTTCACCTCTATTTAGTTTTTTAAGTTGCTCCTTTTTTATAGAGAAGCCGCTTTCATCAAAATTACGCTAAGGCGTAATGGTTTTTTCATTTCTTATTTCCACTACTTAGTATAAGGAAATTTTCACATGTATGCTACTTTTTCTTAGTGCTATAACAAGCTACTTAGCTTTAAAGCGGTGGATTTGCATGACATTTTCGGCAAACAGGGTAATACGAATCATTGCCACCGATTTGAATTTGATCTCCTGTGTAAACTGGCTTTCCACTTTCATCTACTCGCAAATTCATTGTTGCTTTTTTATGACAGAACCAGCAAATTGTTTTCATTTCCTCAATTTTATCTGCATATGTAAGCATGTACTGGCTACCTTCAAATAGCTCATTTTGAAAATCATTTTTTAAACCAAAGCCCATTACGGGAATGTCCAATTTATCTACAATGTTAGCTAGCTGTAAAACATGTGCTTTTTTTAGAAATTGAACTTCATCCACAAGCACACAATAAGGTTTGACAGCATTAGTTTTCACTATTTCAAAAATATTTGTATCTTCATAAACAGGAATGGCTTGTTGTCGTAAACCTACTCGACTGGAAACAAAGCCCACCTCATCACGCGTATCTAGACCTGAAGTAAACATCATTACAGGTTTTTGTTGTTCTTCATAATTATGGGCAACTTTTAGAATTTCTATTGACTTCCCACTATTCATTGCACCATGTTTAAAATATAGCTGTGCCATTTTGTCTTCTCCCTTTCTTTGTGTCAATCTGGATTTTGAAAAGACTTGCATCAACGTGTATTATTTACTGAAAAAAATACCTGCCAAGCGCATGCTTGGCAGGTATTAAACTAACATTAGTTTTTAAGACCGTATTTTTTGTTGAAACGATCCACGCGACCATCAGCAGACGCGAATTTTTGACGGCCAGTGTAGAATGGGTGACATTCGTTGCAGAACTCGACAACGATGTTTTCTTTTACTGAACCAGTTTTGAAAGTGTTCCCACAAGAGCAAGTTACTGTTGCTTCTTTGTAGTCTGGATGAATTCCTTGTTTCATATTCGTTTTCTCCTCTCGCCCTGAACCATCTGGAACAGAGTATTATCGAACTGTACCTTACATAGCCCGAATATGTCGACTACAAAATTTGTGTCGAAGTGGAACGTCAGCTACATATGTACACGTTGCATACTTTTGAAGTATAGCATAGGCATTTTATTTTTTTCAAGTAAAAAATATTAAAAGCAAACTATCCCTAATATCTAACCTCGAACTTCACGATAATCATTGTCTACTAACCCAATTTTCTCATTTCGCTCTTTAAAGCGAATATTATGTGAAGATACATAGGCTACTTTCGGTGCATCTGGCTCCAAGTATAGTTTTGCACTATTTAATGCTAGTATTCCATCGGTAAATGCACCAGCTATTAATCTAACTTTACTAGGGTGATCAATAAAATCGCCAGCTCCATAGATACCTGCTACGTTCGTTTCCCGATTCTCATTAACAATCGCTACGCCATCCTGGATGTTTAATCCCCATTCTTCAAGCGCACCGTAATCACATTTTAAGCCATGATTGACAATGACAGCATCTACCTTCACTCGTTCCATTTCATCGGTATCTTTATTGACAATGGATACATATTGAATTAAATCACCGTCCCCATGCAATTGAACGACTTCATAGGGCGTTTTTACATGAACTGAGGATTCTTTCATACGTAAGACATTTTTTTCATGTCCACCAAAATCATCTCGACGATGAACAATCGTGACGCTTGCGGCAATTGACTCTAGCTCGTTTGCCCAATCAACCGCAGAATTACCACCACCTGAAATCAACACATGCTTGTCTCGGAAGATTTCTAATTCCTGAACTGTATAATGTAAATTCGTTACTTCGTAGCGATCCGCTCCTTCAATTTCAAGCTTTTGCATAGAAAGGACGCCATAGCCTACTGCTAAAATAACCGTTTTGGAATAATGCTTTTCTCCTGTAGAGGATGTTAAAATAAATGTTCCATCCTGTTGCTTATCTAATTTCTCCACTTTTTGATTTAAGACAATCGTTGGATCAAAGGTTTCAGCTTGCTCCACAAGTTGTTTAATAAGCTGACCACCTAAAATAGGTGTTACTCCACCTACATCCCAAATCATTTTTTCAGGATATATTAGCATACGACCACCTAGTTGTGAGCTATACTCGATAATTTTCGTTTTTAAATCTCGCATTCCACTATAAAAGGCAGTATAAAGCCCTGCTGGACCACCACCAACAATCGTTACATCATATAGTTCCTCTGACATCTCCTCTTCTCCATCCCCTTCTAATCTATTCAAACGTAAATTGTTTGACAAGAATTAATCTAATAACCGTCTATTCTTTCCCCTCATGGAGAAAGGGAAAAGTGCTATTTACTCTTTTAATCGTGCTAGTAAATACAAGAAATAGGGTGCTCCTAAAACTGCTACCACAATCCCTGCTGGAATTTCTGAAGGTTCTAAAATGGAACGACCAATTGTATCAGCCATTAACACTAAAAACCCTCCTAATAATGCTGCAGTTGGCAATAAAAACTGGTGTTTGGCCCCAACAAGCTGTCGAGCTAAGTGTGGCGCAACAAGTCCTACGAAACCAATGCCACCACTTACAGAAACACTAGCTCCAGCCAAACCAACAGCAGCAGCCAACAACCAGCGTCGCTCTTTTTCAATCGAGGCACCTAGTCCTACTGCTGTTAATTCACCTAAATTCAATATGTTTAATACACGTGATTTTGAATAGACGAATGGCAATAAGATAACTAACCATGGTAATAACGACAGAACAAATCTCCAATTTGAGCCCCAAATGCTACCTGCTAACCATGTTGCTACAAATTGATAATTCTCTGGTGATAGACGTAGTGTTAGCACAATCATAGCCGAGCTAATCCCTGCTGCCACAGCTACCCCAGTTAAAATTAAACGCATTGGTGTAATCCCCTCATGACGTCGATAAGAAAGTGAATAAATCAGTACAGCTGTCAAACCTGCTCCTACAAAAGCCAGTATCGGCAGTAAATAAACAGGTGCTGCTTTCGTAGTGGGGAAAAATGACACATAGAGCATAACGGCTAGACCTGCTCCCGCATTAATACCTAGGATTCCTGGGTCTGCTAAGGCATTTTTAGAAATGCCCTGTAAAATAGCGCCTGATATAGCTAAACCCATACCTACTAATACAGCAATCACAATTCTAGGAAGTCTGAATTCATATAAGATAAGCTGCTGTTGTGCGTCACCTTGACCAAAAAGAGTCCAAAGAACCTCCATTGGTGTCAGTTTAATGACACCTGTATTCATACTTATGACAAAGGTAATAACGATTAACACAATGAGCGTAGCAAGGATGGAAAAATTTTTCCTTTTAGCCTTCAGCTGACTTGGTGTTAAATAGCTGTTACTCATAGTTCTTTCCCTCCTTTTCGAGCTAAATAAAGGAAGAATGGTACTCCAATAAAGGCTATAAGCGCACCAATGGGTGTTTCATAAGGTGGATTAATAACACGTGCTACTAAATCAGCTAACACAACAAGCAATGCTCCATATACCAAGGAACAAATGATGATCCAGCGATAATCATGACCAACTATGTATCTGGTTAAATGAGGGATAATTAATCCTACAAAACCAACCGCACCGACAACAGAAACTGCTGCACCCGCTAAAACTAAAACAATGATCATTCCCCATACTTTAACCACAGCAGTACGTTGCCCTAGCCCGACTGCAATTTCTTCACCTAAGCTCAGTACGGTGATGGAACGCGATAGGATAAGAGCTCCTATCATCGCAACAAGTATCCATGGAGATAAGATTTGTAGATGGCTCCATTTTGTACCCGAAACACCACCCGCATACCAAAATGCGAGGTCTTGTCCGATACGAAAATAAAGAGCAATCCCTTCTCCGAGCGCTCCAAGTAATGCACTAACAGCAGCTCCTGCTAAAACTAGTCGCATAGGTGTTAAGCCACCTTTAGAAAGCGAGCCAATACCATAAACGATGGCCACACCAAGACCTGCACCTACAAAGGACCATAAAATTAAATACATATAAGGTAGCCCAGGGAAAAAGGCAAAACATACGGCTAACATAAAGGCAGCTCCTGAGTTCAAGCCTAATAACCCTGAGTCAGCTAAAGGGTTCCGTGTCATCCCCTGCATAATCGCACCCGCTACCGCGAAGCTTGCACCGACTAACGCTGCTCCAAGTACCCGTGGTAAGCGAATATCATGGATAATTTGATGTGTTGTTAATTCTGGTGAAAAATGGGTAACTGCTGTCCAAACAGTACCCAATGAAATATCTGCTGCACCAAAAGAAATTGATAAGCCAATGGCAAATAATAATCCAATTACTCCTATGATTAAAGCCACTACTCCACGGATCGGATGAGATCGCTTCTGTAGCTCTTCTAAATCGTGGAGCTCTCCTACTCCTGTCGACGTAGTCATTTTATTTCCTCCTCATAACTTCCAACTAGCTTTTATTTTTTCATATCGTACAGCTGATAAGATAGGCAGATTGGATTTTCACTATAGGGACATACTGCCATTTCTGCATCGATATTAAATACCCTTTGTAAATTTTCTTTTGTCATCACTTCTTTTGGACTGCCATTCACCATTAAATTGCCGTCTCTCATGGCCATCATAAAATGAGAGAAGCGTGATGCATGATTTAAATCATGTAAAACCATGATAATTGTTCGCCCTTCTTCTTTATTTAGCTTTTGTAGCAACAATAAAATATCGAGCTGATGTGCTAAATCTAAATAAGTTGTTGGTTCATCCAGTACTAAAATATCTGTGCCTTGCGCCAATGCCATAGCAATCCACACTCTCTGACGCTGACCACCTGATAATGCTTCGATTGGTCGATCACTAAATTCTCTTAGCCCCGTAACATCAATAGCCCAATGGATATATTCATAGTCTTCCTTTTGCAATGTACCAAACCCTACTTGATGAGGAAAACGACCATAGGATACCAGTTCAAAAACCGTTAATCCTCCTGGTGCAGTTGCTGTTTGAGGTAAAATAGCCATTCTTTTGGCCACTTCTTTTGTTTTTAATTGATGTATAGCTTTGCCATCTAAATAGACAGCTCCATTTTGTGTGCGTAATACACGTGCAACAGCCTTTAATAAAGTAGATTTGCCACAACCATTTGGACCAATAATCGTGGAGATCTGGCCTTTCGGAATCTCCACACTTAAATCATTGACGATGAGCGCTGAGGAATAACCAATCGCAACATGATCTATTTCTAGTACTGACATTTTTAACTTCCTTTCACTTTTGAGAATGCTATTACTTTTACATTTGTAAACCAAATTGGGCTGTATACAAGCCATAGTAAGCATTTTGGCGTTCCATTAATTGCTCATGTGTGCCTTCTTCAATAATGCCCTTTTTCGATACCACAACAATTCTGTCTGCATCCTTAATCGTTGCTAAACGGTGGGCAATCACTAATGTAGTACGACCGATAGAAAGCTCGTTTAAGGCTTGCTGGATAGCTAGTTCTGTTTCTGTATCCAATGCAGATGTTGCTTCATCTAGTATTAAGATTTTTGGATTTTTCAAGAAAATACGTGCAATTGATAATCTTTGTTTTTGTCCGCCTGATAATTTGACACCACGTTCACCAATGAGTGTATCCATGCCCTCTGGTAAAGCATTGATTACATCCGTCAGTTGTGCTCGTTGTGCGGCATACCAAATATCTTCTTCGCTGGCATTTAAATCCCCATAGGCTATGTTTTCACGAATGGTACCATCGAATAAAAAGACATCTTGCTGGACAATCCCGATATGCGAACGTAAAGATTGCAATTTAAAATCTCGTATATCAACACCATCAATCTTAATGGAGCCTTCATTCACCTCATAAAAACGTGGCAATAGGCTACAGATCGTAGATTTCCCTGCACCAGAAGGTCCTACTAAGGCAACCGTTTCACCAGGACGTACCTTTAAATTAATTTGATGTAAGGCACGATTATTGGCAGCGTAGCCAAACGATACATTAGAAAAAGTAATTTCACCATCAATTTCATCGATTGTTTTCGCTTCTGGACGGTCTGCAATTTCGGGCTCCGTTTCGAGGAATTCAATATAGCGCCTAAATCCTGCCATGCCCTTTGGATAGCTTTCTATAAACATATTGATTTTGTTAATTGGTCCTAAGAGAATACCTGAAAGTAAAATAAATGCGATAAAATCACCATTTGTTAAATGCCCATTTAATACAAAATAAGCCCCAACAAATAAAGTAAAGAGTGATAATACCTTCGTGAGTATGCCTGAAATTGCTTCATTCCAAGCCATTACTTTATAGGAAAAAAGCTTTGTCATACGGAATCTTTCATTATTTACTTTAAAGCGTTTAATTTCATGATCTTCATTTGTAAAAGCTTGTACAACACGAATACCACTTACATTGTTTTCAACACGTGCATTGAAATCTGCGATATCTCCAAACATTTGACGGAATGCCTTGGACATTAATTTTCCGAAAATAATAGTTAAGATTAAGATAATCGGTACAAGTAAGAAAATAAGAATCGTAAAGGTTGGATCAATATAGTACATGACACCAAATGTTCCAATAATCGTCATAGCTGCAATAAAGATATCCTCTGGACCATGGTGAGCAAGTTCACCAATATCCATCAAATCATTTGTTAAACGAGAAACAAGATGCCCTGTTTTGTTGTTATCAAAATATCTAAAGGATAACTTTTGCACATGACTAAAGGATTCTTTTCTCATATCTGTTTCAATATTAATGCCCAGCATATGTCCCCAATACGAAACGATAAAATGTAGAATGGAGTTAAAAATATATAATGCAAACAGCAATAAGCTTGCCATAATAATCCACTTTAATTCCCCATCTGGCAGAATATCATCAATTACTTTATTTAAAACAATCGGAAACGCAAGCTCTATTAATGCCACTAATATGGCACAGCTAAAATCTAAAATAAATAAACCTTTATAGGGCTTATAATATGAAAAAAAACGCCGTAATAACATGGTGTAGCCTCCTATTATGATCTCGTTTTACGTATCTATAAATGAGCTATCAACAATAGCTCTCCTGTTATCTCAGTTATTGTTGATGAGCCTTTGTAAATTCAACGATTTTGTCAGCTAGTTCTTCAGCTTGGTGTAAGCCAGAGAGTGGGTCAGAGGCAAAATAATATTCAGATGGAAGCTCTAATACTTGATTATTTTTAACGACATCTAAGTTTGTCCATGTTACTGGTAACTGGCCATCTTTGTTAAAGAAATTAATCATGAAGTTATAGTCACCTACATAGTCCTCTACTACCTCATAGGAAATCTCATAGCGTCCATTATTTCCTTCCTTTGTATCAAACAGCTCCCGCACCTTTTCTTGAGGCAACATGTCTAAAATTTGATAGAGTGCTCTACCGCCCGAAACACTAGATTTCCCTATAATCGTTGCATTTTTTTCAAACATTTCATAAATAGTAAATGTAGATCCTTTTGGAATCACATCCATGATTTTTTCTTTAGCTTTGGCGATCCGATCTTCAAATTCTTTTGTAAAAGCCTCAGCCTCTGCTTGTCTTCCTAAGTAATTTCCCATTGCCTTAATCTCCTCAGTCGCTGATCGATGGGCATCTTCAGCGAAAACAATTGTGGGAGCAATTTTTTCATACTTTGCTACATCTTCCACATTCCAAGTAATAATCAAATCTGGCTTTAACTCTAAAACTTTTTCTAATGACACCTTACCATCTGTACCAATATTCGTAATTTCTCCATCCTTATAGTGTCGCTTTAAGAAAGCAGCATAATCAAGGTTAGCCGTTACGCCTCCGACTGGTACAACATCTAACGCTAAAATTTGTCCCAGATACCAATCAGTTACGACTCTCTCTGCCTTCATTGGAATTTCTACTTCACGTCCACTATCATCTGTTACGGTTCTAGTCTCTGCTTTCTCGGGCGAAGTTGGTTCATCAACCTTAGATTGGCTTGTCTCTTCATTACACGCTGCTAGTAAAACGAACAGGCTTAATAAAAAAGGAAGCTTTATATGGTGAATCATCTTCTTCATCATGATTTCATTTTCTCCATTCTCAAATCGTTTTGCTTGCGCGAGCTGATTATTATTGTATTGAAAATGATTCTCATTTGTAATGGCAATTTCGGACATATTAGATGCATATTTCAGCCTAAAGCTACTTGGAGCCAGATTTGTTGCTTTTTTAAAAGCACGACTAAAATAATATTCATCTTCAAATCCAAGAGATATGGCAATTTCTTTTATGCCATATTGATTGGTTAATAAATACTGCTTAGCCTGCTCTATTCTCAATTGTTGTAAATATATTTGTGGGCCTATTTCATAGCGTGCTTTAAAGATGCGTAATAAATGCCGTGTACTAATCTGAAGCATATCTGCTAATGTCTGGATAGATAATGGTTGATGAATGTGTTGCTTTATAAATAATCGTGCGGCTTCCGCCTTATCAATTTCATGTGGTTTCCCTTGTCCTTCTACTAATTCTCGAAAGACATGATAGATAATTTCATAGAAGGACGCCCTTACAGATAAATGCTCCTGTATAGAGCCAGATTGCCATTTGCTATACATATCTTGAAGGATGCCGTGAATGACTATCGGATTTGCGGGTACACAAGAGAAATGTGTTTGAAATGGTTGATAGTGCATGTGCAAATGCTGTATAAAGGCATCTTTGTACATGACATCTCCCTTATAGCTAATGAGAAAATAGCTAACACTTTGCTGTACCCTAATGTGAAGACATTGAGATTTTCCTATATGAAAAATACTGAAGCGCTGCACATGATAAGATTGATCATCAATGACAATCTGTGCATCGCCTGCTGTGACAATAAGAAACGAACTATATGTTAAAACCTTTGACACATGAATGTCTGATTTATTTATGTAATCGATTTGCTTCAACTGGATAAATGCATTTTGCCAAAGAAGCATATAGGCATCATAATTCATCTTCGTCTCCTTCAGAACATATTTACTTACCATTATATTGATAATGATTATCAATTTCAATATACATATATAAAATAAACATATACAAAAAAAATCACCATTGACAATTTGTTTGTCAATGGTGATGCCATTTATAAAAGTCCCTTACCCTTTGTTGCTTTTTTCATATCTTCATTTAGCTTTTCAAAAAATTCTTCATTTGATTTTGTTGTACGTATTTTTTTCAGGAAGCGCTCTGCAAAATCTGGTGCATCAGAAAATGTTTTACGAATCGCCCATAGCTTTTCAAGTTGTTCTGGCTCCAGAAGAAGCTCTTCTTTACGTGTACCCGAACGACGAATGTCAAGTGCAGGGAATATACGGCGTTCTGCTAACTGACGATCAAGATGAAGCTCTAAGTTCCCTGTTCCCTTAAATTCTTCATAGATAACTTCATCCATACGAGATCCTGTATCTACTAAAGCCGTCGCTAAAATTGTTAAACTACCGCCTTCTTCAATATTACGAGCTGAACCAAAGAAACGTTTTGGTCTATGGAACGCAGCAGGATCAATACCACCAGAAAGTGTACGTCCACTCGGTGGAATCACTAAGTTATAAGCACGAGCTAAACGTGTAATGGAGTCCATTAAAATGATTACATCACGCTTATGTTCCACTAAACGTCGCGCACGTTCTAATACTATTTCAGCCACTTTGACGTGGTTCTCAGGTACTTCATCAAATGTTGAGCTGACAACATCTGCATTGACAGAACGTTCAATATCCGTCACTTCCTCAGGTCGTTCATCAATCAGTAGGACAATTAACTCTGCTTGTGGATGATTGGTTGTAATAGCGTTTGCAATCTCTTTTAGTAAAGACGTTTTCCCTGCCTTTGGAGGAGCTACAATTAATCCACGTTGTCCAAAGCCTACAGGTGCCACTAAATCCATTATACGTGTGGATAAATTGCGTTGTGTTGTTTCTAGTTTAATTTGTCTATTTGGATATAAAGGTGTTAGTGCTGGGAAATGAACTCGTTCTTTCGCTACTTCAGGATCTTCGCCATTGACAGCATCTACTTGTAATAGGCCATAATAGCGCTCATTTTCCTTCGGTGGACGCACCTTTCCTGAAACCTTGTCCCCATTACGCAAATCAAAGCGACGGATTTGGGATGCAGAAATATAAATATCTTCTTTACTCGGTGAGTAGTTGATTGGTCGAAGGAAGCCGAAGCCCTCTTGCGAAACAATTTCTAGTACGCCTTCCATAAAGAAATAGCCCTCTTGCTCTGAACGCGTTTTCAAAATAGCAAATATCAATTCTTTTTTCGTTAGCTTGCTATAATAAGAAATTTTATATTGGCGTGCAAGGGCGTAAAGCTCTTTTAACGTCATGTTTTCTAATTGAGCGATTGTCAATGCAGACATATGCACAACTCCAGTCTTTTTCAAAATATAATTCAATTTAATGGGGTTATCATTGAAGTTTACGCTTGGCTCTGCTAACGCTTATATGGTTGCCTTTAATAATATCTTTTGGAATACTTTCCACCATATAACTAAACATTGCCTTAAAAATATGGGATGGTTATTTAAAGAAGAAGGTACCTAGCACAATAGATGTACTAGGTATATTTTAGAAGAAAATAACATTAATATCTAGGTTTTTTCTCAAGAGCGTGACGGCCTTCAACAAAGCGAACCGTACCAGATTTAGCACGCATAACTACTGAATGAGTTAAGGCATAAGCACCTTTATATTGAACACCCTTTAAAAGCTCGCAATCTGTTACAGCTGTCGCTGCAAAAATAGCATCGTCACCTTTTACTAGGTCATCTAAATAAAGTACTTTTTCAACATCCACACCCATTTTTGTGCAGCGTTCTAATTGCTCTTCATCTTCTGGTACTAGTTTTGCTTGGAAGTCACCACCAAGACATTTTAAAGCTACTGCCGCAATAACACCCTCAGGTGCACCGCCTGTTCCAAACATAATATCAATGCCTGTTTCATCAAAGGCCGTATTGATTGCAGCACCAACATCGCCATCTTGGATAAATTTAATACGTGCACCAGCCTCACGAATTTCATCAACAATCGCTTGGTGACGTGGTCGATCTAAAAGAGTAGCTACAACATCCGAAATATCTTTATTTTTAGCTTTTGCTACTTGTAATAAGTTATAAGTGACCGAAGCATTGATATCCACTTTGCCCGCTGCTTCTGGTCCTACAGCAATTTTCTCCATGTACATATCTGGTGCATTTAACAGATTCCCTTTATCTGCAATAGCAAGAACTGTCATAGCACCATTTGTACCTTTTGCTACAATATTTGTACCTTCTAAAGGATCCACTGCAATATCTACTTTAGGACCACCATTTCGTAAACCAAGTTCTTCACCAATATAAAGCATTGGTGCTTCATCCATTTCGCCTTCACCAATTACTACTGTAGCATGCATTGGAATTGTATCGAACATTTTGCGCATCGCTGTTGTTGCTGCATCATCTGCCTCAATTTTCAAACCGCGCCCCATCCATTTCCCGGATGCGATTGCTGCTGCTTCTGTTACTCGTACTACTTCCATCGATAAACTACGTTCCATTGTTGCTTTGCCTCCCGTTATGGGCACCTTTTCGTGCCAAAACATTCAAATTACCTCTATTGTAACATAATTGGTTGAAAACTTTTAGCTCTCATTATTCCTTTGTCTCAGCTACACGTGCCACAATTGTTTCACGTCGAATATCCGCGCCTAAATCACGTAATTTCTCAATAAGTGAGCTATAACCACGTTCGATATGATAGATATCCTGAATCTCAGTTTCTCCTTCTGCTAAGAGTCCAGCTAACACTAAAGCTGCTCCAGCACGAAGATCTGTAGCTGTTACAGTTGAGCCATGTAATCTACTTGGCCCTTTAATAATTGCTGTGTTTCCTTCTACACGAGCATCTGCATTCATACGACGAAGCTCATCAATATGCTTGAAACGAGCTGTGTAAATAGTATCTGTTACTTTTGAGGAACCAAATGCTTGTGACATTAACACGGCAAGCGGTTGTTGAATATCCGTTGGGAATCCAGGGTATACCAATGTTTTAACATCCACTGCCTGTAATGTTGAGAGGTCTGTTTTTGGCACATAAATACTTTCTTCACCAATCTCAATTTTCACACCCATTTCACGAAGCTTGGCAATAATTGCTTCTAAATGCAGTGGAATAACGTTATCGATCGTTATACCATCACCAACTGCTGCAGCCATAATTAAAAATGTGGAGGCCTCAATGCGATCAGGTATAATCGTATGTTCAGTACCATGTAGCTCTTCTACGCCTTCGATACGAATGACACTTGTACCTGCACCTTTAATATTGGCACCCATATTTGTTAGAAGTGTCGCAACATCAATTATCTCAGGTTCTTTTGCAGCATTTTCAATGACAGTACGTCCCTTAGCAAGGACTGCAGCAAGCATGATATTAATAGTAGCCCCAACACTTGCTACATCTAAATAAATTTTTGCCCCAATTAACTCATCTGCACGTAAATAAATGGCTCCATGTTCATTCGTAATTTTAGCTCCTAAAGCCTCAAAGCCCTTTATATGTTGATCAATAGGTCGAGGCCCTAAAAAACAACCTCCAGGTAAACCAATAACTGCTTTTTTGAAACGTCCAAGCATAGCACCCATTAAATAATAAGAAGCACGTAACTTTTTAACGTTGCCGTTTGGTAAGGGCAATGCAATCATCTCTGTTGGATCGATTGTCATTTTCCCATTCTCAAATGAAACTTCCCCACCAATTTCCTCTAATAGAGCCTTTAACGTCCAAGCATCTGAAATTTCGGGTATCCCTCCAATAGTCACTGGAGAGTTCGCCAAAATTGATGCAGGAATTAAGGCGACTGCACTATTTTTTGCACCACTAACTTTAATTGTACCTTGTAGACGATTTTCGCCAGTAATTTTATAAACATCCATTTTGCGTTCTCCCTCATGATTGGAAAGTAGTATTTTTGCAATTTGCACACTTTATAATCTTATTATTCGCCTTTTCTCTTATTCCAATCCGCTAAAAATCCTTCAATTCCTTTTTCAGTTAATGGATGGTGGAAAAGCTGTTTTAATACTTTAAACGGAGTAGTTGAAATATGTGCACCTGCTAAAGCTGCTGCTGTAACGTGTTGAGGGTGACGGACAGAGGCAGCGATAATTTGTGTATCGATATTATGGATTGTAAAAATATCTGCAATTGTTTCAATTAACTCAACACCATTTTGACCAATGTCATCTAAACGGCCGATAAATGGTGATACGTATGTAGCACCTGCACGCGCAGCCATTAATGCTTGGTTAGCACTAAAAATTAATGTCACGTTAGTTTTAATACCTTTGTTTGCAAAGAAACGACATGCCTCTAATCCAGCTGGTGTCATAGGTAGCTTTACTGTGATGTTTGGCGCAATAGCAGCTAACTCCAAACCTTCTTTAATCATTCCTTCTGCATCAAGTGCAATAACTTCCCCACTTACAGAGCCATCAACAAGCTCAGCGATTTCGCGAAGACGATCATGGAAAGAAACATTCTCTTCTTTAGCCACTAACGATGGGTTTGTTGTCACTCCTGATAAAATACCCCATGCATGTGCCTCTTTAATCTCTTCAAAGTTTGCTGTATCAATGAAAAATTTCATATTATTATTTCCTCCTGATCATTTTTCTTATATTATTAAATATTTTCCAAAATTTCTTTATTTCAAAAACAAGAGAAGGTCGATTGAAAGCATCAACACTTCTCTTATTATGTGTATTTATCTATGCTTTTGTAACATATTAAATGCAAAAATTATGCTTTTTGTGCACTTCCAAATTCACGAATTTTACCAATAACCGTAGCTTTGATGGCTTCCCGTGCTGGACCAAGGAATTTACGAGGGTCGTAAACAACTTTGTCGTTGTCAAGAATTTCACGAATTACTTTTGTTGCTTCAATTTGATTTTCAGTATTGACGTTGATTTTAGCCGTACCTAATGAAATAGAACGTTGGATATCTTTTGTTGGGATACCTGTACCACCATGTAAAACAAGTGGAAGGTCTGCCAATTTAGAGATTTCCTCCATTTCTTTAAAGCCTAAGTTTGGCTCTCCTTTGTAAGGACCGTGTACAGAGCCAAGTGCTGGCGCTAAGCAGTCAATGTCAGTTAGTTCAACCATTTTGCGACATTCTTCTGGATCAGCGTAAATAATACCACCGATTACGCCATCTTCATCTCCACCAACAGTTCCTAATTCTGCTTCCACAGAAACGCCTTTAGCATGTGCGTATTCTACTACTTCTGAAGTAATTTTCACATTTTCCTCAAATGGGTGATGTGATGCATCAATCATCACGGAAGTAAAGCCTGCATCAATTGCTTCTTTACATTTTGCAAAGCTAGAACCATGGTCAAGGTGAATTGCTACAGGAACTGTAGTACCGTAAGATTCCATTAAACCTTTTACCATATGAACAACAGATATAAATCCGCCCATATATTTACCTGCACCTTCAGAAACACCAAGAATCACTGGAGATTTTTCTTCTTCAGCTGCTTGTAAAATTGCTTGAGTCCATTCAAGGTTATTAATGTTGAATTGACCAACAGCATAACCTTCTGCTTTTGCTTTAATTAACATCTCTTTCATAGATACTAATGCCATACTAAAAATCCTCCTCATAGGACTATTCTTTCTACATAAACATGCTCCTCAATCATAGCAAAAATAATAGCCCCTGAAAAGCAGGGGCTATTATTTTCTACCCGAAAGCGGAGGGTAACGGAGCGGCAGGGTGACGAAGTGAAGGGTAACGCAACGAAGTCCTACTCCCCTGAAAAGCAGGGGCTATTATTTTCTACCCGAAAGCGGAGC
>NZ_JAASJR010000001.1:0-312451 GCF_019731275.1 Lysinibacillus sp. K60 | reverse complement strand
TGACGAAGTGAAGGGTAACGCAACGAAGTCCTACTCCCCTGAAAAGCAGGGGCTATTATTTTCTACCCGAAAGCGGAGGGTAACGGAGCGGCTGAAGGGTAACGCAACGAAGTCCTCTCACCTGAAATGCAGAGGCTATTAATCAACATAAAAAAACAGGCCGTGTGTCCACTGCCTGCTTTTTAAACTTGTAAAGCTTTATTTACTTCATCACGCACTTCGAAAATATCAAACGGTTTTGTAAAGTAACGAATGGCTCCTAATTCTAACGCTTCTTGCACAACATCCAATTCTCCGTATGCTGTCATCATAAAAACAGGCAGCTTCGGAAATTTCTTTTTTAAACGTCTCAAAATTTCAATACCATCCATTCCTGGAATTTTCATGTCCAGTAAAACACAATCCATCTCTTGTTCGTCTGCATACTTTAATGCCTCTGAACCATTCGCTGCTAAATATGTAATATATCCTTCCTTTTTCAGCACTTCATTTAAAAGTAAACGAATTCCCTGCTGATCATCGACAATTAGTAATCGTTTCACATCGCATTCCGCCCTTTTTAGTTTTATTCTTACACAAAAACTTTCTTTATTATGTATAATTCTCCTTTTTCAGCTTAATACCTTCTAGTATTATAAATTATCTGCTTTTGCTTTCTACCTTTTACCCTCTATAATATGAATAGAGGTGGGAACATGTCAAAAATTCTAACAACACAATTAAGTGGATTATTACAAAGAATTACACAAAATGAAGAAGATGCTATCGAGGAGACAGCAAGGTTATTAGCACAAGCCGCAATCGGCGAAGGAAACGTCTATTTTGCTTGCTTTGGAGAAATGCAGGTTGTGGAATTAAATGCACTTCAAGCAGTCGAAACCTTTAGCAAGTTAGCACCTTGGACTACAGACACAAGCTTAACAGAAGCTGATCGGGTTTGCATTTTTACTCGTAGTGCATATGATGAAGAAGCACTCGTCTTAGCCCAAAAATTAAATACACAATTTATTCCCTTTGCTGCTATAGCTAGTGAAGCAGCTAGTGGAGATAACCCTCTTGCAGATTTAGCCTATACGTATGTTTCTACGCGCATTAAAGGCGGTTTAATACCAAATGATCTAGGTCAACGTATTGTTGTACCACATGCACTTGCAGGACTCTTTGTATATGAAGCTGTCAAAATTGCTTATGATGAAATGCTTGGGTTGGATGAAGAAGAATTGTAGTGATCAACTTAAAAAGAGTTGTCTCGTGTATAACGAGACAACTCTTTCTGATTATTTAAATGTTGAGCCGATAAAGTCGCGGAACAATGGTTGTGGACGATTAGGACGTGACACTAGCTCTGGGTGGAATTGACAGGCTACAAAGAAATTGTTTTCTGGTAGCTCAATAATTTCAACTAATTTGCCATCAGGGCTTGTACCTGAGAAGACAAGGCCAGCTGCTTCCATTGCCTCACGATATTCATTGTTAAATTCATAGCGGTGACGATGACGCTCATAAACAAGCTCTTTACCATAAGCTTTGCTTGCTTTTGAACCATCCTTTAATTTACATGGATATAAACCTAAACGTAAAGTACCACCGATATCTACAGTATCATTTTGATCTGGTAAGAAGTCGATAATTGGATACTCTGTATTTGCATCAAGTTCTGTAGAATGAGCACCTTTTAGGCCAAGAACATTACGTGCAAATTCTACTGTTGCTAATTGCATTCCTAAACAAATGCCAAGGAAAGGAACATTATTTTCACGTGCATATTGTGTTGCTAAAATTTTACCTTCAACACCACGATCACCAAAGCCACCTGGTACTAAAATAGCGTCAGCACCTTTTAATAGCGCGGCAACATTGTCAGCATCAACGTGTTCTGCATTAATCCAGTCAATTTCAATATCAGAATTATATGCATATCCAGCATGCTTTAATGCCTCAACTACAGAAATGTAAGCATCTTGTAGTTCTACGTATTTCCCGACTAATGCTACCTTTCTTTTATTTGGTAAGTTCTTCACTTTTTCTACAAGCTCACGCCATTCTTCCATATCTGCTTCTGGAGCTTCCATACCAAAATGATCCAAAACGATATCATCTATATCTTGCGCATGTAGGTTTAATGGTACTTCGTATAAATGCTCAGCATCACGAGATTCAATAATTTCATGTGGTTGAACATCACAGAATAACGCTAATTTCTCTTTCATTTCTTGTGGTACTTCTTGTTCAGTACGAACTACGATAATATTTGGCTGAATACCTAAAGAGCGTAATTCTTTAACAGAATGCTGTGTAGGTTTTGTTTTAAGTTCACCAGCTGCTTTAATATAGGGAATAAGTGTACAGTGAATATACATTACATTGTTATGCCCTAAATTTGTTTTCATTTGGCGAATGGCTTCTAGGAATGGCAATGATTCAATATCACCTACTGTTCCACCAACCTCTGTGATCACAACGTCTGCGTTTGTTTCACGACCAGCACGTTGAATACGATCTTTGATTTCGTTTGTAATATGAGGAATTACTTGGACAGTTCCACCGTTATAATCTCCACGACGTTCTTTCTGTAATACAGATTGGTAAACACGACCAGAAGTTACTGTAGAATGTTTCCCTAGGTTAATATCAATAAAACGTTCATAGTGTCCTAAGTCTAAATCTGCTTCAGCACCATCATCTGTTACAAAAACCTCACCATGTTGATAAGGACTCATCGTACCTGGGTCAATATTGATATACGGGTCAAATTTTTGAATCGTCACTTCTAACCCACGATTTTTTAATAAACGGCCTAAAGATGCTGCAACAATCCCTTTTCCAAGTGATGATACAACCCCACCTGTTACAAAAATATACTTCGTCATGAATAAATTCCTCCTTATGATGTTCTAAAATATTAGTGCGTTTAGGGGGGATCAGAACCATTTACATTCTAATACCCTAAAAAAAGAAAAGCCGAGAATGTCTACAAAATGTAGTCGATTCGAAGCTGTAATCGGTTCTATCTCTTTTCCACTTTCCTTTAAACCATAAAACTCTAATAGCTATTCAGTCACCGTTTACTATACATCATGAATAATTAAAAACATTTATATTCATATCGATATTAAAAGTATGGGAGAACTAAAATGATTAAAGTTAAAAACAAAAAAACGCTCCTCCTGCATAGGTTTGCAGGGGGAGCGTATTATATACACGGTCTTTCTCCTTCTTTTAAGGAGCCCAAGTAAAAGATTAAACGTAACCGTGATAGAAGTCAAGATTTTTTGCTTCTAGCTTAAAAGAAAGAAAATTCTAAGAGTACTGTATTAGATCTCTTCCTCTTCTTCTTCAAATTCTTCTTCCTCTTCATCGATAAACTCTTCATCAATTTCTTCATCAATTTTTTCTAACTCTTCATCATCAAAGTCGATGTCTTCTTTATCGTCATCTTCTTCTTCAAGATCTTCTTCATCAATGAACTCTTCAAAGTCTTCATCAAAGTCGATATCTTCTTCATCTAAGTCTACATCTTCATCAAGATCCTCTTCATCAAAGGCAGCTTTAGATTTTTTCTTTTGAGTCTTAACAGAAGGAGCTGTTTCTTCTTCGATTTGCTCTACTTTAAACCATTCACGTAAGCCCCAGCCTGCTTCTTGATTATATAAGAAGCGACCATCAATATTGATATCTGTATAAAATTGTAACAGACGGGATTTCATTTCTGCATCACTATAGCCCACAAGCTCTTGAATTAATTTTAATAAATCATTAAAAGACACTGAGGCACGTTTTTCATTTAAAATTGCATAAGCTAAGTTAATTAACGATTCTTCTGTTAATTGTTCCTTTGTCATTTCACGAAAATTCAATTCGTGCACTTCCTTTCCCTCGTCACAATGGACGTTTTAAAATTACATGGTGCTTTATTCTCCAAGCGCAGCAAAAATGGCCACGCAAAAGGTACTTTCCATACAATAAGCATAATACCCATTATATACAAAGTTTTAGCCCCTTTGCTAGCTTCAATTACTGTTTTTTATATTACGCATTTTTTTTATTCCAAGATAAAACAAATAGACAGATAATAGTAGTAAAGGAATAGCGCCAATTTGCTTATTATACAGGAAAAAGGCTCCCAATACTAAAGCTAATATAATTATGTAGTGAATAGCTGATTTCATCCTCTACTGCGCCTCCCCTTTTTTTACATTTCTATTATAACGAAAATAAAAAGAAGTGCCTAATCTTAAGACTAGACACTAGAAATTAGAGAAGCATGATACTTGAAATAGAAAACAAGAGTTTTGAACAACCTTGCTTACATATTACGACGATATTGTCCGCCAACTTCATATAAAGCTTTTGTAATTTGTCCTAAACTTGCTACTTTTACTGACTCCATTAGCTCCGCAAAAATATTGCCATTATTGACGGCCACTTCTTGTAGACGTGCAATCGCAGCTTCACTTTCCTCTTCATGTGCTTTCCAAAAAGCTTGTAAATTACGAATTTGCGTCTCTTTTTCTTCTGTCGATGCACGCGCAATTTCCATATTATCTATATCAGCATCTGAAGGTGGATTTGGGTTCAAGTAAGTATTAACACCAATGATTGGTAACTCCCCTGAATGTTTTAACATTTCGTAGTACATAGATTCTTCTTGAATTTTACCACGTTGGTATTGTGTTTCCATAGCACCTAACACACCGCCACGATCATTAATACGATCAAACTCTTCAAGAACTGCTTCTTCCACAAGATCTGTTAATTCTTCAACAATAAATGCGCCTTGTAGTGGGTTTTCATTTTTTGCTAGACCATGCTCTTTTGTAATAATCATTTGAATTGCCATAGCACGTCTTACAGATTCCTCCGTAGGTGTAGTAATGGCCTCATCGTAGGCGTTTGTATGCAATGAGTTACAGTTATCTTGTAATGCCATTAAAGCCTGTAATGTTGTACGAATATCATTAAAATCAATCTCTTGTGCGTGTAAACTGCGCCCTGACGTTTGAATATGATACTTTAGCTTTTGAGCGCGCTCATTAGCACCATATTTATCACGCATTACAATAGCCCAAATACGTCGTGCCACACGGCCGATTACTGTATACTCTGGATCTAGTCCATTTGAGAAGAAGAATGATAAATTTGGTGCAAAGTCATTGATATTCATGCCACGACTTAAATAATACTCTACATACGTAAAGCCATTAGCTAAGGTGAAGGCTAATTGGGAAATAGGATTTGCTCCAGCTTCCGCAATATGATAACCCGAAATGGAAACAGAATAATAGTTACGTACTTTATGGTCTATAAAGTATTGCTGAATATCGCCCATCATACGTAAGGCAAACTCTGTTGAGAAAATGCATGTATTCTGTCCTTGATCTTCCTTTAAAATATCAGCTTGTACTGTTCCACGTACAACTTGCAATGTTTTTTCACGTGTCTCGGTAAACTCTTCAACTGTCAAAGTTCGTCCTAGCTCTTGCTCACGTAATTGAACTTGTTGATCGATTGCTGTATTCATAAACATCGCTAAAATAATAGGTGCTGGTCCATTAATAGTCATTGATACAGATGTAGACGGTGCACATAAATCAAAGCCTGCGTAAAGCTTTTTCATATCTTCTAGTGTACAGATCGATACACCTGATTCTCCAACCTTACCGTAAATATCTGGACGGTAATCTGGGTCTTCCCCATACAATGTTACAGAGTCAAATGCTGTAGATAAACGTTTTGCATCATCATCCTTTGATAAATAGTGGAAGCGTTTATTTGTCCGTTCTGGTGTTCCCTCGCCAGCAAATTGACGCTTCGGATCTTCACCCTCACGTTTGAATTGGAAAACCCCCGCCGTATATGGGAATTCGCCAGGAACATTTTCTTTATAAACCCAACGCAAAATTTCCCCATAGTCTTCAAACTTCGGTAAGGCTACTTTTGGAATTTTCGTGCCAGAAAGACTAGTTGTTTTTAAGATGGTACGAATTTCTTTATCACGAACTTTAGTCACAAACTCATCACCAGCATAAGCTTCTTTTAATGCCTGCCAATTATCCAATATACGCTTAGATTCTGCTGTTAATTCATCTCTAACACCTTCTGCTAAAGAAGTAAGCGATGCCACAAGCACATCATCTGGCGCTTTTTCTTGAACGGCTGCAATAGCACCTTCTAATTGGAACAGTCGACGAGCAAATGCCACCTGCTGCTCTGTTTTTTTATGATAGCCACGGACAGTGTCCGTAATCTCACGTAAATAATAACGGCGATCGTTTGGAATAATAACATCTTGCTTTTGCGTTTTCGCAAATTGCTCATAGCTTGTTTCCCAATTAAAACCTGTTTTTTCGTTAATTATTTTAACAAGGGCAGCGAATAATGCATTTGTTCCTTTGTCATTAAATTGGCTAGCTATTGTACCATAGACTGGCATGTTATCAAGTGATTCATCCCAAAGCTCGCGTGAACGTTGATATTGTTTTTGTACTTGTCGTAGGGCGTCCTCTGAGCCTTTTCGCTCAAATTTATTGATCGCAATAACATCTGCAAAGTCAATCATATCAATTTTCTCAAGTTGTGTAGGTGCACCGAATTCGCTTGTCATGACATACATGGATAGATCCGTGTATTTAGTAATTTCGGCATCACCTTGACCAATTCCACTTGTTTCTACGATGATTAAGTCATAACCCGCTACACGTACTACATCTAGCACATCACCAATTGATGCAGATAATTCAGTACGTGAGCCACGTGTTGCTAAACTACGCATATAAACACGATTATTAAAAATAGCGTTCATGCGAATACGATCCCCAAGCAAAGCTCCACCCGTTTTTTGCTTTGTTGGATCGACTGATAGAATGGCTACACGTTTATCTGGGAATTCTTTTAGGAAGCGGCGAATCAGTTCATCCGTTAAGGATGATTTCCCTGCACCACCTGTTCCCGTAATCCCCATTACAGGCGTACTTTTTGAAAGCTTTCTTGCCTCTGCTAGCATTTCTTTCGTAGCTTCATCGTCATTTGACTCAGCTGCTGTTATTAGATTGGCTAAAATTTCAGGCGTCTCTGTCGTTAAAGCCTTTAATTTCTCTAAATAATTACCTGTTGCAGTAGGAAAATCTGTTCCTTTAATTTGTTCATTAATCATTCCCTGTAGCCCTAAAACACGGCCATCCTCTGGTGAGAATATACCTGCAATGCCATACGTATGAAGCTCTTTAATTTCACGAGGTAAAATAACTCCTCCACCACCGCCATAAATTTTAATATGTGGTGCTCCTTTTTCACGCAGTAAATCATACATATATTTAAAGTATTCCATATGTCCGCCTTGATAAGAAGAAACAGCAATCCCTTGTGCATCTTCTTGTATCGCAGCATTCACGACTTCTTCAACAGAACGGTTATGACCTAAATGGATTACCTCTACACCGCTCGATTGTAAAATGCGTCGCATAATATTGACTGAAGCATCATGTCCATCAAAAAGACTCGATGCTGTCACAAAACGTACGTGATTTTTTGGACGATATACTTCTACCTTTGTCATATGAAATCCCCACTCTCTCCCATATTGAATAAAAAAAGCCGGCAATTGCAATATCGCTATATGCAATTGCCGACAAACCCCTTACAAAATATTAAAACCCCTTTATGCCTGAAATGAACAAGGTGATTTGCATGTCAATGAATTCGTCAATAGAATGCTGACGATGTAAAGCCCATTTGCGAAACGCCCAGCTTTGTCCTGAAACAACTAAGTTATTGGCTGCTAAATGGATTTGCTTATCTGTCATTGTTAGTTCGCCAGACTGCACACATCGCTGTAACAAGCGTTCAAATGTGGCAACCATTTCAAACTCTTTACTAAAAACATAGCGTTGTGCTTCTTTCGACAATGATTTTGTTTCTTGATACATGATTGTTAGCTCATCAACCATACTATCGATTTGCAGAAAGTATTCCCGAATCATTTCTTTTAACTCATCAATTGTTCCTGCTTTAATCTCATAACTTGAAAGACGCTCCATCGCATGGTGATAGATACTGTCACAAACAAGGTATAGAACGTCTTCTTTCGTTCGGATGTATTCATACAACGTACCGATACTAAAGCCTGCAGCTTTTGCAATCTCTCTCGTCGTGGCACGGTGAAAGCCTTTTTCTTTAAATAGCTTAATAGCTCCTTGAATCATTTGTTCACGACGAATGGCGATTAGATTTTCATCTTTTACGGTTGACTGTACTTGGGGCCTTTTATCTTTATCAGTCATCAATTATTTCGTTAGCATACGCGAGATAACAAGACGTTGAATCTCCTGCGTACCTTCGTAAATTTGTGTAATTTTAGCATCACGCATAAAGCGCTCTACAGGGTAATCTTTTGTATAACCATAGCCACCAAATACTTGAACCGCCTCTGTCGTTACACTCATCGCTGTATCGCCAGCCATTAATTTCGCCATTGCAGATGCCTTACCATATGGTAGGTTATTAGATTCTAACCATGCCGCTTGGTATGTAAGAAGTCGAGAAGCCTCTATTTGCGTTGCCATATCAGCTAATTTAAAGGAAATGCCTTGATTTGCAGTGAGCGGTTTACCAAATTGCACACGTTCTTTGGCATAGTCAACTGCTGCATCGAGTGCTCCTTGTGCAATTCCTACTGCTTGAGCTGCAATACCATTACGTCCACCATCTAGTGTCGTCATGGCAATCTTAAAGCCTTCCCCTTCAGCCCCTAATAGATTTTCCTTTGGAACACGACAGTTATCAAAAATAATCTCTGTTGTTGGAGATGAACGAATTCCTAATTTCTTTTCTTTCTTCCCTACAGAGAAACCTTCAAATCCAGCTTCCACGATAAATGCGGATGTGCCATGTTTTGCTTCTGGATCTGTTACTGCAAATACAATATATGTATCTGCTACTCCACCGTTCGTAATAAAGATTTTTGAGCCGTTTAAAATATAATCATCGCCATCACGTTTTGCATAAGTTTTCATGCCACCCGCATCAGAGCCAGAGCCAGGTTCTGTTAAACCATATGCACCAATATGTTTGCCTTCAGCCATTGGACGAAGGTATTTTTGTTTTTGTTCTTCTGTACCGAATTTGTAAAGTGGCCAACCTGCCAGTGAAGTATGTGCAGATAAAGTTACCCCAGTCGAGGCACAAACACGTGAAAGTTCCTCAACAGCTATGACATATGCAAGGTAATCAAATCCTGCACCACCATATTCCTCAGGCCACGGAATACCAGTAAGCCCAAGCTCCGCCATTTTGTCGAAAATCGCACGGTCAAATTCTTCATTTTCGTCACGTTCAGCAGCTGTTGGCGCCACTTCATTTATAGCAAAATCACGAATCATTTCACGTAATTGTTCATGCTCTTCTGTTAACTGAAAGTTCATTGTCCATTTCCCCTTTTTAGTTAGACTCTGTTTTGTATTACCTGATTATGGTTAGTTTAGATTAGGAGCGTTTTCCCCTCACTCTGGAACGGTACACATCACTTTGTACCATTCGCAATATCAGGCTTTATTTCAGTAAATGTTTACTAATGACTAGTCGTTGAATCTCACTTGTACCTTCATAGATTTCTGTCACCTTTGCATCGCGGAAATAGCGCTCTACTGGATAATCTTCCGTATAGCCATAGCCGCCAAATATTTGAACAGCCTCTATTGCCGTTTGTACCGCTGTTCGTGATGAGAAAAGTTTAGCCATTGAAGCTTCTGCTCCACATGATAAACCTTTTGCTCGTAAATCGGCTGCACGATAGACTAACAGTTTTGCAGATTCAACTGCCGTTGCCATATCCGCAAGCTTAAATCCAACACCTTGTTGCGTGGCAATCGGCTTGCCAAATTGAATGCGTTCTTTAGCATAGGCAGTAGACGCTTCTAGTGCCGCCTCAGCAATTCCTAACGCTTGTGCTGCAATGCCGATTCGTCCAACATCTAAATTGGCCATCGCAATTTTAAAGCCTTCTCCCTCTTCCCCAAGTAGGTTGTCAGCTGGAATGCGACAATTATCGAATGTCAGCTGAACTGTACGTGAGCCGTGTAATCCCATCTTATGCTCATCTTTTCCGATGATTAAACCAGGCGTTCCCTTTTCAACAATAAATGCTGAGATACCCTTTGTTTTTTCAGCTGGGTTAGTTGAGGCGAATACAATATACACATCAGCTTCTCCACCATTTGTAATAAATACTTTGGAGCCGTTAATCACATAATCATCGCCATCACGCACTGCCTTAGACTGTAAAGAGCCAGCGTCTGAGCCTGCACTTGGTTCTGTTAAACAAAATGCGCCTAAATATTCGCCTGTTGCAAGCTTTGGTACATAACGTTTCTTTTGTTCGTCATTCCCAAAGTAAATAATTGGATTCGTTCCAACTGAAGTATGGACGGATAAAATAACACCCATTACAGCGCTTACTTTTGATAGTTCATTAATCGCAATAATATAAGATGTAAAATCCATGCCAGAGCCACCTAAGTCTTCTGGCGTCGTAATCCCCATTAAGCCAAGTTCACCCATTTGCTGTAGAAGTTCACGTGGAAATTCTCCCGCTTCCATTCGCGCCACCCATGGTTGAATTTTTTCCTGAGCAAATTGACGAACCATATCGCGCATCATAATTTGCTCATCTGTAAATTGCAAATGCATCTATAATGTCACCCCTCTAAGTTGTCCCGAAACATCTAAATAACCCCATCCCCATAGGATTACTCGTAAACGTAAAAACCTCTTCCTGATTTCTTACCTAGCCAGCCAGCTGCAACGTATTTACGTAGCAGTGGGCAAGGGCGATATTTACTGTCTCCAAGACCCTCATGTAAAATTTCCATGATGTAAAGACAAGTATCTAATCCAATGAAATCTGCCAATGTTAATGGCCCCATTGGATGATTCATACCAAGCTTCATCACATCATCAATTGCTTCTTTTGTCGCCACACCTTCGTAAAGTGCATAAATCGCTTCATTAATCATCGGTAGTAGGATTCGGTTTGAAATAAATCCTGGGAAATCATTCACTTCTACTGGTGTTTTCGATAATTTAACCGTCATCTCTTCAACAGCTTTGTACACTTCATCTGTTGTTGCTAAACCTCGAATGATTTCAACAAGTTTCATAACTGGTACAGGATTCATAAAGTGCATACCAATTACTTGCTCTGGACGTTTTGTTACTGCTGCAATTTCTGTAATAGGCAGTGAAGATGTATTCGTAGCTAAAATAGCATGGGCTGGCGCAATGCCATCAAGTTGCTTAAAAATGGATTGCTTAATTTCCATATTTTCCACAGCTGCTTCAATAATAATATCTACATCACTAGCATCCTGTAAATCTAGTGACATACTAATTCGACTTAGAACAGCAGCCTTCTCATCTTCTGTTTTGCGCCCTTTTTCTACATCACGTGACAAATTTTTGGTAATAACCCCTAAACCACGCTCAAAAAATTCTTGTTTGATATCGTTCAATTTCACATCAAAGCCTGCTTGTGCACAAACTTGGGCAATACCAGAGCCCATTTGCCCTGCACCAATGACCATTACCTTTTGAATTCCCATTAGTTCAGTCCCCCTGTTTTTGGTACTTCAATCATAATTGCATCACCTTGGCCGCCGCCTGAACAAATTGCGGCAATGCCAATGCCACCGCCACGACGCTTCAATTCCTGTGCAAGTGTTAATATGATACGTGCTCCAGATGCCCCAATAGGATGACCTAAAGCAACTGCACCGCCATTAACATTCACTTTTTCTGCATCTAAATCTGCCAACTGCTTGCTGACTAAAGCTACCGCTGCAAAGGCTTCATTGATTTCAATTAAATCAATATCTGCTAATGATTTATTAGTCTTTTTCAGTAATTTATTAATAACAAGACCTGGTGTTTGTGGGAAGTTTTCTGGCTCAAGCGCAAGTTCTTCGTGACCAACGATTACTGCCAATGGTTCTCTACCTTCACGTTTTGCACGTTCCTCACTCATGACAACAAGTGCACATGCACCGTCGTTAACCCCAGGTGCATTACCTGCTGTAATCGTGCCATCTTTGTCAAAGGCTGGTTTTAGCTTCGCCAGTACCTCCAAAGATGTTCCTGCTCTTGGTGCCTCATCTGTATCAACAATAAGTGGATCACCTTTCCGTTGAGGAATCTCTACTGGTACGATTTCTTCAGCAAAGTAACCTTTTTCAATTGCGGCTAGCGCACGTTCATGACTGCGTACTGACCAAGTGTCCTGTTCTTCTCGACTTAGCGAGAACTCTTTAGCTGTTGCATTACCATAGCTACCCATATGCGGTCTTGCTTTATCGAAAGCACATGTTAAGCCGTCATATAGCATGCCATCTACCATTGTAGAATCTCCCATACGCAAACCATTTCGACCATTCAGAAGATAATATGGTGCATTGGACATAGATTCCATGCCACCCGCAATAATCACTTCTTCGTCCCCTAAACGAATCAATTGATCTGCTAATGTCACCGCACGCATCCCTGAAGCACAAACTTTATTGATTGTTTCTGTTTTTACTGCTGTTGGTAAATTTGCCTTCAGAGCAGCCTGTCGAGAAGGAATTTGCCCCTGTCCCCCTTGTAAAACCGAACCTAAAATTACCTCATCCACTTGCCCAGGTGCAAGATTTGCTTTCTCTAATGCCCCTTTAATTGCAATCGCACCTAAATCACTCGCATGTAATGCTGATAATGAACCTCCAAATTTACCAAATGCAGTTCTTGCCCCTGCTAAAATTACAGCTCTATTCAAGTAAAACACCCCTTTTGTTTTACGTTCTCGATGAAGCTGCAAAGCATTATTGACTGAACGCTCGCTCGACTTCTATCGAGGAAAAATGGGAGTTTATTATCTCAACTCCCATTCCCATTTAATCTTATTCTACAAAACAATTTTTTATTGTGCAATTTATATTTTTCAGATAACTAAAATATTTCTGCAATAGCAATCATTTTTCTGCGTTCGCTTCCGTATTCTCGTCTTGTTGAGCATTTTCTATAGACGCTACCACTTCTTCGTATGTTTCTTCTGTTTCTTCGGAAGAAGGATTAACTGCCTTTACTTTTTCACCAAACACTGAACGTTCTAGTAATTCTGCAACATCAAATGTTCCAATAGAGTCTTCAACCTCTTTTGCCTTTGTACCATCTTCTAGCATTGTTAGGCAGTAAGGACAGCCCGATGAAATAACTGATGCATTTGTTGCAAGAGCCTGTTCTGTTCGAGCTACGTTAATGCGATTTCCTACATGCTCTTCCATCCACATTAATCCACCACCAGCTCCACAGCACATCGCTGTTTCGCGGTTACGTTCCATTTCAACAAGCTTCACGCCAGGGATTCCTCGAAGGATCTCACGTGGGGCATCATATACATCATTGTAGCGGCCTAAATAACAAGAATCATGGAAAACAATCGTTTCATGAACCTCATAGTTTAGCGCTAGACGATTTTCCTCAATCAACTGATTTAATAACTCAGTGTGATGATACACTTCACCTTTCCAACCAAAGTCTTGATATTCATTTTTAAAGATATTGTAGGCGTGAGGATCGATTGTTACAATTTTCTTCACGTCATTTTTCTCAAACTCATCAATATTTGCTGTAGCTAGCTCTTGGAATAAGAATTCATTCCCTAAACGACGAGGTGTATCCCCAGAGTTTTTCTCTTTATTACCTAAGATTGCAAACTTCACACCAGCTTCGTTTAATAGACGGCAGAATGCTAAAGCGATTTTTTGAGAGCGATTGTCGAAAGCTCCCATCGAACCAACCCAGAATAAATACTCCATTTCCTCGCCAGATTTTTTCAGCTCTTTTACAGTTGGAATTTGGATTGTTGGATCTAGATCACGCCAATTTTCCTTTTCCTTGCGGTTCAAGCCCCAAGGATTACCTTGTCGTTCGATATTCGTCATTGCACGTTGAGCATCAGGATTTACTTTCCCTTCAGTCATTGTTAGATAACGACGTAGATCAATAATTTTATCAACATGCTCATTCATTACAGGGCATTGATCCTCACAGTTACGACATGTCGTACAAGCCCAAATTTCCTCTTCTGTAATGACATCGCCAATTAAAGATGGACTGTAGATATCCTCAATTACAGCACCTTCAGCACCAGCTGCCATTGCAAGCTGATTACCCTTTGTATTGGCAAAGAATTGATAAGGAACCCATGGTTTTTGCTTTGTTACGACTGCGCCCGTAAATGTTAAATGGTCACGCAATTTTACGATTAAATCCATAGGAGACAGCATTTTCCCTGTTCCTGTTGCTGGACACATGTTTGTACAACGTCCGCATTCTACACAAGAATATAGATCGAGCATTTGCTTTTGTGTGAAGTCCTGTATGCGTCCTACCCCAATAGAAGGCATATCCTCTTCGCTTTCAGCATTTTCTAAGGCCTCAAAATCAATTGGTGTTAATGTACCCGTACGATCTAAACGATTCATGTAAACATTAAGCGGACTGACAATTAAATGGAAATGTTTAGACTGCGGTACGTATACAAGGAATGTTAATAGAATTAAAAGGTGTGCCCACCACATTACATAAAACACACCAGCGGCAACTGATGTAGGTAAGAAGCCAAAAATAGCAGCAATACTTGAAGCAACTGGCTCCGTATAAGTTAATCCCTCACCATGCCAAATTAATCCCATACCATTAGCGATTAATGTAGATACCATTAACCCCCCAATGAAAATTAATACAAGGCCGTTTTTCCATCCTCGTTTTAGACGCACTAGCTTTTCAACATAGCGGCGGTAAAATGCCCACACTACCGCGATTAAAATCATTAAAACTACTAGTTCCTGGAAGAATGTAAAGACACCATAGAAAATGCCTAGTGGCAGATGTGACTCTGGTGCTAGTCCTTTCCAAATTAAATCAATGGCCCCTAACTGTACCATCAAAAATCCATAGAAAAACATAACATGTATTAAACCACTCTTTGGATCCTTTAATAGCTTATTTTGACCAAATACATTGACCATAATATAACGAAGTCGTTCTTTAACACTTTCATCAAACTCAACCTTTTTCCCCAATTGCACATACTTATAGCGTGTTTTCAACAGGTAGAAGAACAATCCTACTGCATAAAGCACAACCACGACTGTTAAGACAATGTTAGCAATTAATAATGGACTCATGGTTGGTCCCCCCTTTAGTTTGTCGTAATTTTCTCTCTTTGTGACGAATTTGCTAGTTCATACAGAAATGTACTTCACTTTATCATTATATTCCTATTCTAATAAATGAGTGAGCATTCAGTCAACATAAAACGGAAATATTTCTGATAATTTTATATTCTTACATTTTACAAGAAAAAAAGCCACCCTGAATTTTTTCAAAGTAGCAATTTTTACTTTCCTTACCTTTTGTACTTAGTTGGATGTCGCATATTCAGTAGACATTTGAACATCTGCTAAAATTGCATACAAACCTATACCGCCCCGTAGCTTAATACCTAGCAATTCATTTTTTGTATAAAAACATTTACTAAATTAAACTTTATTTTTTAAAAACATTCCCACTGCGGATATATTCAACATCTGCAACGTTTAAGCGAGCATTTACAACACGTGCAGCTGCAAATAAATAATCCGATAAGCGATTTAAATATTTTTGTACAACCTTTGGTACATCTTCAACTTCTTTCATGAGTGTCACCATCTCACGCTCTGCTCGACGTGCAACCGTGCGTGCAATGTGTAAAGTTGCCGCTGCTGGTGCACCTCCTGGTAAAATAAAACGTTGTAAAGGTGGTGCTTCGTCTGATAAAGCATCTATACGAGCTTCAAGTACTTCAATCGGTTGCTCTGTTAATTTATAATGACGTTCTTTCATCACATTAGCAAGGTCTCCACCAGCATCGAACAGCTCATGCTGAATTGTCTCTAGGTCTGTTAAAATATCCTTAAAAAGCGCTTGATCTAATTCACTTACAGCCTTCCCAATAAAGGAATTTAATTCATCAATTGCCCCATATGTTTCCACACGTAAACTATCTTTATCAACCCGTCCTCCAATAAGACTTGTTTTCCCCGTATCGCCTGTTTTCGTGTAAAGCTTCATTTCTCTCATCTCCTAAAACTGATTTTTGTAATTCCTAATCGCCTGAACTGTTGTTTCATAGACACCCTTTGCAATTATTTTACCAACTTCTGTAATTGGGCCACCATACAGCATTTCTTCCCCTTTTTGAGTTGCAGCAATTAACAGACTATCTGTAGCAGTACCTGTTGCAATAGTTCCACTTCGTTCATCACGAATATTTTCTGATTGCAACGCCTTTGTTTTTGCCTCAGTTGCTGTCATCAATGCCTGAAAAAATGCCTCTTCCGATAAACAGCCATTAATGATAACCCATGTATTAATAGTACCAATATATGGATCATCTTGTCTTTCATGGACTCGAGATACATCAACTGCATTGCCTACGCCAGCAGTTACAGCTACGATTATACTGCCAAAAGGTGCTGAAAATTCATTGATGGCCACTAGAGCTGTTGGTACTGCGGTTAGCATAACAACAGTATTGGTAGGTGAAAAATTTTCCCTTTTTAAAAATTCTTTAACTTCTCGTTTCACATCGCTGATGACATAATCCCCAGGAACTGAGCGATTTAATAAGCAATTATGCCAGCCTATACCCGGGTTATGAACTGCCGAAGATACGATCTTCAAAGGAAGCTCTGATTGAAGTTGGATATATTGTTCAGTTATCATAAAATGCTCTTTTTTGATGACAGCTCGCTGTTGGTAGTCTGTAGCTGCGGGCATCATTGTAATTTGAGGTTTTGGTATTTCAGGATGAGCATATGTAGTCACCCGTGCTTGATAAACTTCTTCAATTTGGGAGGCAATTAATACTTCATGTGGTGCACCAAGTGCTCTCATTCGTCCGCTTTCCATCAGCAATAATTCATCACAATAAAGAGAGGCTAAATTCATATCGTGTAGTACCATAACAACCGTTAAACCACACTCCATCGCTTCCTTCCGAACCATATCTAAAATTTGACGTTGGTGGGCAATATCTAAATGATTAGTTGGTTCATCCAGTAATAGTATTTCTGCAGTTTGAGCTAAGGCTTGTGCTACAAATACTCTTTGTTGTTCACCACCAGATAAAAATTCCATTGGTGTATGCTCATATCGCTTTACACCTGTTTGTAGCATAGCATGTTGTACAGCCTGTTCGTCCTGTTCAGACCAACTCGAGAAAAAGCCTGTTTGATGCGGATAGCGCCCCAGTGAAACTGCCTCTCTCACACTGTTTGAGAAAGCATTTGCATGAAGCTGTGGTAATACAGCCATTTTTTTTGCCAAAGCACGAGCATTATAAGAAAGAATATTTTGTCCATCAATCGAAATGGTTCCAGCAGTAGCTGGTAAAATACCACTCATTACTTTTAATAATGTAGATTTCCCGCTACCATTCGGCCCTAGAATACCAAGAATTTTTCCTTTTTCAACAGTAAAACTAATGTCCTTGACGATTGGTACATCTTCATAGCCACCTGATAGCTGTTCAACAATAATCATGCCCGTACCCCCTTACTTCTTCGCTGCTTATAAAAAATATAGGAGAAAACAGGAGCTCCAATAAATGCCGTAATAACACCAATTGGTAGCTCTCTTGGCACAATGATTGTTCGTGCTACTAGGTCGCAAATAATGAGTAATGTTGCACCATTGAAAAAAGATAATGGTAATAAATGGCGATGATCAGAACCCCAAATCATCCTTGTCATATGCGGCACCACTAATCCTACAAAGCCAATTGTGCCAGAAACCGCTACAGCCGCTCCAGTGAGCATGGAGCCACCTGCTAATATCAAATATTTACTGCGCTTCACATTAACACCTAAATGTTTTGCCCGTTCTTCACCATACAACAAAACATTTAGTTCTCTTCTTTGTGTCCATAGCATAATTGAACCTACAATCACAAATGGAATGATCATTTGGACATATGGCCAACCACGCATCGAAACAGAACCAAGTAGCCAGCCTATTACCTGACGTAATTCTTCACCAGATAAGGCAATCATTAATGAAATAAGGGAACCTAAAAATGAACTAAAAATAACACCTGTTAATATCAACGTTTCCATTTTCAATGAGCGGTCTACGAGTCTAGCAAAGCTCATAACAACTACCATCGTGATGATAGCACCAATCATACTGAAGGTTGGCAGCGCATACAAACCGACAACAGGTATAGAAATACTAAAAAAGATCGTTAAAACAGCACCAACAGATGCCCCTGATGAAACCCCTAGTGTATATGGATCTGCTAATGGATTTTTTAATAAACCTTGGAATGCTGCTCCAGCAATAGCTAGAGATGCGCCTACTAGTCCCGCTAATAACACGCGAGGCAAACGAATTTTCCAAAAAATATTGGCGGCTGTTTCATCAACCGCCTTATTCCATAATACTTCTAATGGAATATGAACTGAGCCTATCGCTACGCCACACCAGATGCTAATAAGAAGAAGCGTACATGTTAGTGTATAGGCTAGTGCTATTTTTTTCACTTAAATACCTCAGGATAGATTGCTTTTGCTAATTCTTCTAGACCTTCTGCTAAACGTGGCCCTTGACGACTTGTTGTACTTTCATCTACCTGCACAATCGCATTATTTTTTACGGCATTAATCGTATCAAAGCCCGCCCGTTTTGGTATTTTCGTTAAAATATCTGGTACATAATGATATGTCACCACGATGACATCTGGATTTTTTGCGATAATTTGTTCTGCATCAATTTTATACCAATTATCGCCATCTACAGCTACATTCTCTGCATTGATCATTTCAAGCATCGCGTTCATAAACGTACCATTGCCAGATGTATAAATATCTGGCTCATCTGATGCTTCAACTAACACTTTTTTGGGTTCAACATCCTTGACTTTAGACAAAACTTCTTCTACTTTCGCCTTCATATTAGCAACAATTTTTTCTGCCTCTGGTAATTTCCCTGTAGCACGTCCAAGTTGCTCAATTGTTGTATATGTTTCATTAAAGTCTTGTGCATTTCTTACTACAAAAACTTTCAAACCTGCTGATTCAAGCTGTGCAATAGCCTCTTCTGAAAGAGACATGCTAGATTCGTGTGAAAAAACGATATCTGGTTTTAAGGCAATAATTTTTTCAATATCGTACTCCATACCGCCAACCTTATCCTTCTCAGCTGCCTCTGGCGGATAATCGTCGTTGTCAGTAACACCAACTATTTCATCATTTAAACCTAGTCCAAAAAGGATTTCAGTATTACTCGGAATAAGTGAAACAATTTTCTCAGGAGGTGCTTCAAGTGTAATGTCCTTACCAAGGGCATCTGTTATCGTCATTGGGAATGTTGCTTCATCCACCTGTGCTGTTTCTTGCTGTGTTTGCTGCTCGTTAGATGACTTGTTATCTTTTGCTTCCTGCCCACAAGCAGCTAGCAAGCCTACTGCTAAAAATGCTGATAATCCTATTTTCCAAAATTTCTTCATGTGAATCCTCCTTCGTTGGTCCATGCGACATTTCGCTTTATTTTGCATCAAAATAAAACCCCTCATCTTTGAACGATGAGGGGGCAAAATCGCACCAAAAAACTGATACAAAATCCACCACCCTATCCTCGTAGGTTGTCATGTCGTTATAAAGGCAGGTCTCCTGGCTAGTGCTACTTGCGATTTTTCAAGCCTTCCCGAAATCTTCAGTGGCATCATTTGAAAAAACTCACACTTACAGTGGCGGGACCGCATCGGAATTACACCGATTTCCCTTTTCACTTTACTTAAGTAAAGAACCTTTATAATATTCAGTTGATTTCATTATACATGAAAATGAAAGAAGTCGCCTCCATTCAAGACGACTCCCCGGCCATTATACAATTTCAGAAAAGTATTGGACTGTTTTCATTTGAGCACCCATTTCTCTTAATGACCATGTCTGTTCTAAATAAACGTCCGCTAGTTTTTCATATTTTCCACCAAATTTATGTGCCCACTCAACCGCAATGACACTTTCATAAAGGTGAGCCATTTTTTCAGCCATACCTTTTGCTTCAAAAGTTTTCGTTGCCTCGTCTAAAGCGCTAAAAATTTGCAGTTTTATAGAAATATTCGCCAATTGTTCTTTAACGATTTGTACTAGTGAGCTGTCAGCTAATTTCTCTAATCGTTCCTCCATCTCACAGACAAACAGTTCATGTGCATGAAACTTATCCACTAAACGAATGAGTTCTAAGGCCAAAATATTAGCCGTCCCCTCCCACACCGTCAACACTTGCGCGTCTCTTAATAAGCGGGGCGTTACAAAGTCTTCTATATAGCCATTACCCCCGTGTAATTCAATTGCCTCACTAGCATAGTGAACAGCTTGCTCTGCCGTTTCCTTTTTCATAATGGCAATATATAAACGATTCATAATAAGGTCTTGCTGTGTTCCCTGTCCACTTGTCACTTTATCGTATAATTGAATAAGATCAAAAACTGTCGCTACTTCCACGTGCAACTTAGCTGCAAATTTCCCTAAAGTATCCTGAATCATAGGGTATTGTGTTAAGGGCTTGCCAAATGCATGTCGATTGCTTACATAATGTTTTGCCTCTAAGAAGCCACGACGCATAATACCAATAGAAGCGACTGCATTACAAATTCTTGAGAGATTTAGTGCTTCTAGCATATAATAAATCCCTTTATTTTGCTCCCCTACAACATAGGCAAGTGCACCATCAAATTCTACCTCACCAGAGGGAACTGCCCGAACGCCTAATTTATCTTTCAATCGACGAATACGTAGATGATTTGTTGTACCATCTTCTTTACGCCAAGGAACTGCAAACAACGTTAAGCCTTTGGAACCTGCTGGCGCCCCTTCTATTCGTGCCAATACCATCGCTACACCACACATGCCCGCATTGGATGCAAAGTATTTTTCACCATATAGACGATACGCAGTGCCATCCTTTCTCGCCTCCACCACATTTGCACCGACGTCAGAGCCTCCTTGACGTTCTGTTAAAAAGGTCGCACCTTCATATAAATCTGTGTCACCTGTTGCACAAACATGTGGTAAAAAACGTTGCTTTACCTCTTCATCTGCATAATGATCTAATAGATAGGCAGTAGCCATCGTCAATGTTACAGGACAATAAAATCCTGGCTCTGCATGTGATAGCAAATAACCTTGTGCAAAGCTATAAACATAATTCCCCTTGTGACCTAGCTGCGGAATATGCTTGTGTACATAACCTACAATCCCAGTATTATATGTCTCTTCAATCGTTTTTTTATAGCCATCATTAACCCAAACCTCTGATATCTCTTCACCATAGGCATCGTATCTTTGAAGGCGAGGTTCACCCTGTCGATCTGTATGCTTTGCCCTCGTATCAATATCACCTGCACATAGCTCACCAAAATCTGTTAACTCTCGTTGGGCATATGATAGAAACTCTTTATCTAACATCATTCCTACTATTTTTTGAAGCGTGTCATCTTCCGTAAAAAAGTTCGTAGTACGCATTGCTTCTTTTTGTAATACTTTCATGCTATCTCACCTCTTGCCCCTTCAAATTTTGTTTTAATATTTTGCCTGATGCATTGCGTGGTAGCGCTTCCACTTTTTCAAAAATACGTGGTATTTTAAATTTTGCAAGATGTTCCTCTAAATAAGCTTTCAAAGCTTCCTCATCGATGTCTTGTTTAGCAGAATACACCGCCTTTACCGTTTCGCCCCATTGCGGATGTGGCACACCAATTACCGCAACCTCGAATATTCCTTCAAAGCTCAATAAACAATCTTCAATTTCTTTCGGATAAATGTTGACACCACCCGAAATAATGACATCCTTTTTACGATCTACAATCCAAATAAAACCATCTTCATCCTTACGAGCTAGATCTCCTGTTTTTAACCAACCGTCAATAAAGGCTTCATTAGTTGCTACTTCATCCTTATAGTAGCCAAGCATGTTACCCTCACCCAACAAGACAATTTCCCCCACTTCGCCTACATTTACATCTTCTCCACTGTTATTCACAATACGCAATTCTGTACCAAGTGGCGCCCGCTGACCAATACTTCCTGCCTTTGCTTCATGCTCCTTGCCAAATAATAATGAACCACTTGGACCTGCCTCTGTTAATCCATATACACAAGTTAAATTATTTGTGCGGAATGCCTGCTGAATGAATCGAACCTCACTTTGAGATAACGGTGCCCCACCATAGACCCACCATTTCATAGAAGACAAATCTGCCGAATGTAGCCTTGGCATCTGTGCCGTTAATAAATAAGCAACAGGTGCACCAAAGAAATGTGTTGTTTTCTCCTTTTCAATGGAATCAATGAATAAATCGGGTGTAAAAGTTGGTGTTAATACATTTGTTGAGCCTACCAATACACCCGCCATTAAAAATAAATGTAATGGTGCAGAGTGTGTTAATGGCATCATGAGCAAAATACGGCTCTCGGGCTTTACCTCCATTTCAACAGCTATCATTTGCGCCACTGTTAAAATATTACGGTAGCTAAATAACACACCCTTTGGTTTTCCTGTCGTACCAGATGTATATAAAATCGTGGAAGGGTCATCCTCTTGTAACTGACAATCAATTGTTTGTGTACTAGCATTTTGAAGCATTATTTCATATTGATGCCATCCCACTTTTTCTTGACCTGTTTTAATTTTTAACGGAATTCCAGCTAGCTGTTCAACTGCTGCAAAAATAGTCTCATGTACGACAATTGCCTTCGCTTCGGCATGCTGCGCCACGTACTCTACTTCTTGCAATGTAAATTTCGCATTGACTGGCACAACGATCGCTCCGATACGCTGAATAGCAAAGTAACTGACTACAAACTCTAAAACGTTTGGCATAAAAATTAAAACCTTATCCCTCTGCTTTACTCCCTGCTCTAGTAAAGCATGACTAAAACGTGTCACCTGCTTATCTAAATCTTGGTAGGTTACTCTTCTGCCATGACAAATAACGGCTTCATTTTTCGAATACTTACGGGCATTACGTGCTAACAAATTGGAACTATTCATCTTGCATCTCTCCCTTTAAAGTCGCTAATTTTTCACTAAACATGCCATGCATTTGCTGTAACTCATGCTTCATCTGCGTCAGCTCAGCTATTTTACTCTCAATCTCTTGGATTTTTTGATCACCGTATTCAACCGTTCGCTCTAATTGCTGAATTCCTGAGCGATCAAAATCAAATAGTAAAACCATCTCTTTGATTTCCTCCAACGAAAAACCGTAACGCTTGCCTCTGAAAATAAGCTTGAGCTTCGCCAATTCTTTTTTTGAAAAGGTTCGTTGGTTGGTAGATGAACGATGGGGGCAAAGAAGCCCAAGTTCCTCATAATAACGAATTGTCCGCGTAGACACATTAAACTCCTTTGCTACCTCCTGAATCGTCTTCAAAACCATCTCCCCTTTCCTAATTGGCAACAGTATACCATTGACGTTAACGTAAACTACAACAGAATTTTCGGAATTAACAGAAAAACAAAGTTTGAAACAGCTAATTTCCCACGGTTTATCCATGTCTTTTGTCTTTCTATCCGTCACATTTGGAACTTTATCTCGCATATTCAGCCTTCTATCCATTAAAAAAGCCCCTAACCCTTTTCAGGTTAGGAGCTTAAAGTTTAATTACATTTTTTCAGGTGCAGATACGCCGATTAAGCGTAGTGCATTTGCAATTGTTGTGCGGACAGCCGTAATTAATGCTAAACGAGCCTCTGTTAACTCTTTGTTTGAAGCATCTAATACTTTTTCTGCATTATAGAAGCTGTGGAATGCAGCTGCTGTTTCTTGAATATAGTTTGCGATACGGTGCGGTGTGCGGTGTTTCGCTGCTTCCGCTACCACTTTCGGGAAATCACCAATCTTTTTCAGTAAATCGATTTCCTTTTCTGCTGTTAACAAATTGAGATGTTCTGTTGTAGCAGCAAAGCCTTGTTCATTTGCTGAACGTAAAATAGATGAAATACGTGCATGCGCATATTGTGCATAGTACACAGGGTTTTCATTAGATTGTGATACTGCAAGATCAAGATCAAAGTCCATATGAGAATCGCCAGCTGTTTTTACAAAGAAGTAACGAACTGCGTCAAGGCCAACCTCTTCTACAAGCTCACGCATTGTTACTGCATTTCCTGTACGCTTAGACATCTTGAATTTTTCACCGTTTTTATAAAGCTGAACCATTTGAATAACTTCCACTTCTAACGTATCACGATCATAACCAAGCGCTTGAATCGCTGCTTTCATACGTGGAATATATCCGTGATGATCAGCTCCCCAAATATTGATTAATTGATCGAAGCCACGGACAATTTTGTCTTCGTGGTAAGCAATATCTGGTGTTAAATATGTGAATGACCCATCATTTTTAATTAGCACACGATCTTTATCATCACCAAATGTTGTAGAGCGGAACCAAGTAGCACCATCCTCTTCAAACACATGTCCATTGGCTTTTAATTTATCTAAAGCTACTTCGATTTTTCCGTTTTCATATAGAGACGTTTCAGAATACCAGACATCAAAATTTACACGGAAGTTTGCTAGGTCTGTTTTTAATTTATCTAATTCTAAAGCTAAACCGTGCTGACGGAAGAAGGCAAAACGCTCATCATCTGATTTTGCTAAAATTGCATCACCATGCTCTTTTGCTAATTTACCTGCAATATCAATAATATCTTGCCCATGATAGCCGTCTTCTGGCATTTCAGCTTCCATTCCTAATGCTTGTTTATAACGCGCTTCTAATGAATAAGCTAAGTTATTAATTTGATTACCTGCATCATTAATATAATATTCACGAGAAACACTGTAACCAGCCATATCCAACACATTACATAAGGAATCACCAACAGAAGCGCCACGAGCATGTCCTAGGTGAAGATCTCCCGTAGGATTTGCTGAAACGAACTCCACTTGAACCTTTTCCCCAGCGCCAGCATTTGAGCGGCCATAGTCCGTACCTTGCTCAAGCACCTGTGTCACTACCTCTGTTAGGAAATCTTTACGCACTGTGATATTCATGAAGCCTGGGCCTGCAATATCGATCTTTTCAATATCTGTGCCTGTTGTATCAAGATTTTCTAAAATAGCTTCGGCGATAGCACGAGGTGGCTTTTTAGCTAACTTTGTTAATTGCATCGCAATGTTTGTTGCATAGTCACCATTTGCTTTATCCTTTGGTGTTTCTAGGTGAATCGATAATTCTGTGCCAGCCTCAACTAGACCAGCTTTTTCAACAGCCTGCACGATCGCTGCTTTAATAGCCTGTTGTACTTGTTCTACTGCGTTCATCATTGTACCTCCGTAAATGTAATATCTAATGTATAGTTGCCAACGGATTGCCCACCCATTAGTAAATCGTACTGTACATGGAAATCTCCGCTTGTTGCCAGTTTTGTAAACGTCATATTTTTCGTATCAATCACGAGTGGCATAGCACCGCACTCACTTTCATAATGCCCTTTTTGTTGTTCAATTATGTTCAGCGGTAATCGCATATTAACCGCTCCAGCACGCATAATTAGTGCCTTCTCATGACCTAACTTCATCGTTGTGCGGATGGTTTTATCCTCCTGCACCTCATCATATTTCAAATACAAGCTTCCTGCTTTTTCAAGTAGCTGCCCTTTGAGCCACATTTCATAACTTTCGGACTCCCCATCACTTGGACGAATGGTAGAAATGAGCTTTATGTTCACTTGCGATCTTACATCGTTCGCCATAACGGATGCCCCTTTTTAGTCTTTTACTATAACCTTTTTATTATAGGATGAATACTTATGGTTTTTCAAGATAGAAGTGAAGTAAAGCTCCTCAACAAGTTTATTCGAGAAAATATAAACCCTCTCCTTCCATTAACGGAAAGAGAGGGTTTCATTTTATCTATACCATTTTTTTATAATCAACTGTTGAACTATTAACAATAAAGCACTAACAGCCCAATAGATCGGGATAATCGCTGGATTGAACAGACTAAAAATGAGGATCATGATTGGATTAATAAATACCATTATCTTCATATTTAATGGTTGACTTTTCTCTAGGGCTATACAACTTTGAATGAAATAAATCAAACAAGCAATCATCGAAACCCCAATATCAATCGTTCCTAAATTCATCCAAAGGAAATTTTCACTGGCAATCACTAAATCTAGTTTAATAGCGTAGTACAGTGAAAATAATATCGGTAGTTGAATAAGGATTGGTAAACAACCTAGTAAAGAGCTTTTCAATGAAGCTGAAGTTAGTTCTTGGATTTGTTGCTGTACCATTCTTTTTTCAGATTCGCTTTGACTATTCTTATATTTGTCTGTAAGCGCATCTAACTCAGGCTTAATGGTAGTCATTAATTCTTTTGAGTGTTTTTGGTGTTTTGCCGATCGAATAAATAATGGCATAAGAATTAATCTGACTGCAATCGTAATAGCAATGACACTAAGTGCGTAGCTACCTGTAAAAGAATGGATGAAATGAATGAGGTTAATAATAGGTTGTGCTAAAAATGTTAACAATGGTTTTCCTCCTAGTTTTAAAGTTTAAATCAAACTAGGAGATACACTTTCTTCCTCATTGTCTTCGGACATTCTAATACACAGAACAAACCATGTTAGCATAGGTGGAGTCCAAGTATTCGTGATAGTATAGTCAACTTCAAACTCCTCGTCCTTCACATCTTGAACGGTTATTTTATTGACGAGATACAGATGCAAATGAACACTTAATACAGTTAAAACCAAAGATGCTAATAACCAAAAGTATTCCATTGTACTGACAAAAATGAATAAATCATTAATGAGAAGTGACCAAATCATAATACTCCTCCTTCCTCTATTAAAATTGAAGAAACATACATTTTACTAACTAAAAGATGACATTGTTTTCATCAATCTTTCTCTCTTTGTTATATAAACTATTACCTTACTTATCTACGCTATAAAGTAAAATAAGTTTCAATTTTATGCTAAGGCTCATTCTTCATTTCAAAAATATAAAAAGGGGCTTGCTCATAGCTCACCCCATTTAACCAATCTTATTTATTTTACCCAGCCTAAGATCATTTCTCGTAATAATTTTGAGGCTGTGTTTGCTGTCATCTCTGAAGAATCGTAGATCGGTGCTACTTCAACTAGGTCGAAACCTACTACATTTACACCACTTGCTGCAATAGCATGGATGGAAGCGAGTAATTCTTTCGAAGTAATACCACCACAGTCTACTGTACCAGTTCCTGGTGCGTGTGCTGGATCTAAAACATCAATATCAATTGTTACATACACATTGCGTCCAGCTAGTGTTGGTAGGACCTCTTTTAACGGTTCAAGCACTTCAAATTTTGATATGTGCATGCCGTTCTCCTTTGCCCATTCAAATTCCTCTTTCATACCTGAACGTATACCAAATGAATAGACATTTTTTGGTCCTATATGTTCCGCAATTTTACGAATTGGTGTAGAGTGCGAAAGTGGCTCTCCCTCATATTCCACACGTAAATCCGTATGTGCATCAAAGTGAATAATAGCAAGATTATCATATTTAGCTGATACAGCCTTCATTACTGGCCAAGACACTAGATGCTCCCCACCCATGCCGACAGGAATCTTGCCATCCGCTAATATTTTTTCAATAAATTTTTCAATTTCATCTAATGAACGCTGTGCATTCCCAAATGGTAGTGGAATATCCCCTGCATCAAAGTACTTTACTTCCTCAAGCTCACGATCTAGATATGGACTGTACTCTTCAAGACCAATGGATACCTCGCGGATACGCTGTGGACCGAAACGTGATCCTGGACGATAACTCACTGTCCAATCCATTGGCATGCCATAAATTACTGCCTGTGCATCGTCATATGTAGGATGACTTTTTATAAAAACATTTCCTGAATAAGCTTCATCAAATCTCATTGCTAGCCCTCCATATAATTAATCATCATTTTTCGTCTTCTTCTATTATGGCTTACAGGATTGTAATGAAACCTGTATCCTTTTATCCTCGTATACATTATTGGAACGTCTAGCAAATTTCGATTAAAATCTACAAGGTGCGATTTTTTTGTCGAATGCCAGCATTTCAAGTAGTACAAAAAAAGTATAGATGTTTTTGAATAAAGTGCAATAGTTTTTAGTTAGAATTTAGATTAAAGATGAATGTTCGAACACATACTAAAGCTAAGTTCGAAGTTGTGAGAAAACGAGGTGAAGTCGGATGAAACGAAAAAGCTATCATCGAAAGCAGCAACGTGTAAAGCGCACACGCAAAAGCCTTACGTTATTTGTGGCCTTTACATCTGCAATTGTCGTAGCGTTTGTCGCACTCCGCATCTATGTTCAAGTGGCTGGTGCACCGCCTTTAACCGTACCAAAGGCTTCTATTTTCTTAGATGAAAATGAGAACCAAATTGGGGATCACTTTACAAATCAACGACGATATTGGGTCGGCCTCGATGAGATGTCACCTTATTTAAAGGAAGCAGTTGTTGCTGTTGAAGATAAAGATTTTTATCAACATGGAGGTTTCGACTATTCACGTATTGCTGGTGCCATTTTAGTGGACATTAAAGCTGGCGGTAAGGTTCAAGGAGCTAGTACTATTACGCAACAATATGCTCGTAATCTTTATCTTTCCCACGAAAAGTCTTGGACACGTAAATTAAACGAAGCCCTGTATGCTTATAGATTAGAAGTTTTTTATGACAAGGACAAAATACTAGAGGGCTATTTGAATACGGTATATTACGGTCATGGCATGTATGGAGTAGAAGCTGCCAGTCGTTTTTATTTCGGAAAATCTGCCAGTGATTTAACACTTGCTGAAGCAGCAATGCTAACAGGCGTACCAAAAGGACCTAGTATCTACTCACCAATTGCCAATTTAGATAAGGCTACCAATCGTCAACACGTTATTTTAAAACTTATGGCAGACCAAGGTGCCATTACACAAGACGAAAAAACGCGTGCTGAAAATGAACAGCTCGTCTTAAAAAATGATAGCTGGGTTGCAACCAAATCTGTTGCTCCATATTTCCTGGATGTGGCTTGGCAAGAAGCCAGTGAAATCTTAAAATCAAAAAATCTTGATATTAGTGAAGGTGGCTGGACAATTCAAACAACGCTTAATCTGGAGCATCAAAAAGCAGCTGAAGAAGCAGTAGCCAAAAATATGCCTGCCAATGATCTGCAATCTGCGTTTGTAAGTATGGAATCTAAAACAGGAGCTGTCACTGCACTAGTTGGTGGTCGTGATTATTCAGTAAGCTCATTTAACCGAGTTACACAAGCCAAACGTCAACCAGGCTCTACTATTAAGCCGATCTTATATGCAGCGGCGCTAGAAAATGGTTACACGCCACTAACTTTTTTAGATGTTGGTGAAACAACTTTTACGTATGATAATGGGCGTGGCACTTATGCACCTAAAAACGTCAACGGTCAATTTGCAGATCATGATATGACGATGGCACAAGCTATTGCTATCTCAGATAATATTTACGCAGTAAAAACCTTAGAGGACATTGGCTTCAAAGAGTTTCATGATATGGCAAACCGTTTTAATGTAGGAATTGGTGCGAAGGATAATTTATCCATTGCACTAGGAACGATTGAAACGACATTATACGAAATGACAAATGCATATAATATTTTGGCGTCGCAAGGACAGCAAACAACACCAACAACCATTGTATCCATTAAAAATGCACATGGAGATGTTATTTATGAAAACAAAGATGTAGCAAGCAAAGCTGAAACAGCCATTTCTAAAGAAAATGCATACATCTTAACAGAAATGATGACAGGTATTTTTGATCCTGTTTTCAGTGACTATTCACCCGCTACAGGAATCAGTATTCGTTCACGTATGACACACACATATGCTGCTAAATCAGGTTCTACGAATAGTGATCAATGGTTAATTGGTTTTACTCCAAAACTAACTGCTGGTGTATGGAATGGCTATGATCAGGGTAAAAACCTTACCACGAAGGAAGATACTGCTGCAACAAAGCAAATCTGGATTGACTTTATGGAAACGGTCAACAAAGGTACAAAAAATGAGGATTTCAAAAAACCTAAAGGTGTAGAGGGCGTTGTCATTGATATTGAAACAGGTAAATTAGCGACTGACGCTTGTCCTAAACAACGTCTAGTCTATGTAGAGTCGAAGGATGTACCAACTGAAAAATGTACAAACTTCGATATTCTCGACAGTAATACATGGGGAGAATTTTGGAATATGCTACCATTCTCTATATTTAAGGACTAAAACGAGGTAATTTCGGAAACCTTTTTAATCCTAATACGTTTTAAGCTACGAAGGCTCTCGACAAAGTAACTGATATACGAAAAATAAGAAAAGCTTTCTCTTCCCCGGAGACGTGTCCGTGGGAACAGAAAGCTTTTCTTTTTTATGGTCCGCGAAGTATGAGCATCATGGGGCATTTGGCTTGGGTTTGGGTTGTTCAAATGCCGCATAGCGCTCATCACATTCGCGATACCAAGTGTCCTAGCTTACTAAAATGTAAGCTCTGCCTCAAGTGTACTTTGTTTCAAACACACTTTCAACCTAATATCGAAAGCGATTGCAAAATGTCACAGATTGTTCAATCATTACGAGTCTATTCGACAAATAAGTCTTGACGTAATTGCTCCTCACTACGTTCCCACAATTCTGGATTAAGTTGCTTAAGGAAAGAAGCTAACACTTTTTTAGACGGTGCATCCATATGCTCTACAATAATATGACGTTTCATGGACTTATCCATTTTATTTACATGATCAGCTAGAATTTTATAGCCACGTCGTTTTTCACGATTTACAACCATCTCACAGGCTGTAACCCCTGCATAATATGGCCCATTTTCTTTATGGTCTATCGTCACCCACACGAGCCAATACGGTTTCCCGCCCTCTGAATCAGCACGGTCCATTGTAAATTTAATTCCACGCTCTACGTCACTTCTTGCATGCATGGCACCAATTTCAACCGAAGCCGTCCCCTCTTCTACATCAACTATTACGGGCGATACATTCTCTAATGAAAGCGAACCGATACCAAACCCTTTATGTCCATCTGTTGGATCGTTTTTTATAATGGTAAAACCCATTTTTTGTTTTGGTTTTTCTTCATTTGTCATACTTAAATATCCTCCATTCTGCTATTATAAAGGAAAGCATATCAACGCATATTTTATCGAAACAATCACTATTTTCGCCATTGCGTATATGCCTCAACGCAAGTAAGAAGTTTATACTTTCTTATAAACTAACTATACAACATTATTCTATAAAGGAGGCAATATTATGCCATATGTAACAGTGAAAATGCTTGAAGGTCGTACAGAGGAACAAAAACGCGCTCTTGTAAAAGAAGTAACAGAAGCAGTATCTCGCACAGTTAATGCACCTGCAGAAAATGTAACAGTTTTTATTGAAGAAATGTCTAAAAACCATTACGGCGTTGCAGGCGTTCGTTTTAGTGACAAATAATAGTAAGATGGATGGAGCAAGCATCTTAACGCTCTATCCATTTTTTTAAATGAGCATAAGTTAACCATCTTTTGCTGGAATAAAACCTTCTATTTCAAAAACAAGGATGTGATCTACGTAATGAATAAACTGAAGATAATACTGCTCATCACTATGCTCGTCCTTGGCCTAATACTTGTATTTATCAGCCCCATTCAAAATGCAATCATTGCCCATTTAAGCCATCAATTAAATACTACTGAAATCAGTGTAGAAGAGATTGAAAAGAATAATCAGGTTAATGCAGATTATGTATTTGAGGATGTACAATCGCTGTCCATAGCGGAGGTCTTAAAGGCTCAAACAAAGGCGAATAAAATGCCCATAATTGGTAGTATCGCCATACCAAGTGTTGACATGCAACTTCCAATTGTCAAAGGTGTTGAAAATGCTGCACTGGCCGTAGGGGCAGGTACCATGAAGCCAAATCAAAGCCTCGGGCAGGGAAACTATGCCTTAGCAGGACATTATTTTGAAGAAAAGGATATCTTATTTAGTCCTCTATATAAAGCAAGTATAGGAGATACAGTCTATATAACGGATTTAACGAATATTTATGAATATCAATTAGCTTCTAAGAAAGTCATTGCTGCAACAGATATTTATGTAATCGATGATATTCCAAATAAAACTGTTTTAACACTCATTACTTGTGCTGATAATGGATCAAAGCGTCTTGCCATACAAGCTGATTTTGTTCAACAATATCCATTTGATGAAGCACCTGAAGAGCTATCAGAAGCATTTTAAAAATAGGTGCAGCCCCTAAGATTTAAGAGTCTTAGGGGCTTCTTTTAAATAATTATTTAACTTCAGCGTTGCGGCGACGTAAGAAGAATAATGCACCAAGAATAAGTGCTACTCCAATCAGAGTTAGTGCTGTTTGATCGGCACCATCTGTCTGAGGTAATTTACCTTGTGCTTTTAATTGAGCTTCTAATCGTTTTGCATCCGATTTAATTTTGTTAATATCAAGTGATTCTGCAACAGCTTCCTGTTCCTCTTTAGTTAATTGACTATACTTATTCAAGAAATCCTTATAAGCATCTAGTGTATCTTTTGTAGCTTTAGTTGGATTATAAGGCGGTAAGTTTTTCCCTTGATCAATGACACCTTGAACAGAAGGTTTAGATCCCTCAGTTTTTCCAGGATTGGCCGAATTGTTTGAATCTGGATTTGGTTTGTTTGGTTCTACTGGATTCTCAGGATCTGGGTTGTTCGGATCCACCGGTTTCTCTGGATCTGGATTTGGTTTATTCGGATCCACTGGTTTCTCTGGATCTGGATTTGGTTTGTTCGGATCCACCGGTTTCTCTGGATCTGGATTTGGTTTGTTCGGATCCACCGGTTTCTCTGGATCTGGATTTGGTTTGTTCGGATCTACCGGTTTCTCTGGATCTGGATTTGGTTTGTTCGGATCCACTGGTTTTTCTGGGTCTGGATCTGGATTTCCAGGATTAGGTGTAGGAGGTGTTACTGGTAGATTTGGCTGAATTTTAGCCTCGCATGTATTACCCACGATAACTGTACCAATAATTGTCTTACCATTCTCTCTTACAATATACTTACCTGGTTTGATAATTGAATTACTGATTGTAATTTGACCCTTACTATCTGTTATAAACTCTGTTGAACCATTATCTTCAACCTCTATACCATCTTCACCTGTAATTGTTACTTTTACGCCTACACGTGGTTGACCAAACATATTGTTAATTGTCAATGTAAAGGCTGGACAAACTGGTGCAATTGATAATGTAATTTCACAAGGAACACTCGCATAAGAAACTTCAATCTCACCTAAGTAAAGATTTTTATCATATACTTCATATTTACCCGCAGGTGTTGTTTTAGATACAAATGTTAAATTTCCATCTTTATCTTTATTCGTTGTGATTACTTTTCCAGATTTATCTTTAATAATGACATCGTTACTTGGCTTTATGATACCATTATTATCTTTGATCATTACTGTGAAGTTTTCACATTTTGGGGTTGGTTGAACGCTCTCTTTACAATCGATATTGCTTTCAAACTCATCAATTTCTTCTCCATCAACTACAACTGTGTAAACCCCTGGCTCTAAATCATTTAATTCAATTACACCGTCTTTTGTAGTTTTTGTAGCTATAATGTTACCTGTATCTTTATTTTTAACCGTTACTGAAGTACCATCAGCAACTAAATTACCATCAACATCATAGACAGTTAATTCAAACGTTTCACATTTTGGTGCTAACTGTACTTCACTCTGACAATTATCATTGTGATACGTAACATTTACTTCCCCTAAATATTGGATACCCTCATATAGCTTATATTTTCCTGCTGGAGTTGTTTGATCAATGATGAATTGACCATCACTATTTGTTGTGCCAGTAGCTATAACAGTATTACTTAGATCTTTAAGTGTAACTGTTACATTTGGACGTGGATTTCCATTCTCATTTTTAACAGTAATTGTAAAGTTAGGACAAGAATTTGTAGGTTGGATAGTATCTTGACATTCTCCCGTACCATACTTCATGGTAACAGTACCTAATGGGATATCATTTTCATCCACTACTGTATACACGCCTGCTTGGACTTCTTTACCACCTGTACCAGGTCGCTTAATATCTGATACTTGCCCCGCAGCATTTGTTGTACCCGTGTATTTTGCATTGCCGTTGCTATCAATTAATTTAATATTTTTATTAGCAATAGCTTTACCATCAATATCTTTCACAGTTAATGTGAATGCTGGACAGGCATTTGTTAAATTAACATCCTCAATGTTATCAATAACATAGGCTTTACCATCCACACCTGAAGTAATATCTATATTTGCTCCCATTGTAATCGTGATTGGTGCAATCGCAATATAGCCCGCTTGTGATTCCTCTCTTAACGTATACTTTCCGTAACGCACTTGTTCAAATGTCAATGTACCATCTGCATCTGTTGTTCCTTCATCAAGTTTGATTGTGTTATTTTTATTCCATAATTCAAACTTAACACCAGCAAACTCTTCACGTTTACCTGTTAAAGGATTTACTTTATATTTTTTTAATTGCAATGTACCCTTAACACCTGATGCACTTGTATCAGATGAGCTATACTTAAATGTTTTGCTATCGCCCCCGTGGTCACTTGTACCTGCAGCTGTTGCTCCAGCGTAACCAATAGAGGCACTATTAGAAATTGTTTCACCCGCGTTACCATCCCCCATAAAGAATGTGGAATACGTAACAACATAACCTTTGCCATTTAATTCTCCCAAATTAAGACTAAAACTACCATCTTGATTGAAGACGATTTCGCTAGCATCCACAGTAATAGGGGATCCTATATTTTGAGAAGTCCCATTTGTATTTAGTTTAATCTCTTGTTTCTTGAACGTGTTTGTTAATATTTTTTGGTTACTTGATGGTTTGTCTGTTAATGTAATATTTCCTAATTTTGAATTAGAAGCATTCACTGTAACTGTCCAATTAATAATATCGCTGGCTGGAACAGGTGTCGCTGATTTTTTAATTAACTCATTTGCAAGATTACTAATTTTTGCTGTTGCATTATAATTATAGCTTCCATTGTGTGGTGTATCTAAAGTCGCTGTATTTGTGTAATCTCTTGAAGCAGTAGTTGAGTTTTGACCATAAATATCGTCAGCATCTTTTGTTTTGTATTCAATTAAATACGCTTCGTTGTTATCAGTAATTGGATCTAGGTTAATAAACGTAATTTCAAAACCTGTAACCTTGTTATCTGTTAGTGTTTCTGTAACAGTCCATTTAGCAGGATCTAATGTACCATTTTTTGTTCCCTCTTCTGTTGTTAAGTTTAGCTTAGAAATGGTAATTTGATCTTTTAATGTTTGACCATCTGGAACAGGAATATAATGACCCGCACCTAATGTATCTGTTAAGGTAGCACTGTTTATATCTTGTTTATTGATATTAACCCCAATACGCCAAGAAAACTCTTGTGTCTGGTTATCTACGACAACTTTTTTGTAACCATTATTGTTTGTTGGAGAAGTAGAATCTGGCGTATAATTAGCAGTTCTATCTAATGCTTGGTTATGAGAATCTATTGCGCCATCCCATGTTGCATCAGCCGTATTAATATACGCTGTTGCTACACCTCCGTTTGGCTTAATATCGTACTTTGTTTTGTATCGAATAGTAACTGTGCGGTCTTTTGGAATGTCACTTGAAAATTCCATTTTAAAACCTTCGTTGCCTATAGTTGGGGCACTCCCCCCCTTATCTGTAATCGTGTACGTTAAACCATTTGCACCAGTAACCTCATAGAAGTCAGTACCGTTCCATGGTGTTAAAGTGTGTTTTAACGTTTCTCCAGCTTTATTTGTGGTTGTAAAGTCATCTTCTATTACAAAGTTTTTCAAATCTTTCTCAGCATTAATGGTTAAAGTCCATGTAATTGTTTTGTTTACATAGTCAATTGCCCCGCGTGCTTTATTAAAGATGTTTGAAGCCAGGTCTAGAGTTGCTGTGTCTGAACCACTATCTCCTCTTGTTACAGTATTTGTAATCGTGCCCGTATTTGCATCTGTAACAAATTCATCTTCCAACTCTGTATCATAAACGATTTTAAAGGCAGATGTTACTTCACCATTTGGACCTGAGGTGTTAGTTGATTTATCAAAGTCAATCTCAAAATCATAGTCATGTTCAGTTAAAGCATAGTCTGTGTCTTTAGTTAAAAGAGTTGAAGATTGTTCACTTTGACCATCACTTGATAATATTACACGATATACTTTAAAACTACTGTAATCAATTTTATGCTTACCAGTTGTTGGCGACGAGCCTGTTAGTGTATCTGTTAGTTTCGCTTTATCAGCAGGTATTTTTTGACCTAGCCAGTTATACTTGATTGTCCATGTCGAATTATATTTATCGCCACTTCTTGTTTTATCTAAGCTTGGTCCATACTGTACAGTTTGTGTTCCATTGGCTGTTGTGTTAGCAGGGATATTTGTCCCTGTCAAAGTAGCTACGTTTGTATATGGCATACTTGATGCAGTTGGATCTGCTGTTACAACAGTGTTATATGTTACTTTGTATGCATAGTATCCATCTGTCAATGAGATAGGGAATGAGGTTTCATTGCTTGTATCGTCTACAGCACCTGGGCTGTTTGGATTAAATCCACTCAAACCTATTTTATATCGCTCAACTGTAATATTTCCTGCCAGCTCATGCTTTATATCTGGTACATCATTCAAACTTGCACTTTCAAGTTTTTGCCCACCAGTATTCACCCAAACTGTCCATGGAATCGTTACTTCACCACTTGCGTCACGTGTAATAGAACCAGCATTTTTAGTTAGTAATTGCCCATTACCTGTAGGTGCAAATTCAAAGTCTAGTTGAACATCCGCTCCTCCAAGCACAGGGATTATTAATGATTGTTCAAGTTCACTTTCATCAGCAAAATTACCAAATTTAGCCATAAACTCAAAGTTCATACTACCTGATTGCCCTTGTTCTAATTCACTATCTATTGTGACTGTTACTGTTTTTGTAGCACTGTTATAGCTTGCCGAATAGGCTAACCAATCACCAGTCTCCGTTAATGTTCTTGATTGATTAAAAGAACCTGCTGTGTATTCTTCAATCATATTGGCAGGTAATTGGAATGTGAATGTAGAACCTATTCCATAATCAATTGTTGGATCCAAAGAGAATGTGTAGTTTAAATATACTTCATCACCCTTTTTGGGTTTTGGCCCTGAATAATTTGCTAAATCTGTAGCATTTGTAATTAATGTTCCACCTTGTGAAAAGAGCTTTAAGCCACTAAATGACATTGTCACATCTGCTTGCATATTTTCAATAGGGTAACCGACTGGCGCACCTAAAGGCATTATTAGCTGTGGCTGGTTTTCTAATTGCTCTTCTTCCGGCTGTTCTTCTGGCTGTCCTTCTGGTTGTCCTTCTGGTTGTTCTTCTGATTTTGTTTCATCTTCAGGAGTTGTCACTTCAGCAGTATCTTCACTTGGTAATTCACTTGGAATGTTTGGGTTTCCTTCTTCTCCATCAGAATCAATCACAGTATTTTCGCTAGATTCATTTTGAGGAGTCACAGGAGGTTGACTCTCGTCGGCAAACACTGAAATTGGTGAAAGTACTGTTTGAAATACAAGTAGCAAGATAATAATCGCTATGTTTAATTTTTTCATGTTTCTCTCCTTTTTTAGTTAGAGAGCTAACTGATACTGTTTGCTACAAAGATTGATCCTTTCGTGTTTAGGAAAGGAATGAACAAACAATAGGTCACTCTCTCTTTCCTTTAATTTTTATGGAAACATCGCAAATAAAATTCAACCATTATCTTAATATAGGTCATTAGAATTATTCACGAATTTCCCAACACATCTACAAGGTACTTTTGTATGAAAGCAATCAATGTGCACCACCTCCATTTCAAAATTATTGATTAATTATATCTAATTCAACTTAACAGTTTCTAAACAATTATCTAAAAATAATAAAGCAGTAAACAACATCCTACTGGAATGTGTTTACTGCTTTATTATTTTTAAAATTTATATTTTATTTATTGTCTTTCCTTAATAGCATTAATATTTGTTTTTTTACAGTTGAGTTTGTTGAATCGTCCTCTAAGAAATCTAATGGGAAATAGATTTTATGATCTCGTTTCATACGCCCTGAGATGGCATCCACAATAATGGACTCACGTGAAAGCTCCCGTAGCTCACCATTTTTCATTTCTAAAAAAATTGGGACACGCACTTCTTCCTCTCCTGGTCTGTAAAAATCATATGGTAGATCTGCCGTTGTATCATGTACAAGATAATATTCGGGGTCTAATCCAGCCTTTTTGAAAAGCTCTTGAAGTTTTTGATATTTATTGAGCTCTACTCCAGGGTCTAAATCAATGTATTGAAATAGCTTACGATTCACAAAGCGGCGGCTTAAATCACTTAGAATTGCATCCTCCTCTTGCATCCATAACTGAAAATATGTAAAAAGTATACTCTCGTCTAACGCAAGATAATCCTCTAATGTAATAACATTTCGGAAAAATGCTAGGAAATGAGTAGGCTCATGCTTAAATGTATAGCCCTCTAAGCTTAATTGTTTTACTCTTTTTAATATATTATTTAAAATTACCTCTGCACTTCGTGAAACAGGATGGAAATAAATTTGTAAGTACATTTGATAGCGACTCATTATATAGTCTTCCACCGCATGCATGCCTGTTGCTTTAATTACTACTTGGTTTTTTCTTGGACGCATTACTCTTAAAATCCGCTCCATATCAAAATGACCGTAGCTTACACCTGTAAAATAAGCATCACGTTGTAAGTAATCCATACGATCTGCATCAATTTGGCTCGAAATTAAACTAATTACTTGCTTATTTGGATATGTCTTTTCAATTACTTGGGATACCTTTTCAGGAAAATCAGCTGCCACTTTTTTTAAGATCGCATTTACTTCCGTATCTTCCAACAAAATTTGCCTTGTAAAATATTCATGATCAAGCTCAAATACATTTTCAAAGGCATGGGAAAATGGGCCATGACCTAAATCATGTAAAAGGGCTGCACATAACACTAATAATCTTTCACTTTCATCCCAATCTGGACGCCCTACAAAGATATCATCTACTATGCGGCGTACAATTTCGTAAACCCCCAGAGAATGACTAAAGCGACTATGTTCTGCTCCATGAAATACTAAAAATGTGGTACCTAGTTGACGAATTCTACGTAAACGCTGAAATTCCCTTGTACCCACTAAATCCCATATCACTTGATCTCGAACATGTACATAACGGTGTACTGGATCTTTAAATACCTTTTCTTCTTCTAATTTAGCGTTTGCATATGTCATTTGGATAGCACCCCCATTTTGTTATAGCTCTATTATATGCGATAAATCTAGGACTAGCATACTTATTGCCATTTTTCTATAGATATTAACAACCTATTTCAATTACCTTTAACATTATTTTTATATTTATATTGGTCTAATTTCTCAACATATAAAAAAGCAAAATAAAAACTATCCCCCAAGTAGAGATAGCTTTTAGTTTTACTTTTTTAATTTTGCTAAAACCTTTTCCATTAGTTCATCTTCTGTTAATGCAGCAACAGGTCGGCTATTTACAAAGGTAAATGTCTTTTTGCGTCCTGGACCACAGTAAGAATGACAGCCAATTTCGATGGTTGCATCAGGATCGATTTCCTTTAATTTTGGAATTAACGTCTTTAAGTTAACGGCCTGACATTCATCGCAAACTTTAAATTCGTTTGCCATTTTGTCAACAACCCTTTCTATATAGTATTTTTCAAACATAATTTCGCTCTATTGCACACATGACCTTCACATATTTAAGTATGCAGCATGTGCACAAACCTACATCGGGTATTGTATCGTACTTTTCCCCTTCTATTCAAGCATAATTCCTTCTACATAGATGAATAAAAGGTTAAAAGATTGGTCATGCTAGTCTTAAATAACAAGTTCCAGATAAAGGTGGGAGGATTTTAATATGAGTAAAGTAAGACAAGATGCTTGGTTAAAAGAAAACGATGAATTACTAGCAGAGGCTGTAATCCGTCATGTAACAGAAGGAAGCACACAGCTTAATGCCTTTGAAGAAGCGGGTGATGCATTAAATCGTACTGCGGCAGCCTGTGGTTTTCGTTGGAATGCCGTTGTTCGTAAAGAATACGAGGAACAATTAGCAGAAGCTAAAAAGGAAAGAAAAGAGAGAATGCGAGTGTTGGGAGCGCCAGCAAGACGCCGTGCTTCTAGTATGTTTACCGTAAATAATAGTGCTGCAGAAGGAAAATCAATTCCGCTATCTGCCCTTTCTCTTGATATTGTCATAGCTTATTTACTACGTTTACAGCATTCTGGTGAAGTAGGAAATGAATCTTCAAAATGGCGACAACTTGTACATGTAACATCTGAGAAAAATAAAAAACTAGAGAAAACCATTACAAAACTAGAAGAGGAAAATCGAGCGATTCGCAAAGATTACGAGCAATTTGTTCAAATTATGAATCGTGCTAGACGTCTTGTTACGCTTGATGAAGAGGAAGAGCGAATTGCACCTGTTTTTAAAATGGAGAAGAACGGAAATCTTGTAACTAGCAGTTCTATTTATCAACCAGAAAATGGCGATGCGCTAAATTAGCCGCATCGCTTTTTCTGTTTCACATAATCAACTAACTTACTTACGTTCAAGCATTTTGGTGTTGCGCTCAAAAACACGCTGTAAATAAAAACCATACAACGTTAATTCTTCGTCGTAAAAGGACTGTGGACGTACTTCCTCGGCCAACTGATTAAGTAGTTGCTGTAGACGAATAACGACCGCTTCTACCGTTAAATTGGGGTCTACAAGCTCCGCTAGCGAAGCCATGACTTCAGGCACGATTTGAGGGTAAGCGAATTTTGTTTCCTCTTGTTGCAAGCTTTCTTCATAAAAGTCACGGATAAGTGCCGCGCGTTGCGAGCCACTCCCCTCAATACATAAATAAATTTGCACTGCCACCCCTTGACGCAGGCGTCTTTGTGAAATACCAGCAAATTTTTTCCCATCAATACTTAAATCATAAGAACCTGGGCAATAAGAGCCCACTATTTCATAAGCCTCAATTTTTTCAGCTATTTCTGGGAACAACCCCTTCACAAGTTCCACCATCACATCATAGCCATCATTTATACTGAGCGACTCTTTTTGTTCAGACAATACAATGGATATATTAAGAACCCCTTCATCTAGCACAACCGCTAGTCCACCAGAATTACGAACAATAGGATGATAGCCTCTAGATTCTAGTAATTCCATACCTTGCTGAACATAAGGTAAACGATGGTCTTGAATACCTAGCACAACAGATGCCTCATGAACCCATGTACGAATTGTTGGCGGAGACATCAATTGGCCAACTAATTGGCACAATGTATCGTCTGTCGCAAAAGATTCAAGCGGTGATCTTTGCTTCGCACTAATGGATTGATCATAATAACGCCAAATTGGCTGTTGTAAAATATGTTTCATATTGGTACTCCTCTTATTACATCTCTACTCTTTAGAATACCTTATCTTTAGATGGTGTCAAATTCGTGAATTACTATCATGAACTTAGGGATTTTGTGCAAACTATGATAAACTAATTTTTGAATGGTATTCACTTATAAAGGAGTGTTTTCAATAATGAATGAAGCAGCAATTACGTTAGATGGTTGGTACGCTTTACATGATTTCCGCTCAATTGATTGGGCATCTTGGAAGCTTGTTTCTGCTGAGGAACGTCAAGCAGCAGTAGAGGAATTTATTGCTTATTTAGAAAAACTAAACGAAGCAGACGTAGCTAAAACAGGTGCTCATGCTTTCTATGCAATCGTTGGTCAAAAAGCTGACTTTATGATTATGACATTGCGTGAAACAATGGATGAGTTACAAGAGCTTGAAGCAGAATTCAATAAATTAGCTATTGCAGATTTTACAATTCCTACATATTCTTATGTATCTGTTGTAGAGCTTTCAAACTATTTAGCTGGCGAGTCAAATGAAGATCCTTACCAAAATCCACATGTACGTGCACGTCTATATCCTGAACTTCCACGTGCTAAATATGTATGCTTCTATCCAATGGATAAACGCCGTCAAGGGAATGACAACTGGTACATGCTATCAATGGACGAGCGTAAATCATTAATGCGTTCACATGGAATGATTGGTCGCGGCTATGCTGGTAAAGTAAAACAAATTATCACTGGCTCTGTAGGCTTCGATGATCACGAATGGGGCGTAACTTTATTTGCTGATGACGTACTGCAATTCAAAAAATTAGTATATGAAATGCGCTTTGACGAAGTGTCAGCACGCTATGGCGAATTCGGGGAATTTTTCGTCGGAAACCTTCTTGATCAAGATAAATTGGTTAAATTCTTAACTGTTTAATATCTAATTAAAAATGCGAGTCCGTCAATATGGACTCGCATTTTTAAATTTCGTTTTCTTCTGCATTCTCGGATTCGAATATTAAAATTATAATATGGATAAAAATCCCGGTTAGAATCATAAGAAAAACTAAATACCAATTATATGGTTGATGATAATATTCTGCTATTCCAACTGCCAGAAAAGCGCTGATGATAATCGCTACAAACATACTAAAAACACGCATGGAAACGCTCCTTCATAAAAGCAAAAATAAAGTCATTTTTAGTATGTCACGCTATATTTTTAATATACTTACTAGGCAACATTAATTATGTCTTATTGAAATAGCAGCTAAAACAAGTATTCATCGCCTATTAAGGTAAAGGCATTTTTCCTGATGCTCTGCTTTCCACACTAGCAAATTTAGACTCACAATATAAAAAAGTGCCATCTTTTAGCGATGACACTTTCTTAACCCCAACACGTTTCTTCTACATCCTTCATTAAGAGCTCTCGTTCTTTACTTTTAAAATTAAGATAACCGTTTGAATAAAAAAACCAATCACTATAATGACAATAAAGAGATACCAATGGAGCGGCTGTCCATAAAACTCCCCTAATAGAAAAGCCAGTACTGCACTTAATAAGATCCCAAACCAAACGCCAATTTCCATAAGCCATCACCTCACATGTATTAGATACACATGCAATTCATTGATCTCACGTTCCCCTAAATCTATTTTTTTCTATTTACCCTTTTTGCTATAAAAACTATCGGGCCATGCAGGATTCGATGTATTTTCTACGTACTTGTCGTTATTACTACTATATGCATAGTAACTTTAATATGTGATTGTCTTTCTTAACAAAATTGAACATGACTACTATACCTTCATGCATATACTGTCTGCGAGGAGGTATGAAAATCGCTGTTATTAAGACGAATGATGCGCAGACAGCCCTACTCGCAAGACTAATGCGTGCCGAAGCAGAAGGCGAAGGAGAGTTAGGCATGCTGATGGTTGGGAATGTTGGCGTTAATCGTGTAAGAGGTGATTGTTTAGATTTTGGTGATATTCGAACGATTGAACAAATGGTTTATCAGCGTCCGGGAGGCTTTGAGGCAACACAAAAGGGTTATTTTTATCAACGAGCACGTGATCAAGATATTCGGTTAGCTAAAAGGGTGATTCAGGGTGAAAGATTTCATCCAGCTACCCGCTCTTTGTGGTTTTTCATGCCAGCAGGTGATTGTCCTGCACAATGGTATGGTCAATGGAATACTGGCAGGTTCAAATCCCATTGTTTTTTCTCGCCAACTGAACAAGATTGTCCTCAAATTTAAAAAGAAAGTAGGTTGATAATTGATGATGCCTTATTATTGGACACCAACAACGCAACAACAAATGACTCCTCCTCCAGTCACACTTCCGAGCGGACGACCACCTGGCCGTGAGGAGTCCTATATAGAAAATATTTTACGTTTGAACCGTGGAAAACCAGCTACCTTCCATTTTTCTTTTGAGCACGCAGTAGAGCAGGGAAAAAACACAAAAACTGTTCGTGGTGTGGTAGAAGCAGCTGGTCGAGATCACGTCATTATTCGTGAACTCAAGTCTAATCATCGTTTCCTTTTCCCTATGATTTATTTCGATTTTGCAGAGTATGATGAGGAAATGGCTTACTTTAATCAAAATCCATAATTCTATCTCTAAGTAAAAATCCGCAATACACTCACTGACCAAAAGTCGTTGGGCGTATGCGGATTTTTATCATTCTCTATGTTCAATTTTCTTTTAAATACGTTAAGGTTGCTTTACCTAAGGTTTTTGCTGCAATTAGCATGGCACGTTCATCAAAATCAAAGCGTGCATGATGATGCGGATAGGCCGTTTCCCATTCTGGCTTTTTAGCTCCTGTGAAGAAAAATGTGCCTGGTACTTTTTCTAAATAATACGCAAAATCTTCCCCAATCATAAATGGCGGACATGTTATTACTTGATCTACCCCTGGTACAGTCGGCGCCAATTGTGCCAAAAACTCAGTTTCTCTCTGATGGTTATACACAGGTGGATAACCCCTTGTGTAACGATATTCGTAACTTGCCCCAAATGCCAGACAAGTCGCATTTAATATTGCTTCTAGCTCTTGTTCCATTTGTATGCGTACTTCTTCTTCAAATGTACGAATTGTCCCCGCTAAAACTACCCGATCAGCTATAACGTTAAACGGATTAATTGCCTCAAAATGACCGATTGTTAAAACAGCTGATTTCAATGGGTCAATCCTTCTTGAAACAAGCTGTTGAGCATTGACGACAAATTGAGAGGCTAGGGTAACAGCATCAATAGAATGATGAGGCTCTGCGCCATGACCACCCTTTCCTTGAACCGTTATTTCTACTTTATCCGCGGCAGCCATGATGGCTCCATCTTTCACTAATATTTCTCCTAATGGTGTAGGTGCCCATAAATGTGTACCAAAAATAATATCTACACCTTCTAAACAACCATCCTCAATCATCGGCTTAGCTCCACCTGGCGCCACTTCCTCTGCATGCTGATGAATGAATACGACATTGCCCTCAATTTGGTCCCTCATTGCATTCAATGCCTTAGCTAGCCCAAGCAATGTAGCTGTATGTCCATCATGTCCACATGCATGCATTTTTCCAGCTATTTTAGATTTGTAAGGTACATCATTTTCTTCTTGTATCGCTAATGCATCAAAGTCAGCTCGTAATGCCACCGTTTTGCCCGGCTTACCGCCACGTAGTATCGCTACGACGCCACGTCCTCCCACTCCTTCTCGAACCACATGCCCCAATTCTCTATGAAAAGTAGCTATATAGGATGGCGTTTCGACTTCTTCAAAGGATAATTCAGGGTATTCATGTAAATAGCGACGAATCCCTACCATCTCATTATAGTTAGCATCCAGTAATGTAAATAGTTTTTCCATACTATGTAACCTCACTTTTGGTATTTTCGAAATATTGCAAGTAATATTAGTAGTGTACTATAAATTCTTACAAAATGGATAGGGATTTAAATCCCTATCTTTGAAAGATGACTGATAACAAAGAAAAACCCTCCTACAAATAATGTAAGAGAGTCAACTTAAAATTAACGAGCATGCTTGAGAGCAGTTAAAATAATAAGTAGCCATCCAGCTAAAAATAGTACGCCACCAATTGGTGTAATAGCCCCTAATACTTTAATACCACTTATTGCAAGAACATATAAGCTCCCAGAAAAGAAAACAATACCAAGGTTAAAGAAAATACCTGCTAGATTTAATTGTTTCACTTCACCTAATAGTTTAGAGCTCATTAACAGACCAATGAATAGTAATCCTGTAGCGTGGAACATTTGATATTGAACAGCCGTTTCCCAAATACCTCGACTGTATTCATCTAAAATTTCCTTTAAAGCATGTGCACCAAATGCACCCAATGCTACTGCTAATAGGCCATGAAGAGCACCAGTCACGATAAATCTTTTCATTTTCATTACCCTACCTTTAAAATGGATTAAAAATCAAAAATGGAATCTCCATTTGCCCCATCTTCTTCAATCTTTGCTGTATATAAAGTGGATGGTTTTGACTCTGACACAAGCATTTGCGGTACATGCTTATGAGGAGTGATTGATGGTGCATCACTTGAAGAATCTAAAACCACATCACATAATGCTCGAATGGCTGTAAGCGTCTCACGAATTTGCTGATCATTCCCCGCATTTTTTGCGTTAGATAATTGTTTTTCAAGTTGCTGTATAACGGCTTGATAAGAAATCATTACATTCTCCCACTTTCTACTTTTGGTACGAATTTTAAACAATCCACACCCGAGGATTGCTTCACAACAACGGATGGTATTTGCTTTGTTTTAAAGCCATAAGCTGCACATGCTCGTGGGTTTTGAGGGTCCCAGGTTACTTTAAAAAATTGACACTTAAAACAATTCACCTTCATCAATGTCCCTCACTTTCTTCTATATTAAATGTAACATGATTGCTAAAGCGTATAAAGCAAACGATTTGTGCCAATCTATTCTAAACACCAATCAATCGGCTGCTTGCCCCACTCCACTAATTGTTGATTAATCTTTGAATAAGGTTTACTGCCAAAGAATCCTCGATAAGCACTTAAGGGACTTGGGTGTGGCGCTTCCAGTATGACATGAGGTGTTTTATATTTTCGGATTAATTGCTTTTTGCGTTGCGCTGGTTTACCCCACAATACAAAAATTAGTGGTTCTTCCCTTGCAGCTAATAGATCGATAACAGCATCGGTAAATTGCTCCCATCCTTGTTCTTTATGGGAGTTCGCTTGTCCTGCTCGAACCGTAAGCACCGTATTTAATAGCATAACACCCTGTTCAGCCCACTTTGTTAGCGTTCCATTTTGAGGAATTGGACAGCCTAAATCATCCTGTAGCTCTTGAAACATATTCCGTAAGCTAGGAGGATGTGGAATACCTGGTTTAACAGAAAAGCTTAGCCCATGCGCTTGATTAGGCCCATGATAAGGGTCTTGTCCCAAAATAACAACCTTCACATCATGATATGCTGTTGTATAGAATGCGTTCATCACATCATTCATTGGTGGATAAATAGTTTGTGTCGAATATTCATTTGCGACAAATTGACGTAGGTGTTGATAATATGGTTTTTCTAATTCTTCTTTGAGTACTGCTTGCCAATCATTCGGGAATACTTGTTTCATCGTTCTTTAAGCCCCTTTCTCTTCTTACAACGGTACAAAAAATTAAAGATGAATTCAAGCTTCAGTTGAAACTGACCATATAAAAATATAGTATTCTGGCTATTTTTATAGAATCAGAATCGGACTATACTAGATGTTAATTTTATAACTCTTAACGATAAAGGAGATCCTTTACATGACTCTAAAAAAAACATTAACAATTGCTGGTTCAGATACATCAGGCGGTGCAGGAATGCAAGCTGACCTTAAAACATTCCAAGAGCACGGTACATATGGTATGGTGGCATTAACAGTTGTCGTAACAATGGACCCTAATGGCTGGACACATAACGTCACACCTTTGCCAACTGATTTACTACAAAAACAAATTGACACAGCACTTTCCACAGGAATTGATGCCATTAAGACAGGAATGCTCTCAACAGAAGAAATTATTCGTATTGCTGGAAAGGCTATTGCAAATTCAGGGACTTCAAATGTTGTCATCGATCCTGTTATGGTATGTAAAGGGGACGATGAAGTACTGAATCCCGGTAACACAGATGCCATGATTCAGCATCTTTTACCACTAGCAGCGGTAACAACACCAAACCTTTTTGAAGCTGGACAATTAGCTGGCACAGGTACACCAAAAAACATTAACGACATGAAGATTGCCGCTCGTAAAATCCATGAACTAGGAGCTAAAGCTGTTGTCATTAAAGGTGGAAAAGCACTGGCTACTGAAAAAGCAACAGACTTATTCTTTGATGGTGAAACATTCTACTTATTAGAATCTGAAAAAGTCGCATCTACAAATAACCACGGTGCAGGCTGTACATTTGCTGCTTCTGTGACAGCCAATCTTGCAAATGGTCTTACTATTAAAGATTCTGTCATTGAAGCAAAAGAGTTTGTATCCGCAGCTATTGCACATGGCTGGGCGTTAAATGAATATGTAGGTCCTGTCATGCATGGAGCGAAATCTCGCTTTGGTGCTCCACACGTAACAGTAACAGAGATATAAGGATGAAAGGGATGTCTCAAAGTCATTTGAGACATCCCTCTTTTTTTACATATAATTCTCCATCATTTCTAGCCGATAATCCCATGGATCATTCATAGATATAAATTGTGCTAATGCTTTACTTTCCTTTTTACGTTCAGCACGCGCCTTCGCTCGTTCTGAAGCTGTTTCATGCAATTTTGTCTCTTCTACTGTTTCAGGAATTACTCTTGGGACCAGTGCTGGATTGTTATTTTCATCCAATGCCACGAAAGTTAATAATGCAGTCGCTGCCACCTTCCTCTCCCCAGTTTTCAAGTTTTCAGAAATAACTTTGACAAAAACCTCCATAGAGGATCTTCCCGTCCAAGTTACATAGGATTCGAAATAAACCGAATCTGTTGGGCGAATGGGATGTAGGAAATCGACTGAATCAGTTGAGGCTGTAACACAATCTCTTCTGCTATGCTTTGCAGCTGAAATGGAAGCAACTTGATCAATATCGCTCATCAACCGTCCGCCAAATAATGTATTATGATTATTCACATCGTTTGGAAATACACGACTTGTACGCATCACTCTTGATTCCTTACAATATTTAAAGTCCTTATTCACACCTATTCCCCCTCTAAACGTCTTGTTTATTCCTACTATAATGCTATATTTAAATGGAAAAATCAATATAATTATTAGAAAATTACAAACATTAAACAATTCGTTAATGATGAGTATTTATCCAATAAAGATTAAAATAGGACAAGATACCTTAATGCCTCATACCCCATATATTAGCTGTATGGGAGGGGAAAAAATGAAAAAAAACAAGGTAGAAGACTTAACGGAAGAATCAGGTTTACTAGCTGGAGAAATCACCTCTTCAAAAGTTGAAGTAATTGCCTCCATCATATTAACACTTGGTTATTCATTATCCACCCTTGCCACAATATTAGCTCTGCAGGAGGAGGAAGAATTGGCACAAGCCAAAACCACTGAAACCCAAGATCAAAACCTTTATTTGAAGCAAATGTTTAAACAATTACAAAATGTTAATAATCGTTTAGATACAATTGAACGAAAACTTAATCGATACTAACAAATACATAGCCTACACGAATGTACAAAAAAACCGCGACTCCCTGTCATAAAAGAGAGTCGCGGTTTTTATTATACTATGATAATGAGCTTCATTTTTCTTCCCTTTTTCACAGCTACCTTGCATAACCTGTTCAAGGAACGTCATCTATTGTACCAAGATAGAATTCATTATTTCTGAAATAATACTACCTTTAACAGGTGGAGCTGTCTAACACACACGAAATTAGGAAGAAGTCATGGTTGCAATATCTTTTCAGATGTGAAAACGGATACAATGTGAAACGACACAGTTTGTACATATTTATTTTCACACTCCCTATATTGATACATTACAATAATTTTTTCAAGAATATTGCTTAAGAACTTGTCATAGATTTAGAGATGGTGATTTATTTCCTTGGATGCTAGGATTCATTTTCACACTCTCAAATAAATTTGGACCAAAATGCGGTAAGGTTTATAAATATAAATCATCACTTTTTTTATCAAAGCAATCAATTTCCCTTTGCGAATTTTTTTTACTATACTTAAAGGAGAAATGATCGAGAGGAGTGTTAAGATGCAAGAAGTACAAGTAGAGACGTTGCAAAAATTGCTGAATTCTTTCGCCAACAAAGACGTTTATATTCATCTTGAGACGACAAACGGATCTTATGCAGCACACTATGATGAACAGTTTTTTAATGCAGGTGCTTTTATTCGCAATGCTAAAATTAACTATGAGCTTGCTAAGGTTGTAGATAATGCACCTCATCGTGTGGGTTTAAAATTACCTCATGGCTGGGTTTATGCTCAAGGCATTACACATTTTGAATTAGATGATTTAGGCCGTTTATTAATGGCTGGACTAGACTACTCTGGAAAATTGGCGATTGCGCTTGAAATTAGTGAAACGCCATTTACTTACTAAGGGGGACGACTATTTGAATTTACAACCACAACGTCATATTTTAATTGTGTACCCTCACCCAGATGACGAGGCTTTCTCAGTTGCGGGGACCATTGCCTACTATACGAAGAAAATGAATACACCTGTTACATATGCCTGTTTAACATTAGGCGAAATGGGACGTAATTTAGGTAATCCACCCTTTGCTACACGCGAGTCTTTACCTGAAATCCGTCGTAAGGAATTGGTTGCAGCAGCAGAGGCAATGGGTATTCAAGATTTACGTATGCTTGGTCTACGGGATAAAACAATTGAATTTGAAGATGATGAGAAAATGGTAAAACTAGTGGAAGGGCTAATTGAAGAACTAATGCCTTCTTTAATTTTCACATTCTTACCTGGCTTTGCTGTCCACCCAGACCATGAAGCAACAGCACGTGCTGTTGTTGAAGCTGTACGTCGTATGCCAAAGGCTGCTCGTCCACAAATATTCGGTTGTGCCTTCGCCAATGATACGATTGAAAAAAATGGTGAACCACATGTGGTCCATGATATTCATGAAATGCGAATGGACAAATTAAAAGCATTACAAGCCCATGCATCTCAGACTGGTTGGATGATGCAGGAGACTGAAAAACGTATTGATGACGGGGAACCAATGAGCGAGAGTTGGCTTAATGTTGAAAAATTCTATATTGTTGATCCAGATAAATATGTAAAATAAATAAAAGTACTGTTCTCATTTTTGGAGAACAGTACTTTTTAATTAAGCAGCTCTTACTCTCTTCATCATATGCACAATAATTGTAATAGAAAAAGCAATCACTAAGAAAAGGAAGAATAAATAATGAGGGATGTGGATATTGAAAACACTCACTAACATTTTTAAGCCGATGACGCCTATAATAATGAAGGCTGTTGCTTCAAGCTCTGGTATTTTTTCAATGATGATTAAAAAAACACCTGCAATCGTCCTCATCATTAATATTCCTAACATCCCTCCGATTAAAAGCACCCAGACTTGATCTGATATCGCAAAGGCGGCAAAGATTGAGTCAATTGAAAAAGCAATATCCATTAGCTCAACAGAAATGACAGTTGCCCAAAACGTGCCGAAAAGACGCACCATCCATCCTGACCTTTTTACCTCTTTTACACTATCCTCATTCCCTATGTGAAGGAAATGAGCAACACAAAGCCAACCTAAATACAAAGCACCTAATACTTTAATAAACCAAAATTCTACTAGATAAACACCTATGCCAATAAATAAAAATCTAAAAAAATAGGCACCTAGCATACCATACATTAATGCCCGCTTGCGCTGTTTATCTGGTAAATGTTTCACTAGTACTGCTAATACCAATGCATTATCTGCCGACAGCAAACCTTCTATAATAATTAATGAGGATATTAGTCCCCAGGAGACAGGGTCCATTAGTACTTCTTGCCACATCGCCAAATCAAAAAACTTCCAATATGTTGATAAAATCCCTTGAATGATTTCCACTACATACCCTCCTACTTGTCCTAAGCTAATCTAGTATATGCTTGACCATTTTTGTTATGAGAGTAGTATTTTTTAGATTTGAGACAACAGATTTTCTCCACTTAAATTGAGGTAATTCTAGGTCTGACACATTGCTTTTTTATAAAAGAATTAGCTATATCAAGATAAAACGCTTACATCTCAAAATAGACACGGAAAATTTAGAATTTACTAAAAATTAATCACAAAAAGCAAATAAAGTGTGCTATCATAGATAAATGTTTTAAACGTATAACGGAGGATGAATACTATGGAAGTTGCTGATACTAGAACCGTGCAAGTGGAGAATGTCCTGATTGCACATCATTTTTTAAAAGATGTAGTTGTGCACACACCACTACAAAAAAACGACTATTTATCCGAGAAATACGGAGCTAATATTTATATTAAACGCGAAGATTTACAGCATGTACGCTCATTCAAGCTTCGTGGTGCCTATTATAAAATTAAAAAAATCGAGGATGAAGCGCGCAATGCTGGGGTTGTCTGTGCAAGTGCAGGCAATCATGCCCAAGGTGTAGCATATGCCTGTGCCCAATTAAAAATTCAAGCAAGCATTTTTATGCCACAAACAACGCCGAAGCAAAAAATAGACCAAGTACGTATGTTTGGACGTGAATATGTGGAAATTATTTTAGCAGGAGATACATTCGATGACTCTGCTGAAAGCGCGTTGAGCTATTGTGAAGAGCATGATAAAATCTTCATTCATCCATTTGATGATTTCGATGTCATTGCTGGCCAAGGTACAGTAGCGGTAGAAATTATGAATGATATGGAGGAACCAATCGACTACGTATTCGGTAGTATTGGTGGTGGTGGCTTAATGTCAGGCGTGTCTGCCTACATTAAAAATCTCTCTCCTACTAGCAAAATTATTGGTGTGGAGCCAGCAGGTGCAGGTAGTATGAAGGCTGCCTTTGCTGAAGGTGGCGCAGTTGCCCTTGATTGGATTGATAAATTCGTTGATGGTGCTGCAGTAAAATGCGTTGGTCACCACACTTATGATGTTTGTCGTCGCTATTTAGACGATATTGTTCTGGTACCTGAAGGCAAGGTATGTACGACCATTCTAGATCTATATAATAAACATGCGATTATTGCTGAGCCTGCTGGAGCATTATCAGTAGCAGCCCTTGATTTTTATAAAGAAGAAATTAAAGGTAAGTCAGTCGTTGTCATCATCAGTGGTGGGAATAATGACATTGGAAGGATGCAGGAGATTAAAGAAAAGTCACTTATTCATGAAGGCTTACTTTACTATTTCATCGTCAGCTTCCCTCAGCGTGCCGGAGCATTACGTCAATTCCTCACGAGTGTACTTGGACCAAACGATGATATTACTACCTTTGAATATACTAAGAAAAACAATAAAGAAAGTGGCCCTGCACTAGTCGGCATTGAGCTAGGTGATCGTGCTGAATATGAAGGACTACTTGCCCGAATGGATGAATTCGGCTTCAAATACAAAGAAGTAAACAACGATATTCAACTATTTGGCTTACTCGTTTAAAATGAAGAGTCTCACTTCTCTGAAAGTGAGGCTTTTTTTATGTAATAAAGTTTATCGATCCTTTAATATCCCCAAATAAAAATTATTCAAACTAGTGCATAAGCGTTTTATATGAAGTTGAAAAAATAATATCGTCTGCGGAAAGAAACATTCTGGCAAGACGAGGGTTGACCTCCGTTCCGCCAGCGTTCAGGGGGCGTCTGATGAGCCGCTAAAGCCCCTAGGAGTGAGGCTGGCTCCTCTTCAATCAACCATTTTGAAAATATGTCTTTTCATTTTCTTTCATACTAGCAGTAGAGAACAATGTGGAAAAACGATGTGTGACAACGCCTCTCCCATAGGATAGATCGGCACCCCCTACACATGGATTTAGGGAACCTGCAACAGACATTCATTTTCACCATTCATAAAAAACACTATTGAAGAAATTTTTTAACACTATAAAAAACGCCCATACAAGTGTATGAGCGTTTCGATATTAACCTAATAGAGCACGGTCTGAATTCATTTTTTCCCCACGAATACGTTCAAACTCAGACATTAAATCAGGGATTGTTAATTCATGTTTTCGATCTTCACCAACTTCTAAAATGATTTGGCCTTTATCCATCATAATCAGACGATTCCCTAAATCTAATGCTTGCTGCATATTGTGCGTTACCATTAATGTGGTTAAATTATCTTTTTCCACTAAGTACTTCGTAATACGAGTAATTAACTCTGCACGTGATGGATCTAGTGCAGCTGTATGCTCATCCAGCAATAAAATAGATGGCTTTGTGAAGGTAGCCATTAAGAGCGACAAAGCTTGACGTTCCCCACCTGAAAGTAAACCTACCTTAGCAGAAAGACGATTCTCAAGATTTAAACCAAGCATCTCTAGCGATTCTTTAAAAAATTCACGACGCTTTTTGTCCACACCATTGCGTAGCCCTCTATGCTTATTTCGAGAGTATGCTAATGCTAGATTTTCTTCAATTGTCATCGTAGGTGCCGTTCCTGCCATTGGGTCCTGGAAGACACGACCAATGTATTGAGAGCGTTTATATTCAGGCAAACTTGTCACATCATTACCATCAATCAATACTGTACCGAAATCGGGTGTTAAAGCACCTGAAATCATATTCATCATCGTTGATTTACCTGCACCATTACTACCTATAATTGTCACAAAATCACCTGGCTTTAAATGTAGGTTTATCTCCGCAAGTGCAATCTTCTCATCAGGTGTTCCTTCATTAAATACCTTATTAATACCATGTAATTTAAGCAAGGCCATTTCCTCCCTGCTCTACTTTTTTTACTTGTGAAAGTTCTGCAGCTCGTTTAGCTTTACGTTTACGTTCTTTACTCTTATTGATAAATTGAGGTAAGATCAGTGCCAAAATAACGATGATCGCCGTAATTAATTTCATGTCCCCTGAATCAAGGAAATCTACACGTAATGCTAAAGCTAATATAATTCGATAAATGATGGCTCCTGCAATGACTGCAAACGTTGTACGGATAATGGTTTTAGTCCCAAAAATAGCTTCACCAATAATAACGGATGCGAGACCGATCACAATCATACCAATCCCCATACTAACATCAGAGAACTTCGAGTATTGTGCGATTAAAGCTCCAGAAAATGCGACAAGCGCATTGGAAAGTCCTAGCCCCAAAATGATAAGTGTATCTGTATTTGCAGAGAAGCTGCGAATCATTCGTTTATTATCACCAGTTGCTCGGATAGCTAGCCCAACCTCTGTCTTTAAGAACCAGTCTGCTATTAACTTAATTAAAATCGTGATGATTAATACAACAATCAGCACACTCCATGTACCTGGTACATGCTGAAAGCCTATGCTTTTTAATAGGTTATTGATAGCATCATCGATCCCTAAATTACTCCAGAAAGATTGAAACTTTGAAAAGATTGTTTCAGAGTTTAGTAGTGGAATATTCGGGCGACCTATCGTATTTTCTGCAGTTAACCCCATGATACGTAGATTAATCGAGTATAAAGCAATCATCATTAAAATTCCTGATAAAAGCGGATTAATCTTTCCTTTCGTGTGAAGAATTCCTGTCATACATCCAGCAATAAATCCAGCAACAATTGCCACTAAAGTCGCTAAGATTGGGTGGTAGCCAAGCAAAACCATTGTTGCTGCAGTTGCCGCCCCTGTTACAAAGCTTCCATCAACCGTTAAATCCGGAAAATCTAACACCCGAAATGTTAAATATACACCAAGTGCCATAATTGCATAGATGATTCCTTGCTCCACTGCGCCAAATAATGCTAAAAACATCGTTGAATCATCTCCTAAATCTCTTTATTATTTATATCGCTTGTAAAATGAAGATAAAGCGGGGATAGTTCACCCCGCTTCGTTTTACTGTTCTAGAATTTCGGCACCCCAAGAATCTTTAATTTCGATTCCTAAATCATCTGCAACTTTTTTATTAATTAATAGTTTCAGATTTTGTGGGTATTGTGCAGGTGTATCGGCAGGTGTCGCTTCACCTTTTAAAATTTTCACAGCCATTTGACCTGCTTCATAACCGATATCGAAATATTCAAACCCATAAGCAGCTAAACCGCCACGTGCTACAGAATCTAGTTCTCCTACGATTAATGGTAATTTATTCGTATTGGCAACATCAATTACCGACTCTAATGCAGAAACTACTGTGTTATCAGTAATAATATAGAAAGCGTCTACTTTACCAATTAGAGATTCTGTCGCTTGTTTTACATCTGCTGAAGTAGATGCTGATGCTTCTACCACCGCTAAACCTTGTTCGTCCATAACCTTTTTCACTTCTGAAACTTGTGCAACTGAGTTTTGCTCACCGGCATTGTAGACCATCCCTACTTTTTTCGCGCCAAGTTCTTTTAGGAATGCTACAGTTTTAGAAATCGTTTCAGGATGTAAATCGATTGTGCCTGTAATATTTTTCCCTGGCTTCTCCATTGAGTCAATTAACTGTGCACCAACAGCATCTGTAACAGATGTAAAAATAATTGGAATATCACTTGTTGCTGTTGCAGCGGCTTGAGCAGAAGGTGTAGAGTTTGCAAAAATCAAATCTACGTTTGCACTTACTAGATTGTTAGCAATTGTTGTGTTAAGGCTATTATCTCCCTGTGCAATTTGTGAATCGTATTCAACTTTTAAGTCAGCATCTTCAATTGCTTTTTTAAAGCCTTCCGTTGCTGCGTTTAACGATGGATGCTCAACAATTTGAGTAATCCCGATTTTATATGTTTTATCGTCTGCATTTCCGCTCTCACTAGCATTGTTTGTTTCATTTCCTTTTGAATCTGTTGTACCAGAGCCACCGCTACCACAAGCAGCAAGAAGCAACACTAATCCAAAAAGAAGGAATGACAACTTCTTTACATTGCTTTTCACAAATAATCCCCCCGATTATATTCTCGAATATCTATCGCACTTTATCCAAACAAAGTGTGAATGTATCGCTATATTATCGTTATTATCGAGCTCCGTCAACAACATTATGAATGTTCTGACTTTTAAAATTGACAAAATATTTTAGTTTTTCATTTAATTTGGCGCTTTAAACCGCTAAACTACGCTGTTTTAGTTATTCTAGTTCCTTTTTCAACATAGTAAAAAATATTTATGACAATTTTGCGGCGATAGGACATTATAGACAAAGTCTGACATTTGACTTCTACTAGATATCTATAATAGAATATTTACTTGTGTGAAAGCACCGTGGTTCGTAACCATCCCACGAAAAAATTAGGTTAGAATTAATTCCAATGAATAATTTTAATTAAAACAAAAACTCAGTGTTATCAACGTTTATCAACTTTCTCCAAAAATTCACGTTAGGTTTAGCTAAGATTAGTTTTTGTTTCATTTTACACATTTTTTTCACAAGCAAATATTATGACCACCCCATTTGGAGTGGTCATTTTTTTATATAATTAAGATTTTGGAGGTATATATTATTTTAATTTTTCCTTCTCTAAAATATCTAAAACTCTTTCAACTAAAGCGTTAGCATCCTCTGCCTGTTTTATTGCTTTTTCTGTTTGTTCATCAGACTTTTCCCATCCAGTTATCACTCTTTCAAGAATTTCATTTTGCATCCTTTTGTTATTTAGACTCAAATTAATAATAGTTAATCCAATAGCAATAATTGAAAAGGCAGTAGCTAATATTTCTGCATTTTTCACCTGGATATTCAAGAATGGTAATGTTAACAGCGAAAGAATAGAAAGGGCTAAACTTATACTTTTGAAAAATTGTAAGCACTTTATTACTTTACTATTATTAGATGAATAAGTATCTGATAGATATTGAACAATATCTGCAAGGACAAAAAATGTACCTGATAACGAGATTGCAAGGACAAACATTGAATTTATAACAGTAATACCAAAGATACTTGATATTCCTATAATCATAAATGTTACACCAATCATAATAACTATAAAATTTATTTCTGATAATCTTGCAGTAGAAAATTTTTTTGTATCCTGCATGTAGTACCTCCATATTTTTCAATTACTAAAAGCTTAAAAACCTACTAAATTTTAGCATCTTTTTGGATATACTGGTACTATTCAAAACATTATATTTATTATTCCCCTTTCACCATTCAAGCCAGTAATAAAAAGGTACTGGACGTTCTCTATCTGCTGTTTCTTCTATAGATGATGAGTTAGTCACATTCCTATTTGAACGCTCTACAGCCTTACTATAAACCCCTCCAAATACGGCTCTCAATGTGTTTGTAACTGTCAGAATACCTTCTTTAATATCCATAGCAATTTTAAATAGCACGTTCTTAGCTTTAATAATTTCAGTGTATTTATAAGCTATAATAGTGGTAACAATAATTATTGAGGCGGTATAAAAATATGAGCATGGCAAAGAAAATTAAGTTGTTAATGGTTGAAAGAGATGTAACGGCTGCTAAACTGGCTGAAAAGCTAGGCACTTCGCAATCCAATATTTCTAATAAGCTGAAGAGAGATAATTTTAGTGAAAATGAATTAGAGGAAATCGCAAACGCATTAGATGCAAAATATGAGGCTCATTTCGTTTTAGAAGATGGATGCAAATTTAAGTAGCAGATAACTAACATTGGTTTTCTATAGTTAAAAAAGTACCTGTTCCAACAGGTACTTAGTGTTTCAATTTAATTTTTTATTGTATGTCAATGACCATTCCCTCACCACTATTATAACCACCGTCTTTAAAAGTTTCTTTGGCCATTCTTCCAACCATATATGTAGATGTCGCATCAAAAGTGCCGCCCACAATTCCTCCAATTAAAGGGACTGCTTTACCTAAATTAATTACCCCTTTTTGGCCAAATTTAGTCACTAATCTAAAACCAACTGCTTTATTTATTGCCTTAAGGACTTCACCAGGTATTCTTTTTATCTGGGCTTGACCTGCTTTCACACCTATTTTTATAGCACCTTGTTTAACAATATCCGCAACTCCTTGTCCAGTTAAGCAAGCATAAACAAATGTCTGAACTTGGTCGTCTTTCAAATCGTATCCCCTTATATGTGCAATAGAAGCAATCATTCTAATTTGGACATATGTTACCGAAGCAATATTTGCTGGAATTGCAACTGGTAAAGTTACAATGCCTCCTAATCCAGTAATAAATCCACTTGTTGCACATTTTGATTGCTGCCATTTTATTAACTTATTAATTGCATCGTCAGGAGTTTTTGACTTTTTCAAGTAGTCATCAGCAAGTTCATATGCTGACAATGTTTTCGGTAACCCTTCGATAGCACTATTATATGCCCAGTCTAGCACTTGCAAAACTTTTCCTTCTGTTAACTTCGCCATTTCATCACCTACTAGATATATTATATAATAAGAAAATAATATCATATAATATCCATTATCTATATTTTATTGTAATGATTTTCTATATAATGAAATTACAAATATCTGTAAGGAGTGCAGACATGGATACAATTGCAGAAACTATTAAATTCGCTGGCTTTGGTAAGAAGAAAGCTATGGCTAAACAGATTCAAATGTTCGATGATAGGCTCACAGATCAAGGCGAAACTCTGCTTGCTGTATGTGCATCTGTTAAAGGTACTAAACAGCTTTATGTAACAGATAACCGAATCATTTTACACGAAATCAAAGGCATTGTTTCTAATGACGAAAGAAGCATTCCTTTAACATCGATTAGCAGTATTAACATTTCCAATAAGCTTGTTTACTCAACAATCGAAATCGTCTCAACTGGAAATAAGGCAATCATTGACGATGTTCCAGCGCATATTGCACTTGAAATTAAAGCAGCTATTGAGAACCTAAAGGCAATGGCCAAAACATCTTCTGCTCCTGCAGGTAAAGTGGAAAAAGATATGTATGATGTCGCTGACGAGATCCGCGAATTGAAGGATTTATTGGATGATGGGATATTAACGCAAGATGAATTTGACGCGAAGAAAAAGCAATTATTAGGGATATAAGAACGAGGTGAAAGCATGTTCGATTTTCAAGCCAAAGTAATAGAAAGAATACTAAAAACAGTAGAGGCGAATGTAGAGAATATAATTAACTGTGGTAACTCTGAACCAAATCAAAATATTGATTACAACGATCCTAAGCGTAAAGAAGAAGTTGATAGTCACACACGATCTGCATTACGAAGAATGAGTTGGTAAAAATAAAACCAGGCGCTCTTATGAGTACCTGGTTTTATTTTTTCATATGGTTCTATGTAGAAATAAGGTCTGTCTTAAATTTTAATTCCTGCCATCATTTTGTTATTATGATGGTTTTGTTGAATAAATTTGAACCCTTCATTCTTATAAAAACTATGAAGAACAGGTACATCATCATACTCAACAACCGCTGAATAAACACCGCCTATTTCACTAGCAAAATTTATACAAGTATTTAAAGCTCTAAGCAGAATTTCTCTGCCTGGGACTTGGTGACGGTATTTATCTGACCTACCTAATTGTGCAATTAATAAAGTTGGAAATCTTTCCGCACTTTTATTACCTGATATAATTCTTCTTAGCGATTTTGAAACATCTAAATGGAAATCAAATGTTTCTATACGCAAAGAAAAGTAGCCGACAATTTCATTATTATCGACTACTAAGTATGTTCTAACAGATCGTCGATTCTCGCTGTCAATTGCTTTTTCATGCAAAAAATTTTGAACATCTGGATTTGCTGAACATGTAAATGTGTTTAACAAAGCCTTTAAACTTGCTTCCGAGGCTTTTTGATCGTTAACACTTTGTATAAATCTACTTAAACGAATTATCTGCATTCATACGAATTTAAGATGTTAAGCGCTAAATCCTCACATTCTGAGGTAGTTAAATCGAAATCATTAATATCGTCAAAATGCACCGGGTTAAATGTGTTTAATTCAACAAATCTCTTTGCAGTTTCTTCATTGATAATTAACTCATCGTAATAAGTCAATGTAGCCATAAATTCTCCCTCCCTAATAAATTAACAGTTGCAAATTACTCTATTCTATGCTCCTGTTAATTATATATTACCCAAATTGTAACAGTCTCTAACCTTCACATCAATGATAAATACTTGATAAAAATCATTTTCATGTCATAAATATCATTTTGTTATCATGTTTTTTGTATTTTTTTTGCATTTGAATCAAGAGAGTTCACTCTTGCTCTACTTTGTCGTAGCTTTGGTGACTTAATAATAACTTTGCCACTAGTGTTTTCATTGCATGGTTAGCATAGCGTAACACTACATCATTCCCTCAATAAAAGAACTTTTGTTTGTATTATTTTTGAACAGACGTTTGTATTTTGACAAGTATTAATTTGTGGAAATAAAAAAAGCCCATTACCTTAATTGGTAGTGGGCTTTTGCTGTTATGCGCTACGTTGTGAAATGATAATCTTCAATCCTTCAAAGTCACCACTTGTCATGGTTCCAGTATCGAACTTCTCCAACCAAGATTTATTAATTAATCCTTTAGTGACTGCTTGTTGAATGTAATCACGTACTGCAGCCTTTGCGGTTGTGCTTGTGAATTTCATAATATCATCATCCTTTTCTGATTGTTGTGGTTTATCCTCTACAATGAGCTGCACTCTTACAGCACTACTTGTTGGCACGATTACTTGTCCTTCTAATTTATAGCCTGCAGGTGCTTTCCAATTAGTCGGTATTTCAAAATGAGGCGCATCATACTGTCCTACTGGCCAATATCCTCCCCATTCAATGCCTAGTTTTTTAGCAATTGCCCCCACCTTTGATAAAGTGGAAATATCATATAGATTCCGTGGTGGTGCTACAGCAATGTCCCAGGCTCTACGTGATGTATGATTACTATTGCGTGTCCAGGTAACTACTTGTCCTGGTCTTGTTCGCCCTTGCTCATATAAGTAGTTTTGTCGTGCTTGGCTGCGGAATGTCTCTGTGATAAAAATGTCTACTATCCCAACTTTGAAGCATTCCTGAAAGAGTAGACGACAAGCTGTTTGAGCAGCTGCAGCTAATTCACTTAAATCTCGACATGTTTGAGTTACGCTTGTCATTTAACCTCACCCTCTCCTGTTTTATCCTTCACGATTGCTAAAATATTTTTGATAAAGTCAGGCATTGGCAAGCCCATTTTTGTACCATTCTCTGTGATCGAAATAAATTCTAGTACACAAAATGCAATGGCTGCTCCATCCCCTGCATACTCGATGCCAGGAATCACAACAGACAATAAGTAAACTGAGCCAACTAGCATTAAGTAATAAATTTTTCGTATGATGCCGTTGAAACCTGTACGACTGTTTAAATTTTGATTTACAATACCGCCCATAATTCCTGTAAGGTAATCAATAGCCATAAAACCTATTAGAACAGTAACGGCCATTCCTAGACCATCGACTGAATATGAAACTATAGTGCCTATTGTTCCACTCACTAAAGCAATCCATTTTTCCATCTGAACACTTCCCTTTTCCCAATATAAAAGCCCTTCACAATTACTGTGAAAGGCATAAAAAATAACGCTTGCTTATGCTTGCGTTTGCTGTGCGTCCATATCAGTTAATAACTGCGTATATTCTTCATCTGCCAGCTGATTGTTGGCGTAGAAGACATTTACTTTCTTTAGCATATCATCATAGCTGTAACGGTTGCGATCAATTAAAAATTTACATAAGTCATATACCTTCATTACATTTTTCCTCCCTCGATGCCCATTTCATTCATGGTAATTAAGTATTCTGTATTGATAAGGGTTTGTGCCTGCATTTCTTCTACTGTTGGCGGTGGCTCAATTGGTGATGGATTCTGTAAAACTGGCGCTGTAAATTCGCCTGTTTTATTGTTATAATCCCACCCCTCTTGTATATGATTTTTGCCAGTAATATCAACCAAAATAATGTTTGGTGCAAAATCAGGTTTTTTGTCTGCTTCAAAAATCCAATGCGCTTTGTTGTAAAGTATCTGTGCAAATCTCATTTAATCACTCCCACCATTTTACTGTTAGTATACCGTCTCCACCAGCACCACCTAGCCCTTGATACGACCCACCACCAGCTCCACCTATACCAATAGTAACTGTAATAGATTCCGAGGGTGTTACTTTTACCAGATGGTCAATGACAAAATCGCCGCCACCGCCTCCATGATAAATAGGATTGGCACCGCCACCACCACTGCAATAGGCACCTCTGCCACCACCTCCGCCACCTCCACTATAGTAACCGCCACTACCACCAGCACCACCTGGATTATTTGAATTACTCGCAGCTGCACTCATGGCTGCATGACCATTTGAGCCACCCTTACCTCCAGCTGCGCCACCTGTGGAAGCACTAACAATATAAGAACCACCAGCGCCGCCCGATAGTGTTAGTTTGTTACCAAAACTTGTTGCCCCTCCCGTACCACCTGTCAAATATAATACTGGATTCCCATTTGTATAACCACCACCTCCGCCACCAGCGCCACCGCCTGTCACATAAACTTCGGTAACACCTGCAGGTACAATGAAAGTTCCGTTTGAGGTAAAAACTTTAGTTTTCATAACTTTCCCTGTATCTTTATTTTCAATTTTTGTACCCATATTACTTACACCTTGTTTAATTAAATCAACATCTATTTTTGTGGCATCTGTGGTAGTTTTAATGTTATCCACCACAGCTTTAATTGCCGTTTGCATGGATTTAGTGGCTACATCAAGTACGTTCATTCTATTACCTCCTCATAGATAAATTGAGGCTCACCGTTTTCTGTACGGAAACCCCATCGATACCATTTACCATTATCAAAAAAACGGTGAGGCATCTGTGCAAGTAAATGTTCGTTAAGATTCTTTTCTAAATCCCCGATGGATTCAGTTGTTTTCTGTAATTCTCCAACAGCTTGATCTAATACATCCATATTTTCGTTCAAATCTGATATAAGAACGTTATCAGTAAGATCAGGCTTTTTTAATTTTAAATTTTGTGTATGTTGCATTAAATCACCTCTCCCCATACTCTTAATTCATCCCATGTGAGATGTCGTACACCGCCCCAAGTTTGATCTTTCAGGAAGTCCCACGGATTATATGTGTAGGTATATTCAAAGGCCAAATGAGCAGGCAGCACAATGTCCAATGCTTGCATTAAGCCAGCCATATTATTAGGAATGCCCTTTATACTCACAAATTTAATTTCATAAACACCTGGCACGTCCGTTTTATTTATTGCTACTTCACCATTGCTATAAGCAGCTGCAACCGATTTAATGGTTTCCTCTGTTGTTTGGTCAAAGCTGGCACGATAACGTGAGGAAATTTGTTCCCTACGTTGATCGTATCGCAAAGAATTATTTGTTCTGATTCCAAGATCACGTTCGTAAATATACAGTGTTTCAATAGCAGTATCTAAAAATATATTTCGATTCACTATTTCTAACTGTTGTTCCGTATTTCTAAACTCTCTATCATAGGCGGTTAATACCACAATAAACACTGGTGATTTTCGCTCATAAACAGGTAAATACCGCAACATGTCTGTTATATAATCGCGAGTCGAAACAACCATATTTGTAATCATTTCCGATGTTGTTTGAACAATAATAGGGGATAAAACGACTTTAACTTCATGTGTTTGAAGCTCTGTAATAACTTCATGGGTTGCTCCTGAAAAAGCTACTGTGACACCTTGCGTCTTTAATTCGGTTTCGGACTGCAACAAAGCTAACCTAAAACATTCCCATTGGTGCGGTGTTAATTCACCCCAGGTAAAGACTGCAGCTTGCCCCCATTCAGACTCATAGATTGCATGCATTTTGATTCACCTACTTAATCCGAACAATCAAGTAATTTTTCGGGATCTTATACTGGCTAGACACTTCTATGCTTTTCGAAAACTCTGTCTGTGATCTGAATAGTGGATTACCACCTGTTAAAGCATCATAAATGCCCACATGTGTTATTGTCCCCCAGGACTCAGAAGCGATAGGGAAAAGGACATCACTTGCATTAGAAGTTTGGCCATCTGCTGGATCAGCAAATGTTACAGCTTGTCTTGCATAACTCGCTTGGGAAACTTCAACATCATTGTTGAATAAGGCTATATAGACAGGCGTTGTTTTTAAATGATCCTTTAACACTTTGTTTTTTAAATAATTACTCATATGATTCATTCGTTCACACCTCCCATTACTGCTACGGAATCCTCAGGAATAACAACATTTGTAGTTAAGCCATTTATAAGTAAGTCCTGGTAATCCAAGATCCCTTCACTATCAATAATTAATGCGCCTATCTTTGCATAACTAACAAACGATGTTTTAAAAGCAATCTCTTTCAGGAATGTTGTAATGTTTGCTTTGATATTGGTAATTGCTATTTCTTCGGTATACCCTGGCATTATTGATAATGTAGCAGTCAGATTCAATATAAATGCCTCTGCAGCAATAACAAGTAAATCCTCCACACCAAAAGGCATTTCTTCTTCGATATGCGCCCTTACATCGTCGACTAATTCGATGGATGCAGGTAATTTATTCGCATCGATTACCACTACTTTCATAGTTAGTGGGCCGTTGTAGCGTGGGAAAACCTTTGCGTCACCTGTTCCAGCTACTTCTAATGCCCATTCACGATAATGATATTTATTACCTGCTTTACCTGGACGCTGCAGCTTATCATAATAACGTTGTCGCAAATCCTTATCTGTTTCTTCATCATAGCCATTCACGACAGGATCAGGATTATAGACATTGACTAATCCATTAATAGAAACAGGAAAGTTTTTTATGGCATTGGCAGGGACATTTCCAACCTGGCCAAACTCATTACACTGTACGCGAATATGGGCAAAACCACTTTCATTAAGAATGGCGTCTTCAATTACTGTGAATAAAATTGTGTCAGTACCAACTAGCTCACCCACTTTTACAAGTGTTCCAGCTGTACCCGAAACAATGACCGTAGTTGTTGCTTGTGTGGCCAACTTTCTTTTAATACCTGTTCGTTGATAAACGGTTCTTGTTAGCTCGTCACCTGTCTGCTTCTCTATATCTAATTTCTCTTGTACTGCAGCTATTTTCTTTTGTTGCAAAGCAAATTCAATAGCTGGCGCTTTTGTTATATCGAATATATAGTTACCTGGTGATTTATCGTATTCATTATCAATGTTTGAAAGCATCCGATCATGTACGACTTTTTCACTTTCCATCTATACCTTCACCTCCATGTCAAAAGAAGGTTCGTCAAAGGCCCCCTCTACAGGAATCACCGTGAATTTTATTCGAATCCATTTTCCATCACGAACAAAACGCCAATCCTGTACTGCTTGAATGTGCGTATGTTCTAATAGACTAGATGTAATTTCTCGTTTAATTTCTGCCTCAATTAAGGCCCTCGGCAAACTTGACCCTATTAATTCCTCTAAAATCATTCCGTACGGCACCTCTTTATAAACGCGGAATCGATGCCGTTCTGTTTTAAAGATTTTTAAGATCCATTCTTTTAGTGTATCAATTCCATACACAGGTACTAACTTTCCATTTCGTCTATAAAAATCTTTATTATCAAAGTCATATAAAAAAGACTTACCAAGTGGTGGCAAGTCTGTCTTTACTTCCTTTTTATCAAATTCTAATTCTGCTATTTTAGGTAACATGGGACTCACCTACTCTGTCCAGCATTATATACATCTGTTCATCAACTGTAGGCATTAAAATAACTTCATCCCCTGTTTGTAACCATGTTGGTCCTGGATACTGATAGTGCAAATAAATGTGTTCAGCCACAATCAATTTTGATTGATCTAGTGTTACTATTTCATTTAATTTAATAACTATGTTCGGTAATGGAGAAATAACGGTTCCTGTTGTCATAGATACAAGTGTAGGATTATCACGTTCTTTAATCATTTTAGCTAATTCCGTAATCGGATCCATCACATCACCTCTAAACTTGGTTTCATTTTGTGGATACCTTTTGCAATGGTATGTTCAACTGCAGTAATTAAAAATTTACCCTTTATACCTGTTATAGGTTCTTCTAATTCAAAAAGTCTACCAGCTCGGAAATTATCGTCACCTAGCAATTCAACGCTATTTTCTTCCACAACTTTTGATAGCAATTTTAATTCGTTTTCAGCAACCTGTTTAGCACTCTTTTTCTCATTCTGATCTAATTTAACAACTTTAGTAATACGGCCATATTTCTCGACCATTTTACTATCAGACTTTGTTAAAACTACTTTGTCATTATTCCCAACCACTTGAATTGTATTGGCCATGTCTGTAATGCTACGTCTTTTTGATGGATTCATAATGGCTGTTCTTATATCGTATTCAGGACCACCCTCAAACAAATTGAATTTACCTGTCACAAGTGAATTACCTTGTTTTTCGATATAAAACTTTCCAGCCCTCATTTCCATTAAATATTTTACGCCTGATTTCTGCTCTGCCATTTTGATAATTTCTTTAATGATCTCACTTACCTTTTTGTCATTAAAAATCTTATCTACTTTCACTGGCAAGCTAGTAATATTTCCAATAGGTATGCCAAAATCATTGAGGATTTTTTTAATACAGGCATCCCCAGGTAATTTATTAAATTGATATACTGCAGTAGATTTATTTAAGTAAAACGCATAATCAAATCCAATATACCCTATAGGTGCTATGCCGTTTTTTAATTCATCAACAATAATAGCGCGAGTAATTTCTTGGCCATTATTATAGAGTGCAACTAAATCACCAATGTCACAAGGATTAACAGGAAAGTAGTTGGTATCATTAAAAGCGATACTAAAGTTTATTTCATCGCCTAATTCATCCTTATTACTTCGCCACATCAAAGTACCTAACATTGGTGTGATATTGGTCATTGTATCGCCTTTGATTAACCATAATTCATGCGCCATTACTTCACCTTCTTTGTCTCTAGAATGATCTCCTTAAATTCAGATAATGCCAGTGAATAATAAACATCCCCTGACCCATCTTGAATACCATATTCAAAGTTATCAATTACGACTAACATATTAATAGGTGTGTTTGTTGCTATTAAACGAACAGGAACCCTTTTCCACGATTCTATGATTTCAACATATTCCCATCCTTTGTAAGTCCGATCTCGCGAAAAAGGATAATCTTTTACAGGAAAAAAAGATTCAATTGTAAGTGACTTTAAACCACTACGCCCTATTAACTTAATGTCTCCCTGGTTAATGGTTGTAAATGTTTCATGACTCATTGGACTAGGTATTTTAAATTCAGCTGGCACAATAGGAAGTTGAATAATTTGCTTTCGATCTTGTGTACTTAAAAATATATCCATCTATCCTACCTCCTTATATATTGGCCAATCTTAATTTAAGCATTGGGACAAACTCGTCCATTATTTCTTTCGCTGTTACGCCTTTAGCGTTTAAGTTTTGAATAATCACTTGTACACCGCCATTATTTGAAGCTGTTGGTTGTGGCGTAGCTCCTGCAGGTGTAGGCGTTGTTACTGTTCCTGGTGATGGTTGCACCATTTGATCCACATTATCGATTGATCCACCTGCAGCACGAATCCTTTCAGATTGTCGAGCAGGTATAACCATTTCGTCTTTGTGTAATTCTGCAATGTACCCATCGTATGGCACTCTGTTTAACCCATCGGCATGTGATCCTGAAACGAATTTACCAACAGCACCTGCAGCTTTTCCAATAGCTCCACCTATTTTCGAAACCCATTCAGGTGGTTGGAAGTTGCTAATGGCATTTTTAAAGCCCATAAATTTATCATAGAGTCCTTTGAAAAAGCCTGTTACTGGCTGAATCTTTTGAGCAGCCCAATCGTAAATGCCTCCGAATACCTCTTTCGTTTTCTCCCACAAGCTACCTGCAGCTGCTTTTACAGTATCCCAATTTCGATATAACAAGACACCTGCAGCAACTACAGCAGCTATCCCAACGACTACCCATGTTAAAGGACTGGCAAGCATTGCTGTATTCATTGCCCATTGTCCTGCAGTGGCAAGTCCCATAGCTGTTTTAAAGCCTTGTACCATCGTCGTTACTGTGGTGATAACCTTTAATGCTCCCATTCCTGCAGCCACTACCCCTACAGCTGTTCCAACACCAATAAGCGTTTCTTTAATTGGCCCCCAATTATCACGGACTGTATTACCAAATTCAAATGCTTTCGTGACAATGCCTTGAATTTTTGGCACCAATTCATCAGCTTTTTGAGCAACACCTTGTAAAAACTCCTGCGCCCCTGCTCCGTTTACTACATCAGCTATACCGACCTGTAGATCTCGCCATGATTGTGTTAATTTTGATTTAAAGCTACTTTGTAGTGCATCTGCTGCTCGTCCTGTTGCTCCCTCAAAGCCTTGTACAGATTTAGCGCTATCTGCCATCGATAAAACTACATCTTCGCGCAAATCTTCCCACATGGTCCCAAAAAGCGCAACGCCTGCAGCATTTTGTTCAACAGGATTTTTCATGGCTGCTAAACCTGCAATAGTAGCAGCAAAGGCATTGTTTGCCGTTTCTCCACCTGCAGTAAATTTCTCAGCCATTTCATCGGCATTTAATCCAATGGCATCGAAACCTTCTTTCGTTCCTTTTGAGCCATCGATTGCACGGATACCAAACTCTTTTACAGCGTCCCCGACTTTATCCATGTTCCAGGCTCCATTTTCAGCGCCTGAAATTAAAATGCCTGTAAATTCTTCTGCAGACAATCCAAGCTTGCTAAAATGGACGCTATACTCATTAAACGTATCAAGTAAATCATCTGAGTAATCGCCTGTTTTTTGAAAGGCATGAGTCATTAAATCAAGTGCTTTTGTTTCACTCAGACCTTTGAAGTTACCTGTCATAGATTTAACAGTTTTTCCGACTTCTTTTGATTCAGCACCCCAGGCTTGTGAAATGGTTGCAGCTCCTTTGGCCACCTCTGTTAATGAATCTCCCTTTAAATTTTTAAACATAGCACTTAAAGTTGAAACATCATCAGCCACTTGGTCCATGTTTTCACCAAAACCTGCTTTGAATACATCTTTGGCCACATTTTCAAGCCCTTTTAATTCGGCTCCTGTTGCTCCTGTGCGAGCTTCTAAACGTTTAAAGGCTCCATCAGTATCAACTATCGACTTCGCGACACTTGCGCCAAATGCAGCGATTCCAGTTGCACCCAAAGCACCTGCGCCCATTGCTACTGTTTTAAAAACTCTAGCTGCCCCTTGTCCAAACCGTTGAATTTGGTTGCCCACTTTCGCAACGCCTCGTCCAAAATCATCAGCTCGATCACTAGCGCGCCTTAAATTACTAGAAAAATCGCGATCTTGCAATGTGAGAACAGCTGATATTACCCTTCTTCCCAATTCCTCACCGCCTTTTACAAAAGAAAAAAGCTAAAGCATTTTTGCTCTAGCTTTCATTTCCTCGTCTTTTTCTTCTAAATATTTTTCTATACTGGCCATCATTATTAACTTTGTATCATAGTCAAGATTTAGAAGATATTCAGGTTTAAAACCGCGTTGAATATAGTGATGAAGAAAATAAAAATCATCATCACTATCAATTAGTTTTTTATAGCTTTAACTCCACCTTTTTTATATCCTGCCATTTCCATTGCTAACTCTGATAACTGAGCAATTTCACCAGGATCGAAAATCTTATGAACAATGTCAGTTGGTAGTGTACATTCATACATTTTTTGCAACTCAGCATCTTTTAAATTCGGCTCTACTAATGTGTTATATACCATGTATTCATCTGCGTCTGTATCATTATTATCATCACGCAACATTTTCATAGTATCCACGCAAAGAGATTTTTCAGGTTTACGTAAGACTACCTCCACGCCTAGACGTTCCACAAGTACTACCTCTGTGACATCATCCTTTACCTGGTACTTTTCTTTCTCTTTCATCAAGTCCGTAAGTGTTAATCGTTTATTCACCTTTTTAGTCATTTATATTTCCCTCCGATATATGTTTTAGGCTGTAATTGAATCGATCAGATCGTAATCAGCAAAGTTAAATGGTAATTCCTCGGTTCCGATAGTTTTTTGAGCAAATTGCATTAACATAAATTCATTAAATGTCACTTCACTAATAGCAACTCGCTCCGAACCAAATGCATCAGGATCAGCAAGTTTACCTACAATGCTCACATCAGGTACGATTCCTTTTTTTACAGAATCCGCAAGTAGAATTGCACCACGGCTATACACTTTCTTCAACTTCATAGTTCCTTCACCTGACCAGCCTGTCATTTTTTTATGAGTTGCTGGATCTTCTGCCATATTCACATCTTCAAATCCAATGGAAACTTTAGCTTCAAATTCCTCAATATCTAGCCATTTTTCATTATTAACCCACACGCTGCCATATGTGCCATTAATAACGCGATTAGACTTTAATTTACCCATGTGTCAATCCTCCTTTAAATCGCAATATCTAAATCTAAGTCCTCCATAGCATCCACAATTTTTATATTTCCTTCTAAAAATACGTTTCGCTTAAAGGACATTTCTCTTACTTTTTGGTCATCCCATTCAGATGTATCAGTGCCGATTCCTTCCCATGCTAAACGCTGTTTTCGTACACTTACTTCTGCTTTATTTTCAAAGTTAGGATCTAATATTTCTTGATCTCCAAGACCAGCAAAATATGCATTAATAGACCTGATAAATAACACCTGATTATCGTAAATATTATTGAGCTTGCCCACATAATACTTATCGAATGTCATGGCAATATCATCTTTTATCATGTCCTGTACTTCCATAATGCGAATTGATTTAAAGTCCTCTGTCTTACTTCCAGTTGTTGTTGTAAGACTGTTCACCCCACGGCCAATTTTAATGTTCTCACCATCATTGATAAGAATAAGCTCTCCATCATCAACGGCCTTATCAGGATCTTCAAGCTCGTTGATACTATCAACCTCTGACAACACAAAATAAGTAGATGATCGTGTAAATGGTAAACCTGCCATAATGCCAGCAATACGTGCTGTATACTCTGCAGTTGTGTACTCTTTTTCACCGACTTTGATTCCAGTTGTAGTGAAATTAATGATTCCTTCATGATCTGCTTCATTACTTGGCAATACTGCTTTAAAAGTTTTCTTTTGATTTTCACGCTTTGTTTTAATCCAAGTTGCAATGTTTGCTGTGTCTTTATCTTCAATGCCTGGAATGGCCAAGTAATTGAATCGTTTATTATTTAAGCGTGTTAGTGCTGCGTTGTAATCAATTGCAGTTGTCGGTAAACGTTCAATAATAATTTTGCTTGGTGTACCCATAAACGCTAGATGAATGTAATCTAAACTTCCAGGCGACCATCCATCTGTTGGTACATCTTCAATGCTTTTGTAAGTCACTGTATCAGCTGTTTGCACATCATCTTTAAGAATCAATGCTACGATTCCAAGCTGACTTCGCTTGATAGCTGTAACGGCTTTACCAATAAATTCGATATTTATTTCAGGTAGGCCCATTATTTAGTCCCCTTCCTCATAATCCAACTCGCCCATAAGCTCAATTGGATGTTTTTCATAAAAATCTTTACCGTTTTTAATTTCATCTTCGATGTTTACTCCTGAACCAGGCTCACGGCCATCAAAGAATTGGAGATCAAATTCAAACTGCAGCACACCATCAATTTCATCGAAATTAGGTTCGCCTATATCCAAATGGCGATCTCCTACAGAAAATTTAAGATCAAATAAATTCCCTATTGTTTCTTGAACATCTAACAATTCAATCGCGTTATCATCGATTGTTGAAGGAAAATAAAAAATGCGAACCGTGCAAGACTTTTCAACTTGTGTCAAATAGCCCTCACGCTTCACATTATCTAATTCCACTTTGAACGATGGCCGTGTAAAGCCATCCTTTACAGATTTACTTGATACCTTTATCCCTTCGAAATTTGCTTTTAAATTCTTGGTCACTGTTGCTCTAATATTTTCAAATGTAATCATAGCTTGTTTTTCCTCAACAATTCATCTAGCCATTTTACAGTTTCTTTCTCTACGTCACCCGATGACTCAAATTCTCGCATACCTTTATCAAGTACCTTCTTACCTGGTACAAAATCACCTGTTTCGTTTCCTTCGTGATCTACCATTCTATGGCCATCCTCAATTAAATGAGCGTGAGGTGCTGAATTAATAACGCGTACCACTAGTTCACCTTGATAACCAACAAAAACTTTGCCTCGTTTCCACTTTTTATGATAGGTACCTGTCTTTTTCTTCACTAGAGAACGACCTTTTTTAGCAACTTTAGTTCTCGCTTTTGAACCAATTTTACGCATTAACTTTGGTGCTTCTTTAGGTACCTTTTTAGTAGCAACATCGAATAAATCTCTTTGAAAGTCAGATAAACCCTGCATTTGTATACTCATTGCAACACCTCCTGGACAAAGATCTCCAGCCACTTGTTTTCAAAATAAGGATTTAAAATATACTTGATTTCAAATGTATGTCCTTTATATTGAATCTGCATTTCTTTTGTAATATCTTTGCCAGCTGTATAGCGCACCTTAATTTTATGGGTAACGTTAGTAAGAATGGTATCTGCAGCTTGCTTTTGAAGTGACCCTGTTTGAGGTACTATTTCAGCCCAAATTGTTTTGATAGGTTCAAATTTATTGGTTGTTTCGCCTAACCTATCTTCAACCTCAACATTTCCTAAGATACTAATTCTTTTTTTCAGCTTATTGGATTGGTTTTTCGGCATCGTCATACACCTCCAAAATCATAAAAGGTGTAATGGCATCAAGCGCTTTTTTTAAATCATCTTCTGCAACGCGGTATTCATACATAATTCCTGCAACCATCAATACCAAATATTCTTGTTCGGCACCTGTTGCTTTTTTCACATACCGCCTGGCATTTTTTAAATAAAAGGACAGTGAAGTATCTCCCTCACCGTCCTCATGGATGTGTTCCTTAAATTGTTCTAATAGTTCGTCCATCTAATCAGCTCCCTGGTTTAGTGGCCCCTACTTCATAACGGTAAACCGCTGGCTCGTATGGTGAGTAAATTAATTGGCCATCGATAAGATTGTAAATTTGGAAGCCAATTTTATTTGTACCTGCATATTTTTCAACTAGCTTTTGAAGCTCCATTCCACCTTTAATTTCTTGAATGTGGAAAGCTTTAAAATCTCCAAAATAAAATACTGGCTTTGTTGGATCAGTACCATCAGCTGCATCCGTAAAATCTAAATTATGGCCAAGTAATTTATAGCCTAAGCCGTCTGGTGTTTCATAAAGAAGTGGACGGCCATTTGCATCTAATAAACCTTCAAGAGCAGTCACAGCAGCACCATTTACAATCCACATTGATTTTTTACGTACTACAGTCGTTACTTGTCCTTTCATTTTAACAAGTTGGGAATACAGCTTATTAGCTAATCCTGCGGCTTCTAAATCTACTGGTTCACTCTCATAAAAAGCGACGGCTTTCTTAGCTAATGCTCCTGGATTTTCATTTCCCACGTCATTACCATTGAACATATAATTTGTTTCTTTACGAACATAAGCTTTCTTCAATTCATCAATTACAATCTGTTCAATATTTACCCCTGTGCGTTTTAATAATTTTTTCGTGATTGTAGCAAGGGCATCAAATTCAGCTGGATCTAAATCAATTGAATCGAACTCGATGTCTGTTTCTTCAATTTCCGTTGAACGTTCTTTCTTATTGACATTAGCTTCTGCTTTTTTAACTAGAACTGGATATTTCACATCTGCATCAGTCTCAACATAAGAACCGTATTTTCGTAATAAGTTTTCATCTTGTGCATATGAGATTACTTCTTTAGCAATCTGAACTGGCACAGTTACAGAGCCATTCCCTACCTCAATACCAAGCGAACGTGCCTCAGATTCCGAAATGTTACCGACTACAAAATTAGCAAATGCTGAACGAATTTCAGCTTCACGTTTTTTAGTAGACTTAGCATTACGAGTTGATAAAGCTTTTCCAATAGCATTTACTGCCGTCTGCGCTGATTGCGAAATACCACTACGTTTTTCAGGCTCAGTTTTTTCCTTATCTTCTTCCTCTTCTTCTTCCTCATCCTCGTCAGGATTGTCAGCACTACGGTTTTCAGGATCTTCATTACCTAGATCTTCTTCTAAATCACCAAGTGCTTGTTCCGTTTCTGTTAGCTCAGTAGATAATTCGTCAATCTCAGCTGTCACACCGTCAATTGCATCCTCTGCAATATCACCAGCTTCTAACTGTGATCGTAGTTCTGTTAAACGACCTTTTAGACGTTTCTGTAATACTTTTAATAGTTTTTTATTCATGCTTGTTTTCCTCCAAAACTGAGTTTATTTGTTGTATTAATTTCAATCGTTGTTCAATCGACTTATTGGCTTCTTTTGAGCGCAATGATACTTCTGTATCCTCATACGCTGGAATACTTACGACACTAATTTCATGTAACTCTACGGTGTTAATTGTTCGAACAGGTATTTCAGGTTCATAATCCCATGTTTCACTTGTAGGAACAAAACCGAACGAGCATTGCGAAATATCGCCACGTCTTAAACTCTCTGATAAATCCCTAGCTAACGTTGTATTTGGCAAATCAACTTCGAATTTAAGCCCTCTAGCGTCCTCTGACAAGCGCAATGTTCCGCTCTTGGTTCTTCCTAAGACATTGTTCCAATCGTGGTTAAATAAAGCGCGTATGTCGTCATTTGAAGCAATTGCATCAGCAAAAGCACCTGGTGCTATAATTTCTGTAAACATGCCCCATATATCTGTTGGAGAATTAAATACAGCTGCATAACCTTCAATCACATTCGACTCATTATCGCCCTGGCTTCTCGTTTGAAGTCCCTGTATATCAAGTGTCCGAATCTCCTTTTGCTTGGCCACCATCGTCACCCCCCTTCAAGCTGTCGTCTGTCGCTTTATTAATGTCTTCACCTGCAATTAAATCCTTCGAGATATAAAGCTTCATCGATTCCTCAGTGAATAAGCGATCAAAGCCTAATAAATAATCGCGAGCATCATCAGGTGTTGCGACCATTGTTCTAACCAGGTTGTAAGCAATATTTGTTTTCGTGCTGTATGGGACAAAGTCCAAAATATTAATCTTGAATTTCAGCCGTAAATTCGAATTTGGGCCGAAAAAAAGAAGACTCAAATGGTCTTCAAAGTTTTGCATTATGGATTTAACAGACTTGTTGTGTAAGTACATCATGGCTTTCTCTAAATCTGTCTTTAACATGGCTCTGTAAGTCTCAACATCGATATTTAAAAACTTTCCAAGATCCTTCTTATAGACATTTAAGTAAGAAAGTATTTTGGCATCATCAATCGGGCTTTTCAATTCATCGATTAAATACCCTTTCCCTAAAGGAATGAGCTTAATTGTACGGCTATCGTCAATTCCTTCTAGTTGGTCCAGGATCGAATTAATTAGAATGGATTGAGCGCCATTCTTAGGGTTGATATGAGCATCTAGTTTTAATAAAAACGCAAGTATGCCGCCCTTTTTATACTTATCTGTAAGCACCTTCTCAGCGCTCATAACACCTTCTAATGTGTCCCTTCCTAGCTGTTTCAGTCCTACACCTTTTAAATGATTGAGCCCAATATTCTTAATGTGACGAATCATCTTTGAAGGGATTTCAGTACCGTTTATTTTGAAATGCTCCTCTAAATTATCATCCAATTCAGCGTCAACATTCGATACAATATGAATCTCCTTACCTGTGTAAAACGGAAAAACTTCCCCCTCAACTAAATAGATGTTTACCATTAGCTTCATAAATTCCGTGCCAGTTAAATATTTGTTTGGTTTGCGTAGCACTTTCAAGATAGGATGTTTTGTTATGTCCTTTCCTGTTTCCTGGTCCTCAACAACTATCTGGGCCAATGTAATTTGGTTACTTATATCTTGTAGTAATTCATACACATCACTTGAATGTAATATGTTTTCGTCATTAGCAAACCACCCATTCAGCCGAACACTTCCACCTAACGAAGCATCAATTAAGCCTCGCTTTTCGAGCTGTCTTACTAATTTTCTCGAAAACCAATTTCGTATTCCCACTATCTCGCCTCGCTTTCAACCATAAAAAATAAGCCTTTTATTGCCTTGCTTAGGGCCTTTTGCTATCCATTTTTTTCTCTAAATACTCGTAATATTCCATTGCATCTTGCTCATACTCTGCTACGCTTTTTCTAAAGATATGCCGTATTTTTCTGTATACTTTATTTTTTGTAAGATAATCTTGCACCTGTGAGTCCTCTAACTCACCAATCGCTCTTTTCCATTCAGCTTTAAAATAAATTCGTAAAAAATCTTTTAATACATTCAAAAGATTTATTTCTAAAAACAAATCATCTCTAGTTGTCCAAACAGATTCATTCCTATAAAGCGCAATTAAGTCCTGAATAATAACTGTAATCATTTCGTTGTTTTCACTAGAATCAGGACCAAAATAAAGCATTAGTAAAGTACCGTTTTTTTGCACTTCGTTTCTCAATCTTATGATTTCTTTGTTAATATCTGCATCTTCTTGACTAAAGTATTTTAAATCCAACAGTCTTGTTAAGTCATAACAGGATGTAATGAACTCCGCACTCTTTTCTCTAACTTCTTGTATCCACTCAATTCTAGATTTAGCAACTATGTTTGCTTTGAAATTGGCTTTGGTAGTCAAACTAGCAATAAAGGTATTTATGAAAATTGCAATGACTGCAGCTATAGCAGTTATGCTTACCCATATAAAGTTCCCATTATTATCAAATAAAATGTTTGCAATAACCATTTATATTATCTCTCCTTTACCAAATGATAGCAAAATTAAAGTTCAGGAGAAACATTATCTTACCGATAAATTGATTTAACATATTCGTCTAAGCCGTCCATGCTTTCAGCCATCATGTTTAATGTCTCTTTATGAGCAATTAAAAAAGCGACAAAGCCATCTATATGTTCAGGGCTTTTTCGCTTGGATGGCGCTTTTAAATTATTTATATTTGTTACGACTTTGGCATTGGACGCGCAGAAAATAAGTAACGGATTATCTGTTATAACTTTGTCTTGTAAAAGAAGGATTTCAAAATCATCAAATGGTTCGTTCATGACAGCTGGATACTGTGGCACTTCTACACACGGTATACCTAGCATTTCCCATTGTTCAACGAGCTTTTCCGCTAAAGCAGGATCATAATTTATTTGTCTTAAATCAAAATTATCAAAAACCCATTCAACATATTCGTTTACCATATCTTCACTTACTGTTTTACCAGGGCATAATGTAACGAATCCTTTTTCTGCAAGTTCTCTGTATGGAACATTCCGCTGTAGTTCCTTTTCTTCAATCCCAAACTCAGGAATAAAATACATTTGTTTCACTTTTAAGATTGGTTCGCCATCATCATCAAATGTCGGTACATTAATATCCACACACGTTAAATCGGTACGTCTTGATAGATCGACACCAACAACACATGTTAAACCTTCTATCTCTCCAAGATCCTCAACAAGCATTTTTTCTAATTGGTCAAGTTCGAAATAGGTTTCAGCATAATTGACGAATACATTTAAGTGTTTAGATAAAAATTCAGCGCGGTTAAAGCTGTTGTTTTGAGCCTCTAGAAATGCCTTTTCTAAAAATTCCATGCTCACAGAAACACCGATATTGGGATTTACCATTCGCCACACTTCGCGATCTTCCCAATCAAAACCCTTGTTCGGTTCGTATATCATCACAAACCAAGAATCATCATTGTCATTCTTCATAGCTTCTTTTGCATACGCATGAATCTGAGCTCCTAATGCTCCTGTTTGTTTACCAGCTGTTGTTGTAATGATGTTCAAAGGTTCTTCCTGGGCAATTTGAGCTGATCGCAAGTTATCATATTGTTCTCGGTCCATTTGAGCATGGACTTCATCGAAATAATTACAATATGGATTTTTACCCTCGTTCCCTGCATTATCTTTTGTTAGAACCTTCAAAGTGTTGGCGTATTTTATGCCATCTTCAACAAAGGTATATTTGACAGATCGGACCGAATCCTCTTTACCCTTGTAAATTCGTGTACCTGGCCTTAAATCAGGACTATTTTCAATTGTTAGGCCAATAGGAATTGCAGCATTTTGACATTGTTCAAATGTATTTGCTGATATGTAAAAGTCAGCACCTTTAACACCTTCGCCATACATACCATAAATTACAGGACTGCCGCCCATAATCGTTTTACCGTTTTTCTTCGGCACCTGCAGATAAGCATTTCGTACAACTCGCACAGCTTTTCCGAATTCATTTTTACGTTGCCAGCCGTAAATGTTAGCAAAGTAAAACTTCTGCCAGGATTCCAAGATTAAAGGTTGTCCAGCCCATCGCCCTTTAGCATGTTTTAAAAATGTTTCTGTGAAATAGAGCATGTCATTGGCTTTATCATTATCAAACCAAATATCTTTTCGCTTCTTCCATCGTTTATAGCGCTTCACCATTAGTTTAATACTGTGAGGATAAGCTTTTGGATTAGAATCAAATTCTTTTACAAATTCATCAGAGTAATTTACTTCAAAATCTATCATGATCTCATTTTCCTTTGTCTAAATTGAACGAGCTTACTACTTTCGCTTTCAGGTTCAGGATCTTTCTTCTTTTCCTCGTCACCTTTCGCTAGTAATGTTCCCGATTTTTTAATGAGATCTTTGTTTTTGCCATCTAATCCAAGTTGTCCAAGTAATCGGGCTAATTCCTTTCGAAGCTTTTCAACATTTTCACCAATGTCTTTTGCCTTTTCATATTCTTCAAAACAATCCAGGTACACATCAATCAACAAATCCAAAGCAGGCGAATAGGTTCCAGCCTCCACCAATGAGTCTATTATCCGCTTATGCTGCAGTTCACGATTAGAAGGTTTACTTTTTGTCACACTTTCATTTTCTTCTACTGTGACATTCTGAACTAAGCCCAATTGTTCAAGCCAATTATAGCGACTTTTCCACTTTCTAACCGTAGACTCTGCAGCACCAACAGCCGTTGCTATTTCTGCATTTGAAAGACTTCCTTCACTCTCTTTAAAAAGCTCAAATGCCTGTTCATGTTTTTTGGTCAATACCTATTCACCTGCCTTTGTCACACTTAAAATTTTTTCAAAAAATCAATTTGAGGCGCGCAATTACATGCTCATACGGTCTACAGCAAAATGGCCAAAATAATAATTTGGTAGGGGGGCTATCACCATTTAAAATTATGTTTTGGCTTTGGTTTTGTCTCATGTTCAACGATCATGTGACACGTTGGACATAAGGTTGTGACGTTGCCTGGATCAAGCTTCAAGTCAGGTCTATCATTAATCGGTATGATGTGATGATGCTGCGCTGTCTTACCAAACACAAACTTATTGCACCGTGTACACCTTCCCTTGTCTCGCTGATAACATTCAGCCTTTAAATCCCTCCATGCCTCTGTGCTATAGAACGGCTTATTACTGGCACCTACATTCCTTTTCTTCCGTCTATGCTTATCGCAATATCGCCCCTTACTGATTAGTTGTCGGCATCCTTGCTCACTACAGTATTTCATTCTTCATCAACTGCTAACTGTTCCTCGATATACTCACGAATAGTCTCAGACTTCTTTAAATTACCTGGTACTTCAATATTGTTTTCTTCTGCATACTCTCTCAGCTGTGTAGCAGTCTTGCCCTCTAAACTAAATACTGGTGCGTCAGTTAACGGTTTAGTTTCTACATATAGCATCGACTCAGGTTTCTCAGTTACTTTGAAAGATGGCCTCATACCTGCAGGTACAAACAACACCTTCTTAGCTTCACTGTCCCAGTATTCTGTTCCATTAGCTGTTGTGCGAATTGGTACTTTCATATTGAATCAATCCTCTCTTTTACTTAATTCATTAACTTCGGTAGCATAATCATGAAATGTCTTGCCCCTCACTTTTTTTTAATTTTGATTTCATTAATGACTTCACTCGATGTTTGCTTTGCATCTGATTGTCCTCGTTGATAAGGTGCATCTGATTCTTTTTGTAGCCTTATCATTTAAATGATCGAAAGAATGAAATTTATAGTAATTAATATGAATGTGAGGATTACAATAATCTTCTATGTACTCACCACCTTTTAGGCATAATAAAAAGCCACACAAATTAAGCGTGACTAAGTACTATTCTTTTTATTTTCAGCTAATCGTTTTCTTGAAATCTGCTTATCTTTAGCAAAAATTACTGTAAGGCCTATTATCCAAACGACTACTACTAATATACTAGTTTTTTCACTACTATTCATATTAAAAATGATACCTGAATCTAATACAACCTTACCTTGTTTAAACCAAAGGAAAATTTGTATTATTACAAAGTTAGTAAAATAGAATATTATAAGTGCTAGTATTCTTCTGTATCTATACATATTAATTTTGTATTCATCGTGACTCATAGTTGCTTTTTCATGGTCTTCAAACTTAATCTGTTTATCATAGTCCGATTGAAAATCAACCACTTTTTTAGCTAATTTATTTTTTTCAATTACACTGACAAAAGGTGATTCTAGTATCTCTTTAATTATACTGTTATTAATAGGCTCAATATTCTTTATATCGTTAAATTTTATATTGTTCTCATCAGCTAAGCTAAATAAAAATTTATAGAGTAATTTAGCTTCAAAAGCATCTTCTTGGACTAACATTTTTCTAACAAAAACAAGAAATTCAAACTTTACCTTTTCTACTCTTCTGTTATATTCTTTATTGCTCTTGATATTTTTTATGAACTCATATATTAAAGTTGCAATAAGACTACCTATTACTCCTATAGTTAAATTGTTATTAATAAAACTTATCAAAGTTCTCACTTCCTCTTACTACTATTAATAGCTATTAAGTATTTTCAATTAATACAATTTTGACATAATCTAAAAGCCACACCTTTTAGATGTGACTTTTATTTATTATTTCTTTTTTCAAGAATGTATTCATCCATTAATGCTAAATATCGTATTTGTTTTTTCAAATAAACTTGACATTTATTTATATAATCGTCCTTTTCATTTTGAGGATTATTAGAAAATTGATAAATAATCCCTAAACTAAATACAAAAGAAAATGTTGCCCCTTCAGAAGCATAAACTGCTCCATCTGAATAATGCATCATTTGTTCACCATAACCATTCACTTCTTGATCATAGTCATTTATTAAATTTCGCAATTCATTTCTTATTTCATCATTTATATCAATTCCAATTGAATTTAAACACATATAAGCGTAAGTAAATAACTGAGAATAAAAAGGTAAATAGGGGTAAATCTCATCTATGAATTTATTCAAATTATAACCGTCTTCATTATCTGACAATGCTTTATTACTATTAAATCCAGTTGCAGCTATCTCATTAAATCTTTTTTGCTCTGTATCCAAAGAAAGTAAACTTTTCTCAATTAATGATATTCTTTCAGTCAAAAACGTAGCAGCATTATTCATTATTTCACTTGATTTCAAAAGTGTCTCAGTATCCAAACTATCAGTAGCCCTCTCTATTTTCTCTGCTGATTCAGCAATCTTCTCACTAGAAAGATTACTTGAAAGAGTTTGAAATAGTGTAAACCCTATAGCTACTACTGCTAAAATAATTGAAACAATAGTTCCAGCAAATCCCCAATGATCAATCACTTCACTATTTTCTCTATACTGATAAGTGAATAAACTAATTGATCCTAAACAAATTATTAAAAGCCAGTATAATAAATCTTTAACTTCTATCCAACTTGTTAAAGATTTTTTCTTTAAGTCCTTTTTAATAAGTGGTGGGATTTTTACTATTAAAGTAAGAATTACTATAGTAATAATCAGCATAGTTGGAACTACTAACAACCACCAAGCATTAAATTCTACCAAAACCATATCTTCCATAATTACCCCTTTACCAACAAATAATAACAAATTATACTATTATTTTAGGATAAATGGAATAGTGAAATGACTACTCCTTTTGAAGTAGCCCTTCATGTTTGTCTCCAACAAATAAGTACAAGCGAACATGTTTATTTTGTAATTCGTATTAACGGAGGCTTTTGATCACTACACCCCAATACGTTATTAAGATCGTGCTTTCTTTTTAATTAAGACTGATATTAGTTCAACAAGTATTTTTGTATTCCATCAGACAAATAGAATTTGTTTATATAACCCTCACCATCTGTTGGAGGTTTTAATATTTCTTTAAAATCATCTTTGGTTAAATGAGAGAAATACACACCGCCTGGTCTGCAAATATACTCTTTTACTACTTTCATAAAATTCGTTAGTTCATATTTATCCATCTCATTTACTATCATTCTCTGTCCCTCCCATCAAAAAAATAATATATTGAGCATAGCATAAACAGAACAAACATTCTGTTTTTGTTGAAAATAAAAAGTCACACCTCATTAGTGTGACTCTAGTGTTGACGTTCCAGCAAACGTCTATTATGTTGTTTGCCTGTTTAAGAAACAGGACTTCACGTGTGAGTTGGAAGACTCTTGATGTAAAGTAAATCCAATTACTCTACATTTACACTATATAATATTTACAAAGCATTTAAAACGACATCTTTACGACACAGTTATAACTGTAACCGCAATCCATCTGTGCCGAAAAAAAGGACTGACATCGCATGAACTGCCTCTTTCAGATCCCGTTGAGCAGTACGTTCATGTACATTATGCAGTTTTGCTATTTCTGCGTAAGTCTTTCTTTCATCGTTTATATAAAAGTGTAAAAGTGTTTCATATCTTCGCACCGCTTCTGTACCCAAGTGTTTACAGTCCATTTTGTATACCCTAATCATATTGTCGATAAATCTCATCATTGCAAGCGTACGAGCTTCGCTTCTTTTTATAGATTCTAATGTAAGATATTCTTTATCAGGTGAAATTATTTCTTCTTGCTCCTCACCCTCTAAATCCATGTTTTCTTTCATTTCATCGCAATACACTTTTAAGTGACGGTAATTCTTCAACAATATTCTTGTGTTAAAAAGTCGTCTATCCAATCTTTTAGTTTTTTCTTCTTGTTGAAGCTCGTTGAATTTGGCTATAGCAACTTCTGCTATAGCAGCTATTTGTTCTTGTGCGATGCTACTCATCGGCACACCTCCAATTATTATTTATCCTTCTAACATTCTTTTTAGTAATTACTCAATGATGATAAATATGCACCTTTGTAATTGGCACAGGTGAAAATACTATAATAGCCATTAATATTCCAGTAAAAATAAACATTGTTGCTATTACTGATCTTGGGGGCATATAAACCTTAAATACAATTAATAGTCCAAGCATAATCCAATACATAATAAATAATATTTGTAACAAAAATATCACTGTCTGCATTTTTCACCTCTCTTTTCATGTTTGCTTCTGTACAATGTATTTAACCAGTCCTCAACTACGTTAGATACGTATCCCTCTCAATTGTTCTTGTTTTCCGCTTCGAAACGTTTTTAGGTTGACCATATTTCTCTTTTACTTCCTCTCGAGTCATACCGTGTTCAATTCGGCAGTGAGCTGCAGTAATGACGATGCCTATATGCTTACAACCTTCCACAGGACACTTAATATATTCACCTTGAGCAGCACTCCAATATAGTCCCGACATTACTACACCCCTCCCTCCAAAGTCGCACGCATTTTATCCATTAACTTATGGACAGCATTTGTATACTTGGTCTTCGTACCTTCGTCAACAATCTCTTCAAGGACCACCAATGTCGAATTAAATTCATCCACTAATGACTCGAAACGCAATTTGAATTTTATCTCAGCAGGATCCGTTGACTCATTCACTTTGCTACGAAGTTGATCTAGCTCTTTTTGCACATCATCTGGAATAACCTCAACAGTGGTCGCTTCTATTGGTTTGGCTTTTAAGCTCTCTTCTAATTTTTTCGCCCTAGACTCAGCAACAGCCAACTCTTGCGTTAACCTATTAATCTCTTTTTCCGAAACCTCATTCTGAACAGATTGTTCTTGAGCAGTTTCTAACTGCTGTTTAAGATCCTGAATATCCTTTTCTAATAAACTCTTTTCTTTTGTGGCATCCGCTTCACGCTTGGCCATTTCCTTTTCAAGTTTCTGTTTCTCCTTAACAATCTTTTGAAGCTCTCGAGTAGACATTTCATCTACATCGTTTTCTTGCAAAAACGCCTCTCGATTTTCCGCCTCTATGCCCAATAAAGCCACTGCTTTTGAATAACTCAAATTCCCAAACGCTTGGGAATTTGAACTATACTCTACATGGATTTGCATTAAGTTATTTGCTGTTGATTGACTGTACTCTACATTCTCCTTCAGCCATTTTCCCCACTCACCGTGAGGTAATTGCTCTTTTGCCTCAATAAGTCTTTTTCCTATTTCGGATGAAGCCTGTAACATCATTGTTTGTGTTTGAAATTTAATCGCATTGATTTCAGCTGCAATAACATCTGTAGACCTCTCTGTAATTAATTGCGTCATACTGCTTTCCTCGCTTTCTTAGTCAGTTTTTGTTTTTTAAATGTATCTATGAAAGCCTGCACATCTTTTGTAGATGGTTTATTATTTCGACCTCGCACTTGGGCGACTTCGCTCCCCCTCAATTCCACCGTATAAAATGGAACGGACGGTGCATCTTTTTTTCGTACAAACAACAAAGTACATTCTCCTTTGCTGTAACGATCCGCATAAGTTCCTACACAGTGTTTTAACTTTTTACCTTCATCCACAATTTCTTTAAATGTCTCAGGCGGCCTGATTATCAAACCATTCGACTCAAATACAAAGTGCTTTAAGGCCTCATAACGTTTTTGGATTTTTAAATTAGCAATCTCATCATTTTTTATTTTGATTAATTTAATCGTCTTTTCATGAGCTTTTTTCAAATTCTTGGGATACAAAATAACTTCATCATCCAAATTCAACTCAAGCTTCATACAATCGTTGATATAATCAGACCAGGTAACTAAAACCTGCGAAGGCAACATGTAATGTTTACTACTTAGTTCAAATTGCTTTTGTGCATAATTGAAAATACGATGAATTGTGCAATACCTTTTTATCTTTTTAAACTGGCTAAAGTATGCATGCACATTAAACGTGTTACACCCTTTTACAATTTTTTCGTATGACATTTTCGACTTCTCTTTTCTCGCTTGCTGCCACATCCACAAACCTATCGCAAAATCAGGAGCATGCATGACATGAATACCTGTTGCATCCGTCCGCTTCATCATTAAATAGTCCTGTTTAGATATTTTGAAAAAATCATGTAGCTTAAAAGCTTTCCAGTTAATTGTTCTATGAAGTGAGTTGCCATGAATTTTTGCTTCTACAACATTTTTAAAACCATTCTTGCTCAAAATCTCGATATTCGGCATCTCAGAAAATAAAGCAAGATATTTCAATAAAGTGTAGTGACTATATTTCTCCCAACCCGAATACTCGAATGGTGTACCTGGTATTGCATCTATTAAGCTTTGAATAGAAACCTTAACTAGTAGGCTGCTAGTGTTATAGTTATATATAGAACCACGCTTTTCTAACTTGTCATTGTGCCATGTATAAACTTCATACATTTCACTTTTCCCTAACTCAAATGTATAAAGAGCCATTCTTTTACATACTGTCTTAACATCTTTGTAAGCCCCACTATAATTTCTACTGCAATACACCCAACTTGCCACAATTGCTTTTGGATTTACTAAGGACTTTTCAAACCACAAAAAATACGCTGAATCCGTTAAATATTTACGGCCTAACCAATCCTTTTTGTAAGTACATTTCGAATCACACTTAGGACAAGTAGCCGAAGCATTTTGCTTCACAGCCTCTTCTACATAAAATGATGCGTGGCAATGCGTACAGTATCCCTTTTTCATCTTCCCACTGGATACAAAAATGTACTTACTCCCTTTGAGCGCTTCATTCGTTGCATAATCAATCATTTTTTCATCAATCATCGGAAAGTGATTCCATACTTGTTGTTCTTCTGCTTTAGTTAAACTCGCCACTTTAATACACCCCAAATCACAGGAATTCATCTAGCGAAGCTTCAAAACGCGGTGTGGCTCCACTCGATAGAACTGTTGGCTTAGTCGGTTTAGATACATCCATTTGACTATCTGATGATAAAATCTTATTCGGCTTGGCACCTGTCTTTTTAATACCAAAATATTTCAACACAATATCAAATCCTTGATCACTAGTTAGAACTGCGCAATTATCCTTCTTTACTTTTTCAGCTTCTTTGCGCATTTCTTTCATACTTCCGATGATCGTTTTACCTTCAGCCATGATTTTTTCTGCAGCTGATGGGTTGTCCTTTAAAAAATCCAACAGGAAATTACCTATTGCCGAAATGTAAGGATGCACCCCTTCCATTCTGAGTTCTGTCATTAATTTTGCTGTCGCTTGTTCTACCATCTTTAAAGCCTCCTGTTCTTTCGCTTGGTATTCCGCTTCAAAAATATTCATTTGCCCTTCTTGTATCATTTCAATGTGATGGTCCATCTTATCCATCCCTATCGCCTCCACGATTTGTATTTCTTTTGACAAAATTGTCAATACGCTTCATACGCACGTACAAATAAGCTCCTGAAACAAAATCAGAAAACTTCACTTGCATGTCTTTGAATTGATAATCCTTGTACCACTTTTCAAAAATTTCATGTGCCGATACTTCATCCTTAGCGATCTTCTCTGCACGTCTACGAGTTAGCTTTGTATCCGCCACTGTAACTGTTGGTTGCTTTAAATTGCGAGAAGGTGTATAACGCTTCATCGTTTTGCTACCTTTTTCTTTTGTGATATAACGAGCCATTCCCTCAAAGCCAAAATCATCACTTTGCAGTCGTCTTGATTGAGTACGTCCTCCACAATTCCACAACTTTTCAGCAACATCACGATTTGGAAAATTTGTAACCATATGATGGTGAGCTCTCACTTTACTGCCGTCCTTTGTATGCTCTGTCACATAGATATACTTCAACTCAAAATCCTTGTACTGCTCCTGTTTTTTAAGCCAATTTTTCATTCGTCTGATAAGATTTGTCATATCCTTTTTGGCCTGCTCAAAATCTACTGGCATTTTCCCTTGTGGGTAAGTGTACGTAAGCCAAATATCCACATAGTTTCTGAAATTTGCGTTAATAAGTCGTGTAACATGTTTCTTAGTGTTTTTATCATTCAGATTCTTTTGTGCTTGGCTACTCTCACTTTTCTTTTTACGTAAACCCTGTGGTACTTCCCAAAAAGGGTAGGCTTCAACTTCCAATATTTCTCCACTCTTAATCGTTTTCACACGATACCCAGCTAAAGAATTGGCACGTAAACTCTCAATATGTTCTTCTCTACTATCCTTTTTCTCTATCGCAAACGAATCCTCATATGCTGCTAATACATGCTTAATGTTGCGTTTTCTCTTCATGAAACTCTCTCCCCATGCTGTTAATAATCTATTATCCTTGTCATTTTCAGGGCATCGTCGTAAACCTAATATCTATTACAAGGACGCTAATTGACTAATTACCATGAGGGTTGCTATACTAGCGTTAAGGTATTTGGCAATAGTCAAATAAAGCCGTACCTCTCATAAGTACGGCAAAGGTTGTAAGGTTTCTAACTATGTCCAGTAGTTAGTAATTGAGATCAAATTTTCAAGATTTACATGCTGTTTAATCGCTCCAACGATTAAGCAGTTTTTTTATGCCCTCAACAGCTAGGGTTGACATCATATCTCACCACTTTTACTGATTTTCCCTGCTTACATAAATGACTAGCAATCTCGAATAATTTGTTACGACGCTGTTCTTTTAAATAACCTTCAAGCGAATTTATATAATCGACTCTATCTGTCAGAACGTCTATCCGTTCCTTCACTAAATCGAAATCTCCTTCGCGAAAATGTAAATTAATAGCCGTTATGATGTCTCTGCAACAAGCACTTTCTTTCGAATACTCCATTTCTAATGCATTTAATCCTCCCACACTTATCACTTTTCTATTAGCAAAATCTACGAATACTAGATTTTTTAAAGCTTGTCCGTATGCTGTTTTCAATTGCTCTAACATCACTGTTCCTCCAATACAAATTTTTATTCTCACCATATCTCACTTGCCCTCATAACCAAAAATCGAGCTATAATTTTCATCTATAAAGTTTGCCATCTTCATTGCATGAAACGACCACTTTTCCCCTATTCCTTTTGGATAATAAACAAATCCACCGTTTTCGGTATCAAGTATTTCTCTAAACTTTGAAGGGAAAAGGACATTATCTTTAATCCAGTCACGCTTTTTCTTAATACGGCTTTCTAAATCCTGCATAGTCCAGCAAATACCACTTAAACTCTCCTGTTTAAGTTCTTCTAGTTCCACTTTTTTTACCATCACATAACCTTCTGGAACTGGAATTGTTAAATTGACTTGAAGTTGTTGCATCTATCTTCACCTCACTTTCATTTCGATTAACGTTGCTACGGTCTTATCAGCTATAAGGATTTATATACCGTCATCGGCTCGGTATCACAGCGCATTACTTATTTGGTATAATTCACCTAGAAAGGTAGGTGATACATATGGATAAAAATTATGAATTTAGTTACAAGAAAAAGTACTTAAGTACTTTGATTCTCGATGGTTTTATCTCGGCAATGCACAGCCACAAAACCCTTTTTAAAACTCTTTATACAGAAAACAGTACGCATGGAATGGCTATTGCTCTGGCATACCTTACAGAGGCTCACAATTACTATGTGAATGCTCAAACATTACTAATAGATAATGTTGAATTGCTAGGTGAACGTAACGAATTTGATGAATTATTCCACCGTTTTTCTGTTTACAACAAAGAATTCTTAACAAATGCCCGTACAGACCACAGTCATCAATGGTCAGATATTGAATTTAGAGATTTTGTTGAATCCTTTAAACCTGTTGCTGAATTACTTAACATTGATGAAGATTCATTTTGGATCAATAAAGCTTTATCCTCTGATAAGGAATAATAAATTTACCTGTTCAGTTTTACTGAGCAGGTATTTTAATATTAGAAATAAAGTACTCAATTTCATGCTTCACCCTGTCAGCAATTACTTCTGGCACTTTATTTTCACGAATAAGTCGAAGCGTTGCCCTACGCAAATCATTTGTTGTTTTACCAACATTCAACTGAATTAAATCATCCACAATACGCAACACTTTAGTTTGAATAAGTTCATCTAATTTCTTTTGTTTAGCAAAATATTCTTGCACACCCCTCACCTCACTTTCATTTTGATTTACGTTGCTACCGTCACATCAGCTATAAGGACTTATATACCGTCATCGGCTCGGTATCACAGCGCTCCACTTATAAAGTCGCATTTATGCGACATAATCACCAAAAAAAATTACCATTGCTTCTACCTTAGAAAGAGATAACCGTTTGCAGATGAGGTTCACTTCTTTAACTGTAAATGTTTCACCCCGATTACGCATCTTTCTATAAAATGTACTTTTGTTCATTCCAATAGCTAAGGACATCATTTCAATATTCATTCCGTTTTCAATAATTTTTCTCTTCAATTCATTAACATTCATCTATTATCCTCCTTCCCTAAGAAAGATGTCGCATATATGCGATTAATCATATCTTAATTGGTAAAATTCTCTTTGTCAATCATTTTTCGCACATATGCAATATAATTATCTAACAGAATACTAAAAGTTGCATATATGCGAAAAAATATTTAGAATAATAGATACAGATGGGAGGTGAAAATACCATGAACATGGGAGACAAAATTAAATCTAGGCGGAAACAGTTAAAAATCACTGCTGATCAACTAGGGGATATGATAGGGAAAAACCGAGCCACCATATATAGATACGAAAAAAACGAAATAGAAGATATGCCTTATACCATAGTAACTAAACTAAGTAAGGCATTAAATCTCTCCCCCTCATATCTAATGGGTTGGGATGAAAAAGAGGCCTTCCAAGCTGTTTCTGAATACGATTATATCCCTACACCAGTTTCAGCAGGAGAACCAATCACCATTGATGGAATTTCTGAGAAAGACACCATCACAATTCCAGACGAATTACTAGGTAGATATGCAGGAGATAATGAAATATTTATCATGCGAGTTAACGGAGACTCTATGAATAAAGTTATTCCTCATAAATCTCTTATAGCTGTAAAACCAATCAACATCGCAGATCTAGATAATAACGACATCATTGTTTATAGCAACGGTTATAGTTTCTCAGTTAAGAGATTTTATAGAGATGGTGAACGATTAATTTTCAGACCCGAATCATATGATACTAGCTTTACAGATTACATAGTTAGTGAAGCATATGACGATCTACGTCTACATGGTAAAGTAGTAACTTACATTGTGAACCTTGATTAATTATTAGCGCTAAAAATTAATTAAACAAAAAGAGCAGGCTCATTCGTCTAGCTCTTTTCTTATATCACTGGAAGGAGAATGTGTATGGCGAGTTTCACAAAACGCGGAAAGACTTGGCAGTATATTGTCAGCCGTATGGTCAATGGTGAATCAAAACCTATACGCAAGGGCGGTTTCAAAACGAAGAAAGAGGCACAGATCGCAGCTGCTGAGGTCGAGTCTAAATTAAATAAGGGTTTTAATCCTGTTACGAAATTAGAGCCGATTGATGAGTATTTTGAACAGTGGGTATCTATTTACAAATCTAATACTGCACCACCTACAAAAGTACATTACAAAAATACATTGAAGATAATTAAAAAGCACTTTTCTAATACCCCTTTACAGCATATCAAAAAGAGTAATTATCAATCTTTTCTCAATGAGTATGGAAAGACCAAATCTAAAGAAACGGTTAAAAAAATCAATGCTCATATTAGGGCCTGTGTACGAGAAGCTGTTGATGAGGGTATAATTCCTTCAGATTTTACTCGCAATGCAACAATTTCTGGCCAAGACTCCAAAAAGAGTGATGAAAAGCATATTAACTACACTGAAAGTAAGTTGTTATCTAGTTATCTAATTGCATCACTAAAAGAAGATAACAGGCCTGTGTATTATATTATTTTGCTGGCTTTGAAATCAGGGATGCGCTTTGCCGAAATAATCGCACTCACTAGAAATGATTTTAATTTCAAAGATAATACAATCAATATTAACAAGACATGGGGATATACAAATTCCTATGATGAAGGTATTAAAAAGACAAAAACGGAAAGTTCAAACCGCATTATTAAAATGGACAAAGTAACGATGCGTCTGTTCAATCATTTTTTTGAAGTTACTCCAGAAAACATTCATAAATTGGTGTTTTATAATCCCGCTTCTAAATACAAAGTTTTCAGCAATACAGGTGTTAATAAAGCATTGAAAAAAATACTACGTGATTTAAAGATAGAAGAAATTTCAATTCATGGTTTACGTCATTCTCACGCTAGTATTTTATTCTATAAAGGAATTTCAGTTCAGTATATTTCTGAAAGACTTGGACATGCAGATGTAGATACAACAATTCGAATTTACACACACCTCATCAAAGAGCTTCGTGAAGAAGATGAAAATAATACAGTAAATATTTTAGCTGCATTATGATTTTACACATTATTTACACATAGGTATTTACAAAGCCGTATGAATATTGATATGATTGCTCTTGCTCTACGTGGTTCGTAACCATCCCACGAAAAAAAACTAAGGAGAAATGAATATGAAGATAAAATTTTTAGCAGCAAGTGGTATCATTGCGGCTCTCTATATAGCTGTAACCATGCTTGTTGCACCATTTGGTTTTACAGAGGTTCAGTTCCGAGTATCTGAGATGTTTAACCATTTAGTGGCCTTTAATCCACGCTTTGCCGTAGGGATTATTATTGGAGTATTGATCTCTAATCTCTTTTCACCACTTGGCATTTACGATTTAGTGTTTGGTGTAGGTCATTCAATGATTACACTCGGCCTGTTTATTTTAATCTGTAAATTTGTCAAAAATATTTGGGCACGTTTAATTATTAATACATTGCTCTTTACATGTACTATGTTTATCATTGCCTTTGAGCTGAACTTGGCTTTAGAGTTGCCATTTTTCTGGACTTGGCTAACAGTCGCGGCGGGTGAATTTGTTGTATTAGCTGTAGGTGCACCGATTATGTATGTATTAAACAAACGCCTTCACTTTAAAAATTTGATTTAACTGACGGATCTTTTTAGATTCGTCTTTTTTCTTGACACTATTTTGAAAATACTCTACAATTCTTTCTAATAAATGCAAGGAAGAAGAGTAGTAGCAAGCATTGTTACTTTAAGAGAGCTGGTGGTTGGTGCAAACCAGTAGTACAGACTTGTGAATGGACTTCAGAGCAGCCTTATCAAATGTAAGGCCGATTCGCTCCCCGTTACCGGAGCAGGAAAGCGCGCAAAAATTGCGAATGAAGGTGGCACCACGGTTACTCGTCCTTTTTATGAGGGATTGGAGTGGCTTTTTTTTTGGAAAAATTAGCATAGAGGAGTCGAGTTAAGATGAGTACAGTAGTAGAAAAAAAGGGATATTTCGGTGAATTTGGTGGAAGCTTTGTTCCAAAGGAGCTTCAAAATGTTTTAAATAGACTAGATGAGAATTTTCAAAAGTATAAAGAGGATGATGATTTTAAGCAAGAATTAGATTACTATTTCCGTGAATATGTCGGGCGTAAATCCCCTCTTTATTTTGCAGAAAATTTAACACAGCAATTAGGTGGCGCAAAAATCTATTTAAAACGTGAAGACCTTAACCATACAGGCTCACATAAAATCAATAATGTATTAGGACAAATTTTACTAGCTAAACGTATGGGAGCAAATCGCGTGATTGCCGAAACAGGTGCAGGACAACATGGAGTAGCAACAGCTACAGCGTGTGCCATGTTTGGAATGGATTGCACGATTTATATGGGCTTGGAAGATACAAAACGTCAGGCATTGAACGTATTTCGCATGGAACTTCTCGGAGCGAAAGTTGTTGCTGTCGATAAAGGGCAAGGCCGCTTAAAGGATGCTGTAGATGAAGCATTCGCTGACTTAGTAGAAAACTATGAAACAACCTTCTATTTATTAGGCTCAGCAGTTGGACCACACCCCTTCCCATCAATGGTTAAACATTTTCAATCAGTGATTAGCCGTGAAAGTCGTGAACAGATTTTAAAAAAGGAAGGAAAGCTGCCAACAGCTGTTCTTGCCTGCGTAGGAGGCGGTAGTAATGCTATTGGGGCATTTGCTGACTATATTGCAGACGAGGATGTTCGTCTTATTGGAATAGAGCCAGACAAAGCTGCTACCTTAAACGAAGGAACACCAGGAGAGCTACACGGCTTCAAATGTTTAGTACTTCAGGACGCAGAAGGTAACCCACTCCCTACCTATTCAATAGCAGCTGGTTTAGATTATCCAGGTGCAGGGCCTGAGCATAGCCATTTGAAAACAATCGGTCGTGCTGAGTATGTGACCGTGACAAATGAAGAAGTTTTAGATGCCTTCCAAGTACTTTCTAAGGTCGAAGGTATTATTCCTGCTCTTGAAAGCTCACATGCAGTCGCACATGCTCTAAAATTAGCACCAACTTTATCACCTGAGGAAAGCATTATTATTAATATATCAGGTCGTGGCGATAAAGACGTTGAACAAGTCTTCCACATGTTAACTAAATAACTCAAAAAAGAGCGACTTCCGTTTATAGAAGTCGCTCTTTTACCTATACCAATGATTTAGGATAAATTTCTGCTACATTATCTCGCAGCTTCGCTTTCAGGAATTTTCCGACAGATGTCTTTGGAATTTCTTCTAGAAAGACGACTGCATCTGGTACCCACCACTTGGCAAATTGATTTTCTAAAAAAGCAAGAAGCTCTGGTTCAGTTACTGATTGTCCCTCTTTCAATACAACACAAGCTAATGGACGCTCCTGCCATTTTGCATGGGGCATGGCAATGACAGCCGCTTCTAAAACGGCATCATGCGTCATCAGTGCATTTTCCAAATCAACAGAGGAAATCCACTCCCCACCTGATTTAATAAGATCCTTCGTACGGTCTGTTATTTTAATAAAGCCATCTGCTGTTCGTACAGCAATATCACCAGTATATAACCAACCATCTCGATAGGCATCTGCTGTTCGCTCATCACGATAGTATTCGTTGGAAATCCATGGGCCTTTTAAACGTAATTCCCCCATTGTTTCGCCATCCCAAGGTACCTCACCCGCCTCATTAATAATACTAGATTCGATACCTGCCATTGTCATCCCTTGCATCGCTCGAGCTTCAATACGTTTTTCAATCGGCCAATCTTCCATCCATGACATATAGTTGGACAATGCCACGATTGGTGTAGTTTCCGTCATGCCGTAGACAACAATATAAGGAATACCATACTTTTCTTCAAATGTCCGAATGAGTCGAGTTGGTGAAGCCGATCCACCACAGCATATCGCTCTTAAAGAGCTAATATCTCGCTCTTTCTTTTCCTGCTCCTGTAAGGCGCCTATCCAAATGGTTGGTACACCAGCAGTTAATGTAACTTTTTCTTGCTCGATTAAATCCATTATTAATGCTGAAGTAAATTGCGGACCTGGTAGAACTTGTGTAGCACCCACATTGACACTAGCAAAAGGTAAGCCCCATGCATTTGCATGAAACATGGGTACAATCGGCATCACCACATCCCTTTCCGCAATCCCCATAGAGTCAGACATACTCAGCATGATACTGTGTAAAACTAAACCCCGATGGGAATAGACAACCCCCTTTGGATTCCCTGTCGTAGCACTTGTATAGCACATACCAGCAGGTGCTTCTTCGTCAATATCCTCTGGAAATTGAAAATTTTCATCAGCCGAAGCTAATATGTCCTCATAGGATAAAACATTTTGTAGTGTAGTCTTCGGCAAAGCTGGTTCATCCGTCATAATGATATAGTGTTTCACTGTCTTAAGTTTTGGCGCAATATTTTCAATGATCGGCAATAAATCTACATCGACCATTAAAATCTCATCTTCTGCATGATTAATAATATAGATTAAGTGTTCTTCTGATAACCGAATATTTACCATGTGCAAGATTGCCCCTGAGCAAGGCACAGCAAAATAAGCTTCTAAATGCCGATGCTGATTCCACGCAAAGGAGCCGACTTTTGTTCCTCTTGTCATCCCTAGCTTTGTAAGGGCATCTGCTAAACGACGCGTTCTTTTTGCCCACTCCCCATATGTTAAACGATGTATTTTGTGTGGGCTTGTCCGTGAAATAATTGATTTTCTTGCAAAATAGCTCTCTGCTCGCTTGAAAAAACTAGTTAAAACTAATGGTGCTTGCATCATAAAACCCATCATCCCTTCATTTGTGAATTTCCCCTTGTGAAATTGTTATAGCATTAATTAAACTGAATACTATTAATATTCCGAATATTATTATATTTTAATTTCATAATTTAATCTATATATTCCAATAATTTTCTTTTATATATAAAAAAAACGGATGAAGTTTAGATCTTCACCCGTTGCCCATCTTTTATGAAATGGCTTTTTTATGCAGTTTGATTTTCAATTTTTCTAACATATCTACTGTCATTTTAGCTAAATCATATTCTGCTTTGAAGCCCCACTCTTTTTGAGCCGCTTCAATATTTAAAGAGTTTGGCCAGCTATCTGCAATGGCCTGACGAACTGGATCTACCTGATAGCTCATTGTGAAATTTGGTAAGTGTTTCTTGATTTCAGCCGCGATTTGCGAAGGTTCGAAGCTCATGGCTGTAATATTAAAAGCATTGCGATGAACAAGCTTACTACCGTCTGCTTCCATTAAATCCACAATAGCTTGTAAGGCATCTGGCATGTACATCATATCCATAAATGTACCTTCCTGAATATACGATGTATATTTGCCTTGTTCGATGGCTTCATAGAAAATTTCTACTGCATAATCTGTTGTACCACCACCTGGAGGTGTTACATAAGAAATTAGCCCTGGGAAGCGTACGCCACGTGTATCAACACCAAAACGATTGAAGTAATAATCGCATAATAACTCACCCGCTACCTTATTTACCCCATACATAGTTGTTGGTCTTTGCAAAGTATCCTGTGGTGTATCTTCCTTAGGTGTAGACGGACCAAACGCACCAATTGAGCTTGGCGTGAAAAATTGCATATTTAACTCACGTGAAACCTCCAACGCATTCATTAATCCACCCATATTTAAATTCCAAGCTAACAATGGATTTCTTTCTGCTGTAGCTGATAATAATGCTGCTAAATGCATCATTGTATCTGCACCGAAGTCCTTTGCTAAATCATGCATTCTTTGTCCATCTGTCACGTCCAATATTTCAAATGGGCCCTTAGTATGTTCAAGCTTTCTAATGTCTGTAGCAAGTATATTGTCCTCTCCATAAATACCACGAAGTTTTTCTACAAGCTCAGAACCAATTTGACCAAGTGCTCCAGTAACAATAATCTTTTTCATTTCCCAAAACCTCCACATGTGAACAATTGTACTTTCCGAAAGTACAAAAATACATTAATAAACATTGATTTAATAACACTTTCAATGGAATTCATTATAATGTGTTCGTTTTGAAAATACAACAATTATATTAATAATATTCCTTACAAAGAACATACAATCCCTTATTAACAGTATATGAGAACATGAAAAATATTGTGCTACAAAAATATATAAAACACATTTGTACATCTCAAAAACACAAAAAATTTATACTTTCATAAGCTAGTTTTGTAACCATGCAAAAAAAGAATCTTCTTTGCTATTTTTTGCAAAGAAGACCCTTTTCGAATATTATTCTTTAATATTAAATTATATCGAAAAACGTTTGACAGCTATTTGCAAAACTTTTGATACTTTGCGCAATTCCTTTATATAATTATGGAACTGTTGCTGAGCTGTTAATTGATCAGCTGTTAACGTAGCAACATGCTTAGTAGACACGGCATTCGTATCGGATAAGGCTGTCAGCATACCTGCATCCTCACTTACCTTCTTCGTGTGATTGGCAATCTCTTGAACCGTAGCAGATACTTCCATCATATAAGGCTTAATAGTATGTACTTTTTCTAAAATTTGATCAAAACTTGATGCAGTTTGTCCTGTAACAGCTACACCTTTTTCAGTCGCCACTAAAACGCCTTCCATCATTTGTACCGCATAACTCGAATCTAAATGGATGTTCTGTACAATGGATGTAATCGTTTGTGTCGATTGAACAGTTTGCTCTGCAAGCTTACGAACCTCATTAGCCACTACTGCAAAACCTTTACCATGCTCTCCTGCTCTTGCGGCTTCAATTGACGCATTTAAAGCCAGTAAATTAGTTTGTGCTGTTATTCTTTCTATTACTTCAATCATTTGATCGATCGATGCAGCCCGCTCTACTAAATTAAAGATAGCTGTATTAGATTTTTCAACCGCCTGCTTAATAGCTTGCATTTGCGTTAAATTAGCCTGCACAATTTCAGTTCCACTTTCTGCATCTCTGGCCGTTTTTTGCGCAAAACTTTCTACAACCTGAACCTTTTCTAAAATAACCTGTACATCATTTAAAACCTCCTCTAAGGAAGCCGTATTCGAAGCTAATTTACTAGAAGAAGCAGACGTTGACTCTGAGATAGATTGTACATCCTTCGCTATTTTTAATGTCGTTGTTGATGATTGCTCAGAGGAGTTCTGCAATTTCCCTGTCATTTCTTCTACTTCATAGGCACTGTCTGTCACAGTATGGAGTAGTCGTTTCACCTCTGTTACCATTTGATTGTATGACAGTACTACTTCACCAAGCTCATCATGAGCTACATAACTTGCATTGGCAGTGAAATCACCTTGTTCTGCACGTTTTAATAATGACTTTAGTTGACGGGTTGGTACATTGACTGCCTTCGTTGCGATAAAACCGATAAGGATAACAAGCAAGACAACCGCTAAGCATACACCACCTAGTAACCAGTAGCCGAATTGTACATCTTTCAGATAAGCATGCTGTTGGTCTTTTGCTCGTTGAACCAAATAATTTTGCGTGTCTTCTAATAATGCATGACTCTCCTGACTAATTGGTAAAAATGTTTGCACATAAAACTGATCTAGCTCACCATGGTTCAATTGCTTAAAGTTCTCGATGGCTTCTTCCTGCTTCTTAAGCAATGACTTATACTTCTTAATTTGATGACTCATCTTTTTATCAATTTCTTGGCTATCTAGATGCTCTAAAGGCTGCGCCATATTTTGTAAAATGGCTGTCATTTCTTTATCGTTGCCTTTCGAATCTACTATTAAATCTAATCGACGCTGTGATTCTTCTAGCTCATTTAGCCATCCAATTGGGACAAGTCCCTGTGTATAACTCTCACTTGCATGCCACGACATTTTCCTTAAATAATCTACACTGAATATACCTAGCAATACATTCGATAATACACAAACAATCATGAGTACAAGTAACTTGTCCTTCACCTTAATGAAACGGAAAAAATGCATGATCCCTGGCTCCTCCTCCAACTCTTACCAATAATGATAGTATAGAGATATAAAGCCAGTGTTATATTTTTGTAAATTTTAATCGAAACATTAAGAATTTATACCCATCATTTAGTTTTATCTAGGTAATTTAACTCGCTAAATTAGCCGGATGATTGCTTCTTATTCATACTATTTTCAGAAAAACATCCGCAACCTTCCATACATTGTCAGCGTTCATAATAGAGAATGGAGGTGTTACATTTGACGCAATTCAAGAAGTTAGATTGGAGTTTAGTAATAAGTCTTCTTTTACTCGGCGCTATTAGTTGCCTTTTTGTCCAATCTAGTAGTGTAAATTTTGAACAGTATTCAAGCTCCTTTATTATCAAACAGTTTTTATTTTATATCATCGGATTAACCATCATGCTTGGAATATCTTTGCTTGATATTGAACAGTTGAAGATGATTGGATGGCCATTTTACTTCCTAATAGTTGCTTTAACGGCTGGTCTTATTGTTGCACCTGAAAGCATTGCTCGAACGATCAATCAGGCAAAATCCTGGTATCAAATCCCGTTTTTAGGCTCCCTCCAACCATCGGAATTTTTAAAATTCGCTTTTTTAATAGTTGTGAGTAAGGTCATTATTGCTCATCAAGAGAAAAATGTCCGCCCCTCTTATCTAGCAGATTTTTGGTTACTTATAAAAATCGGGCTAATTGTCATTCCTCCTACGCTACTTGTTTATAGACAACCCGATACAGGTATGGTCATGTTGTATATGGCAATGATTTTACCGATGATTTTCTTTTCAGGTATTCATAGAAAGCTTCTTGTTGTATTTACGGCCGTTCCTCTAGTTATCGTCAGTACGATGGTAGTGCTCTATGTCAGATTTAATGAATTTTTTACAGAGAAGGTTTTGGGCGCTCTATCAGGACATCAGATTTCTAGAATTTATGGATGGCTTCAGCCTTATGAATATACAGATTCTTCTTTTCAAGTACGCCAGGGCTTTATGGCTATCGGATCAGGAGAATTTGTGGGCAAGGGCTATCTACATAATAATGTCTATGTACCAGAAAAACATACCGATTTTATATTCTCTGCTATTGCAGAAGAGTTAGGTTTTATTGGAGGAGCATTTGTAATAGCGCTACTATTTTTTGTTATCTATCGTATTGTCGTTATCACAGTAGTAGCGCGAGACCCCTTTATGACTTTAATGGGGGCAGGTATTTCAAGCTTACTAGCCTTTCAAATTACTCAAAATATCGGTATGACCATTGGGCTTTTACCTGTCACAGGTGTCACCCTACCCTTTTTAAGCTATGGCGGAAGTTCATTATTATCCAATTTTATGCTTATCGGAATCGTCATGATTATTCATAATTCATATAAGGGGTATATGTTTAAAGTAGGAGACTAACAAAATACAAGTAGAGATATAGTACATACTATTCTCTACTTGCTAAGTTAAGGTGGGATTAATTCGTTAAAAACTTCTTCATACTTGCATCATATTGATCGATAAATAACTTTGCTTCATTATATGGTAAATTTAAAGCAGCTAAAGCGGCACCACCTACTGGTAAGCTATAAGCACCCACGAAGTCATACTGATTACTATTCTTTTTATCAATAGCGATTAATTTTTTAGTAAATAGCTCCAATTCATTAAAAACTCCACCAGCCAGCACTACTTTGACTTGCTTATCTGCAAACGGGTTTTTTTTGTAACAAGCATCTATACTTTGATAAAAAACATGGCACACTTGATCAATAATTGTATTGGCTTCTCCATCACCACGTTTAGCGCATTCAATTGCAACCTTACTTAAAGGAGATATGGTATCCCGCGGATGTCCTTCACCATATACCACTTCAATTATCTCTGGAACGGAATGTAATCGAAAATATTCTAATACCGCTGTTGTTAGAAGCGTTTCAGGACCTCTTTTATCGAATGCTTTAAATACCGCTTTTAATGTGCGTATGCCAATATCATAGCCACTGCCCTCATCATCAAAAATATAACCCCATCCTGCTGTGCGCTCAATTCTTCCAGATGCATCTATACTGAGTGTAATCGCACCCGTACCAGAAATTTGTACAATGCCTGGCTGCCCCAAGGTCCCCGCATACAGCGCGTTCATTCCATCATTCGATAGTGATAGTTGACAGTCTTTCGGTAAAAGCGAGGTTAATAATGCATAGGTAATTTTCTCATTATTATTTTCTGTTACACCAGACAGGCCCGCATGGCACTTTGTAATGTGTTGAAATTCCTGAGGCTGTTGTCTTTTTAAATCATTTATTAATTCTGTTATCGTCTCTGTAAAATGCTCAAAGCTCATGGACGTGGGATTACTTTTGCCTGTTTCTGCTAGCGCCATAATTTGCCCATGACATGTTGAGATTGTTGCAATCGTTTTCGTTCCACCACCGTCTATTGCCAAAACATGCAAGTGCCTTCACCTCTAGACAATTTTAATTGTAGATACAATTTCTCCTACCTCTACCCCTGCATCATTACGCACAAATGTAGGAGACAATGCTTTAATACGCTCAATTGTTTCTTGATTTTTATACTGAATTTGTTCCAATACAGAAGCAATTACATTCGGCCATGGACTTTCTGAGCCATTCATTATTTTCAAGGCAAAACTTACTCCTTCATCTCTAAGAGCAAAACAGTATACACCCTGTGCTCCGCCCTTTGCCACAATATTAGGGTCCTTTAATAATGCCGTACAAATAAAGTTTTGTGCTGCAATGATATGATTCTCATGATTCATCACTGACGTAAGCTTGATTACTGCTTCACGAATTAGTTGATCATCAATTAATTCTGGTCGTGCTAACTTTAAATAGGCAATGGCCATGTTTTTTAACGGAATCGCAAAGACGGGCGCACCACAGCCATCAATCCCTGTACGAATTCTCTCTATCTCATATTCACTTAAATAAGCAATATATTTTTTTATCATCTGTTGCAGTGGATGTTCGGGATGACAATATTGCTTGACATCATAGCCATTTGCTAGACATGCAGTTAAAAATCCTAAATGCTTACCAGCGCAATTATGAAAGAGTTTCCTCTTTTCAAATCCCTGTTGAATATACTGTGTTTTAGGTTCCTCATTTAATGGATAGGATGCTGCACAAATTAATTCATTTTCATGAATTGGGAGTTTTTCCAGCAGAGAAACTAATGCCTCTTGATGGTAAACTTCGCCTCTTTGTGAAGCCAGAAATAGTGCGCTTTCTTTTGAAGTAATTTCGTACTTTTCTATAAAATCAGTCAGAAAAATAGGAATGGCTTGAAATGGTTTTGCTGCAGAACGAAAATATACAGGCTTATAATCTTGACCTACTGAGACGAATTCTTCCTTCGCTAGATTCACAGCACTCATTTGACCATAATGCACATTTTCCATTAATCCTGAACGATACTCCTTTAAAAATTCTGAGTAAGCCACGAATCAACCAACCTTTCTTTAAACAGACAGCAACTGCTTTTGTGCTTGTAATGCCGCTCCTTTAACAACCCCTTCTTTTAATTGATTGGAAAACTGCAAATCAAAGTAGGGTTGTAATTCCTTCCATATATACTGTTTACACTTATCACTAAGCAGTTTTTGAAATGTCACATTGTGCTCAATAATTTCTCCACTGACAATGACAGCCTCTGGCTCGTATAAGCAAACTAGATTATTGATGGCAATAGCTAGAAAAGTAGCTACATCGTGCTGAATATCGATCGCCCATTGCTCGCCTTGATCAACACAATGCAAAATCTCTTCTATTGATTGAATATTAAGATTTTTTGGTGTTCTTTTTAACAGCGTAACTTCAGAAACATACATGGATAGGCACCCTCTTTTACCACAGTGACACATCTCACCAAATGGATTAATTGTTATATGGCTTATCTCTCCAGCTTTATTTTGAATGCCACGATACACTTCTCCATTTAATAATATAGATGCTCCTATTCCTGTTCCAATTCCGACTAAAATACAATTTGAATACAGTGGTGTGTAGATATCTCCAATTTCAGCAATGATTTGCATTTTTAATTCATTATCTACGATGACTTCACAACCAAAAATACCATTTAAATCTTCTCTTATATGGCAGTTTTCCCACTTCAATTGCTCAGAGGAAACGATTATCCCTTCCTCGTTATTGATTACTCCTGGAACGCCTATCCCAATGCCTAGTAATTTATCCGAAGCAATCTGATATTCTGTCATGATATTATCTATAGACTGTTTCAGTAGGTGTAGAGCTTCCTCATATTGGTGTCTAATGCTACATTTGACTTCCTGAAAGGCAATAAGCTTCCCTAAGAAATCTAATATACCTATTCGAATAGTAAAACAGTCAATTTCTATCCCAATCGTATATAAAGCATCTTCTCGCATATGAATTAACGTAGGACGTCTACCAATGGCTGTTTCTTCCGATACCCCTTCAAGAATAAAGCCTTCCGCTTCTAGCTCCTGCACAATACGAGTAATGGTCGTAGGGCTCATTTTTGTATATTTTGATAATTGAATTCTTGAAATTGGCGCCATCTGCCTTATTGCGTCAAGCACAATATATTTATTTTGTCTTCGCATTTGTACTTGATCTTGCTTTTTCAAATTAGATTCAACCCCTATTTAAACTTTTCTATGAATTGTACAGCTTCTTTGATGTCTTTTTCGGGATTTGATCTCACTTCTCGTTCAATAGTTAAATAGCCATTGTATCCGATTTCTTGTAAAGCTGAAAAATAAAGCTCGAAATTGACATCTCCATGACCTAATGGAAGTTCTCTGAAAAACTCTCCATTTTCCACCATTTCTTCTATTTTATCATGAGACGTTCCAGAATCGTATCCTAAGTACCCGTACACATCTTTAGGATTCGTTGACTGTAGTTGAATACCATCCTTTACATGTGTATGTACAATATACTTCTTTAATAGTTTGACTCCAGCTACAGGATCATCTTTTGTTACCATCACCATATTGGCAGGATCAAAATTAACCGATACACCATTCGTTGATAGCTTATCTAAAAACCCTTTTAATGTTTTACTCGTTTCTGGTCCTGTTTCAATCGCAAAGTAAGCGTCTAATGATGTAGCATATTGTCCTAATTCTTCACAAGCTTCCAGCATTGTTTGATAGATTGGGTCATTTTCATCTTCAGGAATAATGCCAATATGGGTTGTAACAATGGATGTTCCTAGGTCCTTGGCTAATTGCAGTATGTCTTTCGATTTCTTTATTTTCCAGGCATTTTCTGCTTTATCTTGGAAGCCATGTCCTCCTAAATCTCCACATAATGCAGAGATTTCTAGACCTAACCCTAAGATATACGCCTTCAATTCTGCTCTCTGTTCAGCACTTAGGTTATCGGGGTCCAATTCTCCTGAAACGGCATACATTTGTACCCCCTGTGCACCAACTTCTTTCGCCTTTAACAAACCTTCAACAATAGGTAAACGAAAGCTGTCTACTATCACACCGATTTTATTATCCAATTTCACCATTTTAATAAACAACCTCCTTTCCTTCAGTTGCAGAAATATAAATACCTTCTAAGATTTTCATAATTTCTACCCCATCTTCCACAGGTGCAACTGATTCATAATGATGAAGGCAACAATCAACAAATGAATTGATTTCATTTTGAAAGGCAGTCGCAAAATCAAATGTTAGATCGTTAATTTGAGGATGAATATTTAAAATCGTATTATGCTCTTCACTTACAATTTTTAATTCAGGCTCTAGCTCTGCTCCACCGTTCGTGCCATATAGCTTAATACTTATTTCTTCTTTTATAGCATGTAGTGTATAGGAAACGTCTACCATTAGCGAAGCCCCATTCTCAAATGTAATGAGGGCATTTGCTAAGTCTTCTACTGTGTTTTTAGTAGCATCATAGTCTGCAGCCTTGTAAAAGGATAAATTTTCAATATGATTTCGATTTCCTAATTGATTGTAAGTATGACCTGTTATACGCTTCACCTTTGGTCTACCCATTAAATACCAACATATATCAATTACATGTACCCCTAGATCAATTAAAGGTCCGCCACCAGACTTATCAATTTCTGCAAACCAGCCTCCTGGATTCCCTAATCTTCTTAGGCAGGAAGCTTTGGCATAATAAATATCGCCCAATTTGTTATCGTCAATGAAGCTTTTCAGTACTTTGGTATTTGTTGCAAACCGTCTTACATAGCCCACTTGAAATACTTTCTGATGCTTTTCTGCAACCTTTTGGATATTTAGAGCCTCTGCATAAGTCATAGATAGCGGCTTTTCTATTAGAACATGTAAGTCATTTTCCAAAGCAAGAATCGCCAATTCTGCATGCGTATTATTCCATGTACAAATACTGACAGCATCCACATTTTTATCTGCGAATAGCTCTTCTTTCGTAGAAAAAACATGCGTTGCTCCAAATTGGGCTGCTTTCGCTTTGCCTCGTTCAATAGAAGCATCATACACGCCATATAATTCAACGAATGGATTATTCGTATAGGAACCTAAGTGAAAATCTGAAATAGAACCTGTGCCAATGACACAAACTTTTAATTTGTTCATGTACTTTCCCCCTTTAGAGCTTGCATTCGTCCCATAAACGACGTACATTATCCATTCCTATTTTTGAACCAACTTGACAATCTTCCATTCCTTCAAACTCAATAGTAAGATAACCATCATATCCACTGCCTTTTACGAGCTTAATAATTTCTCGAATATTTATATCGCCATGTCCGACAATAGCACCTCTGATGTAGTTGTTATGAACTGTACGGAACCACTCGCCCTCACCTGGATTTTCATAATAAGGACGAATATAAAAATCTTTAAAATGTACCGTAGCAGCATAAGGAATGTTTTTCATAACACCAATGAGAGGTTCTTCATCAATACATAAAAAATTACCGATATCTAAAGTTGTTTTAAAGTTGTCTCTGTTTACCGCATGAATTAATTGTTGTACACGATCACTTGTTTGAACATTAAAGCCATGATTTTCAATCGTTGTCGTAATATTAAATTGTTTCGCGTAATCTGCAATTAGCTGACAGCCTCTAACCATTTCTTCAAAGTGCTCGTTGTAATAATGAATGGATGTTTGCTCCTTTGGTAAGGTAAAAAGAGTAACGTCATGGCGCATAATCTGAATACCCATATGATGTACTACATCAATATGTTTCTTTAAACGTTCAACTTCTTCTAAAAAAGCTTCTTCTGTATCCTGAATAAAGTTAGCTGGTAAAGAATAGGCGGATAACTCTAATCCTAGCTCTGCTGCTTTATCTTTAATTTCAGTTGCAAGTTCATAGTTATCTACAACCGTAAATTCGTAGGGCACTAATTCTACATGCTGACCACCGTTGTCTGCTACCCATTGTAAAACATCCAGAACATCCATCTCTCCCTGTCTCATTTTTTTAACCATGCTGTATGTGCTTAACCCTATTTTCATTTATAAACATCCTCTCCATTAGTTAACAAAGTGACATGCAACACTTTGCTCTTCGTTAATTTTCTTCATTTCTGGTATAGCTTGCTTACATATATCTGATGCAAAGGGGCACCTTGTGTGGAAGGTACAACCACTTGGCGGATTTTTAGGATTTGGAATATCACCAGTTAAAACGATCTTCTTTTTTCGTAACGTTGGGTCTGCAATTGGTACGGAAGCAATAAGCGCTTGTGTATATGGATGCTTTGGTTCATTAAATATGGTTTCTTTACGCCCAATTTCTACAATGGATCCTAAATACATAACCCCAATATAATGGCTAATATGCTCTACAACACTTAAATCGTGAGAAATAAAGAGATACGATATTTTATATTCTTGCTGTAATTGCTTTAATAGATTCAATATTTGCGATTGTATAGATACATCCAACGCAGACACAGGCTCATCAGCAATAATTAATTTTGGCTTTGTTATTAAAGCACGTGCAATACCTAAACGCTGTCTTTGTCCACCACTGAACTCATGTGCATAGCGATCGGCATGTTCAGCATTTAATCCAACGACTTCAAGCATTTCAAGCACTAGTTTTTCACGCTCTGCTTTCGAAAGTTTTGTATGAATTTCTAAAGGTTCCCCAACAAGCTCCTTGACCTTCATTCTTGGATTCAATGAGGCATAGGGGTCCTGAAAAATCATTTGAACAGTTTGCCTTAAGTGCCTTAATTCAGATGGCTTTGCAGTAGTTACTTCTTTCCCATCCACAACGATACTTCCATTCGTTGGTGCTATTAATCTAGTAATTAATCTGCCTGTAGTAGATTTCCCACAACCACTTTCTCCTACTAGACTGAATGTCGTACCTTCCTCTATTTCAAAGGAAACATCTATAACCGCGTTAACATATTGCTTTTTTTGAAATAACCCTCCGGCTATTTGAAAGCTCTTTTTTAAATTCTCCACTTTTAATATACTGTTAGGCATTTACTTCCACATCCTTTTTCACATATAGCCAGCAGCTACATTGGCGTGTAGCTGAAATTTTTACTGTCGGTGGACTCTCCTGATGGCATATAGACATCGCTTGATTACAACGTGGAGCAAATTTACAACCATTCGGCATATTTTGTGGGGATGGTACTTGACCATTGATAGAATCTAATACTTCTTTGTTATCACCAATTTTCGGTACAGATGCAATTAAACCTTTTGTATAGGGATGCTTGGGGCTAGCAAATAATTCAAAGACATCTGCTTCCTCTACAACCTGCCCTGCATACATTACCACTACCCTATCGCACATTTCCGCAACAACACCTAAATCATGTGTAATTAATAAAATAGCTGTCTCATTTTCTTCTTTTAGCTTTTTCATTAATTCTAAAATTTGAGCTTGTATCGTGACATCAAGCGCAGTGGTTGGTTCGTCAGCAATAAGTAAATTAGGGTGGCAGGCCATAGCCATTGCAATCATTACACGCTGGCGCATTCCTCCTGAGAGCTGATGTGGATATTCATAAATGATTTCCTCGGCCCTTCCTATGCCCACGCTTTTTAACATTTGGATTGCATGATGCTTACTTTCGTTCTTCGGCAGTTTCAAATGCATCTCAATTGCTTCCATTAACTGCTTGCCTATTTTTAAGACAGGATTTAAAGAAGTCATGGGCTCTTGAAAAATCATGGCCATTTGCTTGCCACGAATCTTCCGAATTTCTGATTCGGACATTTTCGTCAAGTCATGCCCATTAAAATGTATAGAGCCATTGACGATTTTGCCTGTAGTACCGTGAAATAATTGCATGATGGATAACGATGTTAAGCTTTTTCCACTGCCCGATTCTCCCACTAAGCCTAATATCTCTCCTTTACCGATGGAAAAATTGACACCTCTTAAAATCTTGATTTCCTTATTATCACGCGTAAAGGACGTTTCTAAGTCACTTACTCGCAATACATGTTCTGGCATAGGCATTCTCCTTAATTATTCTTTATTTTTGGATCTAACACATCTCGTAATCCATCACCTATTAAGTTAAATGCTAGTACGGTTAAAAATATGGCAATGCCTGGCATGATGACTACGTGCGAAGATGTTCCTAAATAGTCACGCCCACTACTTAGCATTACTCCCCACTCAGGCATTTCAGGGCTTGCACCTAAGCCTAAAAAGCTTAAACCAGAAGCTGCTAAAATGGCTGTCCCTATACGCATTGTGACAAAAATGATTAACTCACTAATCGTTTCAGGGAAAATATGTTTCCACAGCACTCTAACATGCGAAGCCCCCATTGATTGTGCTGCCTCTACGTAGACATTCTCCTTCGCATTCAATGTAGCACCTCTGACTAAACGGGCAAAAGATGGCACACTAAAGATCATCACAGCAATGATGACATTATTAATACCAGGGCCCAATAAGGCTACAATGGCAATCGCTAATAATAAATCAGGGAATGAAAACAACACATCACAGCTGCGCATGATGATTTTGTCAATCCACCCACCAAAGTAACCGCTAATTAAACCTAAAATAGTTCCTAGTATTAAGCCTAAAAATACGGCACTAAAACTCACCATTAAGGATATCTTTGCGCCTACTATTAAACGACTAAATATATCTCGACCATACTCGTCCGTTCCTGCCAAATGACTTGCACTTGGTCCCTCTAATAAAGCATCATAATTCGGTTCAAAAGGATCGTAAGGTGCGATATAAGGACCAATAATGGCGACTACAATTAACAATCCTATAAAGATACTTGCTACCAAAGCAGCCTTTTGTTTTTTAAAAGACTTCCAAAATTCTTTAAGAGGAGAGTATTTTCTTTGTGTATTTTGCACTTGGCTATTTTGCATAGTAGTTGGTGAAGTCATTTTGTTCCCTCCCTTAAGAATTCAATTGGATTTTTGGATTTAACACGGTATAAAGCACATCAACAATTAAATTGACTAAAATAAATTCAAATGCAAATAACAGCAAGGCAGACTGAATGACGGGATAATCTCGAAAGGCAATCGAATCAATTAAAAGTCGTCCCATTCCTGGAAAACTAAAGACTGTCTCCACTACCACCGATCCTCCTAAGAGAAATCCGAATTGCAGACCTGCTACTGTTACCACAGAAATCAAGGAATTTCTTAAAGCATGGGTCACAATAACGGAGTGTTCTTTCAATCCTTTTGCTCTCCCTGTTCTTATAAAATCTGCTTGTAACGTTTCTAGCATGGAAGAACGAGTAAATCGAGCAATCATTGACATAATGCCAGCCCCTAAGGTCAAGGAGGGCAAAATATAACTAGTAAAGCCATCTAATCCACCTGTCGGAAATAGCCCTAGCTGCACTGAAAATAATTGAATCAATAATAAGCCCAACCAAAATCCTGGAATTGAGATGCCAGAAACAGCCGTTACCATACCAAAATAATCAGGCCATTTGTTTTTATTGATGGCAGAAAGAACACCAATCACCAAACCCATTAATGTAGCCCAAAACATGGAAAGGAAAGTAAGATGAAGAGAAGGCATAAACCTTGTTTTAAACATATCTATGACAGGTAGTCCGGTTGTTAAGGATGTTCCAAGCTCACCCGTCACAAGATTTTTCATATAATCCATGTATTGTTTAAGAATGGGTTTATCTAAACCTAACTCATGGCGTACATTTTCAACATCTTCTAGCGTGGCATCCTTACCAGCTACTAATCGTGCAGGGTCACCTGGTATGAAATGAATAAATAAGAATGTTAATATGGAAATGACAATTAATATCGGTATCATTTCAACAGTTCTTCTTGCTATATACTTCCACATGTTGCCTTCCTCCTTTCTATTTTTGTAGAAAAGGAATTGACGAGTATCAATTCCTTTTACTGTTCATTACTCCACTTTGGCATTCTTCACATCAAGTCCACCTGTAGGGTTTACTAGCACACCGCTTACATTTGAACGTACACCATATACAACCTCATCTACCCCTAAGAAAATCCAAGGTGTATCTTGATAAACGATTTCCTGTAATTTTTCATATAGTTCAGCTTGGCGATCTACATCTGAAATGGAATTAGCTTCATCCATTAATTGATCTGCCTCCGTATTATGATAATAAGCTGTATTTGCACCATTCGGTGGGAATGATACGCTATGGAAAAGAGGCTTTGTTGCATTCGTTATATCCGAAGCATACGCTGACCAACTCACATACCACATTTGTAATTTCGCATCATCTGGTGTTTGTGCACCATAGATTTCGTCTGATAAAGTTCCTTCTTCCATTGATTTAATTTCTACTTTTACACCGATTTGACCTAACTGTTGTTGAATAAACTGCATACCCTTCATCGTATCTGAGTTTGTGTTCCCCCAGATTTCAATATCGAAGCCATCTGGATAGCCTGCCTCAGCCAATAATTCTTTTGCCTTTTCAATATTGTGTTCATACATTTTTTGCTGCTTATAATAAACGGTTTTAGAAGGAATAATGGAGTCTAATGGTAAACCCAGCCCTGCATTCACCACTTTTAAATAAGCATCCTTGTCCACCGCATAGTTAAAGGCTTGTCGAACTTTAATATCATCCAAAGGCTTTTTATAGGTATTTAATGAAACATAATGTGCAATTGTAGAAGGAACCTTATTCACCTCTACATCTTTACTATTAGAAAGCTCATCAATATTTTGTGCTGGCACTGGATAGATAACCTGAGCATCACCTGCTTTTAGCATCGCTACGCGCGACCCATTTTCTGGCACTGGTTTATAGGTGATTTTAGCAACACGTTCTCCACCATCCCAATAGCCATCAAAGTTTTCAATTGTTAAATGGTCTCCTTGTACCCATTCAACAAATTTATATGGTCCTGTACCAACAGGTTTTTTAGGTATATCTGCTGAATTTTCTTTAATCATTTTTGGACTAATCATTTTGGCAACGCCGAATCGCGTAATCATTGGTCCATAAGGTTCTTTTAAAGTAACTTTAATTTCATAGTCACCTAGAATTTCAACATTGCTGATTAAGCTAAAACCACGAGAATATAAACGTAAGCTTTCATCATTCATGATCCGTTCAATGTTGACCTTTACAGCTTCAGCATTAAACTGTTCCCCGTCATGGAAAGTAACCCCTTCTTTAAGTTTGAACGTATAGACTAGAGCGTCTTCACTAATTGAATAGTCATCTGCTAGAACCTTAATAATTTGACCATCTGCATTAAAGCCTAACAATCCTTCTAGCATTGTCTCCTGAACAGAACTCGAATTCGTATCCCCTGTGTTATGCGGATCCATTGAAATAAAGTTTTCATTTACAGCGATAACAAGTTCATTTTTTGAACTAGCTGTACTTGAATCTGTAGTAGACTTGTCCCCAATATTTGATGCGTTAGAATTGTCTTTCTCTGCGCATGCCGCTAAAAGCAACGTACATAGAATTACAAAAACCAATTTTTTAACATAATTCATCTCATCTACTCCCTTTGTAAAAATATATAAAAATATTTCTTATAACTTAAATTAAGAAATATAATTACCAAAAAGCATTTATTTTCTCCACTGATGAAAATAATTAAGCAAAAAATAAACTATATTTTCTTACGATTAGACAATTCAATTCAGGAAAAATTTATCCCTCAACTATCACAATTGCTTTTAATCAGAAAGTATAGTTCAACATACAAGATGTATTTATTCCACTGCTGAAAATAAGTGATTAAAAAAATATTCCCTCTTAGGACATTTTTATTATCAGAAAATTAATTATTTTTTAACAACTATAAACTATGAAATCTAATATTTCCACTATTTTTTTGATAAATTTCAGAATTTTATAATTATTTTTATTGAACTATAATAATTATTCCTAGAATTTTTGTTGCCCCAAAGGCCAATAATAAAAGTTCTAAAAGCCCTTATTACGCGGCTTTTAGAACCTACATGAATAGTTGCTATAGCGTATTTATACTATTCACAACCACATTTAGTATGCGGTCAAGATCTTCTTGTGCAATATTAAGTGGTGGTGATAACGTTAAGACGTTATTAAACCCTGCTACAGTGGCTCCATTTTTCCCAATGATGACCCCTTGCCCTTTACATGCTGCAATGACAGCATTCACTTTCTCCACAGATAAAGGTTCTTTCGAAACTTTATCTACCACTAATTCAATTCCAATCAATAAGCCTTTGCCTCGTACATCTCCTACATTTGGGTGATGCTGTAATTCTTGTTGCAGTGTTTTTAGTGTTGCTGCACCAATTTCCTTGGAACGGTCAAATAATGCCTCTTGTTCAAGAATCTCAATATTTTTTAATGCGACTGCACATGCCACCGGCGAGCCACCGAATGTATTAACATGGCGGAAATAGCCGTATGCATCTGATCCAGTAAACGCCTCATATATTTCACGCTTTACCGCTGTAGCTGATAATGGTAAATAGGCACTTGTAATTCCTTTAGCCATTGTAATAATATCAGGCTTTACACCATAATTCATAAATCCAAATGGCTTCCCTGTACGACCAAAGCCACAAATAACCTCATCTACAATCATTAAAGCGCCGTGTTTTTTACATACTTCTTCAATACCTTTTAAATAGTTTTCTGGAGGCATAATGACACCTCCACCTGTAATAATAGGCTCTAAGATCATCGCTGCAATGGTGTCGCTCAGCTCCCATGTCATCGTTTTGTCTACAGCCTTTACACTCGCTAAATCTAATGACGCAATTGTATCACTTTCATGCTCGCGATATTGATCAGGTGGTGCAACATGGATAAAGCCAGGTGATAGAGGCTCATATTTATATTTACGCTCCGCCTGCCCTGTTGCCGCTAATGCACCGAATGAATTCCCATGATAAGCACGGTAGCGAGAGACAATTTTATAGCGCGAGCTTTGTCCTTTTTGCTGGTGGTATTGTCGCGCTATTTTAAAAGCTGTTTCATTCGCCTCTGAACCACTGTTAGAGAAGAAAATAACATAATCTCCACCAAGCATTTCATTAAGTTTTTCGGCTAGTTCGACTGCTGGCAAATGTCCCTGAGATAAAGGTGCATAAGCATTTTTCATCATTTGTTCATGTGCTGCATCCGCTAATTCTTTACGACCATAGCCAACATTGACACACCATAGCCCAGCCATCGCATCAATATATTCCGCACCATCTGTATCAGTAATTCTTGCGCCATCAGATTTCTCTACTACATACGTGGCTTGTGGATTATAGGGTTTCATCGAATGCCATACATATTGCTCATCCTTTGCTAATACATCGCTTTTAAGATTGATCTGCGTCATCGCCAAACACCCCTCATTATTATTTTAGTTTTTCGCATCGTTATTACTTGGAAACGCAAAGGAGCTTGCTGTATCCTCTGTCTCATCGGGCCAACGTTCAGAAATCGTTTTTGCCTTTGTAAAGAACCTCGCCTGATCTGGACCAAACATATGCCCTTCACCAAACTTAGAGCGTTTCCACCCACCAAAGTTATGATAGCCAACTGGGATTGGGATGGGCACATTTACCCCTACCATGCCCACCTCTATTTCTTCTTGGAATTTACGCGCCGCCGCGCCACTGCTTGTAAACATTGTGACACCATTGCCAAGCTCATGACCATTTATTAAATCAATAGCCTCTTGTAGTGAATCAACCCCTACTACAATACGTGCTGGACCAAAGACCTCCTCTTTGAAGATCGTCATTTCTGGTGTGACATGATTAAGTAAAGTGGGACCAAGATAAAAACCATTTGACGTTTCACATACTTTTGGATTTCTTCCGTCGATGACAATATTGGCTCCTTCACTTATGGCCCCATCGATATAACGTATAATCGTTTCCTTTGATTGTTTAGTGATGACAGGACCAAAATCGACGCCTTGCTCTGTATAAGGCCCTACTTTTAGTTGGGAAATTTTATTTTTCAATATTTCTGTAAATCGTTGCTCTGTATCCTTCCCTACAACGAGTGCACCAGAAATAGCCATGCAACGCTGAGATGCTGCGCCATATGCTGCTCCTAAAAAGGCATTTGCTGTCTGTTCTAAATTGGCATCTGGCATAACAATCATGAAATTCTTCCCACCACCAAATGCAGCGACACGTTTATTGTGCTTTGTCCCAGTTTGATAGATATATTCAGCAACAGGCGTTGAGCCAACAAATGAAATTGCTTGAATCTCTTTGTTTTCTAATAGTTCATCGACTGCCTCTTTATCTCCATTCACCACTGTCCAAATACCGTCTGGTAGTCCTGCCTCTTTCCATAATTGGCTCAAATATAATGCTGAAATAGGTACACGTTCAGATGGCTTTAGAATAACAGCATTTCCTACCGCAACAGCCATACTTGTAATAGCCAGTGGTACCATAACAGGAAAATTAAATGGTGCTATGGTTGCTACTACACCAAGTGGCGATTTGGCAGAAAAAGCATTAATATTTCCACCTACATTGACGGAATACTCTCCTTTTAGCATTTGTGGGGCACTGATCGCCATATCCACAGATTCAATCCCACGAACAATTTCACCTTTTGCATCTTCCTTAGTTTTTCCACTTTCTTGGCAAATCAAATTGATAAGTTCTTCCTGTCTTTCTACTAACAGCTGACGGAAACGATGTAGCACTTCTACCCGCTTCCCAATTGATGTTTTTTTCCATGCTGGAAAGGCTTCCTTAGCAAGCTGAATAGCATGCTTTACCTCGGCTCTTGAAGCAAGGGGCACTCTTGCAATAACCTCACCTGTTGATGGATTATATACTTCAGAGAATCTGTTACTTGTACCTGCTACCTCTTCTCCTTTGATAAAATGTGTTAGCGTTTTCATTTCTTGTTGAACTGTCATACTGGACCACTCCTTTTTCGTCTTATTGTTCAAAATCAAACTCGTCTTTTGTGAAAAGGGAACTTGATTCATCGGCTTGTTTGATCACCTTTTTCTTTTGAGTCAGCATATAGAAAATCATCACAATGGCCACAATAACGCATGTAAATAATATTTGTGAGCGCATAGACTCTATAAAGAACATCGCAATGAGTAATGCTGTTGTTGCTACTATTGTTAAATATGTTAAATATGGAAATAGCCACATTTTCACCTTTAATAGCTCTGGATTTTCTTGCTCAATCTTCCGGCGCATTCTTAACTGTGAAAAGGCAATGATTAAATAAAGGATCAACGTAATAGCACTACAAGAACTTAATAAAAACATAAATACTTTATCTGGGGACACATAGTTCATAATGACCGCAATATATGAGAAAAATGTTGCGGCAAGTATGGCATTGACAGGTGCACCATTTTTGTTTAATTTTAAAAATGCCCTTGGTGCTTCTCCTTTTTCTGCTAAAGAAAATACCATTCTTGATGTAGCATAAAGTGCTGAATTTAGGCATGATAATACAGCAGTTAAAACAACAAAATTCATAATTTGTGCGGCTGCAGGAATACCAATATAATCAAGTACAGCTACATAAGGACTTGTTAAAATATCTGAGGAATGCCAAGGCAATAGCGTCACTACAACTGCAATAGAGCCTACATAGAAAATTAAAATACGCCAAGTAATAGAATTGGTAGCTTTTGTGACAGCGGCTAACGGTTCATCCGATTCACCAGCAGCAATCGCAACGATTTCTGTCCCCATAAATGAAAAAATAACTATAACGACACCCATTAGAACAGCGCCAAAACCATTTGGTAAAAAACCACCCTGCTCAACTAAGTTGGTCATACCAACAGCATTAAAGTTTGGAGCAATACCAAAGATAATAAAGGCACCAAGACCTAGAAAAACGACTATACTTGCAACCTTAATAAGAGAGAACCAATACTCAAACTCACCAAAAGCTTTGACAGAAAGAACATTTGTTAATGTAAGTGCTACAGTTAATAACAGACTTAATAGCCATAAAGGAATCCCATCATACCAATATTGAATAATGGCAGCTGCTGCTGTTGCCTCTAAAGCAATGGCAATCACCCAGAAAAACCAGTACAACCATCCAATCATAAAACCTGCCCACGGACCAATGGCTTCATGTGCATAGTGAGCAAACGATCCACTCGTTGGATTGACTGCCGCCATCTCACCTAGCATACGCATAACTAATACAACGATAATTCCTGCAAATATATACGATAAAATTGCCCCTGGACCAGCTAGGTTAATGACCGAGCCACTCCCCATAAATAGTCCAGCACCGATTACACCGGCAATCGCAATCATCGTCATATGCCGCTTCTTTAATCCTCTTTGTAAATGCGTTTGTTGCCCCATATCTGTCACCTCTTTTAGTAGATTGCTTGATCGCTTACAAAAATCTTACATCTTTCATAACGTTGAAGTAATAGACAAACTGTAAAATTCTATACTTTTGTTTTATACATAATGTAAAATAGACTAAATATTCTTAAAATAATTTTTAAACGATTTTATGAGTAAATTTATAGCACTAAGCAGAAATTATTGAATATCAATCACAGAGATGCATGTCAAAAGGAGGGGCAAAAATGAGCTCATTTCAACTAAAAGTACTAGACGTTTTACAGAATAAATATTTTCAAAATGCAGAGGTAGTTGCAGGTCATGAGGGACTAACAAGGAGCGTTAAATGGGTACATGTACTAGAAATCATACATGTTGATAATTTTTTAGTTGGTGAAGAGTTAGTATTAACTACAGGGCTTAGTCTTCAACATAGTATTGAGGACTTTGTATCCTTTATAGAAGCCATCATTCAAAAAAATTGTGCTGCACTTTGTATTGAATATGGCACCTCTATTCAAACAGTACCTGAAGCGATTTTAACGCTTGCCAACCGCCACCAGTTTCCTATTATTGTTTTCCATGAAGCAGTTCCTTTCGTTCGTATTACACAGGATTTACATAGCCAAATTATCAATCAGCAATATCTATTGATTTCTTCACTAGAAGCTTACTCACAAACATTGAACAAAAATGCACTATTGGGACAAAACACGGATGATATTTTACAAAATATGTATAATGAATTGAAAATACAAATTATGTTTTCCATTAAGGGAAGAGAGCCTATCTTTTTCCCCAATATGGCTCATAAAAAGCGGCAGCAATTCCTAACATTGAATATATCGACTCAGCAATTTAAACATGAGCCTATTTTTCTATTTGATCAACATTATGCTGATTTATCAATTTATCGAGAAGATGGGCTTTTCTCCGAATTTGAATTATTAATATTAGATCGCACGGCAACAGCGTTGGCACAGCTTTTAATGCGAGAGTTTTATATTGAGGAAAAAAAGAATATTGAGGATGCTTCGATTTTAGCTGATTGGATTGATCAAAAACTGTCTAAGGAGGAAATTTATAAATTTATCGTTACACATTATGCTAACTATACACAATCTAGTGGCACTGTCTTTATTTTGGCTTCTCCTAATACATTGACAAAGGCACAGGAGGATGTTGTCTATAGTAAGCTTTATTACCGTAATCTGTTTGAGCAACATGGCTTTATTCCATTTTTATTTGAAAGAAAAAGCTATGTTATTTTTATTTTACTGCATACAAAAGATAGTAAAGCCATTCGTGATATGTTGAACAACATGTTTTCCTCCTTGGCCAAAACTGAATTTTATAAAAAGCAGCAAGCACAAGGTTATCAGATAGCTATTGGGAAGGTTGTTTGTGATGTAGATGAAATTCCTAAAAGCTATCAAACTGCACAAGAAACCTTATATATTTGTCGAAAAGTACAAACGTCCTCGTTCTTTTACGATGATCTGCATTTATATCATTTAATCTATAAATTACAAATGCAAGTGGATTTACAGGAAGTGATTTACGACTATTTACAGCCAGTTATTGAATACGATAAAAAATATAATAGTAAGCTTCTCGAAACATTGCAGGTGTATTTACAAACAAATGGCTCTAAACAGCAAACAGCGAATCAATTGTTTATTGTTCGTCAAACACTCTATCACCGCTTAAAAAAGCTTGAAAGTTTACTAGGTAAAAATTTTATGAATGGGCATAACCGCATTACACTTGAATTTATGCTACTAGCCAATTCATTGATCGAGGATAAGAGCTAGAAAAAAGTTGGCACGCTCAAAAGGCTATCTACCTTCCTAAGCGTGCCCCTTAATTACCCTTTCACAACTACATCCTGATACAGTTCAGGTCTGCGATCATCGTAAACAGGGATTCTTCCACGTACTTCATCGACAATAGAAAAGTCTACATCGATCACCGCTATTTCCTCGTCCTCAGCACCAACCCAAAGTACTTCTCCCCAAGGCTGAATAATCATGGATTGCCCATTAAAATTTTCTACCTTTTTTGAAATACGATTAACGGCTATGACAAAGCATTGATTTTCAATTGCCCGAGCCTGTAGCAATGTTTTCCAATGGTCAATCCTTGGAGTTGGCCACTGCGCTGGTACAAATAATACCTTTGCTCCTTGTAATGCATGGGCTCGTAACCATTCTGGGAAGCGAATATCATAGCAAATAACACCAGCAGCTTCAATGTCACCTAGAGCAAAACGATTCATTTCATTCCCTGCCTCTAAGTAAAGATGCTCGTCCATTAAACGGAAAAGATGTGCCTTGCTGTATTCCCCAACAAGTTCTCCATTACGATCAAAGGTATACATTGTATTATAAAATTTGTCGCCTTTCTTTGTTGAAACAGAGCCCCCTACAATATGTACATCAAGTTCCTTAGCAAGTTTAGCCAAAAAGGCCTTTGTCCGCTCACCATTGATATCTGCTAGCTCAGACAGTTTTTCCAAAGCATAGCCTGTGTTCCACATTTCAGGTAACACAATAATTTCTGCCCCTTGTTTTGCAGCTTCACGAATCTTCTCCTCAGCACGCGCAAAATTTTCTTCAGCTTTGCCAAAGCCAACATTTAATTGAATACATCCGATTTTCATATCCATTCCTCCTCTAGACAATTAACAGAAAAAGTAATACCTTTTAAATCACTTAGTTAATGATGTCTTTAATACTCTCGAAGTGTATGGTTTACTACATTTTCGTTTTATTATTTTCTATTATACTATATCTGAAATCACTGTTATTTATATTTATCCAGTCAATTGGTCGCTTTTTAGTCGCTCGAAGTCGCTTGTTTTTATGAATAAGAAATTAAGACCACCCATTTTGGAGTGGTCTTTTGTATTTTATAATCTGATAACACTCTAACTTGGTGACCCTGTTAAAAAGAAATACATAGCTAATAAGACCAACCAAATTAGTACTATAAAAATAACTAAACGTTTCATATTTTATCCTCCTGTTGAATCTTTCTTCCATTAATCTATATTGTAATTTAATAATACCTCACAGTACTTTCAATTGGATTAATTTTTCCATTTAAATTCAAACAGCCTTACCAATCGTTCTAAGTATCTCTAAAAATAACGGAGACATTTGAATTAATACATAACCTAATCCAGCATTCATAATTGTATTCCAAGCACGCTCACTATTCCCTAACATAAAGAAGAAACAACCACCTACCATAATGACGCTGGCTATCGGAAAACTAATTGCTACTAAAATTTGTACAACTGGATCTAAAGCAGTTGCGAGTATCTCTAGTGATTTATCAGCAATGATTCCAGTTTGTTGAGGAAAAGCATTAACAGGTATTGAGGAAGGTATTTGTGCTACGACTGGTTCCAATATTGGTTGTTGAATTGGAGCAGCTACAGGCATAACTGTGGAGGAATAAGTGTCATTGAATTTATTGAACATAAATAATCCTGTTCCTATTGCAACTGTGGAAGGTATAGCTGCAGCTATTGCTACATGTTTTAAAGTTGCATACTTTTCATCCCCTTCGAATCGCTCACTATAATCTGTATACTCACTAGTTGGTACTACCTCTGTTTTAATACGTTTTTTAAACATCTATATTCCTCCTTTAATTTCATTAATTGTATACACCTTGCACTTTAGCCCTCCACAGGATGCTTCTAACTGCTGCCTACGCAACTCTGTTGTGGTCAACCATACAAGTGTTGGGTAATAGCCTAATTGCTTTACAACGCTTGGCATGAGCTCCTTGTAGCGTTTAATTTTCTCCCTGTTTTCCTTCATCGTTTGAAGGTTATCGACCTCTAAAAAATGTTGAAACCCATTCCTTGAAAACATGCCGTCCACAATGATACTGGTAGTACCATCCGATATTTTAACTTCGTTCTTCCAATCCCTTGGACACTTATAAAATAGCCAGAACTCATTACGCATGATGGTATGTTGTACATGGCCGCCTTTCTTACGTACCTTTTCACAATCAACATATAGACGACCTGAATTGTTGAGGAAATAAACTGTTTCGTAACCATCCCGAATGGATGATAGATAACTGGATAAATTGTGGAGGACCCTATTCGTATTACGTTTCTTTCCAAGGTTAAAGTATCGACTAAGTTGATCACGCGTCATAAAATCAAACTTCTTCAAAAGTAACAGTATCTGTTCGTCTCGGTTGGATAACTGTTTCTTCAACGCGCTCCCCTTTCTTATCGATTATGTGTGGTTGAATAGCATCGTGGATAATTTGTGGTGTGATCAGTGGTGTTTGAAGTATTTCCCTTTTATCTGCTGTTTGGTAAATAGCACGGCCTTTTATTTGAGGTAACGACTCTGCCCCTTCTGCATCCAGTACGACTCTTGAAGCCACTCCTGACTGTACTCTAAAGCACAACTTTGCATCAGCATTTTGTTTAATCTGTCTAGGGATGACGTCCCCAGTTGGATATTGTGTAGCTACAACTAGCCTAAAACCTAGCCCTGCTCCAAGCCTCGCTATTTGGCTCATGATTGTTTGGCATTCCAGTTTTAAACGTTTCTCTTCCTTAGTAACTGCCTCGGCTGCATTAAGCTCCCCTACTTCATCAATGACAACAAAGTAACGTTCCTTTATGCCTGCCTCTTGTACGTTCTTCTTTCCTTTACACTTTAATTCACGTTGTATAACGCGCATCTTGTCATAGGCTTGTTGCAATGTGTGGAGGGCCTCATACGGCTCGTAAGCAATGGAAATCGTCTGTTTAATATTTTCATAGTCGCATAATTCCACTCCACCTTTTAGATCGATTAAATAGAAGTTTACTGACGATGGTTCACTGTGAACTAGCGACGTAATCATTGAATTTATTAAGTTACTCTTTCCATACCTTGTGGCACCACCTAGAACGATATGCGGCACAATTTCAAAGTCATGATACTTAAACTCATTGCGCGCTCTAGTAACACCTACAGGCACACTCCAACCTTTACCTGGTGTGAATGGAACTTCCTTTGCTAACGGCTTATCATACACTCTAATAATCAATAATCCATCATAGGATAATTCAATTTCCTTTTGCTCTGTAAGCTTTGCCTTCCACAATTGTTGAAGCTGCAGAAGAAGGTCTTTATTGAGATCCAGTTGTCGTAAATCATTAAAGGTAATATTCTTTCTACGGTTATTCAGACCATCTTCAAATACCTTTAGCTTTGCTTCATAATCAGCGAATGAACGACCAAGAGGAATCCTGTACTTATATTCCCATCCCCATTCATGCTGTTTCTTCTTCACCAATTGAGTTGTCAAAGTATCCTTGCCATCTTTCACATTTAATCCAGACAACGACATAATGCGCTGGATCTTCCCTGAATCATTTGAGGACACTCCCTTACTTTTGGAGAAAGCTTTTAATGCAATTCCACCCATTAATGAGGTTGTTAAAATTTCAAATAGCACACTTTCATCCTTTCTTTAATTTCATCAGCGTCACGGTTCTCTTACGTAGTAAGAGTTGCTTGTATCGAGCATTTCAAAAAGGCTTATTAAACCATTGATACAACAGCATTTCATATATGCCCACATCAATACTCGCATGGCATTCAATCAGGCATGGTATTAGGTATACAAAAGGGCATAAAAATCACCGAACAATATACACCCTCCTACGAGGTTCAATGTACATCTTTTTATCAACAGGCTTATTAACATTTGTGGATGGCTTCTTGAATTGCATTTCTTCATATTGACCCAGTAAATCATAAATAGTAATTTGCCCTTGCTGCTGCATGTACTCAAAGTGTGTCATTGATATATCCCCCTTTACCACAACAACCAGTTATCGATTGTTGGTCTATTATTTGTATTTGATTGTGGAAGGCCATCACGTTCTGTTAACCAATTATAGAAAGGCACTGGACGCTCTCTATCTGTTGTTTCTTCTATAGATGATGATTTATTAGGCTTAACTTTCAGACGTCCTACAGCCTTGTTAAATGCCCCTACAAACACAGCTCTTAATGTACTAGTAATAGTTAATGTACCGTTCGCAATATCACGGATAATGTTAACTAAAACATCCTTAGCGTTCACGAAATCATGTACATCGTTCATTTTTGTAGCTAAGATACATTTGTGTAATTGTTCTTTAAGTTCGTCTATTAATGGCAGCGAGTGCATGAAATCGTAAAGCATCACTTGGTACTCGTTCATGTATTCCTTACAAGCTTCTTTTTCAGCGTGTGCTGATTCATATACTTCTTGTAAATTGCTTGTTTTAAAAGAAGAAAGATAAAAAGAACTAGATGGTTGGTTTTCAAATTGTGGAGGACAAACCGCGTCATTACTAGCTTCTTCGGCTGTCTCTCGTTGGGACACGCTCGATGGGACATAAGGTAATATTCGATAAATACTAGCCCCTTTAATGCCGTTTAATTTAGTGCTTGGTACTTTTTCGATGATGCCTAACTCTGCTAATTTCTTCATCGATCGATAAACTGTTTTTGTACTTATCTCCAAAGATGCAGCAATGGTACTCGCTTTTAAATGGCATACTCCTGTATGTTCTAAGCTGTGTGATGCGAGTTTAAATACGATTGCTCTTTCTGATTCTGTTAAGTCGTAATAGTGAACCGCCATATGGTCCTCCACACTCTTATCCATATCTGCTACTGAATTGAATGTTATGTATTGTGCTAAGTATTCGAATGCCATTTGTGTTTCACCTCTTTTTTATACCAATATTCGTATATACGTTTATTTAGATACATCATATTATACGCTTATTCGTATAGTCAATACCTTTAGGAAAATTTTATTCGATATTGCGTATAAACGTATATTCTGATATATTTTGAATAAGAGATTATAACGAAGGGTGGTTTACTATGCGGATAAAACTAAAAGAAGTAATGGAAGAACGAGGACTTACACAATCTAAACTGGCTGAAATGACAGGGATACGACAAGCTGCTATCAGTGAAATTGTTAACAATCGTAGAGATACAATCAACAAAGCGCATTTAGAAACCATTTGTAAGACACTAGAAATAAAAAGCTTTGATGAAATATTGGAATGGGATTAACAGATAACTAAATAAGGTTGTCTGTTTTTTGTGTACTTTCTTTGTGTAATTTCCTAAAATGGAAATATAGAGGGAGGTCGTTTTAGATGGCAGATACGATTGCTGGGATTGCTGGGTTAGTCTCCATTGCATTATTTGTATTTATTGTTGTAGCAATTGTTAGTTTTAAACAAAAAAATAAACCTAAAGGAATGAAGTTCTTAAAATTAGGAGGTATATCATTTGCAATAGTTGCTGTTTTATCAATACCTTATAATTTCTTAGAAAAGCCAACAGATTCAACTCAGACAGATAAAGAAGATAACAAAATAAGTACATCAGTTGATGCATCAGAAGAAAAGAAAGATGAAAACAAATCTGAAGAAATTGAACATGAACAGGAGATTAATACTACAAGTGAAACTCAAGTTAACGTTCAAACAACTGCTCAAAAACCAGCCAATACAGATAAACCTAAGAATGAAACAACTTCAAGCAAAATTGCAAACATGACTGAAGGTGAACTCAATGCTGAAGAATATCCTGCAAAAGCTGGAGCAATGCTTTATGATAAAACCGAATCGAAATTTAAAGGTATGGAGTATTATTTCAAAGGTGAAGTAGTTGGTGTTAAGTCATTAGAAGGTTTATTCGGTAACATGGAAAATGCACTTTTAATTAAGAATGATCAAGGTTATGTACTCCCTGTTTTCCCTCCTTATGAAATTGATGTGAACGTAGGAGATGCTGTAGAAGCTTCAGGACCATTATCAGGTGATGGCTATGCTGCATCTGACTTAGGAGTCAGTAATGTGGTTGGAATGACAGGAGCAATGAATGCTACGCAAGTTAGTGTAAATGGACAAATACAATAAATTAGCCACTCAAAAAAGTGGCTTTTTTTATGAAAATTTTTAGCATAATAGGAAAATAAATCAACAATATCTATTTACTCAAGTATGCAGATATGCTATAATAAGAGTATAGAAAGGAGGTAATAAAAATGGAACTTGAAAGAGTAGTAGCAATAACAGCATTCGTCAACTTAGCAATTGCAATCGTTAACTTTCAAACAGCAAAGTTAAACAACAAGAAAGCAAAAGCACTTGATGAAAAAGAAAAAGACACCACTTCAAAGAAGTAGCGTCCAAAAGAAAATTTAAAAACGAAGGTTAAGGCTAGCACCCTTAGCCTTCACACTAAATATAAATGATTTGCAGTTGTTATACAATCAAAATGAAAAGAAGAGGTGATTTTCATGACGACTATTACTTTAATTCTTACAGTTGCAGCATTAATAATAATTGGCGCAACAGTTCTTACAATGAGAAAAAAATAAAAAACTAGGTGGTCTCATCCAATGTCAAACAACTACTCTTTCAACAGTAAAGAAGAATTCATTAAATTAGTTCAATCAGAAATCCTAACATCATCAGAAGTATTGGAGGAATTGCAAATTTCTAGGCAGTCATTAAATTCACTTGTAAAACGAGGAAAGCTAACTCCTATCAAAGAGTTACCGCGGGATCGAATGTTTTTACGTGAAGATGTGGAAGCGAGAAAAGAAGCAGCGAAAGAATTACATGCTAAATACAGACCGTATGATGAATAAAAAAATGACCAGGTACTCACTTTCAAATGAGCGCCTGGTTATTTATTTTGATGACTTATAAGTAATTCTTCTACTTGAGTTTTGAGTGCTTGATTAGCGTATCTCATCACTTCATCATTTCCAACGGTGGTTACTGTTAAATCGCTAAAATACTCACTCACCTTTTCCCACTTCACAATTTTAATTTTGTCCTTTGCCAGCACTCTTTTAAGGTTGTAATAATCATTGGTGATTGCTTTTAATAGCTGTTCAAGAATCGGCATATACACTTTACCCATTTTGAGATTTTCGATTACAGCGAAATCACGTTGTAAGGATTGAACTGCCATATCATGTACAACTAATTTATGCAGCATTCTTCGTTGTTCGGGGTTCATCATACGACTTCACGTTCCTTGTGGATGATTGGAACAACTGCTAAAACACTATCAATCATGAATGTACGCTTGGCTTGCCTTGTAAAACAATAAGCTTGAAACGAATCGCCAGCAATTTTAATAATTTTGATACGCCTTTTTGACACTGTGCCGTCTTTAGATATGTACATCATATTTAAAAATTGGTTACGTTGCATTGCTTTAATCAATTGTTCTTTCATCATCCTCACTCCTCAATACAGAACATTCGTTTGTATTATTTTAGAACAAACGTTTGCATTTTATCAAGTGAAATTTGTGGAAATAAAAAAGCCCATTACCAATTTAGGTAACAGGCATTTGATTACATACTACGTTGTGCAATGATAATTTCTAATCCTTTTAAATCTCCGTTTGTCAGTATGCCAGCGTCAAACTTTTCAAGGTGTGATTTATCAATAAGCTTTTTGTCCACCGCTTGTTTTAGGTAGTCGCGTACAGCTGCTTTAAGTGTTTCGTTTGTAAATTGCATTGTATCATCATCCTTTACAATATTATTTGGTGTTGAAGGTTGCATATTTGATTTAACCATTTGTAAAAAACTACTCCACGGAATAGGTGCACTTGTGGAACGCATCTTACTAGGACAATTTTTTCCACTGTAAAAGTTGTGCTGGACTACATCATTGACTGTTAGGTTCTCGTCTTTAAGAATTTTAGCAACAAGTGCTGCTGTATTTTGTACAGTCCTTACATAGTCCCCATCAGCATTCACGCACATCTCAATATGGATTGCTTCGTTGTTCCCCTTTGTACTACCAGCTGCCCAGCATTGATAATCATGTGTAAATGATTGCACTGCCTCTTTGTCATCCACAGTCCAATGCCAGCTTGCTTGGCGACTGTTCCCATTTGCTTGGAGTAGAGCGTGATTGTTTGCTCCACTACCTTTCTTGGTATTGTCAGTTTCATGGATGCATACTTTTTTACGAGTGTTTTTACATCCTCCAGTTACTTTAATAGCCACGGCTGCTGACACTAAATGTTGTCTGATTTGCACCATTATTTATCACCCTTTGGCTTGTCATATTTAAGCGCCTGTGTGCTGTCAGATGTACCAACAGTAGTTGGGTCGATAATAATACCAAGCAAGCCTAAAATGCTTAATACAGTCTCTGAAACGGCTGTGATTTGAGCATTGTAAATCGTAATATCGACATTAAAAATGCCTGCTATTTGATTAGCAAGCACTAGTAGTAATGCGATTAATGACACCCAAAATTGTTTATGTTGTAGACGTACTTTCCAGTTAATTTTCATCCCTTTTTCCCTCCAGAGTATCGATTCTTTTATGAGCAGATTTTACACTTTCATCAATACGCGCAACTTCTTTATCTGTATTGTTCCAACGTTGTTCACTAGCCCTTAGATCTACTGCAATTGAGTTAACTGATTGGTTGATATTATCTAACTTTGTTTCAATTACTGCGCTTTTAAAAGCTTCGCTTTTCACATCTTTATCACGATTTCTATTAAATGTTAAAAAACCAATGAAAGCACCTAATACGGTACAAATTATACCAATTAAGGCTACTGTTTGACTGTCCATGTCAACACCTCACAAATAAAAATAGCACCGCTCAGCACAGTGCATTACTTAGGTCTTGTTGTATAAAAATAGCCCTCCACAATCATCTGTGGAAGGCAACATTTTAATTATTCTTTTTCAGCTAATTTCAATTGACTAAAAGCTGCTGTTAACCAAAAACCGATTGCACTAATAAAGAGTAGTGTTAAAATTGGATGCTCATATACAAGTTGCATTTCCTCACCTCATTTTTGGCATAAAAAATAACGCTAGGCTTATGCCTGCGTTTTCTGTTCATCCATTATTGTAAGTAAACCTGTATATTCTTCGTCTGCCAATTGATTGTTAGCATAGAAGACATTCACTTTATTTAACATAGCTTCATGCTCATATCTCTTACGATCAATTAAATACTTACATAATTCATATACTGACATTTTATATTCCTCCTAGTCCTAATTCTGCTCTTGATACCAAATACTCAGTGTTTAGTAAAATTTGCGCCTGCATTTCTTCTACTGATAATACAGGTGGCTCAGGTTCAATAGGTGGCTCTGGATTCACTTCTGGTTTGGGAAATGGTTCATAGTAGAACGTTCCATCGCTCGCACGTCGTAAGATACCTGACCCTTCTGGTAAAGCTTCGACTTCTATTAAGTTATGTCGATATTGTTCTGGAAGGTCTTCAGGACTATTATAGAAAGTGAAGGTATCTTCATTAGGATATAAATAAAACATCATTATTCCTCCTTAATGTAGTTTATTAAATTATAAACTTGTCTAATGTCTCTGAACCTTTTATTTCCGTTTGATAAAAATATACCGTTGTCGTTAACAATACCAGTCACATTAGGAGTCATACTTGGTGTGGGTACTGACGAACTAGAGCTTGCAGGATTAGCCAGCATATATATCAATCTACTATTAGCGTTACCAGTAGTTTTGTTGATATAACTTTCTATCATTGGTATATACTCCGAAAGACCAATGCGGATGGCTGTCGTCCCATCAGTCCCAGCATAATATATTTTTCCATTATGAAATAAAGGAGAACCCGTTACAGTATTTAGGATAGCATTGTATCGATTTGTAAATGTATCTAGAAGGGTTACAAATATACATGAAAGACCATTCTGTCCGTTTCCATGTATAGTAACCAATATTCTACGACCATCTTCCAATGTATCGAAAAAGTATATAATACAAGCGACTATAGGATTTGGTACTCCTGATGTTATGAAGGAACTAACTTCAGTAAACGTATTTCCATACTTATTAAATTTATACTTACTACGCTTTGCTTGCGTACCCGATGGAGTGGTTATAGTATAAAAAAACTCACCATCACATACTAAACCAGCCGCTGTTTGTCCTTGAGTCCCTCCTGCTGTTAAAGATTGAGCTGCTTCACTTGACCCGTCACCAGTTGGAATTCCATTAGCATCCAAATTCAATCTATATACGTATAACATTGGAGGTGTTGAGGTCGCTATACCGAAACAACCATCGTCAGTTACTCCAACTCCAACAACATTGGAAAAAGTACCATTGTTTTTTAATGTGTGATATTTTTTAAATTCATAGGTGTCTAAATCGATTAAGGCGACTGCCATGTTACTACCTCGAACTAGACGAATCCATAAATTATTATTGTTGTCGACACAATAATCGACCATTGCAGAAGTGTTGTAAATCACTATACCTAATGGTTCTTCTGTTACGAATTTTCCACCTAAGACTTCAAATGTGTTAGCATCGACGATGGCAAACCAAAGTTTTGTAGTGCCTCCATCGGGTTTGACCCCATATGTTAATCTCAAATTATCTTTCAAAAACAACATTGGGAAAGACATACCTTCAATTAACCAGTCTTGATTGCTTGGAACTATCTTAGACTTAAACGATTCTAAAAAAATTTGATTATTTATATTGTTATCCATATTCACTTCAAATGTCTCGTAGTGTTCATCAAATCTTGCCAAATATTTGTTTCCATCAGCACCCATCACCACTCCACTAGTAGCCTCGATCTTTGCTACCTGTTCATAAGTAGGTAAATTCACAATTATATCTTCTGCCATCAATCAACAACCTCCCTCATTACACTGGACATACACTTTAATACTGGATTGTACACCCAACCATGCAAATAAACTTTCCCATCAAATAAAATCTTATGAGGCAGTGATGCATTTTTGTGTTCATCAATTAAATTAAACAAATTCCCGGCTGCATCTTCACTTAACTTGTCCTTGATTGTTGCAAACCAAGTGTCAAAGTCATTCTTCTTACCGTTTAACCACGTATAATAAAGCTGTTCTTCTGCTTGTCGCCACGCCTCAAAGCCTTGTTCCTGAGCATCTATCCAGTTCTCCAAAGCTGTTGTTACATCCGTTTGCCACGCTAAAAACTCGGCTGCTTTGGTAACAGAATAATCATTAAACCATTGTTGGTATTGATTGAAAATGGTTGTGGTATCTACTTGATTTACAACACCATGCATAAGACCACACAAGTTATTATTCAAGCGTGTGTCTGTAATAGCTGCTTGATTGATCGTTAAAGCACCTTTTGCTATATACACATCAGCTAATGCTAACTCATAGGCGTCTGCATCTCGTTTTAATGCAGGAGCGACTGGTGAAGCAGATAAAGTACCTTTCTTGACCTCTACACTCATTTTACGTTGTACGAAATCCAAACGAATAACAATACGATCAATGCGGTTAAGTGTAGTGTCACCTGCTGAAAGTGGCAAAGTATAATTATCATCATTGATTAAGTAATAGCCATTAACCCATGCCTTACCTGGTCTAATTGTTACGTTCATCGAATCACCATTCGCAAAAATTTGTAGGCAATCAGATGGCTTTACAAAAATACCATTGCCAATAAATGTTGCAAAATACTGTGCGAAATCCTCCGCTTTATATCGTCTATCCCCATTAATGGAGTTAAACATCCCGAATTTTATCATTTATTTCACCATCCTTTTTATTGCTTGGGGTAAAGTAGGAACAGACTTACCAACTGATACATAAATTGATTTTCCATCTTGTTGAAAAACCTCATCTGCCTGCATAACACGACTATTCATTAAAATCCCTAGTTCATCATCTTTTATTGTTATTAAGTCCCCCAGAAAGAAATCCTCATTATATTTTGTGTTTTCTTTCGTTACATCAAGTTCAGCTTCAAAACCTATAAACTCGGTATATTCACTTAGTTTCTCTTTACCTTTCGCAAGTAACAATGGATAATATTCTTCAGGTGGTATATCTACCTGTTCGCCATCCACATCTTTTTTATCAGATATTTCTCTTGCGTCTATAAATATTTCACGTCGAGCTAAACCTTTAATTGTTGTACCTATGTTAGCAAGTCTCCTGTCAGGACCTTCGCCAGCTCCACCTATCAATGCTGTAGTCTTTAAATCATTATTTGCATCTTCATAAGTACGTTGAAGTAAGTTCGCTCGGTTTTTAGACAAAATAATACGTGGATGTTCTGATTGATTAATTGTACGATTAACACCCTCATAGAAGTCATAAAACAATTCTCTACCATTAAAAATGCAACGAGCACCTATTTCATGGGTTTCACATAATTTTTCTATACTTTCGTACACTTCTTTATACGTCATTTGATGTTGGACTCTAGCACCGAAATTTTTTGATGGTGCGAGTTTCACTTGTGGGATTTTTCGATTTGTATCACTAGGATTTATCATTGTCTCCATTATCATTTGTCGCATAATCATTTCTGGTGTTGCATCAAAATTATATTGTCGCCATAAAAAACGTCTATCCGTCCATCTGAATAATGAAAAACATTTAACCACTAGCTGCTCAATTCCTGTACTATCATCAAAATTTCGATAATAAATATACATTGCTTCATTATCGTCTTGTCGAAAGATAATGTTATCTTTTTTTAATAACTCTAAGTTTCTAGGTGTAACATCAACGTGTAACTCTGCTTCTGCAAACGGGCCGTACTTTTTCCTCCACAGAAGATATGAAAAGTTACCTATATATCCTAGCCGTTCAAAACTTTCGTTACATACATAAAGCATGGTTACACCCCCACAAATTGAGGCGTGAAGTAAATTGACACCTCTAAATTAGATACAAATTGAGCAGCATCGTAACGAATCAAGTTATCACCTACATCCACACTAAGTTGAATATCCGAATCGTAGGATAGGTAATTGAAATAATTTATTTGCTGTCCATTTCGTTCAAGAATGGCGTATTCATTACCTCTTTGAGTATTAACGGTTACAACATCCCCACCCTGTAGAGTGCCTTCAATTTTTACTATCCTGCCAGTTTCCACAACTTCAATATATGGATCAACTACACTTCCAATGGCTGTAAATTGAATACGTAAAGGTGATGCTGTATCACTATCATTAAAGACATTGACTACATTGTTAGGCTCACGGTAACCCATTTCAATACCGTCTCCATCCGCATCAATTTCAAGTTCAAATTCAAAAGCAGCTACCCACATTGCAATTTCATATTTCTGTTCTTCTGTATACCACCATGGATTAGGGCAAAGAAATGAGATCACAAATTCTGGCCATATATGTTTACTTACAGAAGGAGATTTCTCAACACGGCAATCAATAAAGCGAGTGATGTCACCATTTGTATACTCTAAAGTAAATCGGTATTTTGGATTAAAAAAGCGAATTAACTTTTGCCTATTCATTTCTTTATCTTGTCGTCTTAATTGGCCTTCAACAACAATATTTCTTTCACGGACACTTGAGCCCTTTACGTTTGTACCGTCTTCATTGTAGTTTTTTACGCTATAGAATTCATTTTCTAATGAATCAATCCCATCTGCTGATTGCAAGAAAAAAGGACTAGTCACCGATATTTCAAGTGACTGTCCCTTATTGTTGTGGAAGACTAGTTTTTCATTAAATCCAAATGATGTACGCATGGTTTCACCTCGCTATCAAATTTGTAGCGCCATCTCTTTCCAGCCATTTTTACTTAATCTCGCTGTTTCATAAGGATCAAGTGGTTTTGGACTAGTGACATTTAGGTTAAAGGTATTCTCTGTATTATTTGTTGTGGAGGACGATGTGTTATTTGGCATCGAGTTAACAGTACCATCAGTCACCGTTTTCGCTAACCGTTTAGTAGCTCCAGCAACTTTTCCCACCATTTCATTTATACCTAAAATTAAACCTTCACCTATATTAATACCGTATCCTTTCATTACCCTTGAAGGGCTATGAATATCTAATGCTCCAGTAAAAGCAGATGTTACTATTTCAGCAAGTTCTTGAGCAGCACTCAATAAGTCAGCTTTTTTGGACATCATACCATCAATTAATCCACTAACAGCGAAAACACCGATGTTTGGCATTTCCTCCATCTCAGTTTTTACATTACCCTTTAAAGCAATCATGCTGTTTCGCCACTCAGTTTGATATATACGTAGCTGATCAGCTGTCTTCAATCGCAAATCATTGATTTGTTTTTCGGTATTTTGTTTAAGTCCTGTGAGTTCTGTTTCTGCTTGAGTACGTGCTTGCTCATTCTTTGTCTTCCACAGTTCTGTGTACTCAGCCAACTGTTCTTCAGTCAACGTATTTAATGCTGCTATTTCTGCTCCAGCTTTAGGTCCCATGGCTTGTAATTCTGCTAATAAGCCTTCATTAATACCCTTTGAAGCAAGTTTGGCTATATTTTTCTGCCAATCTTCAAACGCTGTAACTTGCGACTGTAAAGCAGCAATAAGAGCAGACCCTGAAACATCACGTTGCGCCACTTCATCAAATAAACCTGCAAAGGAATAATACGAATCTCTACGCTTCTTAAATTCATCTTCATAAACTTTAGTCAAACGTTCTTCTTCTTTGATGTATTCATCATTCAGTTTTTTAACGTTATCAAGGTAAGTTTTATTAATTGATTCCTCTTCTTTTTGTATACTTTCAGTCACTTTTTTGTACATCTTTTGAATATCGATTTTTTCTTTCGTTCCATCTTTAAACAACTTTAACGACTCTTCTAAAATATGAGCTTCTGTAACTAGTGAAAGTTCATCAGTGGATTTTTTATCATCAATAAACCTTTTAATGACAGTCAATCTTTCACTTGCTGCTTTTTCTTCCTTTTTGACCATATCAGCTGTTGCTTTATCGTTAATCTTTTTCAATTTCTCTTGGGTATCTTGTTCTAACTTAACGAGTTTTGAGTTCGCTGTTTCTTTCAATTGTTGCACTCTTAAAGAATCATTAGCAGTTGCACCTTTTTTTCTTGAACTAATCGTATTGTTGGCTTTTTGTAAATCAACGCCTAACTTCTTTTCAATATCAAGTTTCTTTTTAGCAGCATCAGCTTGGATTTTAGTACGCTTTTTTTCTGCTTCGTCAGCTATTTTAGTAACTTCTGCTTGATTGGCTTTAGTTGCATTAATTATGAGTTGTCCAAGTTCTTTCATGGCATTTTCAACACGTTCTTGAGTAGAATCAATACCGATGGCAAGACCTTCGCCAGTCCATTTACCAACTTCCATCATTACACGTGATGGTGATTTAATACCTAATATTTTTTTGGCCCATTCTGGAATCGATTTGGCTATATCTTCGATTTTCTGTTTAACAGAATCTTTCATATCCCCAATACCTTTTACTAGACCATTTATAATGTCTTTACCGATTTGCTTCAAATTCACGCCTTTTAAAAAAGTAGTGAAGTTATCCATCATCTTCTGTCCTATTTGACCTAATTCATCCCAAGCGCCTTTCCAATCTCCTTGAAGTAATTTTAGGGCGATTGATATAATGCCAAGTATCGTATCCATTGCAGTACCTACAACTAATTTTATTGTTTCCCAAGCCACTTTAACTGTATTAGATATTAATGGCCAAACAATCTCGAAAACTCCTTTGATTAAACCCATAATCATTTTAATGTTAGAAAGTATATTGTCGAAGTATAGCTTTACTATTGTTAAAATAGCTTCTCCATTTTCGTCCCAAAACTCTCTTAATTTATCAAGCTGTTCTTTTACAAATTCAACGACACCACTTAATTTTTCATCAACAACTGATTTAATAAAGTCATAAGCAGTGGAAGTAGCCTCTTTTAAGGCATCCATGACTTTGTTGTAATACTCTTCAATAGTGTCGAATATTTCAGAGTGTTTATTTTTAAATACTTCCCATTTAGAAAGTATTTCGCCAGTTTCCCAGTTTACTTTTTCAACATGTTCGTCAGCTTGTTTTTGTGCTGTTTCTACAATTTTTTGATGTTGTTCTTCTGCCAAAAGAATCGTTTGATCTTTAGCTCTAGTAGCTTCAGCAATCATGCGATCAGCTTGTTCGGCATTAATTTGACCTGTTTCATCACGCATCTGGATGATTTGGGCCATCCTTTGGTTATAAGTTTCTTCCGCCTCTTTGATGACTTCTTCTTTTTGCTTTACAGCATTCTTCACAACTTCAGCAGCTTGTTCAGCAGAAATAATCGATGCATTCTCTTTCATTCGCTCAAGAATGACTTTCTGTTCTAATTCACTTTCAGAAAATGTTCTAACAGCATTTTCTTTCATCATTTGGTTGTAATTATTGATGATTTCATGCTCACGTTCTGTCAGTTCACGTTTTTCATCCAAAGCTTTTTGAACAATTGCATTAACACGTTCATTCATGGCATTCTGTTCTTTTAATTGCCATTCGTTTCGTTTTTGTGTCTCAGCTATAATTTTCTGTTCTTCTTCAGAAGTTAAAGCTGATGAAAACATAAAGAAATCTTGTAAATCAGATAGTTGATCAGCATTTCTTTTCTTCATGCCTTCCACAATCTGCTTATTCATCTGATCAAATTTTGATGTAAGCTCTTTAGCCATTTCTGAAGTAACTTCTGTGGAGGACACATACATACTTGTTACTGACTTCGCTGCACCATCACTAAGATCAAAGAAACCATTTAATGCATTCTTTGTTGATTCTGATACACCTTTTCCGAATCTTTCAACGCTTGGTAATGCATCATTACTCATATGTTTGGCAAATGCTACAGCACCAATTGCTAGGCCACCTAATGCAGCTACAGTGATTCCGATGGGACCAGTAAGTACAGAGAATGCTGGACCTAAAAATCCTAATTTAGCAGTCAACATAGCAACTACACCGCCAGCCTCACCAACAGCTAATGCTACTGTTCCGAATGTTGAAACAATGGCTCCTACACTTGATACGAGAGCCCCTGCAACAAGTATTACTGGACCTATAGCTGCGGCTATACCACCTAAAACTAATATTAGTTTCTGTGTACCTTCGCTAAGGCTTGCGAATTTCTCAATCCAAGGACCAACTACTTCCACAATTGATAAGACAACTGGTATCAATATGTTTCCAAGGGTAATTCCTAAATCGATAACTTTGTTTTTCAAGATAATCAATTGAGATTCAGTCGTTTTATATCGTTGTTCAGCCTCATTTGTTAAAGCTGCATTTTCTTCCCATGCTTTATTTGCGATGTCTATGGAACTTGCAAATAGTTCGTTAGCATTCCCAGCACGTAGTAAGGAGTCACGTAGAAGAATTTCTGTGATGCCCATTTCTTGAAGCATGTTGATGGCTGAATCCCCTGCTTGCTCTGCTGTACCAAGGCCGTTTACAAACGCTCCGATTGCACCGACTGCATCCTTTTCAAATGCCTCTTTGAAGTCCTTACTTGTCATACCAGCAACTTTCGCGAAGTTTTCTAAGTCAACACCAGCATTAACAATGTTCTTCATTTCTTTGTTGGTCATGCCAAGACTGTCTGCCAAGCTTGTAAAATCCATGCTGTTATTGGCTGCGAGCATTTGTAACTCTCGTAACGACATACCTGTTTTTCTAGATAGTTCTTCTGTTTTACCAAGCCCAGTGGATGCAGCAACTTGCATACGGACCATAACACGTGATAAGGCCGAACCACCCATCTCAGCTTGAATACCTACAGATGATAAAGCAGTAGCAAGACCAAGAATGTCAGCTTCAGACATGCCAATTTGAGCCCCTGCACCTGCAAGACGTAAGGCCATGTCAATGATCTCTGACTCAGTTGTAGCGAAGTTATTACCTAGATCAACTACAGTAGAACCTAGTTTGTCAAAGTCTTGTTGTGACATTTTAGTAATGTTTGCGAAACGCGCTAATGCTGTTGCCGCCTCATCAGCAGACATATTTGTAGCTACACCCATATCAGTCATTGTTCGTGTGAAGCCTATAATAGCGTCATTTTTAATACCCAACTGCCCTGCTGCCTCTGCTACCTTTGCGATCTCCGTAGCAGCAGCTGGTATCTCTTTAGACATGTTTCGGATTTCGTCAGAGAAGAATTGGAATTCTGATTCAGTGGCATCTACAGTTTTTCGAACACCTGCAAAAGCTGATTCAAAGTCTACAGCTGCTTTAAACGCTCCAACACCCATTGCTGCTATTGGTGCCGTGACATACATTGATAACTTCTTACCAATGTTCATCATCCCATCCCCAACAGCTGATAATTTATTGCCTACTTCTTGCATCCGTTGGCCAACCTGCGTCCATTGGGAAGACTGGATGCGTAATTGCTCTGTAACCTCTGCTAATTCACGCTCTAAGCGATTGTATTGCGCTTGTGCTTGGTTAACCGCATTAGCCTGTCTTTCAATTTGAGCAGAGGATGCAGTACCACTGGCAACCAATTCATCATACCTACGACGCTGTTCTTGTAGTTTGATTGATGCAGCATCAAATGATCTTGTTAAAACATTTTGCTTTTGAGAAAGTCCTGTTAATGAGTTTTCATATTCAGAGCCTCTCGCTCGAATTGCTTGTAACTCACTACCCATTGCCCTCATATTGCGATTTACCTGTGCTACAGTACCATTAAAATTAGATGCATTTAAACTAAGACTGACTTCTAAACTTCCTATGCTTGCCATATATTCTCACCGCCTTTTTGGCAAAAATAAAAATCATAACCAACTAATTTCGTCAGCTGTGACTTCCTCTATTTCTTCATCATCTTCATTTGATAGTTCAAACCAAAAATGTATATCCATTTCATCAATTTCATGAAGCTTATACCCTGCTTTCAATAAATCACGATAGAACTTTTTGATATTTTGATAGGCTGTTAAGCCACTTACTTTCCCTCATCATCTGTGGAAGACTTAGTTTCTAATCCACCAATATTAAGTACACTATTAAATACACGCATGATTTCATTTTGTAATAGTCCTGCTTCTAAGCCATCCCATACGTCATCCACAGTGAATTGATTATCAAAGACATTTACTACAAATCCGATCATTTCATCAAAAGTTTCCGTTGAAACTTCAGTGCCTTCTTCACGCATTTTTTCATTCATTTTGAGTGCGTTTCGGAAAACACGCGCCTTCACAAAGTCATTTGTAAATGTTTTATCTTGTCCATCAATTCGTAATGTGATTTGCATATTTCATCCATCCTTTTCGTTAGTCACTTTGATTTAATTTAAAAGAAAAGAAGCCCTATAAAAGGACTTCTGTTTAAGGTGTCGGTACTGTCGGTTCGGTAGGTTTTGTTACAGTGGAGAAGAACGTTTCAGGAGTAGCTGTTACACCCGAATCACGCGTATCTACTGTATGTTTGATGATGCCATCAATTAAAGGTAAAGCTTCACCAGCGAATGGGTAAACTTTGTAGTTCGTTTCACCTTTTTTACGTGTAGCATTTGATTCTTCACCTGGTTTTAATTTTGCTTTGTAGAACCAGACAAGTTTAGATCCTGATTCAAAGCCAATTGCAATTGCTTTTGGTGTATCATTTGCATTTGTAATGATACCACCCTCCGCTGACTTCTTATGTCCATACCAATCAACAAGTACTTCAGTTGGTAAATCTGCTGTTTCCCCAGCGATTGTGATAGAGTCCATTTGCGCTTCTTGGTCCACTACTCGATCTCCTGCATCTAAAAATGCTTCTGAGAAATTAGGAGTAAGTGTTAAAGAGATTGGCATCGTTAATGTTTTAACATCGCCCCAAGTTTCTGCCTGCTCATCTGTCATTAGCGCATAATGAATACGTTTCAAACTAATTTTTTGTGGTTTTTCATTTACCGTTGTAGCTGCCATTTTCATGACCTCCTAATGTTTAATATTCATCAAAAAAGACGAATCGCAACACTTTGTTAAAGTGAGAATCGCCTTCTTGTTTTGGTGCATCATATTCAAATGTTCTTTCATAACCAGCCGATTCCATCAATTGCTTGATGTCCTCCACAAGCTGATAGTAATCGGATTTCGACCAGACGTTGACTTGAATAAGTCGTTCAGTCTCATATTCCCGATCAGATGCCTCTAAAGCTGGCTTGGCATTAATTTCTATGAAAGTAATGTATTGATTCGGTATAGTTGCTCCAGTTGGTACACTGTTGAAAAATACATCTAATTTTAGTGGGGACAAAGTACTTGTGATATGTTCAGAAATATCTATCATAGATTTAATGCCTTTCTGATTTCATCACTCATTACATCGACTGCCCTATCTTTACTTCTTTCAAGTCCTCGCGTAAAGAATGGATTAGGTGCAGTAGAGCCCCATGTAACTTTTTGTCGCACTCCATTTTTAAGTGCATATTTACTGCCTGCTGAACGTCCAAACTCAACTAAATGAGAATGATAAGCACCACCAGTATGAACTTTAGCTTCTCCATCTTTAGCACGTTGTGCCTTGATATTTTTCTTTAACGTACCATCATCTACAGGCGCTTCTTCAATAACAGCCTCTTTTACAACTTTAGCAGCCGCGTTAAGTGCTCTATTTTCATCCGCCTCTTCTAGAGGTAGGTTCGTAAGATTCTGTAGCAAAGCTTCCAATCCTTGCATTTCTAAGTGCATCTACATCACCTCTTTTAAAAAGATTGTGAGCCACTGATTATCACCATTATCGTTGATTGGTGGTGCATCCATTTCGTATGTTTTGCCAGCAATTTCAACACGCATGTTTTCTGTAATGTCCTTACGATAACGAATACCAATAACACATTTCCCTTGCCATTGCGTAGCATCAGAACTAAATAACTTATAACCTTTTGCAGTCTTCAATTCCACCCATACGGTTTCGTGTTTAGTCCATTCTTCACTTGGCCATCCGTTGATAGTTGTACCTGGTGGATTTAAGAAAGTAGCTCGCTTGTTCATACGGCCTGCGTTATTGTTGTTGCGATAGTTCATCAGGATCCACCCACTTTATCTGTAAAATTATTGACTGTAAGCCGTATGGAATGGGTTGCTGTGCTGTTTTAATTGTGGAAGGCGTAATAGCTATACGATTCTCATAAAAGTGCGTAGCAAGCGTCATAATAGCCAAACGATGCAAGGCGAACACCTCTTTGCCCTCCACAGTTAAATAATAATCTTCTGGCTGTTTCACTCCTGCATTCTCCAAATAAAAAATGGATGATTGTAGAATAGTAGAAAGGGAACGATCTTCGTCATTCCCATCAATTCGCAAATATTCTTTTAGCTCATCCAGTAATTGCATCAAGCATCACTCTTTCCATCTGTGGAAGGCTGTTTAGGCGCTTGCTTTGTAGTAGCTTTTTTAGGCTCTTCTACGGCTTTTAAGAAAGCTACTCCATATACTTCATGGACTTCCGTCAAAGCCTCTGCACGTGCTTTAACAAGCTTTTTACCATCGGCTGGATAGTTATCGCCTACCTCATAAATATGGCCGTCATGGTTAGTTTCTTTGAAACGATTAATTACCTTGTACACTCAGTTCACCTTCTTTCGATAAATTAAAACCCCTACCCTTTTATTAAGGAGTAGGAGTTACTTTCGCGATACGGAATGCAGACTTTAATTTAATACGGTGATCAAACCATGCTGTTAAAACGAAAGCATTAACGCCTGTCTTAACATCTTTATCTGTTTCGTAAAGTACATTCAAATCGTAGTTTAAGTGAGCGTATGAGAAGTCACCTACAATTGGTTTTGTTGCAGCATCTACAAACACAACTGGTTTACCTAAAATTTGCTCTGGTTGTGCAGCGTATAATGTTGCATTACCATTTGCTAATGTTTCAATAATTTCCGAGTAATCAGCAAAAGTCATAACGATTTTTGCATTTTCTCGATAATCTTCATGTAAATCAGCGATAGCAGCTTTAATCGCTTTATAAAGATTTGCACCTTCTACTTCTTTGATTGCATTTTGCGTTGAATAGAAGCTCATGTGCTCTTCACCAGCTTTTGGTGTTGCTGCAAACTGTACTTTCTTTTCTTTTGCAGCTAAACCAGATCGTAATGAATTTTCAACATGTGAAACTAAGTTTGTATGTGTCCCTGCAAGAACAGTTTCTGAAACACCCGCAAATACTTTTGACTTAAAGCGTCCAAATGTCACTGTAGAACCTTCTAATTTCAGTTCCTTGGCCGTCTCCGTATCTGCGATGAAATTATCATCATCAATCGTGTATGCCAATTTCGGAATTTCCAGATTTACAATGTTTGTAACTGTAATCAAATCACGCATTGGATTCTTAACCATAGGTTCAGTAATAATTTCTTGCGCAACAGTTTTAGGTAAGAATTTTTCACCGCCAGTTGCTGGATTTGTATTATCTCCTAATGCAGCATAAATTTCTTGATCAATAGGCTGATTACGTACAGTTGAACGAACTAATGAAGCAAATGCTTCTGTGCGTTTTTGTTTAGGATCTTCAATTTGATTTAATGGATTTTGAGCAAATTTTGCTTTTTGTTCTGCTTCTAAGTCATCATGTTGTTGTTTGATTACATTAAAGCGAGCTTGTAAATCTTCCTTAGATTTTTGCTGCGCTTGAATATCTTCGATTGAAGCAGATGGATCAATAGCTTTTGCAGAAAGTTCACCTTCTACCTTCTTTAATTGTTGACCAATCGTAGCCATTGCCTGTTTTAATTCATAAAGTGTTTGGTCACCAGAGAACATTTGAATATTTAAAGGTAGCAACATTTTCATTGAATTTTTTTGTTCTAATGATTTCAATAGCTTTTTTGTTTGTGTTTTCATAGTTTGAAAACCTCCTAATTTATGATTGTATTCAAGTAAATAAGATTCGCCTTCGAATCAGCAATAATTTTTTCACGCAAAGCTTTTTCTTCAGCACTCATAACTGGTGCAGATTGAACAGGCTCTAAAAGTTGCTTTGGAACATTTTTATATTGATTAAGTAACTCAAAATCTGCACATGCAACAGCATCCTTTTCTTCTTGTACAACTACTATGTCAAAGTATTTTGAGGCTTCTTCTGCATCTAGCCAATTATCTTTGCCATCCAATAATTCTTTGATTTTTTCGTCTGTTAAAAGCTCTGTGCCTTTACTTTTATAAGCCGGAATACAAGTTCTTGATTCTGTTTTTTCGAGCCAATCAGCCTGTTCCCGACAATCTACAGCGTTTGCGCTCCACAACGTTATCATTGGTTTATGAATCATCAAGAAAGTATTTTCATACATAAAAATGTTATCTGCCTTCATAATTAAGAATGACGCTGCGCTAGCTGCTACACCATCCACATAGGCGTTGATAGTTAATTGACTTTTCTTTCTCTCTAATTGATTCATCATAGCGATAGCTGTAAATACGGACCCTCCAGGGCTATTTACATACATGTTTAATGTTTTTACAGATGGTGATAAATCATCCAATGCTTGTTGAAATTCAGTAAGTGTTACATCTTCATCTCTCCATTTATATCCACTGACAATAGCGCCATAAATAAAAAGATCTGCAGATTTTTCATCAACAGATGCTTTCATTTCCCAGAATTTATTCTGTTTGTTTTTCATTCATTTCCACCTCCTTCCACAGTTGATGCAGCAGCAGTGGACTTCCGCAATGTTGGGTCCATTTCTAATGGATACATGTCACCAGAAATCCATAGTTCAGCTGCCGCACCTCCACGTGGTGGTTTATCTTCCAACTCTCTCACTTCATCACGGGATAACCACCCATCCCGTAAACCTGAATGATAAAGTGCAGTTCGAGCAGCAGTGTCACCACGTAATAATCCACCTAAGTTAAACTTAAAATACTTACCATCTAATCTGTCTTGACGAGTAAGTAATTTACGATTGAATTCATTCTCATATTGTTTAACGATAGGCGTTAATGTCATTTGTACAAATTGAATCATCTGTTGCTCATTAGATGATAAAGTACCACCTTCCATATCATTCAAAAAGCTTACTGGCATATTAAAAACATTGGCTACTCTTGAACGTGTAATTCGCTCTGATGCCAATGTATCTGATGCAAAATATTGTTTTTTCATTTCTGTGATTTCTACACCAGGTTCTTGCATTAAAATGCCACCATTTTCTTGATAAAAACGTCTGAAATCAGCTATTACTGCAGCTCTTTTGTCTTTATCTAAATTAGCAGCATATTTCAAGATGAAAGATTCTTTTTTCTCCATTTCAGAAAGGGAGAACTCCTGAACTGCCTTATCGTATTTGATGGTATTGGCTAATACTTTCAAAGGTGATAACCCTCTAATACGAGCTGGACCTCTGATATGCTTAACGTGAATCATGTCTGTATTTGCTACAAACATCGTCCCTCGTTCACCCTGTACTTGGTACCACAACAATCCATCGTCTTTATTGATAAATTCAGTCACGCAAGATGGATCTAAGGGAATGATTTCACTAGGCCGCAAACGTATATCGCGTAGAATAATTGCGTAGCCATTTCCTGTCTCATTCCGACTGACTTCAAGTGCATTAAGCAAATCAAAACTGCTCATGTTTTGGTTCGGCTCATTTATAAGCACATCAGAAGCTTCGTTTTGTATCACATCATAATGTTGATGCAATTTGATAGGTAGTGCCGATACTGTATTAGCCAAACGGCTAATAACACTGAAAATCGTTTCATTAGTTGCTAACTGGCTATTATCGATACCCCAAAAGGTTCGTCCAAACCAATTCGAAAAATCCCATGTCGAACCTTTCCAACCTGTAGTAGCACCTGCATAAGCCATGTACGCTGTAGTTTTAATACGTTGCCATAGTTTCAATTTCTCACCTCCCTCTTATAAATCGTGAATAGAAATAAAACTGATATTACCCTCTCCACTTTCAAATGTTGCATATCTAGCTTGAACAAATGCTGTAATTATGGCTGCAATAGGGTCAATTCGTTCTCTCGACTTCGATTTTGAAAGTTTAATACTTTCATTCGCAGCCATTTCAGCTATCGCATTACCAACAGCCCAAGATAACACCTTGTCACCAACATGAGTGATTTTCTTTTGATGTTCATTATTCTGATACACGTAGTCTCTAAATTCCTTCGTAGGTTCAGATAATGTAGGGAAACCTTGACGGACTTCCACAATAGTTAATCCGTAGTTCTCCATGTTTTGAGCAAACTGTGTGGCACCGTATGGATCATAACAAAAAAGAATTACATTCAATTCATTGTTATTGATGAAATCTAAAATCCATTGTTCTACAAAGCTATAATCAACTACTGCGCCTGGTGTGACATCCATCCAGCCTTCTTCAATCCATACATCATATGGCACCTTATCCTTCGCTCTCCGTTCTGCTAACGCCTCTTCAGGCATAAATGAGTGTTGGCCAACATGGTAGCCATAGTCCGTAGGGAAAACATAACCTACTGAAGTTAAGTCAATTTTCTTAGATAAATCGACTCCTATATAAACATCACGGCCAGTCATCTCAAAGGCTTCAATTTGTCCTGCCTTCCACTTATTCGCAGGAATGTAGCCTCCTTCTTTCATGTCCACCCATATATTCATAGTCTTTGTTAAAAACGACCTCATTTTTTCAGGTACATCAAGAGCTGTCTTCAAATCCGAACGAATGGATGCAAGGCCCTCTTCATACGTAGCAACAATCGGATTTGCCTTAATCCAATTGCTCTCATCCTTTATGTCATCCCCCGGATCTAACTCACAAATGATACCGAAGTAATCATCATTTTCTGTATCGTCATCAGGATTTAGAATGCGTGATACATATTCGTATTCAACAAAACACGGCCTGCTTAAATCAAAGCCTGCTGTGGTGATAACGAACATAAGTGGCTCTTTACGGGCAACCATCCCTGATAACAAAACATCGTATATTTCAGATGTAAGATGATTATGATACTCGTCCACAATTCCAACCGATGGGTTTTTACCATCACCTGTTTTACGTGTTTCGCGTGATAATGGGACAATGACAGATCCGTTGTTAAAGACTTCAATCTTGCCATAGGCTTCTTTCCATCTTCCATCCAACAATTCACTTGAATTAATCCCATCTCGAACAGCAATATATACCTCATCAGATTGATCTTTCTGCCATCCAGCGATATACATACGTTGTTTCTCATCACCAAGGAATGCAATGTAAGAGCCTACAATAGCTAAGAATTGTGACTTAGCATTTTTACGTGCAAGCTGTATATAAACCTTACGGAAACGACGTGCTCCATTTCTCTTCTTTTTGAAGCAGAAGATATTAACGGATATAAAGAGTTGAAAATCATTAAGTTGAACCTTTTCACCAGCTAAAACACCTTCGACATGTTCAAACTCATTGGCCCACCAATAGAAATCCTCGGCCACTTCTTCATCAAAATAAAAAGGACTGTCATCATTTTGACAATCCTCATAGTCTTTTAAGAAGCGTTGAACCGCCCATTTATGTTTGATACTGGCTTTGATTTTACCGCTTAAAATATCATCACAGTAATTAAAAACCCGCTCTAAAACCCAATTCATAACCTATCACCGAAACGCTTTTGCGCCTCGCTTTTGCCTTCCACAGGTGAGGGTGAAGGAATAACTAATTTCAAACGTGATGTAATAGTAAGTCCAAGATCAGCAGCTGCAGAACGACATTCATTAAACAATGTATTTTTGGTTCGTTGCAGTTTTGGATAATCCTCATTAGCAATTGTTATTTTCTTGCCGTTTTCTTGCTCAACTGTCTCTGTTGGTTTAATTTTTCGTATGTCTTTCACCAGTTGTAAGTACTGATGCTTCGAGTCCAGATACCTCGCTAAAGAATCCACATCCAGCTCGCTGAAAATTTCAAGCACTACAAGCTTTTCAGCAATCTCTGCAAATTCCTTCTTTTGAACAGCTGTTAAATACGATGGAATTTCAATGTTTTCAGTCGGTCCACGCATCTTTTCTTCGTGTTTTTGACGCTTTTTTATCTCGTCTTTTGTCAAATGTTTTGAGCGCCCATTCCCTAGAATCACTTGCAATGGCTGCTTATTTCGACCTGTCATACTATCACCTCACTTTCATTTTCCTTAGCCTTCCAGAAAAAAATATTCAAAAACGGGTTTTTCTGCGAGGAAATCGGTCAGCCGGTGTAGGGCACTTCACCCAACTAAATTAAAATAGAGGGGGGCTATCCTATTTTTTTTCGTATTTCTGAATATCCTCGGTCGTCTTCCTGTTGTGACACGACTGACAAAGCAATTGTAAATTGTTTTCATCTAATCGCTTGGTCCAGTCAGCAGTTAATGGCACAATGTGATCCACAAGAAACCCGACGGTAATTCGTTTTTCATTTAGACAATGCTGACACAATCCGTTGTCTCGTATCTTGATGTAGTCACGGCATTTAATCCATGATGACGAATGATAGAAACGGTCATGTTTCTTGTTTCGAGAATACTTGTCGTAGTAACGGTTGTTTTCTGCCTTTGCTGTCTTGTGCTGTTCGCAATATCCATTACGTGTTAGGTTTGGACAGCCAGGCTTGTTGCATGGTCTTAGAGGTTTACTGTTCATGCTGCTCTACCTCTCGCTTAACACTAGCCATACAGTGCGCTATGAAGTCCTTGAGCTGTACTTCTTCCTGTACCAACTGCTTCAACTTATCAGCATCAGCCCACTTCATCTTGCGGTGTAGCTCTCGCATCTTAGCCTGTAACTTACGTATCGATTCGTCTGTATAAAAACAGACATACTCACGTCCACAGTTAGGACAGTTGAAGTATGTCTTCTCTACTTTATTATCCAGTTTGTCTACCTTGAAATGCTTGACGTAGAACCTGTGACCACAAGACTTGTTGCACTTAGCGTAGATTGGTTCCATGTTATTCACTCCTTGCTAAGTCTGCGCATTTACATAATGCATTCCCAATTTCATTACCAGTCTTGCTATTCAAAACTCCAATTGATTTAGCAATTTCATTTAACGTTTCGATATCTGTATTATTAATAGCATCTAACTCATCAGCCAATGCACCAACATGCTTTGCGATTGCTCGTAGCTTTAATTGCATTTTTTCTGTGTCCATATCTACCGAAATGGATAATGATTTACTTGGCTTTTCATTTCGGTTGTTCACGTTGTTCTGATACTTGTGTAACTTCCATACGTCTACCAACGCACCGTTACACTTCGGACATACACATACTTCTCTGTATTCCTTTTTAGTTTGGAATATCGTTTCGCTATGACCACATAATAAGCACTCTGCTCTGTGCTGATATTGTTTTAATTCCTCGTAAAACGGAATTTTTTCAAGGTCACTTCCATTTACTTGAGTAGTACCTACAGGACCTTTACAAATAGGACAACTAATTCCATCAATACAATTACTTTTCACTTTAAATAAGTGATTATTATCTTCATAACACATAAGAACAATCATTATTCATCCCTCCACTATTCATAGTTGTGATTAATAATCTTCCCTTTCACCTGCAGCTCTTAGCTCAAGGTTATATTCATCAATTGCTTCTTCAATTTCCCTCTTCATTCGCAAGGCTTGTTCTTCATATTCAGTACCTTTAATTAATTCGAGAAATTGTTCAATTGGCTTTAGAATCAATTCTTCATCCATTTGATTCACCTTCCTCCAGGCATAATAAAAAGCCGAACCAAATAGTTCGACTTAATTTCATCATGGTAACTCTGATAATTCAGATTGAAATACATTTTTGTTTAAATTATATTTTTCGACAAGCTTTTTAGTTAACTCGTAAAACCAAAATGGTGCTTCTGGCGAAACATAAATATTTTCAATAAGAGTATTAATATCCACTTTAATGCTTTTCCCATATTGATGTGTTGGTTCCGCAGAATAATCAAATCCTTTTTTGTCTTCTACGGGCAAATCTTGATGAACCAATCTAATTTCCTTTTCATGCTCAAAAGATTTACGTTTATGTAAAAATGGATAAAACATATTTCCTTCTGGCATCCAATCGTTTTTAAAATCGATATAATCAACCTTGCCTAAATAAACTACTTCAGGAGTATCATTTAAGGATTCAATTAATCTTCCAACATTAGATTGAATAGCAATTCCTTCGTTACTTTTCAAATATAAGTCCCACATTCCTGCCGATTCATATTCATTGAGATGCCAGCAATTAATAAAAGTGAAAGGTCTTGACCAATTTACAAAACCATCAAGTAATTCAACTGCATTCAACATCAATTCTCCATTTTCTTCTTTTAGGTATACTTCTTTACGTAACCTTCTATTTGATGATGGATAACTTCCTTCAAATTTATCGTTAAACCTATCAGTTCTAGTTAAAAAAAGAGAATTACTTTCTAGTAAATCGATAAATTTCGTAAAGTCCATATACCTCCAGATTTTTTTACTTTTTTCAGGCACATTAAATACTCTATGTTCTTTATACATAATTCCTATCCCCTTTCACATTAATATTACCATAGGAAAAGACCGCACTATATTGTACGGCCTTATGCTGAAAAGGGTTTTAGGCTTGTTTCCGACATACACGTACAAGCGAACGTGTTTATTTTGTAATGGAAATTTATTTAGCGTATTTCCGTACGCTTTTGATAAAACTTGATAATATCAATTTACACTGTTTTTTAGCGCAATTCGCTATATAGCACTATTGCGGTTTAATAATAAACAACTCTCACAAAAATTCCGCATTCTTTTGCAAGGTTTATCATATGATTAGTTCCTTTGCTTTTACCATCCCAAAAAGCAATTAATGCATTTGCATATTCAGCCATTTCTTTGTTGCGAATATATCCTGCTGATTTACCATACAGATCCCAATTAGCAGGATGACTGTTTATCGGATAGCCTTTTTCTTTTGCATATCGTTCTCCTAATTTATCAGCACCTCTAGCTGCACCTGAAACGATTTCAATTTCACCTTTATTTTGTAATAAAAAATCTACCTTCTCTTTCAATAGTTCGTAATTGTTGAAATCTCTACCGCCTGCGATTATGACTTTAAAAATTAAACCCACCCCAATCTCCTAGCCGTTTCATCAATTAATGCATTTCGTTTACGTAACACTCGATAAGTAGACATGTATAATTTATCCGCTATATTTTGCCATTCGTAACATTCCATTTTATCGAAATACCGCATGTCTACAATTGTTTTTTGGTCATGATCTAATTCTTTGTAAAGCTGTTCAAGCGTTGTAATGATGTTTTTCAAATGCTGATAATTCTTATCTTCTGCAAGAATAATAGCTTTATTACCTGTCGTGTCAGAAATACGATTGGATTTGCCCCCACCGATATTTGTATCTGTTTCTTGGTGTGCATTCAACAATTCCCATTCACGATAGCGCAACTGCTTTTTTAGTTCATCTAAACTTGACCAATATTCTTCGATTGTTTTATTTTGTACTGTTGATAATTTACTCATATGCCCTCCACAATTTATAGATTGCATTTTGTGCTTCACTACGCGATAACGTAGGCATGTGCAGCACCTACCTTGTTTGTTTATTTCCTCATATTGTGCAGTTAAAATAATGACTGTTGTTTGAAACCATACTCTGCAGCAAATGGATTAATCCATAAAACCTCAAGCCTTGATTTCCCTGCAACAGGCTTCCCTAACTTGGTTTCTTTTGTCCAACCTTTTAGTAAATCATTGTAAAGGTCACTGTCATACCCTGATAGCAATACTGGCCCTGAATGTTTTAATAAATGATCGATCAAATTTATGTGATCATTATCAGTCATTTCATTTTCATAAATAGCACCATTTCGAGTAGCTGTTACATAAGGTGGATCGATGTACATTAATACATTTGGCTTGTTGTATCGTTTTATCAGTTTAGTTGCTTCAATATTTTCGATTTGAACATTTTTTTAATCGATCAGCTACTAATAAAATATCTGCAGGTAGGTTGTTCCATTGTCTTAAATGATGGTACTCGTCCATTGTCCCCCTACATTTCCAACCCGAGATCGATCCCGTTTTTACCCTAATTGACTGCCAACATCTGATTAGAAATCTTCTTGCCTTTTCAATATCTCCCTCAGCGTCGGTGTGAGAATCGATGTACTCTTTTCGTGAATACGGTGTCCAACGGATCGCTTGTGCCAATTCGTTTGGCCTTTCCCGAATAACACGAAACAGATTTACTACATCACCATCTATATCATTGATCGTTTCAACCTTTACTGGTTCTTTATTAAAAAGGACGGCACCCGATCCGAAGAATGGCTCCAGGTATGTTGAATGCTCTGGCATGTGGCTTACAATCCACTCAGCCAAGCTCCATTTTGAACCTGGATAATGTAAAATTCGTGGCACGCCCATGTTCTGCCCCCTTTCTGAACATTTTCTTTCTATTGCACCGTATCCACACGCTTTTTACTATCCTCAACATTGAATGATTCTGGATAACGCATTTTCAATTTATCGATGTTCATTTCGCAAATTTCTTCAAGTGATGAATCGTAGAATACAGCCAATTCAATTAGATTTTTGATTAACATTTTTAATGCTAATTTCATTTTGGATAAATTCAATTCATGACGATGGTAGATAAACTTCTTAACTTGTTCTGAAATCTCACCTGATAGGACGATGATTTTTTCTATTACCTTTTCTTTTGAGCCTTCCACAACATAATTAGCTAGTGGTTCGTATGTTTCATTTAAGAAGGTTAATAGCCCAAAAGCATAATGCGCTACATCACCAATTTCTTTTAAAATAGCTTCACGATCATTAGCAGCACTCAATACCTCTGCACATTCACCGATAAGGCCCAAAGCGTAATTTGTTAAGCCGTTTTCATACTCAATGTTGTTTTTCGGTTCACCTTTGAACGGCATTGTTCGCTTTGATAACTCTTGAAATTTATTTAGTTCCATCTTGAAGTTCCTCCAATTTTTGAATTACTACTGTCGCATATACAGCACCATCAATCATTTCTTCACGGTAATGCTTCAACCATTCGATAGTTGTATAATCCATTGGATTGACAGTTGTACCGTACTTTGCAAGACCTTTTGCAGTCTGTAATTCTAGTAAATTTTGTACCTCACGTAACACTGGATTAGCTAAAATTTGATCTTCAATTGTCATCAACTCATCACCTTTCTTCTCCTTAAATTATTTGGAGTAATAATTCCATTTTTCTTTTTCCAATTTCTGATTGTGCATGGAGATACTTTGTACATTTCAGCGATTTCTCTATCCAATTTTCTATCCTTTTTTAAATCCAAATACTCAGCTTTAGTCATCGTAATTATTGGCTTTGGACCAGACTTTTTATTTGAGTTGGTTTCAGTGGATTTTCGCTTATTCACCAGGTTCATTAACTTGTCGCCATACTTGCGGAGCTGTTTACAATTAGAACAATGATTATATTCATTGGCTGCCTGTCAATTACATTTGTTAGTAAGTGCATCAACCTTTTTCAATATCTCAATGCGTTTCTCAAGCATTTCTGCGTTCATCTACATCCCACACTCCCCTCTCAATCCAGCCTTCGTTTAAATACTGCTGAATCCATTCGAAATCGTAAGGCATGATAATACTGACTTCGCATTCATCGACTGTCATGAACAACTCGATATACTTTGTAAATGGATTAGGTATAGCCTTCCACAATCTACCCTGTGGTTGTTTCTTTTTCTTCACCGACTGAACAATAGGAATCCCATTGCGCATGTTCACGATGCTTAGAACGCCCCTCTCTTTAGGTAGTTCTTCATTTGGTAATAGAAATGATGGTAAATAAAATTCCCACTAAACTTATTATCTAAGTAGACAATTTCGAAGCCATAACGAGCCTTAAAAGTATTCAATGAGCCTAATAATGCTTTAGCTTCATACCTTGATCGATATTCACCGTTAATTATTTTTTTATAACCCTCTGGATCTTCAAGAAGGATGGTGAATGGCATATCCTTCGCTCTAATTAATTCATTTTCAAAGCGTGTACGCTCGTCCTTACCTAAGTTGCCCACAATCTCATCTACACTAGCTTTTCGTTCAACACCACTGTTTAAATAAATATCTCGCATGATACCGAGTTCTTCATTTTTAGGTAGCATAGCTGTGTAATCGCCAGTGTCTAGCTTTTTTAATTTGATTGGCACATCCTTGCTGCGTAAATATTCAAGAATATGGCCGTTTACTTGTTCGCGAGTATCAACAACGATTGTCATTGTTTTAAGGATTTTATTTAATTCGGTATCCGTGTAATGGTAGTGAATCATTGTGAATCACCTAGTAATTCTGGATTTTCGTAAATGTTGCCGATGATTTTGCAAACTTTATGATTTTTCCAAAGTTCCTCCATTCCAGTTTCATTGTCTATTACGTGCATTTGTGTAAATTCATTTATAGTTACTTCGTACGCTGGATAGTCGCCGATTTTAACAATATCCCCTTCATAAATCTCTTTGCCGTTCTTGTCTTTTAAGCCTGTGTATTGCGTTTTTTCGCCAATTAAAACCTTCTCATCCCATGAACCGCGATAACTCATCCGTCTTTCTAAAATCTCTTGTAGAGTAAAATACCAAAATCTTTTTTCGACTTTATCCCACGCTCGAAACTTAATCTCTCTCATTCTCATAACCTCCTTGTTTTACCTTGATATCAGCACCGTACAGACGTTCTATTTACAAGTTAGATATATTTATCACCCGTTCTCTAAAACGTCTTAAAACGGCTGTAAATCACTTATTTTGATTAGCGTATAAAACAGCACTTTCGTACAATTTTTTCTTAATGATATTTGAAGCTTCATTTTCAAATTGTCGATAATCTTCGTAGATGTCGTTCCAGCCATTCTTAGCCAATGTTTCTTGCCACTCCATAAACAACATCAATGAGTCAACGTCTGTGCATATCCATTCATTGAGCTTCGGATTGTGCTGCCATCCACAGGCTTGATGCACCATTTTTCGCATTGTTTGATCAATTCCACTGGCACCTTCCCATGATTTAAACCATTCTTCTATTTTTGGAAAAATTGGTTCAGCAGCTTTTAATACTTCCTCTGGAACCAACCTCGCATTTTTAAGCGATAATCTACCATCCGATTCATCGCGATATATTTCAGCACCACTTTTCCAGATTTGTGATAATACATTAAGAACTATGATTTCCACCTCAATCCATAACGGACTTTCGTTACTTTCCTGTTAACCATTTTTTTATCTGATCTCCCAATCATCATGCGGTTTAATCTTTTTGTAAGAGCTGATTGTGAAATTTCTCCTAGCCCATTCTCTTTTGCAAACAATATATATTTACAGTGAATCTCTTTATGTGAAATAAAACTTGCTACATCACGCTCGAAATTTTCGTTTATGAATGTTTGAATCATCGTTTCACCGTCCAGTTATTAATTTTTCAAAAATACTCTCTAAACTAACTAAAAACGGGCTAAAACAACCCTAAAGTTACTTAAATAACTACCACCTAAACCTTACAGCCACAAGGCTTTAAAGCTATTTTTTCTACTATAAAATTATTAGAGTTATCGTTATTTACCTTTAAGGCTCTATATATAATATATTTTTTATTTTTATTTTTTTATTAAAGGTAAATCCAAATAACTAAAATAACTAAAGTAGTTAAAAACAACTCTTAAACCCTTGATACGACTGAATTTCTAAAAAGTTATTAAAAGTTATTAGACTAGTAGAATGGTTACTAAATGAGCTTAAAACCACCTGTTTCTTCAATTTCAGTAACCCCTTTAGTAACTGGCTTTCGTTCATTTAAGGTAATTCCTGTTAAAAACGTTTTGTTTCCAGTGCCTTTCGTTTTTCCAAAACCTTTTGTTTCCAGCATTCGATAAAATGATCGATTTCCAATTTGGCGCTCTCCAGATTTAAAACACCAATTGTCATAGACCTTGTACAATTCCTGTGCTTCAATTCGAATCGCTTCGTTTTTTGGTTCGTCTGTATAACAAATTTCGGCTAGGAATGGAGCAAGAATATCCATTTCCTCTTTGTAATTTCCTGTTGCATCCACTACCACTTTCGGTTCTTTTAACCCTGACTGCTGCCACTTCAGGCAACCTTCCAGGGCCCAATTTAATATCCCTGACATTTCGAGTGATAATTTTTCTTCAAGCTTTTTGTCTCGTTCATGTGGTTTTAAATTTAAAGTGAAAGGAATGATTTTTACTCTTCGCCAAATACCTTCATCCACACCGCCAATGATCGGTTTATGATTCGTTGTAAAGAAGACTTTAAACTCTGGAATAAACTCGAAAAACTCTTGTCGTAGGAATCGGGCTAATATCGGCTCGCCGCCTGTAATTGTTTTTACAAGTGATTCCTGTAGCTTTTCCCCTTCTTCACTCTCCACTGCTGAAACGAATCGACTCCCGACCAAACGTGCAATATCGTTATTTGCTCCATCATTTTTCTTTTTAATGAACGTGTCCGATTTAGTTTGTAAACCATAATCACCCATCATTGCTTTGATGATATTGATAAATGTTGATTTACCATTGGACCCACCGCCCACAAGGAAATACATCCCCTGCTCACTAATATCTCCTGTCATGCTGTAGCCAATTAATCGTTGCATGTAATCAATCAGCTCATTGTCGCCTTTGAATATTTGTTGTAAAAAACTTAACCATGTTGGACATTGTGCCTTTTCATCAAATTCGACATTCGCTAATTTTGATAAACGGAGCTCGCGATCATGTTGCTGCAGTTTGCCGTTTCGTAAATTTAAAATCCCATTCGAGCAATTAAATAAAAATTTATGTCGGTCAAATTCTTCACGTTCTGCTGGAACCAAAGGCATTAAGTCTTTAATGCTGTTCATACGGATATTTCGTTTTCCGCATTTACGTGCCCATGAACGTTCCATTTCATCTTCTGATTTTTCTAAATCACGTAGCACTTTATTTGCAATACGTTCTATTTGTAATTTGTTATCGTATTTCCACCGTTTTCCATCCCACAACATCCAACCGATTTCAGAAACAAATCGGATAGCATGGCCGTACTCATAAGCGATACGTTCTGCATTACCTAGTTCATTAAGTCGGAATTTCTTTTTCGGTTTTTCATCTACATCATCTGCCACTGCATCGACTGTGAATGACACATCGAATTCCGCATATTCTTCTTCGTGCTTGTGGTCCAATACAGTTGTAGTTGTTGAAGTAATAGCCTCTGCGATGGTACGTTCACCATATGTTTCGCCAGTATCGCTAAAATGGATTCTGTCCCATTTGTCACGCATAAGACTTGTTTCCCTAAACATAGAATCCATTCTTGAAGCGCTTTTTCCTGTCCAGAAAGCTAAATGATTGCATAAAGCTAGATCACTTGATGAATGGTCATCGTTGGTTAAGTTACCGTTATACAGTGAACGTATTTCATCACCTGATTTACTACGGAACATTCGCTCCCAAAGTGCTTCATTTGATAGCTTGATTTCGTCTTTTTCAAACTCTGCTAAATTGACTCGCCCTTGAACATCACTATCATCAAAATACTTTTCTAAAATCTCAGCTATTTCATCTGTACGATCATAAATTTCATTAGCATTTTCACGATTACCTGTCATCGTAAAATAGCGACCATATTGATAGATTTCTAGTCCGTGCTTTGCGCTTTTACGTCCAGTGCCCACTACAGACTGTGGAAGGCTCCCCTTAATGATGATGTGAATGCCTGTACCACTCACACTAAACTCTGTATAGCTGTCTAATGTGTCTATAATTTCTTGTGCAAAAGTGTTGATTATAGGATTCACTTTTTCAGTATCATCCGCGCTGTACGTTACACATTTATCAATATCAATACCGATATAACTGTCTTGACGCGAGAATACAAAGCCTATCCCATCTGCATTTGATTCTGTATAAAACTTGGCTGCTGTAGCGAATGTGGACCATGTTCTGCGATCATTACTTCTGGCTTCATTCCCATCTACTTGATACGGTATTTTTGTATAACGGCCGCCTTTTTCTTCTGCCTTCCACAGTATCCATTGAGGTAGCATGCGTAGTTCTGATGGTATTTCGTTAAAATTAATTGGTATTTTCATATTTTTCACCTTTGTATCTCATAGCAGGACTAACCTTCACTTTTTCTGCCATTTGTTTCCCTACCTTCTATTTGACTTCGCTTTAACATAATCACTCGTTTAGGAAAACCATACTTCTTTCTAACCTCATCCCTTGTCATTCCATGTTCGATACGGCAATGAGCCTTTGTGATAATTTGTCCTATATGATGACATCCATCTACTGGACATTTGACTAACTCATCCCCCATTGAATTCCATGATGAATTTGCCATTTTTCCCACCTTCTCCGTAAAATTTGGGTATAAAAATAGAGAAGTCCGCCTAAAACAGACCTCTCTATTAAGTTTTATTTAGAATGGAACGTCATCCTCACCAACAACGATTGGCCCACCTTGTGGTGCTGGAGCTCCTACCTGTGATTCCTTGAAGCCTTTTACCTCTGGATATTTGTTTCCGTTGTATTCACGATGACCAACTGTGACCACTAAATTCTTGTGTAACAATGTATCTGCCCATTCTTTGTAAGAATTGAATGTTAGACCATCAGGGAACTTAGCTGCCTTTGAAATGGCTTGTAAGCGCCACATAGCATTGTCTGTAATTGTGAAACCATCGTATAAAATCTTCTGCCCTTGATGATTCTGTGGCACATCACTACGAATTTCGTAGTCTACTGTAATTCGGTTGTTACCACTGTTTGCTTGTTTCATTTCGTAATTAATTACTGTTACTTCGTAATCTCCAGGAGCGATTAATTCAAACCCTTGACCAGCTTCTTCATGATTAATTTTGAACATATTATTTTCCTCCAATTAATTTGATAATTTTATCGACCATAGCTACGGTCATATTTTCTAGTTGTAAATTTGCTTTAAACTCACAATCCGAAACGATCTTAGCTACATTAGCATCTGTGGAAGACAACTCACGAATCTTAGCTACATTACTTAAACGATTAGCTTCTTCCTCTTCACGTCTTGCTCGTTCCTCTGCCTGTACATCAATACCTAATTCAAGATAGCGATAAAGCTTGCGCCCTACCTCTTCGTTTAGTTGAATTTCATCATCTTTGAATAGATTAGTATTATCTTTTGTTGCGACTGCCACATGGTCCATATCAACACTAAAATTCAACATAAACTCATATTCCATATCATCTTTCTGAACAGGTTTCGTACCTACTTTTCTAGGCTGCTGTTTCCCTTTGTCATTCAGCTCCATGACATACTCATTTTTGGTACGCATAGTTGCTAGAATATGAATGTCATTACTCGATAAAGCTTTGATCATATCGGTTACATGTTTGTTTATTTTGTTCCAGTTCTGAAAGCTGTTGCCCGACATGTTACCATGCTGCTCTAAAATGCCGCCTTCACCGTTCCAGTTATGAGAAAGACTATCGAAAATAACAACTTCTACACCTACACTTTTAAGCATTAATAAGGCTTGTAAGTAGCGTTCTGTTGTATAAGGTGGTTCGAAATTTATGTGTTTGAAAGAACCAATACGAACACCACTAAATTGTTGATCAACATATAACATTGAACGTTTGTGTTCTGTATCTGCTACACCGATCTTCTTCCACACTTCTTGTTCTGAAAGGGTTGGGTATGCTTCTCGCATCATTCCATAAGCAGTTAAGATAGCGCCGACTGTTTTACCTGCACCAGATGGACCTATGAACCCTACTAGTGCTTTTTGCTTTTCCCGAACACTATCAGTTACTTGCATATCATGCGCCATGCCTTCCACACTCCCTTTCTATTAAAATGGCACGTTTTCAGTAGGTGCATCTTGCTTCGCTTCTACATCTGCAAATGGATCTTTGAACTCTGGCAATTCTTCATCATTATTTTCAACCGTTACACTACCATCTGGATTGACCGTATATGGTACACCTTCATGCACTTCTTCGATGCTCATTTGACCATCTGGTGCATCATCCTTTGGTTTACCTTCCATAGCATCTTTTGGTGTATCGTATTGGTACGTTAAATCAACCAAGAAATATTGACCGTTTTTATTATGCTTTTCACTGATTTTATTCATGATTAAAGCATCGTTTTCTTTTGCAGCTAATACGATTTCTTCTGCCCCTTCACGTGTGAATGCGATGTGTTGCTCTTTTTGATTAAGTAATTTTTTCAAGTTTTTATCCTCCTATCGAATACTTAATGATTGATTTTCAACTAGTTGAGCACCTTCGATTTGCTCACCTGCTTTTAGTGCTTTAGCTAATTCAGAACGGCTGATTGTTTTCTCCACTTTGATAAACTGTGGAGGGATAGCAGCGTCATTCTCGATTTGTACTGAAGTTGATTTTCGGAAGCTGAATGTAAACTTTTCAGTCTTCACTCGATTACCTTCCACAGTTAATAAAGCATCAGCCATATTTTCTTTAATACGTGCAAGGTTGCTTTCCATTGCTTTGCGACGATCTGCTAATCGTTTTTCCTCGGATTTAATACCAGCAATGTCCGACTCAATATTTTTAAGCACCATGGCATAGCCCTCTAGCTTTTCGCCAATATCACCGATGATTTGCGATAGTGCTAGTTCAAAGCCTTCTGCATTGTTTTCTTCAATGTAGTTTTGAAGCATTTTGTACTGGTCTGTTAGTTCATAAAGAGTAGCCATTATTGACCCACCTCTTTTAATTCCAATTTCATATTCTTATTTAATTGAATTCCTAGCTTTTTAGCTTGTTGTGAATTGAAATCGAAATCAGTAATAGAAATTATTTCATCGCTTTTATCAGAGATAATTTTCGCAATGATATCAATCGCATCACGCTCATTATCAATAACGTTTACTTTCTCGACTTCTTCGGATTCATAATCATCCCAAGTTTTATAAGCAATTAGATAACGTCTCATTTAATCACCTCGTATATAGCGTTAGTGTCGTTGATTATAAATACTCCACTGTCTTCTTTATGAAAATCATGATTGCATTGTATTAAATCATCTGTATCAACAGGTTTATGATTAAAATCCACTTCACCATTTGTTCGGACTTCTAAATTCATTCCCATTACAACTTCATTTGGCTGCACCGCCTGTTCATACTCACTCACATCAAGACCAAGCGCTCGTCCTAGTGCAATTGCTTTTCCAATGTGTTCGTTGAATACATCATTCGGTGAACATTTTGCTACGCTTACGTGTAAAGGTTCTTGTTTCATCCTTTTATCACGATTGTTATTTTGATAAACTGTCGCTTTCACTTCACTATCATTTACATCAAACTCAACACCGAAGAATTTATATTGATATGTTTCGTTACCTAATTCACTCATTGGACTACCATCTTTACCTTGATTAATCGCTTCATCAACAAACTTCTTTGCTTTCTCAATAATTGCAGCACGTTGTTGATTTGGTGTTAGTGGTTCAATTGTTTCATCTACTATTGGAATTTGAGGATTCAGTCCGTCTTTGATTAGTTCGTAGACGTCTACGTTTTCAGGTGTACGTTTATGTTCGTTATAAACATGAATTACCTGTCCGTTTTCATCTGTGAATTTTACATTCTCAATCACTTTATACGATTTCTTACTTCGGTAATGAATGTTACTAACAGTAAACATAACCACATCACCCTCATGTGCTTCGCGATCAACCTTGCGATATTGCTGCCCTTCAAATTCGATGATGTCCTCCACAGTATTAGTTGTGGAAGGCTCAATTGATTTCTTGCCACGTAATTCATGAACAATTAGCTTTAATTCAGCTACTTCTTGCTTTAATGGACGTAGTTCAGCTACTTCATTTTCTAATGCTGTGATGCGTTGGTTTTTTGTAGGTTTTGATTCGACTAGTTCAAATCTTTCTTCATCAAATGAGTGTGATGAACCCTTTTCATTAATAATTTGAACAGTACAATAGAATGGGAAAACTTCTTGCACTTCGTATGGTTTGTTTATTTTGTAATCAAATTGTTTTGCAACATGCGCGTTTTCTTTATTGAAAATTACCTTATCCCCAACATTAAACTTTGTCATTTCGCATCCTCCTGTGGTAAAATACCAGTGTCATATAATTTTTTATTCTCGCTTTCGACTGCCATCGATTGCGAGTTTTTTTGTGCCTCAATTTGGGCATTCTGCGCGTCTTCAATGTCTTGCCAGTAATCTGATTCTCTGTCGTAAACATCAGCGTGTGTGTGGCCTATACGCATGGAATCACCTACTTTAACTCAATCTCTGTAACAAGCTTTTTAGCTTCGATTAGACTTAGAACCAATTTGCCACCCAGTAGAACCAGATTGTCGTCTGATACTTCACCAGTAACAGCGCATGCCATATTAGGCTTGTACTTCTTTAAAATAATTTGGTCACCATCAATAAAGATTTCTAGTGGATCCTTAACATCCAAACTTAATGACCGTCTAAGTTCAATTGGTAATGTAATACGTCCTAACTCATCAACTTTGCGAAGAATTCCTGTTGATTTCATTTGATTTCTCCTCCTTGTAATGCTTTAAGTGCAATTTCTCCTTCATCACCATCAATTGGATAGCACTCTGTTTTCTCACCTTTTATATAAGCTGATACGGGCTCATAAGTTACTGGATCTGCATAAAACTCAAGAGCTTCACGTAGACGTTTGTTTTCATAGACTATTTCAAGAATGTCTGTTTCATCTAAAAGACCAGCCACTTTATATAGATGGAGTTTTGAAACTTCTAAAACAGAAGCTAATTTTGATAACATTTCTAGAGAAACGTTTCTATCTCCCAATTCAATTTGCGATAAATATGTGTGAGACAAATCTATATTGTTAGCTAGTTGTTTAAGTGTCATTCCCTTTTCTTTCCTCAGCCTCCGAATTTCTTCACCAACCATCAATTTCACTTCCTTTCATCCCTGTGCTGAACGTTTATGTGCCAATGTTTTTAGTAACTTTGTGTACAGGGCATCTTCAAGTGGTTGTCCTTCAATACTGTGGATGCCAAGTTTATTCAACTGCTGGATGACTGATTTACGCTTCAGGTGATTGATCATCGACATTTGCGTAATATCCCTCCGTGAATGCTTTGACCTCTTCTACAGCGTCAATTAACCCTAGTACACGTTGCTGCTTAAGCTTGTATTCTTTTTGCTTGATTGATAGATGACTATCAAATGGTAAGTCTGCTTCACCTTCCATAGCATTAATAGCAATGTTTACAAGTTCTTGATTTTCCTGTGTCAACATTTCATCCAGATGGGCTATCAACCTGTTGTTGCCTTCCACAATCATTTCTTCAAGCTCTGGATACTCCAACAACTCACTTAAGTTATCAACAGCAACATGAGGACGGTTATCATATTGGCTTTGTGACTTTTCAATAAATAGTGATTCACGACCGTTTTCATCTGCTGCATAAACTGTGGACGGCTTACCATTGTTGCGATAATGAATCGATACCACTGACAATTTTGTGCCTTTAACATTAATTACTGGTTGCATATTATTAACCTCCAAATAGTTTGATAGATTTACTTCTGACGTGTTGCTGCTGCTTTATTCATTGCCTTTGCGATTAGTGTTACTGGTACAGGTTTAATCTTCATTGGAATCCCCTGCATTCATCTGTGACCATCTAGCTGACCACATAGCAACTGTTTTCGAAATTGCCTCAAGTAATTTTTCTGTTCTGCAATCATCAGACTTTTCAGCCCGCCATTGTAGATTGGTTGTTTTCATTTGGTTTCACCACCTAACCATTTATCAATATCATCTAAATCAAATAGCAAGACACCTGGCGCTGGTTTATTAAATGGAATATCCTTTTTTCGCATTAAGTTGTAGATAGTTGACTTTCCCATAGGACAGTTATTTGATTCTAAATACTCTACCAACGCTTGAACCCCACGGACTTTACGCATCTCATTAACCTCCTTTATTGTTTTTATATCTGAAATTTAAATGTTTAATATCTTGCGAATGTGTTTGATATGCTCTTGTGCCTTTGGTCCATCTTTACGACCACGAATGATGTCTGATAGATAAGCGTTTGAAATGCCCACCATTGAAGCAAGTTCTTTTTGGCTCATCTTCTTTTTGAATAATTCGCTTCTTACTTGAGCTCCTAAATCCTCTGACATATTTGAACCTCCTTGAAAATCAATTGACGTTGCTACCGTCATATAAGCTATAAGTCCGAATTTTTTTATACCGTCATTAGCTCGGTATCACAGCACTTTACTTAATTGGAAAATATTTAAGCTAATTTATTAACTGATTTCATTGACATTAACTAATATATTTATTAGTATATAGACATAGCTAAATAAGACTTTAGAAAAGCCTGTAACAATACATTTCTTCCGTTCCCCAACGTCAAAATGTTTATAAATAGGTAGTCTTTTTTGTACTCTTTTTTAGCTAATAAAATAGCTTATGTACACTTTACTAAATTATATATTAGTTGTCAACGAAAATATCTAATATATTTATTAGTAGAGTTGGACATGTGAAAGGAAACATTGATATGACAACGTTAGAACGTGTTAAAGAACTTTGTAAAAGTAGAGGAATTACCGTCAAACGCTTAGAGGAAGAACTAGAAATTCCGAATAATACAATCTATCAATGGAAGAGAATTACCCCTAGTTTAGATAAAATTCAAAAAGTGGCCGATTTCTTTGGTGTATCCATAGACTACTTACTTGGTCGTACAGATCAAAAAAATCTTCCTGAAGATACTGTGCAAACTTTTGCTGCTCACCATGATGGTGATGAATGGACAGAAGAAGAATTAGAAGAGATTGAAGAATTTAAACGCTTTGTAGCTATGAGACGAGAGGCGCGTAAAAATAAGGGGGAATAGCCCATGCACTTATATGATGCTTTATTAATGGAATGTGACAATTTAGATATTGAAGTTTACGAAAAAGATCGTATGAAAAATAAAGGCCTTTATGGCGACAATGTAATCTGGATTAACAAATTGTTACCTTCCATCATTGAAAAATGCTGTGTGCTTGCTGAAGAGATTGGACATCACCATACAACTGCTGGTGATATTTTCGATCAAAGTAGTATAGAGAATCGAAAACAAGAATTAAAAGCACGTAGTTGGGCATATGAAAGGCTTATCCCCCTTTCTAAAATAATTCAAGCTCATAAATTACATATCGTTAATCGTTATGAATTTGCTGACTTTCTTAATGTTACAGAAGACTTTTTAGATGACGCTCTTGATTGGTATAAAAGCAAATATGGATTATGTGTATCAATTGATAATTTCACTATTTGTTTTGAACCATTAGGTGTTATTGAAATGTTTGATTGGATTGAAACACCAAAATTAAAATATGGAACATGACATTTCTTAAACTTTTTTATAAAATTTTTTACCTTCAAATAGAACATGCATTCTTTAAAGGTGGTGGTTATTATGTGAAATTAACGAAAAATTTAAATAAAGAAAGGAGCATAACCTTGGCAAGCTATGTAGTATTAGAACCAGCTAAGAATGGCAAACCACGTATTAAAATTACTGTAGAACTTGGATATGACGAAGAAACAGGAAAACGAATTAGAAAGTATAAAACAGTCACATTAAACAGCCTTTCTGATCGGGCTATTAAAAAGGCAATTACTGAATTTGAAATTACAGTATCAAAGATGGATATTGAACAGATTGTGGAAAGTATTACCTTTGCGGATTTTCGTCAACGATGGATGGACAACTATGTACGGCTTGATCTATCACCTGCTACGAAGTCTCACTATTTAAGAATTTTAAATACTGGAACTTTTGAAAAGTTTGACGACATGAGAATGAAGAAAATCAAAAAATTCCATATTGTTGAGTACTTTTCAAATGAAAAAAAGGAAGGAAGAAAAAATTTAAGTAACAAATTTAGTATATTAAAAAGTATTTTTGCTAAAGCAGTTGAGTGGGAAATCATAAATGAAAATCCAATGAGTGGCATAAAGGCTCCTCATGTTGAACCTCGAAAAAAAGAACTAGAGTTTTATGATGCTCATCAATTATCGCAAATGCTTGAAGCGATAAACAATCTGAATTTAAAATATCGTGTTATTTATAAATTGGCATGCTTAGTAGGGCTACGAGAATCAGAAATAACAGCACTTAGATTGGAAAAGATTAATTTTGTGAATAACACAATTCTGATAGATCAAGCTTTGAAGTATGACACGGAGGGAAAATCTGAATTAATTTTAGGACCAACAAAAAATAAAAAGTCTCGCATTGTAGCTGTTCCAGAAAAATTTATGGAAGAAATTAAAGAACAAGTGCATGCTCAAAAAAAATTAAAAATTAAATCGGGGAATGCTTGGAAGCCTATGAAAGACGAAGATGGAAAAGATATAGATTTTTTAGTTACATCACAAATTGTTTTAGGATACCCTATTCTCCCCTCATCTCTTGGCTCAACATGGCACCGACATGCTAAAAAGCTCGGACTTCCTAAATTGAACTTCCATGCATTAAGACATTCATGCGCATCTTATTTATTAAGTAATGATGCTAATTTTAAAATCATACAAGAACAATTAGGACACAGTGATGTAGGATTGACAATGAATACTTATAGCCATCTGACTAAAGAAGATAAACGAGCTGCCATTGAGTTATTCAATAAAATACTGTGATACGGTCGCTTTTTGGTCGCCTGTGGTTTTTAGAGTATTTCAATCCTTTGTCTATATAGGGTCTAGACAATTAACAGAAAAAGTAATACTATTTGCTTCATATTCTTCAATAATAATTATTATATTCTGAAAAAGGTGATCATGCATGGAATTCTCTAAAAAACTACAGCAACTACCCACTCAATTTTTTGCAGCACTCGTACAAAAAGTAAACTTGGCTCTAGAAGAAGGGCGTGATGTCATTAACCTTGGGCAAGGAAATCCCGATCAGCCAACGCCTACTCACATCATTCAAGCATTACAGGAAGCGGCTGAAAATCCTCAAAACCACAAATATTCACCATTTAGAGGTCTCGCTGAATTACGCCAAGCTGCTGCCGACTTTTATCAACGTGAATATCAGGTAGAACTAAATCCAGATACAGAGGTAGCGATTCTCGGTGGAACAAAAATTGGTCTAGTTGAGCTACCTTTAGCAGTGTTAAACCCTGGTGACACGATGCTCTTACCAGACCCTGGCTATCCAGATTACCTATCAGGTGTCGTACTAGGAGATGTCAATTTTGAAGTGATGCCACTTTTTGCCGAAAACGATTTCTTACCTGATTATGATGCATTACCTGATGAAGTGAAAGAAAAGGCAAAGCTTCTTTACTTAAATTACCCGAACAACCCTACAGGAGGTACAGCATCACTTGCGTTTTTTGAAGAGACTGTTCGCTTTGCGAAGGAACACAATATTATCGTATCACATGATTTTGCTTATGGGGCAATAGGATTTGACGGTAATAAACCAGTTAGCTTCCTTCAAGCAAAGGGTGCAAAAGAAGTAGGAGTTGAAATGTATACATTATCGAAAACCTATAATATGGCTGGCTGGCGTATAGGCTTCGCTGTAGGGAATGCCGAGATTATTGCTGCTATTAATCTTATTCAGGATCATCTGTTTTGTAGTCAATTCCCTGCCATTCAACAAGCCGCAGCAGTAGCACTGACAGCTTCCCAACAATGTTCGGATGAACTACGAGCTACTTATGAGCGTCGCCGCAATGTACTCATTGAAGAAGCTCGACGAATTGGCTGGCATGTTACGGCTCCAAAAGGCTCCTTCTTCGCATGGCTTCCTGTACCACTAGGCTATACAAGTGAACAGTTTGCTGATCTTTTGCTCGAAAAAGCTGATATCGCTGTAGCAGCAGGTAATGGCTTCGGTCAATATGGTGAAGGCTATGTACGCGTAGGGTTGCTAGTTAGTGAGGAGCGCTTACGTGAAGCAATCCATAGAATCGAGCAATTACAATTGTTTAATAGATAATGATGAGGGCGTATCCTGTAGCTATCCCTAGCTACAGGATCATTAATATTTTTCAATTTTCCTTGGTTGCCCTAAATCATTTTCTAATGGATAAAATTGAGCATGACCTGTTTCATCATCCCATTTTCGAATATGTTGAATACCTTGTACCTCTGCCAACACGATGTCAGCAGTAATAACAGGGTTTCCCCCTTTTATTAAATGCCCACCCGATACAACACCCCATTGATCGCTCATAGAGCCATGGAAATGTGTCTCATATCCCCCATCTCGTTTACACACCACACCTGAACCTTGAATAAATTCTAATGGTCCCTCTTTTTCCATCACATCACTAAAACGAACTTGAATTTGAGCTGTTGCATCTGGCACTAAATAAACAAAGCTACTTTTTTGAAAGCTGCCAATACAGCTTACAATTGTGGCTGACTCTATATTATTCTCTTCGCAAAGCGCTTCAATCCCTTCAATGATATCTGTTCCCGTTAGAAAACGAGCACTAATAACCTTACCAAATGAACCTATACCATAATTAACTCTTACAGACATTGTTATCCCTCTTTTGCGTCGAAATATTATAATTATATAAAAAATTTAAAAATTATTTATTGACTTACTATACCCTATAAATTATATTAGTTCTATCGGAATTACAAAAAAATATTATAAATCTCTTATCAAGAGTAGCTGAGGGACTGGCCCTATGAAGCTCGGCAACCTCCTTTTTTAAAGGAAGGTGCTAAATCCTGCAAACGAACTTCGTTTGATAGATAAGAGAGGACATCTTTTCATGAGCCTCTCTTAATTTGTAAGAGAGTTTTTTTATTTTCAAAAAACCGATAAAAACAATCTTGGAGGTATTTTCATGAAAAAGAAAAATAAATTTTTAGTAGGTTTAGCAAGTCTAACATTAGTAGCAGCTTTAGCAGGCTGTGGCTCTAAAGAAGATAGTAAAAGCCAAGCTGAAGGAATTGATGAAAAGAAAATCGTTGTAGGCGTCACTTCTGGTCCACACGAACAAATTGCAGAAGTAGCCGCTAAAGTAGCAAAAGAAAACGGGCTAGAAGTAGAGCTAAAATCATTTTCTGACTATGTTTTACCTAATACATCCTTAGCTGAAGGTGATCTTGATGCGAACAGCTATCAACACGAGCCTTTCCTGGATACATTTAATAAAGATCATGATACAGATTTAGTACCAGTGGGCAAAACGATTTTAAATCCAATGGGTATCTACTCTGAAAAATATAAATCCTTTGATGACATTCCTGACGGTGCAACGTTTGGCTTACCAAATGACCCAACGAATGGAGCGCGTGCCCTCTTTGTTTTACAGGAAGCTGGCTATATTCAGTTAAAAGATGGCGCAGACTTAACAGCCTCGATTCGTGATGTAGAAGAAAACAAAAAGAATTTAAAATTCATTGAATTAGAGGCAGCTCAAATTCCTAAACAACTTAGTGAAGTAGACGTAGCAGCTATTAATACAAACTTTGCATTAGAAGCTGGTATTAACCCTAAAGATGACTCTATTTTATTGGAATCTACTGATTCTCCATACGTGAACTATATTGTTGTACGTGCTGAAAATGAAAATGATCCAACAATTAAAAAGTTCGTTGAGGCTTACCAATCTGATGAAGTACGTCAATTCATCGAAGAAGAATTCAAAGGTTCAGTAATCCCTAGTTGGTAATACATTCAGGAAGCTTCTATAAAGCCGAAGAATCTGTCGAAATTCCTCTATAGGAAAACGAGCAGATTCTTGCTTTTTAGAAGGTGGAGAAAGGAGCAAACAGTCGCATGATTCAATTACAAAATATCTCAAAAGAATTCAAGTCGAAAAAAGGCATCATAAAAGCTGTGGATGGCATCAATCTTCACGTAAAAAAGGGACAAATTCATGGTGTAATCGGCTATAGTGGTGCTGGTAAAAGTACACTCATTCGTTGCGTTAATCTACTCGAACGTCCTACAGCAGGAAAAGTAGTGATAGACAATGTAGACATTACGACCCTTTCTCTTCAAGAATTACGTCAAACACGCCAAAAAATCGGGATGATCTTCCAGCACTTTAATCTATTAAAAACAGCAACAGTTTACAATAATATTGCAGTTCCCTTAAAGCTTCTAGGCTATAAAGAGGCAGAAGTAAAAAAACGAGTAGCTAAGTATGCTGAAATTGTCGGTTTAACAGATAAACTAGATAGTTACCCAAATCAACTTTCAGGTGGTCAAAAACAGCGTGTGGCTATTGCACGTGCCTTAGCACAGGAACCAGAGATTTTACTTAGTGACGAAGCAACAAGTGCACTTGATCCTGAGACAACGGAAGCCATTCTTGAATTGTTGTTAAAAATTAATCGTGAATTAGGCATTACGATTCTGCTCATCACACATGAAATGAATGTAATTCAAAAAATTTGTGATGAGGTTTCTGTTCTAGAATCAGGGAAAGTTGTGGAATTTGGCACAGCGATTGAACTTTTTGCGAAACCGAAGCACCCTACAACGCGAAAGTTTTTAAATACAATTTCACAACGTAATTTATCCCCCTCTCTTATTGAGCAATTAAATGTTTCAGGAAGTGTAATCCGTTTAACATTCCTTGGTGAAAGTACTGGTAAGCCATTATTAGCAGAAGTCACTAAGGTATACGATGTGCAACCAAATATTTTAACAGCTAATATTATTGAATTAAAAAACGGTATTGTCGGCAATATTGTGGTGCATTTACATGGCGAAACGCAGATTGTCCAAAAGGCGTTAACGTATTTTTCAGAAAATGGCGTGGCAGTGGAAGAATTAGGAGGTGCGTTCAATGAGTAGTATCCAAAGTTTCTTTACAGATTGGTCAGATGTAATTGGCAAAGCAATTATCGAAACATTTCAAATGGTCGGAATTTCATTGTTGTTCTCCATTCTGATTGGTATTCCATTAGGGCTATTAATCGTTTTAACACGACCAGGACAATCCTTTGAAAATAAATTTTTCTATCAGTTTTTTAATCTATTTATCAATATTGTTCGCTCTGTTCCATTTATCATTTTATTATTCTTCATCTTACCTTTTACCAAGTTAATTGTAGGTACAACAATTGGTGTTAAAGGTGTAATCGTTCCGCTAGTTGTTTACACAGCTCCTTATATTGCACGACTGATGGAATCTGCGCTATTAGAAGTGGATTCAGGAGTAGTAGAAGCCTACACAGCCATGGGTATTAAACGTCGCCATATCATTTGGCATGTCCTATTACGTGAAGCTCGACCATCTATTATATTAGGCTTAACGATTGCCACAATAGGATTAATTGGTGCAACAGCAATGGCAGGAATGGTTGGTGCTGGCGGTTTAGGTGACCTTGCCTATCGTTATGGTCATTTACGCTATGAGGTTGATGTGATGTATGCAACTGTCTTTATCTTAATCATCCTTGTGCAGAGCATTCAATCCATCGGTAACCGCTTCGCCGCGAAGTTGAAAAAAGACTAATAGGAGAATGAAGATGACAAACGAAATTTATGTAGAGAAAAATGGCTATATTGCAACGTTAGTATTAAATCGCCCGGAAAAACGGAATTCTTTATCAAGGGCAATGTTTCAAGCCATAGTAGACCAACTAGAGCTGCTCAGTGTAGATTCTTCCATCAAACTTTTAATTGTTCGCGGTGTCAATGAAGTAGCCTTTTCTTCCGGTGCAGATATTACCGAGTTTTTAGATGTTCGTTATGCTACAGACAATGCCAAAGCCTATAATGAATTGGCTCTAAAGGCGATCGATGCTCTCTATAAATTTCCACACCCGACAATTGCTATGATTCAGGGCTTAGCAATTGGTGGTGGCTTAGAGTTAGCAAACGCTTGTGACTTTAGAATAGCAACACCTAAGAGTAAGCTAGGCATCACCGCTGCAAACATAGGTATTGTCTATAATTTAGAAAGCACAAAACGTCTCATCAATATTGTTGGTGTCGCTAAGGCAAAGGAAATTTTGTACACAGCTACTATTTTTACAGCTGAAGAAGGAAAAAATATTGGTTTAATCACGGCCCTCCACGAACCAGAGGATATTGATGAGGCGACATTGCAATTCGCTGAACATTTATTAAGTAAATCATCCATTGCAAACACTGGCATCAAAAAAGTTATCCAGGCAATTGTTGATGGTGAAAATGAAGAAAACGATGTGTTGGCACAGTTAGTTTTGGATTCATTTAATTCAGACGATTATAACGAAGGTATTCAAGCCTTTTTAAATAAAAGAAAGCCTATTTTCAATAAATAAGTGAGGTTGTAACGATGACAAACATAACTGATGGCGATCTACTCTTAAAAAATATAACTGCACAAGCCCCCTTCCCCATTTGCTTTGCAGATTTAGAAAAGGCCGTAGCGGAAAAAATCGAAGCTGGACCTTATGGCTATATCCGTTCAGGTGCTGGCGGTGAACAAACACTGCGCAATAATCGAGCAGCTTTTGAGAAGTATTCCATTGTTCCCCGTTTTTTAAATGATGTGTCAAACGTTGATACATCCGTTCATTTGTTTGGTAAAACATATCCAACTCCTTTGCTTTTTGCTCCTGTGGGCATGAACGGAATGGTTCACGATGAAGGAGAACTTGCCGTTGCACGTGCTGCCCAGTTTTTAAATATCCCTTATATACAAAGCACTGTTTCCACTTTTGCTCTTGAAGAAGTTGCTCAAGCTGCGCCTTCTGCAACAAAATGGTTTCAATTATATTGGTCTACTAATGAAGAAATTGCTTTTAGTATGGCTGCACGTGCGGAGGAAGCTGGATTTGAAGCGATCGTTTTAACTGTCGACACCGTAATGCTTGGCTGGCGTGAAGAAGATGTACGCAATCAGTTTTCACCATTGAAGTTAGGCTATGCAAGAGGAAATTATATGAATGATCCCGTTTTTACAGCCTCTTTACCTGATGATTCATTCGAGTCCTATGTACAAGGTGTCTTGCAAAATGTCTTCCACCCAAAACTTAATTGGGAGCATGTTCGAGAGTTAAAAAAACGTACAAATCTTCCTATATTATTGAAGGGAATTTTACATCCTGAAGATGCAAAGCTAGCTATTGACAATGGTATTAATGGCATTATTGTATCAAACCATGGTGGCCGTCAATTAGATGGCGTGATTGGTTCACTGGAGGCCCTTCCCGCTATTGCGAAAGTTGTGAATGGACAAATTCCTATTATATTAGATAGTGGTGTATATCGTGGCATGGATGCCTTAAAAGCACTTTCTTTAGGAGCGGATGCCGTTGCAATAGGACGTCCTTTCGTCTATGGACTAGCCCTTGAAGGACAACAAGGCGTCGAAAAGGTGATGACCAATCTTTATGATGAATTAAAGGTTTCTATCGCATTAGCCGGTGCCACCTCTGTCAAAGGATTACGCAACATCACATTAGTCAAACAGGATGGGACTGAGGGTAAATGAAACAAGCATTACAAGGATTAAAGGTTGTCGATTTATCACAAGTCTTAGCTGGTCCCTATTGCACCATGGTATTAGCAGATATGGGTGCAGAAGTTATCAAAATTGAAAAATACCCAAATGGAGACGATACCCGTACAATGGGTCCATTCGTTAATGAAGAAAGTCATATGTATATGATGGTTAATCGTAATAAAAAAGGTGTCTGCATCAATTTAAAAACTACTGAGGGACTGGCTTTATTTAAAGAATTGATTCAATCTGTTGATGTACTTGTGGAAAATTATCGACCAGGTGTCACGAAAAAGCTTGGTATCGATTATGATACATTAAAAGCCATCAATCCAGGCCTAATTTACTGCTCTATTTCTGGTTATGGTCAAACAGGTCCATATAGTCAAAAGGGTGGCTATGATATTATGGCTCAGGGTCTGAGTGGCTTAATGCATATGACAGGTGAAGCAGATGGCCGACCTGTAAAAGTTGGCTTTGCGGTGAATGATATTGCTGCTGCACAAACAGCCTTACAATCCATTTTAATGGCCTATATTTATAAGCTTCGTAGTGGCGAAGGTCAATATATTGATGTGTCCTTAGTGGAGTCAGGTCTTGCGTGGACTGTTTGGGAGGCCGCTGCTTACTTCGGAAAGGGTGAGTTACCTGAGCGAACTGGAACCGCCCATCGTGTGTCAGCGCCCTATCAAGGTTTCAAAACACAGGATGACTATATCCTAGTAGGTGCTGGCAATCAAAAGCTATGGGAAATTTTTGCCGTAAAAGTTGTCAATCGACCTGATTGGTTAGACAATCCTCTCTTTGCTACCAACTATTCACGTGCCCAACATGTGAGGGAGCTGGAAGCAGAAATTGAAAGCGAGCTAATCAAGCATAAGGCTATCTACTGGCTCGAACTATTGGATAAGCACGGTGTACCATCTAGTCCAATCTATTCCTATGACCAAACATTAAATGACCCTCATATACTAGAGCGTGACATGGTACTGTCCTATGAGCACCCGATTGCTGGACCGATGAGAACATTGGGCTTCCCAGCTAAGTTTTCACAAACGCCTGGACAGCTAACAAGTGCAGCACCTACATTAGGACAACATAATGAAGAAATTTTACAGGCATTAAATATTTCTGATCAAGCTATTCAACAGCTCAAGGCAGGAAAAATAATTGGGTCGAAATAAAGAGATTGTCTATTTTTAGATAAGATCGCTATCAGTTAGATTTAAGCTTCTATCGGTCACTTTTTTGGTTCTATCCTTCACTTTTTCTTTTCAATCATGCAAAAAAGGCTTCCCCATCCATGAGGAAGCCTTTTTCTTATTGAATAACGCCTAATTCACGACCAACCTTCTCGTAAATCGCAATTGCATCATCAAGCATTTCTTTTGTATGTGCCGCTGTTGGCATATTCCGAACGCGACCTGTACCTTTTGGAACTGTTGGGAAGACAATCGATTTTGCATAAACGCCTTCTTCAAATAAACGTTTTGAAAATTCCTGTGTTAACTTTTCATCCCCAATGATGCATGGTGTAATTGGTGTTTCAGACGCACCAATATTAAAGCCAAGCTTCTCAAGCCCCGCTTTTAAATAATTACCATTATCCCACAGCTTATCGTGTAGCTTTGTTGAATCAATCAGCATTTGCACGGCTGCTGTAATAGCGGCTACATCACCTGGTGGTAATGCTGTTGAAAATAGGAATGGGCGTGAGCGAACTTTTAGCCAATCAATTAAATTTTTCTTACCTGCTACATAGCCACCTACTACACCAATAGCTTTTGATAATGTACCAATTTGGAAATCAATTTCTTTTTCTAATCCAAAATGCTTCACAGTTCCTTTTCCTTTACCTGTTACACCCGAACCATGTGCATCATCCACATACGTAATTAAATCAAACTCTTTAGCTATTTCCACAATTTCAGGTAATTTAGCAATATCACCATCCATTGAAAAGACACCATCTGTGATAACCATGATTTTATTGTATAAACCTGATTCCTTTGCCGCTTTTGCCTTTGCACGTAAATCCTCCATATCAGAGTGATTAAACGCGATGATTTTTGCCTTCGATAAGCGACATCCATCAATAATAGAGGCATGGTTTAATTGATCAGATAGAATGGCATCATTTTTATCCATTACAGCAGAAATAGCTGCCATATTACAATTAAATCCAGATTGATAAGAAATAGCCGCTTCTGTTCCTTTAAATTCAGCAAGCTTTTCTTCTAATTTTACGTGCAAGTCAAGTGTCCCGTTGATTGTACGAACAGCACCTGCTCCAACACCGTATTTATCAATTGTCTCTTTGGCAATACGCTTTAATTCTTCATTTGTTGCTAAACCAAGATAGTTGTTAGAGGATAAGTTAACAAGATTTTTGCCACGGACCTGAATAATTGGACCATTTGCTCCCTCTACTGGATCGATTTCATTGTATAAGCCTTGTTCATGTAGGGCTTGTAGGTTTTCATCTAAAAATGCATTCAATACTTTTGACAAGCGTATCATCCTTTCCTAGGAAAACTGTTCTCGCTCCTAGTTTAGCACATGCAAGCCATTAGCTACATTACTTTGTTAATCTTTCGAATAGTGGCGCTGTTTTTTCGCGCCATAAAGAAGCCGACAGACAATTATCTAATAAACGACGAACAGTATATTCAGCTTCTGCATATCGTTTAGAATGGCCCATTGCATCCTGTATAGCCTCTTTGTATTGTGCTCGCACTGCCTCGATTGCAGTTTCTGCTTCCTCTGAAAGCGTACAATGTTGACCAATATCAAATATCTTATCCCCTAACCTACCATCCTCTGGATTAAAGATATGAGGGTCTGTGCTATCAAAAATACAGAAATTGAGCTCTGGGATAATGACCATATCCACAGATCCTGCATCTAAGCCACACCAAACAATTTGTGCATCAAGCCCTCTTGCATTTGCTTCATCTGCTAAGCTTTTCATTAGTGAAGATTTGCCTGTACCTGGCTTACCTTTAATCATAAAGCGAGTCGTGATACTTTTGGTGATACTATCCACTGTATTTTCCGCACCTCTAGGAGTTAACGTTCCCAGTAAACGATGTGTCCGCATACCTGTTTTATTCAGAACAATGGATTGGAACACATCCGACTTTAAATTTTCCACCTGTTCATTTAATGCCTGCCAGTCCATACAGCTTTGTGTAACAACCTCCCAGTCATCATGTAGCTTAATTGCTTGATTCAGTTTCGCTATGCATTTTTCACGCCATGTTGCACGCTCTTGCATGGTCTCTGCAAGCTGTTCTCCAATCTTTTTAAGCTGTAGGTCCTCTAAACAATCGTAGAAAGACATGACACGATGCTTTGTACCGAGTAAAGTTGGCTCAATATTCCACTCAGATGCCCATACAAAAAGTCTGTTACAGCCTTTTATATAAACGGCCTCAACAACCTCCTCTAATAAAGCATGCTTAAACCACTCGACACCAAAACCCTGTTTCACATAGAAGTATCCTAGTTCTTTTAACAGTTCTGAACCTTTAAATGTGGCAGGCCCTTGCAAAAAATAAACGAGAGACGCCTCTTCCATCATTTCTTTATATAAATGCTTCACACCTTGGCCAGTCAATGCGTGTCCAAAATAATACGTTACATTTCCGTTCAAATGTCGTTCCTCCTTTAGCTTGTGCCCTGCATTATATGAAAGAACGCTAAAAAAAATGAAAAGCTACTTCTATCCTTTACAGATCTAAGTAGCTTCTTGGTTTAATAGAATGGCTTTATGCCCTCCATATTTCCAATACATTTCATCAATATTTTACGACAATACGGTAATGAATATTGCACAATATAGCCTGAAGTTAAGGCGATCAATACTGTCCCTACTCCAACTGGTCCTCCTAGAAGCCAGCCCACAATGGTTACAAGTACTTCAATTCCCATTCTTGCTGTTTTAATGGATCCACCAAACTTTTCGACAAGTATCATCATTAAGGTATCCCTTGGTCCTGCGCCCATATTCGGTGCAATATACATCCCACAGCCAAAGCTCAAAACAAATAAGCCAATAATAAAATATGTAATTTGTAAGCCATATACATCCGTCGAGGGTAACATCCAGTTAAATACATCAATGAACGAGCCAATTAACAGCATATTGAGCCAAGTACCTATCTTTGGCCATTGACGCAATACAATGGATGTTGAAGCAACTATAAAGAGTCCTGTTACAATAGACCATGTGCCAATACTTAACCCAAAATTTTGAAATAGACCTACATGTAAAACATCCCATGGGCTTGTGCCCACAATTTTCCCCTTTATCGACATCGTGATGCCAAGTGACATCACCATTAAGCCACCAATAAAAAAGGTCCAACGCCACCCCATTATTCTACGCATTCCTTATCCTTCTCTCTATGAATAATATTGCTATTACTGTATCATACTTTCAACCAAAATTAAGATATAGTGCTTGAACTAAACCGTTTATCTTACCACATAAAAAACTACCCATTCTCTCACTCATGGGTAGTTGTAATTGAGGCAAGTTGTGCCTTTGTTATATTCTTCAGATCTTCTATTTGTACATGAATTTGCATACCAATTTTCCCGGCACTAACGATTATACTACCTTGTTCTTGAGCAGATACATCGATGACCGTTGGATATAACTTCTTCATCCCTACTGGTGAACATCCACCGCGAACATAACCAGTATGGCTAAGTAGATCTTTTACCGCTAACATTTCAATTTTCTTTTCCCCAACTACCTTGGCGGCAGCTTTTAAGTCTAGCTCTTCAGCTACTGGAATTACAAATACAAACAACCTTTGTGCACTTGCTTTTGCTACTAATGTTTTAAATACCCGAGCAACAGGCTGCCCTATTTTCTCAGCTACAGAAACACCATCTACTTGACCGTCCCCTGTTTCATATTCCATCACATCAAAATGAATTTTTTGTTGTTCTAATAAACGAATCGCATTCGTTTTCGCATACTTTGCCTTTGCCATGTCAACAATCTCCTATCTACAGCATCAGGCTATCAAAGAGAACATAGAATCCTTGTCTGGACGATAGCCATTTTTCGTCATTTGAACGTGAGCCGCATATCTTTCCGATGCCTGTTTAAATACTCTTAACTTGAATGCAGTCTCATAGTTCTTACCGAAAATTGTATCTGCAAATGGGTCCAATTTCAATTCCTTCGAGTAACGTTCAGGAACCTTCACTTCAATGATGTCACGTACAAAATATGGTTCGCTTTCATTTGTGGCAACATCATCAAAATTTGAATTATTTAACATATGCTGTATTTGAGCATCAACACTTTGCGCCACACGTAAATCTAGAGGAGAGGGCTCTGCTGATGACAATGCTGCATTACGTACCTGCTCTAAAATGTGCAGTGTGTCACCTTGTTCTGAATCGGATATATTCGAGGAATCAGCGTTATCATTCATTCCTACTTTATAAGTTTGCTCATGGGCCCGTACATTCTTTTCTGTTTGCTGTAAATCTTCCATAATGGCTTTCTGCTGAGGAGTTACTTCTTTTGACTCTTCTTGCTGTTGATCATACAAATCTTGGTCAGTACGTCCTAATAATAAATTTTCAAGTTCAATCAATAATGGATTTTTCTTTGGCTGAAAATACATCGCATTTTTTCTATAGGCATCTCCTGCCTCTTTACGCTGAAGTATTTTTTTACGATTATGCTGGGATGAAATTCTTTCTTGCTCCATTAAATTTGATAATTTCATTGTTTTCACCTCGTCCTTCTATCTTCATATGCTAATAAGTTAATAGATATGAACATTCTTCCTCACACTCTATCTATACCATTTTAATAGTTTCTGTACACTCATTATCGGAATTTTCACTATTAAATTCAAGCACTAATTACTACTAAGCTCCTAAAGAGATACTAATTATTTTCAGAAATAGGAAGAAAGAACCTCATTCAGCTAATATTTTCATATTCATTTATTAGCTCCATACACTTTTCAATAAAATTTATTACCATATACACTAAACAAATGGTGTTAATCAATATAAAATAAAAAAACAGCCCCTTCATACTGGACTGCTTTTCTCATTTTTTGGGTCTAATCAATATACCTTTATAGGCTAAGTAACCAAGCCATGCACCAATTGTATTTAAAATTAAATCATCAATATCTGCAGAACCAACGGTAAAAATAAATTGAACGGTTTCAACAGCAAGACTAGAAATAAAGCCTAAACAAATAATAACCCACGCTTTTCGGAATTTCTTCGATAGTAATGGCAGTAAAAAGCCCATTGGAGTAAAAATTAATAAGTTGCCAAGTAAGTTAACGATTATAATTTCCCAATTAAAATACTGAGAGTAGTTTATATAACGGAGAATCGTTTCGAAGGGCATAAAATTAGTAGTTAATCGCCAGCTACTATAATCAAACAATCCTAAGTCACCTATAGAGTAATCTCCCTTTAATAAAACGACGACTACATCTACTAAGCGATCAATAACCAATTTATAAAAAGCCATAAATGAATAGATACTAAATAAAATCCAACCTGCAACCTTTAGCGGCAAATAATATGTATCAATGACATCCCGATATGGTAATGGGAGCTTGGCATTATTTTGAACATCCGCTATGTTGTTTTTAGACAAGCTTAACACCCACTTCCCTTTTATTCCTTCCCATATTTTAATATGCTCAACTATAGCTTGCAAGTAGCTGAAAAAATTATCACCCAAAAAGGCTGTCTCCTACCAGCAGAGACAGCCTTATAATAAGTATGTTTAAACTGGGTTTACCCCATGCTTACGTTGTGAGAATAATAAGTATTTTGACATATAAAGTTCTAAGCGATTTTCTAGTACCTTACGCAGCTCATTAGGCTCAATCACATCATCAATGATAAGCTCTGAAGCTAAGCGATACACATCAATTTCCTCTTGATATTCTTTACGTTTCTCGGCAATGAAGCTTGCTTGCTCTTCTTTTGGAAGTTCTGCAATTTTATTGGCATAGACTGCATTGACAGCAGCTTCTGGTCCCATTACGGCAATTTGTGCATTTGATAAGGCAATACAGCAGTCTGGTTCAAACGCAGGGCCAGCCATTGCATATAATCCTGCACCATACGCTTTACGCACAATGACTGTTAGCTTAGGAACAGTTGCCTCACTCATGGCAAAAATCATTTTAGCACCATGACGGATGATTCCTGCTTTTTCTACCTGAGTACCAATCATAAAGCCTGGAACGTCTGCTAGGAATAACAGTGGGATATTGAATGCATCACAAAGTGAAATAAATTTCGCCGCTTTATCAGCAGAATCATGGAATAGCACGCCTCCCTTAACGCGTGGTTGGTTAGCGATAATGCCGACTGATTGACCATTAATTCGGGCAAGGCCTGTAATTAATTCTGGTGCAAATAATTTCTTAACCTCACAAAACGAATCTTCATCGATAATACGATCAATTAGCTTATACATATCAAATGGAACATTTTGATTTTGAGGAATTAATTCTTCAATAGATTTATCAAATGAAGCCGGTGGTTTAGGAGCCTCTACCTTGCTACGCTCTGCATAGTTATTAGGGAAGTATCCTAAATATTTCCGCGCATAAGTAATAGCCTCCTGTTCGGATTTAACAAGCACATCTCCACAACCCGAAACGGAACAGTGCATTTTTGCGCCACCCATTGTTTCTAAATCTACTTTCTCACCGATAACCATTTCGGCCATACGAGGAGATCCTAAATACATAGAAGCATTTCCTTCTACCATCACCACGATATCGCAAAATGCAGGAATATAGGCACCACCTGCTGCGGAAGGACCAAATAATAAGCAAATTTGCGGAACTTTTCCTGACAGCTTGACTTGATTGTAGAAAATGCGTCCTGCACCTCTGCGTCCTGGGAACATTTCAAGTTGATCTGTAATACGGGCACCCGCTGAATCCACTAAATAGAGTAATGGACAATTCAACTTTTCAGCGGTTTCTTGAATGCGAATCATTTTTTCAACCGTGCGTTTTCCCCAAGAACCAGCTTTAATCGTTGAATCGTTCGCTAGCACACAAACTGTGCGACCATGGATTTTACCAATACCAGTGATAACTCCATCTGCTGGTAAATCCCCTGCTAAACAGTTCGCATAGAGCCCATCCTCTGATTGAAGACCATCATCAAGTAATAGTTCAAGACGCTCACGTACAAATAGCTTGCCTTGTTGTGCATTTTTGTCATGATATTTTGGTAATCCACCTGCTAAAATTTTATCTTTCATTGTAGGTGGTGTATTTTCTGTCGAGATATTGCTCATGTTTATTTCCTCCCTTTGCCCAATCGATTACACCAAAATTATTTCTTGGCGTTTTATTTCCCTGAATATTGTGGCGCTCGCTTCTCTTGGAAGGCAAGTAAGCCCTCTAATCGGTCTTCTGTTGGGATCAGTGCACTATATGCAAGTGATTCAATTTTTAACCCGGTAGCTAAATCTACCTCAACACCTTGATTGATAGCAACTTTGGCTTGCACTAAAGAAAGTGGTGCATTTTTTGCCATTTCCAGTGCAAGCTGTTGTGCCTTATCTAATACCTCATGTCCTTCATAAACATATTCGATAATGCCATAATTTTCAGCTTCTTCGGCATTGAGCCTACGTGCTGTATAAATTAATTCCTTTGCTTTACCAAGACCAATTAAACGTGGAAGTCGCTGTGTCCCCCCAGCACCTGGAATAATACCGAGCGAAGTTTCTGTTAAGCCAAGCTTTACATGTGTAGCAGCAATTCGTAAATCACAAGCTAGTGCCAACTCCAAGCCTCCACCAAAGGCTACACCATTTAGGACAGCAATGACAGGCTGTGCAAGTGTTTCAACTTTTGCCACAGTGGCACCAATCAGCTGCACGATCTTCTTCACTTGTTGATCAGACATTCCTTTACGTTCCTTTAAATCAGCACCTGCACAAAATGCCTTTTCGCCCGCACCTGTTAAAAGGACTACACGCACTGCTGGATCTCCATTGATTTGATCAAGCGTGTCAGACAGCTCATGCAGTAATTGAACCGACATAGCGTTAGCAGCTTCTAGTCTTGAAAGTGTAATAAGTCCAATACTATCCTCTAGTAATTCAAAACGAACGAGTTGTGTCATCCCTGATTTGCACTCCTTTCATTGCGGACAATAGCCATTTGCTTTGATGCAACAGCCTTGCCTAACTTCTCTTCAATAAAGAGTGCCGCCTCTAGCACCTTTTGTCGATCTACGCCTGTTTCAATGCCCATCTCATCAAATAAATACAATAAATCTTCTGTGGCTACATTACCTGAGGCACCCTTTGCATATGGGCAGCCCCCTAGCCCACCAAGCGCACTATCAAATTTGCTAATACCCATCTCTAAGGATTTCATAATATTGGCTAATGCGGTCCCACGTGTATCATGAAAGTGCATGGCAAATTTTTCAGCAGGATACCTTTTTAGTAATTCCTCTAAAAGAAACTCAATCTGCGTCGGTACACCAACACCAATTGTGTCACCAAGCGATATTTCAGTCACACCCATCTCCAATAATTTTTCCGTTACTCGTAATACCTTGTCAGGGTGTATATACCCCTCATAGGGACAACCAATAACCGTTGAGATATAACCTCGAACATGTTTCTTTGCAGCCTGAGCTCCTACTACAACTTCCTCTAATATGGGAAATGTATCTTCTATGGTTTTATTAATATTACTTTGGTTATGGCTTTCACTAGCAGACATAAAAATACTTACTTCATCTACTTCAGCCTGCAATGCGCGTTCTAAGCCCCGCATATTGGGTACAAGTGCCGCATAGGTAATATCCTTATGTCTTTTAATGGCTTGCAGAACCTCGACTGCATCTGCCAATTGAGGAATCCATTTGGGATGCACAAAAGATGTCACTTCAATATAATTTAATCCTGTTTGACCTAATAAATTTACTAATTGCACTTTATCAGCTGTTGAAATATGCGTTTTTTCATTTTGTAAGCCATCACGGGGACCAACTTCTTTGATTGTGACTTGCTTAGGTAGCTGCATAAACAAGCCTCCTCTTATTCAATTTCTAAAATATCATCATCAACGTTAATAAAGTCTCCCTCATTGGCAATGATTTTCGTCACTACGCCATCCTCTTCTGCTGCAATTGGAATTTCCATTTTCATCGATTCTAAAATGGCTACATCTTGACCTGCTGTCACTTTCTCGCCCTCTGTTACGACGATTTTCCATACTGTTCCTGCCATGCTTGCTTTTACTGTTGCCATAATCATTCACTCCTAATTTTTTTATCATGTATTCGTCCCTCTATGGAAGCACGAATACATGATCATTGTTATTTTGTTTCTGCTAATTGCGGTAAATAATATTGCTCTACAAATTTTGTTGTCGTATGCCCTTTTAAAAATTGCTCATGTGTGATGGTATTTAAAAGCATCGGGATATTCGTTTGAATCCCCTCCACTTTATACGCCTTCAGCGCTTGTGCTAATCTTTCACAGGCAATTTCTCTTGTTTCCCCCCACACTACCAATTTACTAATCATCGGATCATAGAATGGTGTTACCACTGAACCAGACTCTACGCCACATTCATGTCGAATTCCTTCACCGGTCGGTAATTCAAGAGTCGTAATGGTACCTGGAGACGGGAAAAATGTCGAAGCATTTTCAGCGTATATGCGCACTTCAATCGCGTGCCCTTCTTTAGTAATATTTTCTCTAGTAAATGTAAGAGGTTGTTTTGCCGCAATTTTTAATTGCTCTTCTACTAAATCAAGCTTCGTAATTTCCTCCGTAACGGGATGCTCTACCTGTAGTCTTGTATTCATTTCTAAAAAATAAAAGTTTTGATCTTCATCAACCAAGTATTCGATTGTTCCAGCATTGACATAACCAATATGCATTGCCGCCTTAACTGACGCTTCTAGCATTTTTTCTCTTGTCTCTTGTGAGATGAACGGGGATGGTGCTTCTTCTACTACTTTTTGATTTCTTCGTTGAATAGAGCACTCACGTTCAAATAATGGAACAACATTGCCTTGATGATCTGCAATAATTTGCACCTCGACATGGTGAGGGTTAGCAATGAACCGCTCCATATACATCGTGCCATCACCAAAGAATGATTGTGCACGCTTTTGATTGCCCTCAAAAGCTTTGGCTAGTTCCTCGGCATTTTCAACTAGTTGCATACCGATACCGCCACCGCCTGCAGATGCCTTTAACATAATAGGATAGCCTAAACGCTCCGCTATGCTAGTGGCTTCTTCTACATCCTTCACAGGCGCTTCTACACCCTCTACAATCGGTACACCTGCAGCTTTCATTGTTTTACGTGCCTCTAATTTACTGCCCATTGAAGCAATCACATCAGCACTTGGCCCGATAAACACTAAACCCGCCTCTGCACAACGTTTCGCAAAATTTGCATTCTCTGATAGTAAACCATAGCCAGGATGAACAGCCTCTGCGCCACTTTCTAGTGCAATTTCAAGAATGCGGTCGATATTTAAATAGCTCTGTGCAACCGGTGGCTTCCCCACACAGAAAGCTTCGTCTGCATCTTTCACATGTAAGCTTTCTGCATCTGCCTCTGAATAGATAGCAACCGTATGAATATTTAGGCGCTTGCATGTTCTGATCACACGTCTAGCAATCTCCCCACGATTTGCAATTAATACCTTGTTGAACATATTCACTGCCCCTCCTTACTTTACGGTCATAACGAAATCTTCTCGTAATTTATATTTTTGAACTTTTCCAGATGCAGTCATTGGATAGTTATCAATAAAGAAAATATGTCGCGGAATTTTATGTCTAGAAATTTTATCTCGACAATAATCTCGGATTTCATCCGCTGTAGCCTGCTCCCCTTCTTTTAAAACAATCCAAGCTGCCGCCTCCTCGCCATAAACAGGATCAGGGACACCTGCAACCTGAACATCTGAAATTTTCGGATGTGTATAAAGGAACTCCTCAATTTCACGAGGATATAAGTTTTCGCCACCACGGATAATCATATCCTTTAAACGACCTGTTACACGGACATAACCTGCTTCATCCATTGTTGCTAAATCACCTGTATGCAACCAACCATCCTCGTCAATAGCCAGATCTGTTTCCTCCTGGTTTTTATAATAGCCCTTCATCACATGATAGCCCCTTGTACACAGCTCTCCCTGTTCATTTGTCGGAGCTTCCTCGGTAGTTCCAGGAACAACAATCTTTACTTCTAGGTTAGGTAAAGCGCGGCCAACCGTCTCCACCTTTAACACTAGCGGGTCATCCGTTCTTGTCTGTGTAATAACAGGTGATGATTCTGTTTGACCGTAGCATATTGTTATATCTTTCATGCCCATCTTCTCAATGACCGCTTTCATAACCTCAATTGGACAGTTTGATCCTGCCATGACGCCTGTACGTAAAGTTGAAAGATCGAAAGATGCAAAATTTGATAAATTAAGTTCACTAATGAACATCGTTGGCACGCCATGTAAGGCAGTGCATTGCTCTTGTTGAACGGTTCTTAGTACCTCTTCAGGTGAGAACTCCTGTACTGGTACCATCGTTCCACCACTCGTTGTGATGGCTAATGTGCCTATGACACAACCAAAGCAATGGAAGAATGGAACTGGGATACATAGACGATCCTCTGCCGTTAAACGCATACATTCAGCAATATTGACAGCATTATTGACTAAGTTAAAATGCGTTAGCATTACTCCCTTAGGAAAGCCTGTTGTACCAGAAGTATATTGAATATTAATGACATCATCATAATGGAGAGATTGCTCTCTCTGATCTAACTGTTCCTCGGTTACTTGCTCGGCAGCTGTTAAAACATCTGACCAATTAAGTACGCCGGGGTATTTGGTTTCACCGATTAAAATAACATTTTTTAATAAAGGTAGTCGCTTTGATTGCAAATTACCTGGTTCACAATGTTCAAGCTCTGGACATAACTCTTGCAGTGTATTGATAAAAGAATGGTCTCGATAATTTTCAATTAAAAAAATCGTTTTAGCATCAGATTGCTTCAATAAATACTCCAACTCACTCGCACGGTAATTCGTATTTACCGTTACAATTGGAGCACCCATCTTCCCTGTACCAAATTGAAGCTGTACCCACTCAGGAACATTCGTCGTCCATACTGCGATATGATCTCCCTTTTCAATTCCAAGAGCCATTAAACCTCTCGCTACGTATCGCGCTTGACGATTTAGCTGTTCATAAGTCATGCGTAAATTTCTGTCAGCATAGACCAATGCTTCATTCTGCGGGTACTTTTTTGATTGTTCATCTAGCAATTGACCAATTGTTTGATACACAAGTTCTGCCATGAAGATCCCCCTTATTTATGCTATTTAACTTAACTAATGATGATTAACAGCCAATTAGACGAGAAATAACAAGACGTTGAATTTCAGATGTCCCTTCACCGATTTCCATTAATTTAATATCACGTAAATGACGTTCTACATCGTATTCTTTCATATATCCAGAACCACCATGAATTTGGATTGCTTGATTACATGTACGGAAGCCCATTTCAGAAGCAAATAGTTTAGCCATCGCAGCTTCTTTGCCAAATGGCTTCTTTTGATCTTTTAACCATGCCGCTTTATGTACTAACGTACGAGCTAGCTCTATTTCCATCGCCATGTCAGCTAATTTAAATTGGATCGCCTGTAACTTCGAAATAGGTGCACCAAATTGCTCACGTTCCTTCGCGAATTTTAGTGCCTTTTCATAAGCAGCCTGGGCAATTCCAACAGAAAGAGCAGCGATGGAAATACGACCACCGTCCAATGTATTTAAAAACTGGCTAAAGCCACGTTTTTCATCCCCTAATAGATTTGTTCTTGGGACACGAACATTTTCTAACACAATCTCACATGTATTGGAGCCACGTACACCCATTTTGTCATAATTACAGTTGATTGTTACACCTGGTGTGTTTGTTGGCACAATAATAGAAGAAATAATCTTTTTACCATCCTCACGTTTACCTGTTACCGCCGTTACAATAATTTGTCGAGCATATCCTGCATTGGTGATCCAGCATTTCTCTCCGTTAATGATGTAGTCATCACCATCAATAATAGCTGTAGTACGTGTGCCCCCTGCATCTGAACCAGCATTTGGCTCTGTTAAACCGAATGATCCTAATGTCTCACCCTTAGCTAATGGAACTAGCCACTCTTGCTTTTGTTCCTCTGTGCCGAAGTTGTAAATTGGTGAGGCTCCTAAGCTAACAGCAGCTGCATAGCTTAACCCTGTGCCCCCACATGCTCGACCAATCTCCTCTACAGCTAAAGCATAGGACACCGTATCACCACCTGATCCACCATATTCCTCAGGAAACGGGATACCCAATAAGCCTAGTTCTGCCATCTTCTTAAAGCTCTCTATTCTCATTGTTGATGTCTCATCAACCTCACGAGCATACGGTTTAATCTCCTTCTCAGCAAAATCACGCACCATGTCTCGAATCATTTCTTGCTCTTTTGTTAATTCAAAATTCATCCCTAGTCCCCCTAATGTCGAATTTGCCATAGTAAATGTAGCTTAAGAATAATTGCTTACAGTTAATACCGACTAGTCGGTTTGTAAAAACAAATAATAAAACCAGTGTTTCCTACTGGCTACCCCTTTATTATAAATTGCTTCGCTTCTTCCATGGCTTGTTCTGTCACAATTGCCCGTAATACCATATCGGTAAAAACATCTGTGATTTGCTCCATCGTTAATGGTCCTGATTGCTTAAACCATTTGTATGTCCAGTTAATCATCCCGACAATTGCCATTGTCACAATTGTACAAGGTAATTCGGTACGAAAAACCTTTGCTTCCTGACCCTCTGCTATCACTCTTTGTAAAATATCACGATAGTGATCTCGCTTTTTATGGATGATGTCACTATATTCATCTGAGAGTGAACGACTTTCTTCATAAAAAATCGTAATATGTGCTTGATACATATCAAATACTTGTGTCAGTGTTTGCAGCATGGCACACAAACGTGTGATAGGTGTATCGAATTTGTCATATGCAGCTTGCGATTGTTGAATGACATATAAAATAAAGACATCATGAATTTCATACAACAGTTCATCTTTTGATTTAAAATTATGATAAAATCCACCCTTTGATGCCCCAATGTATTCCACAATACGATCCACTGTTACATTGTGATAACCATCTTGTTGAAACAATTCAACGGAAGCGTCTACAATTCTTTGTTTTAACGTTTTCTTTACCATAGGCACCTATCATCCTTCATCTAGCTCTATACTTCATCACTCCTTATAATCAGGAAAAATCATTCAAACCCATAAAGTATTCTATTTTTTCCTAATTATAAAAATACTATGACAACATAAATATAGCATTCTCAAAATTTGGTGTCTAGCAACAAAATAGATTTTTTGCAAAATTACGAGCATAATTTTTACATAGAACAGAAATTAAAAGGCTAAAATCACATATACACCATATGAAGTTTCTTTGCTCTCCATGACAATTTTTCTTCCCTTTCTTTTCTTTGCCTATTAAATGCATTTTACATTGCAGTTAAACTGCGAACCCACTCAACCTATGCTATATTTAAAACCATGGAACTATGAAAGGGTGTTAACAATGGCAAAGAGCGTAGTAATTGCTGAAAAACCTTCTGTAGCACGTGATATTGCACGTGTACTGAAATGTAATAAAAAAGGAAATGGCTTCCTTGAGGGAGATAAATACATTGTGACTTGGGCGCTTGGACATCTTGTAACACTAGCTGACCCAGAAAGCTATGATGTGAAATATAAAACATGGAATCTTGAAGATCTACCCATGTTACCTGAACGCTTAAAACTAACGGTTATAAAGCAAACTGGAAAGCAATTTAATGCGGTCAAAAGTCAGCTTACACGTAATGATGTTAATGAAATCATCATTGCTACAGATGCTGGACGTGAAGGTGAATTAGTAGCACGCTGGATACTCGATAAAGTGAAAATTAAAAAGCCTTTGAAACGCCTATGGATTTCCTCTGTTACAGATAAGGCAATTAAAGATGGGTTTGCCAATCTCAAGCCAGGTAATGCATATGATAATCTATATGCCTCTGCTGTAGCTCGCTCAGAGGCAGATTGGTATATTGGGCTGAATGCTACTCGTGCTTTAACTACCCGCTTTAACGCACAGTTGAATTGCGGACGTGTACAAACACCAACAGTAGCGATAATTGCTGCACGTGAAGATGAGATTAAAAACTTTAAGGCACAAACTTATTATGGTATTGAAGCGCAAACAGCTGACAACTTAAAGCTCACATGGCAAGACCAAAATGGTAATAGTCGTAGCTTTGATAAAGATAAAATCGATACACTGGTGAAAAAAATAGGAAATAGCAATGCCATCGTTGCGGACATTGAAAAGAAACCTAAAAAATCATTTGCACCTGGCCTTTATGATTTAACTGAATTGCAGCGTGATGCCAATAAAATCTTCGGCTACTCAGCGAAGGAAACATTGAATATCATGCAAAAACTTTATGAGCAACATAAAGTGTTAACTTATCCACGTACGGATTCTCGCTTTATTTCACAGGATATCGTTGCTACACTACCAGAACGCTTAAAGGCCTGTGGTATTGGTGAATATCGCTCCATCGCCAATAAACTGCTCACTAAACCAATCAAGCCAACAAAGGCCTTTGTCGACGATAGTAAAGTATCCGATCATCATGCGATAATTCCAACAGAGGGCTATGTAAATTATTCAGCTTTCACAGATAAAGAACGTAAAATTTATGATCTTGTTGTAAAGCGTTTCCTAGCTGTTCTACTTCCTGCTTTTGAATATGAACAATTAACATTACGTGCAAAAATTGGCGATGAAAGCTTTATTGCTCGTGGAAAAACGATTTTATCATCTGGCTGGAAAGAAGTTTATGAACATCGCTTTGATGATGAGGACACAGCAGATGACGTAAAGGAACAAATATTACCACGCATTGATAAGGGCGATATGTTAAAAGTAAAGCTTCTTGCCCAAACTTCTGGTCAAACAAAGCCACCTGCTAGATTTAACGAAGCTACTCTTTTATCAGCCATGGAAAACCCAACAAAATATATGGCAACGAATGATAAAAAATTAGCCGACACATTAAAATCTACGGGTGGTCTTGGCACAGTCGCAACACGTGCAGATATTATTGAAAAGCTTTTCAATTCCTTCTTAATAGAAAAACGTGGTGGCAAAGATATTTATATTACCTCTAAAGGTCGTCAACTACTCGACCTAGTGCCAGAGGAATTAAAATCCCCTGCCCTGACAGCAGATTGGGAGCAAAAGCTTGAGCTTATTGCAAAGGGTAAGCTAAAAAAAGATGTATTTATTAGCGAGATGAAAAATTACACAAAGGAAATTGTTACAGAGATTAAGGGTAGTGACAAAAAGTATAAGCATGATAATATCTCTACCAAATCATGTCCTGATTGCGGTAAACCGATGCTTGAAGTGAATGGCAAGAAAGGAAAAATGCTTGTCTGTCAAGATCGCGAATGTGGTCATCGTAAAAATGTCTCACGTACCACAAATGCACGTTGTCCACAATGTCATAAAAAATTGGAGCTTCGCGGAGAAGGCGATGGTCAAATTTTTGTTTGTAAATGTGGCTATCGTGAAAAATTATCTGCCTTTGAAGCAAGACGCAAAAAAGAAGGCGGAGGCAAGGTCGACAAGCGCTCAGTACAAAAGTACTTAAAGCAACAAAACAAAGAGGAACCTGTGAACAATGCACTTGCTGAAGCGTTGAAGGGGTTAAAGTTCGATTAAAAATAAAATATAAAAGAAGAGCATGTTTTGAAAGAAATCGTCAAAACATGCTCTTCTTTATATTAATAGAACTAGTTATCTAAAATTAAATTGATTATCGTACATAATTTTAAACGTTATAGCCAGCAAACCTATTTACTGTGCTTTCTTAAAAGTAAGTGATTTTCCTTTTGTTTCCTTCACCAGCATGATACATGAAATAGAAATGATACTTGATATAACCAAGTAAATTGAAATTGGGATGGAGCTATTAAATTTATTTAAAAGACTTAATGAAATTAATGGAGCCAATGAGCCTGCTAAAATTGGTGCTACTTGATAACATAAGGACAATGCTGTATATCTGATATGAGTTGGGAATAACTCTGTCATTAATGCTGAGTATGGAGAATACGTCATCGATTGAATGAATAAACCAAGAGTAATAGCAGACATAATGATCCAATCATTTCCTGTATCCATCATCGGAAACCCAACAAATCCCCAAAACGCTGTTAAAATTGCTCCTGTAATATAGATAGACTTTCTCCCCCAAATATCACTTAAGTGACCCATTAATGGTATGAAGAAAAAGTGAATAGCATGAGCACCAAACATTAATAATAAGATTTGGGTAGTGTCTTTATTGACGACAAGTTTTAAATAACTAATGGAGAAAGTAACCACCATATAGTATAAGATATTTTCTGCAAAACGAGCTCCAATACCTGCAATTATCGCTTTTTTGTGGTATTTAACCACTTCTATAATACCTAATTGTTGTTTTTCTAATTGCGCTTGTTTTTCTTGTGCTTCTTTGAAAACAGGGGCATCATCTACACTTTTGCGAATCCAAAGTCCAATCAGTACAACAACTGCTGAGAACCAAAATGCTACACGCCAACCCCAATCCATAAATTGCTCAGGGCTTAAGTTTTTAGATAAAAGTAAAAGGATAATTGTAGCTATTAAATTTCCCAGTGGCACACCCGCCTGTGGCCAACTTGCCCAATAACCACGACGATTGTTTGGGCTGTGCTCAGATACTAAAATAACAGCACCACCCCATTCTCCACCAAAAGCAAATCCTTGAATTAAACGTAAAGTAACAAGTAAGATAGGAGCCCAATAACCAATACTATTGAATGTGGGAATACATCCCATTAAGAAAGTCGTTATTCCAACGATGATCAAGCTAATTTGTAATAAATTTTTACGTCCGATTTTATCACCATAATGACCAAAAACAAGTCCACCGATAGGTCTGGCTAGAAATCCTACTGCATAGAGTGCAAATGCAGCTAAGATGCCATCAATAGCATTCCCTGTTTTCTGGAAAAACAATTCTCCAAAAACGAGAGCAGATGCAGTACCATATAAGAAAAATTCATACCATTCAGCTACAGATCCAATCATTGATGCAGCAACAACTTTTTTTAGTTGCTTATTGTCTGTTTTCTCCATATACACTCCCCCATAAAGGCCGATTCAAATTATTATGACTGAACGTACCAAATTACTTTTGTTTGCACATATTGCTCAAGTGCTTCCAAGCCATTGTCTTTACCACCAAAACCTGATTGTTTAAAGCCTCCAAACGGGGTAGTGATATCGCCCTCGCTAAAGCCATTCACAGAAACAGTTCCTGCTTTTATCTCACGTGCCACACGCATCGTTCGCTGAACGTTTTGGCTATAAAAAGATGCAGCCAGACCATAGGTAGTGTTATTGGCAAGTTCAATGGCCTCTTCTTCCGTTTCAAATGTACTAACTGCTAAAATCGGACCAAATACTTCATTTTGGAACAAGGTCATGTTAGCGGTTACATTGTCAAATATAGTGGGTTCAATGTACCAACCACTGCCCATCTCACAGTGAATATTACCACCAGTAACTAAGCGACCACCTTCTTGAATAGTAATGTCGAGGAATGATTTTACTTTATTAAAGTGCGCTTCTTCAATCATGGGACCAATGGCGACCGACTCATCCATTGGATTTCCTACTTTCCAGCTCTTTAAGCCTTCCTTTAGTTTTTCTAATAACACCTCTTTAATAGATTCATGTACAATCAATCGAGAACCACAGCTACAGTTTTCACTCATATTCCAGAAAGCGGCTGATAAAATATGTGGAACTGCCGCATCCAAATCTGCATCTTCAAACAATACTTGTGGACTCTTACCACCGCACTCTAAAATGATTTCTTTAAGATTACTTTCTGCTGAATATTTTAAGAAATATCTACCCACTTCTGTTGAACCAGTGAACGAGACAACATCCACATCCATATGTCTTCCCAAAGGTTCACCTACTTTTTCTCCCAAACCACACACCAAACTTAATGCTCCTTTAGGCACCCCCGCTTCATAAGCAAGTTCAATCATACGGAATGCGCTAAGTGACGTTAATTCCGCCGGTTTTACAATCACAGAATTACCTACTGCCAAAGCAGGTGCTACTTTCCAAGCAAACATTTGCGCGGGGAAATTCCAAGGTAATACTGCACCAACTACGCCAATGGGCTCAGTGACAATCAAACCCAGAGCATCTTTACCTGTAGGAGCAACTTTGCCAAAGACTTTATCAATGGCTTCAGCATACCAATAAAATGTATCAATGGTTGCTGGCATATCAGTATTCAAACATTCTGTAATAGGTTTACCTGCATCTACGCAATCCAAGGCGGCCAATTCTTCACTGTGTTTTTCTAGTAATTGTGCCCATCTAATCATTACTTTTTTTCTCTCACTCGGGGATAATTTACTCCAAGTACCTGTTTCAAATGTTTCTCTAGCTACCTTAACAGCCGCCTCTACATCCTGTGAATTACCATCGGCTATATAGCCAATTATGCTGTTGTCGATTGGAGTACGATTTTCTATTTTACAGTCTGTAGTCGAAAAACCATCAATTAAGTTACCAGCCCAAAGCTTCCCTTCTTTAGCAAGGGCAAAGATTTGTTCTTTTGATACGGTCATTTTATCTTTCCTCCAATTTATTTATTAAAAAAAGCCAAAAACTCCTCTTTTTCCTCTTCTGACAAATCAGATAAAGGTAGGCGCACTGTACCAACTTTGATTTCACCTTTCAGGCAACCTAACTTGGCCTTTTGGTTGTAGTTACCAGATTCCATCGAGTGGATAGCAGGATAGATATCCCTCATGATTTGCCGTGCTTTGTCCCAATCCCCTGCTATGGAAGCATTGAACATAGCTACTTGCTCCTCTGGGAACACATTACCTGCTCCAGCAATCCAACTTTTTGCGCCCCAAAAGAAAAAGTCAATTGGCTGATCGTCACAACCACAAATCACTTCAAAATTCTCAAATGGAGTTTGTAGCAAACGTAATGCACGGCTAAAATCACCACTACTCTCTTTAATAGCAACAATATTCTGATTTTTAGACAAATGCACCACCGTTTCATACTCAATTTCAATGCCGATACGAGCAGGGAAATTGTACATGATAATAGGTAAATCAGTTGAAGCCGCCACTGTTTCGTAATGGGCAATCAAACCACTTTGGTCAGGCAAGCTATAAGGTGTGGGTGATAACATTAAACCTTCATACCCTAAATCTTTAGCCTGTTTGGCACGGTTAACTGCCCCATCAGTTGATAAATCATTAATACCTGCAATTAAGGATATTCGACCTTTAGCAACTTCCGACACCGTTCTTAAAACGGTTTCACGTTCCACTTCATTCAAGGCGTAATATTCACCAGTTGTGCCACACACCACTAAACCATTAACACCTTTGTCAATAAATGTGTTTGTCAATTGCTTTAAAGTTTCTAAATCTAGGCTTAAATCCTGTTTAAATGGAGTCACTATAGGAACCAAAATACCATGAAAATTCATCTTCATTCTCCTTTATTATTTAATAGAATACTTGATTCAACAAATACAATATTGAAGTACAGCTTCAATTATTGAAGATAATAGCACACCGAATTTTCTATGTAAACTAAATTTTCCGAATATTTTTAAATGAAATCTTCTTTTATTTATATATTACACATATTTATTTAAGTGACACTTAAACTCGAATGATCAATCTTTATTGATGATTTAGATTGATTTACACCCAAATTTTGTAACCGTTCTGAAATTAAAGCTTTTGTGTTATCCTTATCAACGTGGCTTCTTCTATTTGGTGAAATATGTAGATAAACGAACACTGCAATAAGAATCATGAGAAGGTAACTACTATTGTATGGTTACTTTAGGGTCTAATTAGTTCTCGGAGTTATTGTGACTAGTCAAATTACAAAATAATAAAATAACCCTTAACATACACCTATGAAATAAATTTACTTAATGAATTTCACCCAAAGATATTTTTCTTGAATAGTAAATAGAACTAATATTTGTACAGGAGTGGAGAACAGTGACTGATATAATTGGAGCAAAAATAAAAAGTTTACGAAAAGAACGGAAGTTAACATTAAAACAAATAGCTGATCAAACGAATCTTTCAATTAGCTTTTTGTCCCAGGTTGAACGATCAAAATCATCCATAACGCTAGAATCATTGAAAAAAATATCTGAAGCACTTGGTGTTAATCCGAGCTATTTTTTTTCAGAGTCTGATGAAAAAATCGCACCTACAGTTATGCGTAATATTATTAGTAAAACGAACACCATGAATAACCAATTTTTTTATAGAGATTTAGCAGGAAACATTGAAAATCCACTCTTTAATCCCATCTTAGTATTATTGAATCCAGGTGCAAATCGAGAGGATTCTTATTCTCATTCTGGCCAAGAATTTCTTTATGTTTTGGAAGGCATACTAACCATTGTCATTGACAAAGAGGAGCATGATTTACATCCTTATGATTGTGTTTTCTTAGATTCAACCACCCCTCATAATTGGATAAATAAAACAGATTCAATTGTAAAGTTCCTTTGTATTTCAAGTATTCCGATATAATGTTTAGCAGGTTCATAATACACTTTGCTTGATTAAAAAAATACTCACAGCGCATTGCACACTGTGAGTATTTTTCATGTATACAGTTAATTGCAGACAGTTAGTAATAGGCAAATTCACAATTAAAGTGAATTTGCTCTTTTATTATGCATACTCATCCCTTCGAAACATATCTTGAATTGACTGAATATTCTATATCGAGGGAGGTTTTTAATGGAAGCAAAAAATTTTAGGCCACGTAATGTGATTTTTATGACGGTTGTTGTAGGTGTTTCATTGTTAATTGGCCAAGCTATTTATGTCTTGTTTATTGATGTACCTTTTCCATAAGAAAGATTTATATCTTTAACTGACTAAGTAAATATTTTTCATTATTGATTATTTCTTGATGATTCGGTTTCCATTTTTGTGCCTCTAGATTATGCTGAAAGGCATTTTCAAATAACCGTAACTCCCTGTACAAAAGGCTTAATTGTAGATGTGGAATCCATGTTGAATAAGCACGCTTTTGGATAGTCATTGTATCGGCAGGAGCTTGTTGCAAGGCTTGAGAGTACCAGTAAATAGCCTCTTTATGTTTTAATTGCTTCATAAAAAATTGGCCCATTCGGCAACATGCTTCTGACTTTGGTCGATCATATAAGAAAGATTGCAAAACAGCTTGCTGTGCTTGTTGATCATCATGTAAACGTCGATAGCATTCCCCTACATGTAAACAAGCCTCAATGCGATTATCTGTAGTGCCTAAGTTGCTATCCAAAAATAGGTTGTATTGATTAATAGCTTCTAGGTAACGGTGATGTAATTTTAGTTCATTCGCATAATGAAATGTCTCAATTGCTGAAAGAGAATGTCCATTCTTTATTAATCCCTCATAAATATTTATATTGCGATGAATATCTTTCGTTAACGGTAAATGTGTGACAGCAATATCACTATGATAGAGCTGCCCTGACACCCTTAAATTCTCATGAACAGCACCCTCCCATTGAAAATGATTCGCCCTTTTTACTAGACGAAACTTTCGTTCACTACACTCCACTTCCCCATCACAATCAAGCGTCAAATAATAATCCATTGTTACAGCATCAATAGAGGGAAATAACGATTGCTTTAGTTGGCTGAACTTGTGCTGATTTTCCTTTGTCATAACATCATCAGCATCAAGCCATAAAATATAGTCTTTTGTTGCCTGCTGAAAGGAAAAATTTCTAGCTTTAGCAAAATGATCACACCAGGAAAAGTCATAAATTCGAGAGGTAAAATTTTGGACAATCTCTTTTGTACGATCAGTTGAACCAGTATCAATAATATTAATCTCATCCACGAGGTGCTGAACCGAATCTAAGCATCTTTCAATCGTACATTGTGCATTTCTAACAATCATACATAAACTAATCGTTAACATCTGTCCCCTCCTTAGCGATGGTTTAATTTGTGCTAATGCAGTATTTTATCGAAAAAATTTTTCGATTATCACCTAACTCTGTAAATTTATAATTAAAATAAAAAAACGAACGCGATTTACGTTCGTTTTTTCTAGCAATTGAAATTGAATCAAGATAAATATTGCTCACGCCATGTTAATTGTTCTTCGTCTGTAAGTTGTTGCTCTAAATGATAATCCCATTGATTGAGTAATGTATTCCAAACTCGTACAAATACTATATCCTGTTCCTTATCATAAAGAACAAACTCTAAACATGGGCTATCATTTATTTGCTGAGCTGCTGTTTGAACAATTTTTGCGATGACTTTCTGAGAGCTCCCTTCCTCTTCTTCATCCGATTCCTGTAAAGCTGCAATCACCATGGACTCCTCAAATTGTTCCTGTTGTTCTGCCTCTTTGTCAATATAACGATAAAGCTCTGGCAATTCATCATATTCATCATTCCTCGTATCGATAGTGAGAAACGATTGATGGCAGGGACTAAAGTAAAGCGTAGAGGTTTCTTCCTCTAGTTCTTCTTCAAAAATACCTCGTTCTAGCTGCTTCTGTCCTTTTTCAGTTAGCCTATAGAAATCATCTTCATTCTTCACAAGGTTTACTCGAATCATTAAAGAAACCAAGTCTTCAATAAATAATGAGTCTACCAGCAATAGCTCGCTCAATTCCTGTGCATTGCTAAAATCCGCCTCTTGAATACTAAGCAGAAGCATTGTCATTAAGACATCCATTGTTGAACGACGAACAGGCTCATAGGTCACATCAACTGTTCGAATGGGAATACACCATTCAGCCATTTTGACAATCTTAATATTACGATTCTGCTGAAGCTCACGCATTAGTCGTTGTTGTAATTTTGACAATCTATATCACCAATCCTTCATGATTACGTAAGCCATCGTAGGATTTTACTGTTTTTAATAAATTCGCATACATCTCTCTTGTTTCTTGATGTTTTGCACGTTTTGCAAACATTTCTGCACTTCCAACAAGCAGTAGTAACTCACGTGCACGAGATAGCGCGACATTTAAACGACGATAATCTCTGGCAAAGCCAATATCCCCGCCCTTGGGTGTATTACGAACCATGCTCACTAAAATGACATCCATTTCCATCCCTTGGAATTTATCAACAGTCCCTGTTCTAAATTGCAGATGTGGTAGCTGTAATTCTTGCTGAAGAAGGCGATTAATTTTCTTTACTTGCTCACCGTAGAAACTGATGACACCAACGCTTTTTTGAGCATCCTGCGGCATACGCCCTGCTTCTTTTGCTGCCTTCACCGCTTCATTGAGATCTAGTAAAATACGTCGAATTGTGAGCAATTCTCCTTCATTAAAACGACTCGTTCCGCCTTTTACTTGCTCCTCTAAATAAGGTTTTTCTGTTGGAATATCAATCCACAGTAAATGGTCATCACGTTTTATAAACTGTCCTTCTAAGCCATGATCTCTTGCTGCATCCGAATCTGGTAAGCCACATTGCAAGCCATTTTCTTCTTCCGCATAAAATGGTGTGATACTTTGCATGATTTTCTCATGCATGCGGTATTGCAATGCTAGCATTTGCTTATGCGTTGGTGGCAAATTATTAAATAAACGCTCAAATAATGATTCACGCAACAGATTTTTTAATTCCTGTGCGCCTTCAAAGTTTGGATTTTCTTCTAGCATTGCCTTCAATGTTTCCTCCAGCGTATCATCCCCAAGTAATGGTGGTAGCTGATGATGATCACCTACTAAAATAACTTTTTTCCCCTTTAGCATTGGTAAGAGCAATTCTGGTGGTGTTGCTTTTGAAACTTCATCAATAATAACCACATCAAAGGTCGGATAATTTTCCATAAACTCCTTACTGGCAGAAGCTACGCATGTTGTACCAATAACGTTCGCATGACGTACATACAGTTTTCGAATTTCATCTAAATCATACTCTGTTGCGTTTTGTAATTTTTCACGCCATTGTTCTTGTAGTTTTTTGTGAAGGGGTAGCTGTTTTTCCTGACGTTGGAATGCTTCGATTGCATGCTTTGCAGTTTGAATAGCTTCCTTCACCTCTTCAGCCGTTCGTTCTGGCATAGATTGTAAAAGCTTTGTATAGGTAGCTAGTTGCTTTTCTTTCTTCAATCCAGCTATATTAATATCTTTTATCTGTTCTTCTATAAGCTTTAGCTGCTGTTCTACTTCCTGCAAGTTTGTTTGGACAGTCTGTAAAGAGGCTTGTTTAGGAACGAGTTGTACTTTAGCCTGCTCCACTGCCTCAAGCTGCTGCTTTGCTTGTAGAAGAGACTCTCTAGCTTGGGAGGCAAGAATTTTTAAATAGTCTACAGATTCTTCTGGTTCTTCAGTAATTTGAAAGGCGTTTGCTAATTGTTGTAACCGCTCTGTATGCTGTAAAAATGGTTGGAGCTGCCGCTGGTAACTTTGCACATCAAAGCTAGTTATTGCACACTCCTGATGAATTAAAGTTACAAGATTTTTACGAAAAGTTTCATATTCCTGATCTTTATGCTCTTGCTGTTGCTTTAGTGCTATCCCCTTTTGCCAAACAAAATCACGACGCATATATAACCCGAGCAAATAACTTTCAATAACATCACTTGCGGGTGCTTGACCATCTTGAAAAGCCGTGTTTAATTGTGCGAATACACCAGTAAGGTTTTGCAAAGAAAACGATTGTACTGGTTGTAGTCTACTTTTAGCAAGGGCTCGCTCCTTGACTTCATGCGTGACCAAAGCCTCTAGCTTCACAATTGCTTTTTGTAAACGAGCATTAATCGTTGACCATGCCTCTAAATCTTTCGCATCCTCTAAATGCTGCAAGCGACCTATTTGTTGCGAAAGTACATGAGAAGGGCGAATTTGATAATGTTGTAAAAAACGCTGAATAAGGTCAAATGAGGTTAAGGTGTATATATATTTTTGCGCTTCCTTCATGATTACTAGACGATTGCTTTCGATTTCATATTTCTGCTGTATCTCTTCAAATTGCTGTGTTAACTGGTGCTTTTGTTCTTGTAGTTCTTTATATTGAGCAGCAGCCTCTAGATGTTTCACTTTTTCAGTAGTTTCCTGAATCGTACCCTGTAGTTTCTCGACTGAAGGGTAATCAGCAAGTGTCTGTTCAAGCTGCTGTACAATTGGCTCAATTTGTGCGAGCTGTTTTTCATAATGCTCTTTTTGAGTCTCACATGTTTGTTGCTCTGTTTTAGCAACCTTCAATTCTTTTTTTAATGCTTGAATCTCCTGCTGTAAAATGGGTTCTTCAATAGCTGCCTGCTCTTTTGCAGCCATTTCCTGTGTTAATTGCTCAAGCCATTGCTCTAATTTCTCTAGCTCATCTTTTGCTTTTACAAGGTTTGCTTCTAGCTCTTGCTGACGTTCTGGAAATATTGTAATTGCTTCTTCAATCGCAGCAAGTGTCTGCGCACGCCACTGAAGCGCCACATTTTCCTCTATAAATTTTTTACCCTCTTCCTCAATACTTTCCGTTCTACCATAGCGTAAAATTCGAATTTCTTGATTGGACAGTAAGCGTCCTAATGCATTATCTACAGCTAAATTAGACTGTGAGGCAACAAGTGTTTTTAAGCCTGCTTTAACATTTTGCTGACAAATCTCTGAAATGACAGTTGTTTTCCCCGTACCAGGTGGACCCTGAATGACATACAAATCCTCAACTGATAGTGCACCTAAAACGGCTCGTCGTTGATATTCATTTAAATTATTATGAAATTCAATATCTTCGCGTAGCTTGGATGCACGAACTGTAGGGCGTCTCTCAAACAGTATTGTTTCTAAATTAGGGTTTACTGCCTCACCCTTTTCTAGCTTTGTAAAACCATTACGTAGTCGTCGAATTTGGCTTAATGTTGCAAAATTACTAAAGCTCGCTTGTTTTGAACGAAGATTCAGTCCGTCCTTACGAGCCAAATCCTGTATAAAAGGCTTTACATCAATTTCTACCGTTTGCTTTCCTGCATTAGCCTTTATAACCTGTCCTATTTCGCCTCGAATTCCTTGAATGCTAACACTTAACCCCTCTAGCTTTTTCCATTCTTTACTCTTTATGTAGGGACATACAATGGTTAAGCGTGTAAAGTCTTCATTGAAATAGCTTTGCTTAAATTCTGTATGAATATCATCAATGGTTGCATCTCGTTCTTGTATTTTTAAATAGCCTTCCCAGCTGGCTATACGTTTTTTCACATACTCTGTACGTTCTTCTGCAATCGGTAGCTGTCTTATTTTGGTGTGCAGCTCAAGTGGAATACCTGCTCCATTATTAGGCTTCGTCACAAATTGTAATGCAGCTGCTAAGCGACGATTTGTGTTAATAGGTCCACGCATATGGACAAATCGAATATTGGTTGCCAGCAATCCTTCCACCTTTAGCACACAATCCATAATAACCGTTTTCTCAGCAAGAAGATCGCTTAATTTTTCATTGTCCTCCGCATTAAAATAGATGGATAAAAAGGTTTCACCAACTGTTTTTGCTTTTCGTTTTTCAATATAGACAGTAAAAGATCTTTGTAACGCAAAAAAGGCATGCTCGTTTGCTGAGCATTCCTCTACCGCTTCCTTCGCCTTATTGGTCAAAATAAGATTACAGCGTTGTTTTTCTAGTAAAGCGATGTCCTGCATGAGCAGCCCTCCTTCCTGAGTCACTAAAGTTTTATTTTATCACATACTAAAACAATACTTACAAAGAAAAATCCCCTGCACAGTGATTTCTTACCACCGTACAAGGGCTATCTTAATGTTGGTCAATTGTTTCTTTGGGCAAGTTCTTGCTCATTTCACAGTATTGAACAAATACACGAGCTAATTCACGTAAACGACTATGAACGTCTGCGTCTACAATATTATTATCTGCATCAAAATGTGATGTATGTGTATACACATAGTTTGGCGTAACAAGCGCTCGGAAGTAGTCTAAAATAGGTTTTAGCTGATTTTCGACTACAAGGTGATGCTGATATGTGCCTCCATTTGCAACAATGGATACGGGCTTATAGCGCATTGTTTTAGGGTGTAAGAAGTCAAAGGCATTTTTCAAAACGCCTGGAATAGACGCTTGGAAAATAGGCGTTGCAATAATGTAAGCGTCTGCCTCCTCAAATTGTTGAATCATTTTTTTCATATCATCATTTAATGGAGAACCATCCACAATTTGATGCTTATATTGACTAAAATGCATCATTTCTAACTCGAAACTAGCATCTAATTCTTTAATATATTGCTCCACTTGCTCTAAAATAGCACCAGTTTTACGACCAAACATCGTGCCATCTACGAGTAAAATTTTCATCTTTACTTTGCCTCCACATTCATCTTCTACAATAATATTGTAACAAATGAAAAGTGGCTCGGAAAGGATTGTCATGACAATTGATATAAATTCAGTCTTTAGACGGAACGAGAATTTAATCCCTAAATTAATTATCCTGATCACGTTGTCGGAAATGGACTTCCTTATCAATGACCGTTTCCTCAAGTTTATATTTATCTCGATTAATGACAACCTCCCGATTAACTTTCTCGCCTTCATTCAGCTTATCCCAATTAAATAATGTTTCTCTTGAAATGTCCTCTTCTGGTACTTCCGGATAATCTAATGTTGCTAACTCATCTGATGGATAAATAGTGACTGGCTGTTGTTTACCATATAGGGCAATAATAATCATAGCCTTTGCCACTTGTGTAGCTTCAATTGCTCTAGAACGTTTTAAAGGTCCAATTAATAAAGGCTGTGCAAGCTTTAATAATTTTTCTCCTGCCTTTTCTCCTAATCGAAATTCATCACGGTTCCCTACTAAGAGTGAGGGGCGAATAATGGAAAGTCTTTGTAAGCCTAGTTCCTCTAAATCACGCTCAAGTTTGCCTTTAACTCGATTATAGTAAAATGGAGAATTCTCATTAGCTCCCATTGCCGTAATCACAAGAAAATGAGGGATTCCCCGTTTTTTTGCTAAAGATGCAATTGCTAACGGGTATTCAAAATCTACCTTTTCAAACATTTCACGAGAGCCTGCCTTTTTAATGGTTGTACCTAAGCAACAATACAATTCATGAGCAAATCCTATATCGTTTTCTTCTATTCTATCAAAATCACGAATTTTCACTTCTAACTTTGGATGCATATAAGTTAGCTTTCTTCGTGCAATAACTGTTACTGAAATATACTCATCATTTTCACATAATTGTTCAACTAGAGCGGAGCCGGTTAAACCAGTCGCCCCTACAACAATCGCTGCACGCATACTCATTTTTTCTCCCGTCCTTCTTCTTATTGATAGTATATCAATTACGGCTCACTCTAAAAGCTCGCCTTCAAATTCTTGACACCCTGCGTTGACCTTATCTTGACACATCGGAGTTAAGCAAAACATGCCATCATCTCCATTTGTAAAGAGATTTTTCTGAACCAAGATAAAGACCTTCCAGTTGTTATGTATATTTCTACAATTCGCCTTTCTATATATATCGACCATTTTTTGGTGATTAAAACTGTTTAAAGATAGCTATTTTAGAAGATTCCTCTAGAGACATTCATGAGCAAATCCTAAATTTTACACATACTTGCTCTTTCTTCGCCATAATTTAAAGAGACAGAGGAAAGGATGGGATACATTTGCAAAACGAAACACACGCAATTGAACCAAAAAAAACGATTGTTTTCATTATTGAAAGCTGTATTGATAAAGGGCTGTATCCTTTTGAACGGGTTTCAACATTAGCTAAACTACTTTCGAATGAGAAGGTTTTTATCTTTGTAAAGACTCCTTCAAATGACGGAATCCAAATTTTAATGAATGAAGGAGTTTCTCCTATTCTATTTGATCACTTTAACGAATTACCTAAGCAAATCAAAGGACTTCAACCTGATTTAATTGTTAGAGATGGGCGAAATTCTGAAGGCTGGCAAGTAGAAGAATTACGACCTTTCTGCAAAACAATTATTCATTTTGATGATTTTGGTGAAGGTGGCCAAGCCTGTGATTGTGTACTACTAGCACTCTATCAAGAAGTGAAAGATTATTTACCAGCACATTATATTGGTGGAAGCTTTGTTTTTGCCCTGCCAGATGCTTATCAGCATTTCGATAATATATCTGATAGTAAAACACCTGAAAATCCGCCTCATATCGTTGTCGCTTTCGAGGATGGGGACGAGCATAATTTAACGTATCGAACACTTCGACACCTAACTCAACTACAAATACCACTACAAATTACAGTTATGATTGACGAAAGCTATCGCCATGCAACGGATGACTTGCAAATGATGGTACTTAGTCGTCGCAATACTGCTATTCTTCGAGATAAAAATGCACTCCTCAAACTACTACCTAAAGCAGATGTCATTATTTGTAATGCTAACTATACACCTTATAAGATTGCCTCTTTTGGCGTGCCATGCATTACACTTGCGCAAACTGAAGCTGAGCTTTTACATGCTTTCCCTCGTGAGCATAATGGCTTTATCCATCTAGGACTTGGTCGAAAAATGAAGCAATCACAAATCCAAAATGCTGTCATGGAATTTCTTTTACACGAAGCTCGCAGTGAACGAGCAGTGAGAAAACAGCGACAACTCAATCTTGCTGATAATAATGAAACACTTCAAGCATTACTCTTAGATTTTGCTTATGATCGTCATAATATCGCTTCTACTTAGTGCTACTTCCAAGATGATTATGATACAATATATAAGAATTTTTCACTCCAACACCTCTTACAGAAGTTGGACATAAGTAAATTCAACAAGTACCCGATTGATTTTAAAGAATAAGCGGTGGGGGATTCTTAAAACCTCCATCGCTTTTACACGCATTCACTATAAAAATAGTCTCAAAAGGAGTAGTCTTCATGCCAACAAAAAGTGATATTGAATACCAAATTAGAGAGTTAAAAATGGACTATATGAATTTACAAGGTGATATAGAAAAGTTGGAGTCTACTGGGCACAACGATCAGGTAGCTAAGGCAGAGCAACGTCTTGCGAATATGGAAGCTCAATTAGCAGAACTTAACAAGCAGCTTGCAGAACTATAAAATGTAAACAAGAAAGATAGTTGGAGGAACAGAAATGGCAATATTAACAGTTGAAAATTTAGGTCATTCTTTCGGTGATCGTACACTCTTTAAAGATGTATCGTTTCGCTTAGTGGAAGGTGATCATATTGGACTTGTAGGAGCTAATGGTGTTGGTAAGTCTACATTAATGGGCATCATTACAGGTCAAACGATCCACGATACAGGAAAAGTTGAGTGGTTGCCTGGTACGCACTATGGTTATCTAGACCAACATACCGTACTAACGGCTGGTAGAACAATGCGTGAAGTGTTACGCGATGCCTTTTTACCATTATATAAAAAAGAAGAAGAGCTGAATGAAATTACAGGCAAGATGGCAGACGCAACGCCTGAAGAATTAGAAGTACTTTTAGAACAAATGGCAGAAGTACAAGATGCATTAGATGCAGGAGATTTTTATACATTAGATATGAAAATTGAAGAGGTGGCACGTGGACTTGGACTTGATGCCATTGGCTTAGAGCGTGATGTAGCTGCCCTGTCTGGTGGACAGCGCACAAAGGTACTCCTCGCTAAGCTTTTATTAGAAAAACCTAAAGTACTTTTACTAGATGAGCCGACGAACTATCTTGATGAGGAACATATTACTTGGTTGAAAATTTATTTAAAGAACTATCCATACGCTTTCCTTCTAATCTCACATGATACAGAATTTATGAACGAAACAGTGGATGTCATCTTCCAATTGGAATTTTCAAAATTAACTCGTTATACTGCAACATACGAAAAATTCCTTGAACTTGCTGAAATCAATAAACGTCAGCATATTGAAGCCTATGAAAAGCAACAGGAATTCATTAAGAAGCAAGAAGATTTTATAGCTAAAAACAAGGCACGTTACTCCACTACTGGTCGTGCAAAATCACGTGCTAAGCAACTTGATCGTTTAGAGCGAATTGATCGCCCAGAAACAGCTGTAAAACCAGAATTCGGTTTTAAAGAAGCCCGTTCATCTAGCCGCTACGTTGTAGAGGCTGAGAACTTAGTGATTGGTTACGATAAAGACAAGCCATTACTTCCTCCACTATCTTTTGCGATTGAACGAGGAGAAAAAATTGCTTTAGTCGGTATGAATGGTGTGGGTAAATCCACATTATTAAAAACAATGTTAGGTAAAATTAATGCGCTTGGTGGGAAAGTAGTCCGCGGAGACTACCTATATCCTTCCTATTTTGAACAGGAAGTAAAAGCTGAGAAAATCACGCCAATTGATGATGTTTGGAATGCTTTCCCTTCTATGGAACAAGCCCAAGTACGTGCAGCTTTAGCAAGAGCTGGCCTAAAAACTGACCATATTACACGTCCGCTTAATTCATTATCTGGTGGCGAGCAAGCCAAAGTGCGTTTATGTAAATTAATGATGGAGGAAGCTAACTGGCTTCTCTTCGACGAACCGACAAACCATTTAGATGTAGATGCAAAAAATGAATTAAAACGTGCCATGAAAGAATTTAAAGGTACCATTGTGCTAGTAAGTCACGAACCTGATTTCTATGAAGGACTCGTAACAAAAGTCTGGAATGTTCAAGATTGGTTTACTTCTGGACAACAAGGCCAAGACTAATTATTTCAAGGGCAGCCCCAACATGTTATGGGGCTGCTCTTTTAAATTTTTTTAACTTCGATGTATAAATAGCCTCATTTAAACATACTATAATCAGTGGACTAACAATTTTACTCCTACTTCCAACTAACTCTCTCCTACGAGACAATTTAGAATTCTAGTAGTCCCTATTAACTCATCATCGATTTTATGCTTAAAAAGACAAATTCTAAAAAGTTAACATAAACTTACATCATTGTAAGCTGAATAAACGAAACTTTTTACGCTTATCTTCGTATATTTTAATATAACTGAAAAAATAATAATACGATTGAGAATTTTTTTCAATTAACTATTGATTTATATATAGCTTACTAGTAAGATATATATATAAACTATTAACTTACTAATAAGCTATTTGTAAAATATAATCTAAAAAAGAAAGCGAGGAATGAAGAATGACAGTTACAATTTACTCACAAGCGAGCTGTTCTTCATCCAGAAAAGCACTTAAATGGTTAAAAGATCACAACATAGAATATAAAGAAAAGCGTATTACATCTCACCCACTTACACTTGCAGAATTCAAAGAAATTCTAAGCATGACTGAAGATGGCACAGATGAAATCATTGCAACAAACTCAAATGACTTTAAAAACTTAAATATCGACATCGACCAACTTTCTATTCAAGAGCTATTTGCTATCATTCAGGCACACCCAAGAATGTTGCGAAGCCCTATTATAATAGATGAAAAACGTATTCAAGTTGGTTACAATGAGATGGACATCCGTCGTTTTATCCCACGTAAAGTACGTGCTTACGAATTAAATGCGATGACAAGATTGGCACAAGAAAGTTAAAACAGTTTTGGAGATGACCTTCTATGGACCAAGAAAAACAAAAAGCCATTACCTCGTTGTTTGAAGTCGTTTCATCTATTGAGCGTAAGTGGGCAAACGAGTGGAATAATCATAATGTACTCGGCTTTTCAAAATCCCATATTTTAATTTTAGACTACTTATCGCAGGAGGGCCCAAAACGCCCTTCTGCTATTGCTGAGCGGTTAAAAGTAACTACTGGTGGCGTCACTGTTTTAACAACCAAGCTGATAAATGGTGGCTTTATTGAAAAAACACAGCATGCCACAGACCGCCGTGCTTCTCAACTAGTCATTACGGCTGACGGTGAAAACATATTAAAGGAATCTCGTCAACAAGTGAGTGAAATCATTAATAATATGTTTGGTATGCTAACAGCGGAGGAACTGCAAACCTTACGAACTATTTTTTCTAAATGTTTATTGGATGTGGAGACAAATCGGCCAGATTGAAGCACAATAAAAAGATGCATTTGCAATTATTTGCGAATGCATCTTTTTTGATTAGTCGACCAAATACTTCCGTCTAAGTACCGTGATGTGCGACCAATCTGCTTTATTAAGCTGGTAGCACAGATTCCACTATAGCTGTATCTGACATGAGCATTTCTTTTAATCGAGCCTTTGCACGGAATAAACGAGATTTCACAGTACCAATGGAAACTTTCATAATTGTAGAGATTTCTGCAAGTGAATATTGGTCTATGTAGAAATACCATAAAGTCTTTCTATAAATGGCATCTAATTGCTCCATTTTATCTTGGACTAGTTTTGTCACAATGTCCTTTTCAATTTTTTCTTCTGTAGAAATATCGTTATTGGGAACCAAATCTAGAATCGGTACGTCTAATGTTTCAGGTTGGTTCATCATATACTTGCTACGTCGTACTTTTTTACGATAGCGATCTCTAAATGTATTCATTGTAATAGTTGTCAGCCAAGCTTTAATATGCTCTACTTCGGCCACGCTATCTTCATAGCGTACAACCTTAACCCAAACTTCTTGCATTAAGTCTTCCGCTTCTATATTATTGCGAGTTAGTTTTAAACATAAATGATATATATAACGATTGTATTCCTCGTATACGCCTTCTAATTTTTCATTCATTGTGTATGCCTCCGCTTCTTGTTCTTGCTTCTATACACATTCTCGCAAAATAATGTATTACACTCTATCGCATTGGCTTTCAATTTCATTACAATCGTGTAAGCTTAATCGCTTTCACTTGTAATATTCGTAAAAATTGTTTTACTACTATACTGCTTTCCCTTCAAAAAAGCTTTTGATGACAATAGTTATCTATTAATTAAACTATATTTTTAATAGTATTTATTGTCTGAATATTAATTAGCATTTGAAGAAACAAAAAATGCACTCCTAATAGAAGTGCATTGGGGTGTTAGCTTAGCAGCCCTAGACGAAAGGCTGAGGCAACGACCTGTGTTCGATTCTTTGCTTTGAGCTTTGTCATCAGACTGCTTACATAATCCCTGACAGTATGCTCACTTAAAAATAATAAACCAGCAATTTTTTTATTATCATATCCTTCGGCAAGCAGGCCAAGTATCATCGATTCCCTGTCAGTTAAATGAAGCACTGTATTCTTTTCTACCTTCTCGCCCTTACGTGATAAAAATAAACCTAAACGCTTCCCTACTTCCTCAAGGAGTGTTAATTCTTCCTTTGTACAATCAAATTCCTCCCCTAGCTGATCAAATGTTAGCCATCCAAATAATTGATCTTCACACAAAATGGGAATAAAAATAATCGAGGATAAATTAAATAATTGGATATGCTCTTCTTTCACGTAATTTTTAGGATTTTTTAAATAAATGGGTTTTCTTGAACTAAGTATCGTGTTTTCTCCAGTCAACTCCCCTTTCATGCTTTGCACCTTAGGTAGCTCTGCGCCAATAACTCCATAAAATTGATTGGACCATGGGACATATGCGTAAAATACACATCTTTTATAACTAAAATACTCTTCACATTTTTTTAAAATAAGGGCTAAATCCTGATAACCTGAAGAACTAATGAGCAATTTATCAAGCCTATCTAATAGCTGTAGATGCCTAATTTTTTGATTTTCAGTAGTTATGTTACCAGTTTGGTTATCTCCCTCACAGCCATAGTAAAGCTCTACAAGTAACGTAAATGTCGATAATATATACATGAAGATGGCGTTCGTTCGACTACTCTTCTATTGAATCATAAAAGTAATCAATGATTTCTCAAAAATTAATTGAAATAAATTAAAGCTCTTCCTATCAATAATGGACAACTGTGATTGAAGCCATGTGTTAAAAAAATACTTATCATCATTATTTAGTTCATCGATATTTGCATGTGTCATTAAACGCAAAAATGAATCTAATAGCATTGCTGCTCTTTTTCGATCTGCCCCAGTTATAGAAGGTTCTAGATTAAGGTAAATAATTGTATTCTCTTCAATTTGCTTATGATGAATTTTAATAAACAACACAAACTCTTGAATTGTTACTTCTTCAATTGATTGAAATGGATGCGTCATAGGAAATTCTTCTCCTTCACACTAAAAATACCCCTATAAATGGAGGATATTCATTCACTATATTATACAGCATCTTATAGGATAGTATTTCAAATTGAAAGGAGTAAGATGAAGGTATCGCTAGACAACGCGAATACTTTTGAATCCTCAGGCAACCATATAACCAGAAAAAATGAAAGGTGCGTGCTTGAAATGAGATTAGAAAACAAAGTGGCCATTATTACAGGTGGAGGTACAGGAATCGGGAAAGAAACTGCATTATTATTTGCTAAAGAGGGAGCAAAAATAGTTATACTGATATAAATGAACAATCTGGGAACGAAACAGTCCGTGATATTCAAACTATCGGCGGTGAGGCAGTATTTTTCCACCACGATGTAAGTAATGAAGAAGACTGGAAAAAGGTAGCAGATGAATCAATAAAAACATTTAATAAAGTGGATATTCTTTTCAATAATGCAGGTATCTATATCATAAAACCTCTTGCAGAAATCGAGCTTTCTGACTGGAACCGCTTAATGTCCATCAATGTGACAGGTGTGTTCTTAGGTATGAAGCATATTATGCCGCTTATGACAAAGCAACATAATGGTTCTGTTATTAATGCTTCCTCTATTGCAGGCTTAACAGGGGCAGCTGGTCACGTATTATACGGCGCGAGTAAAGGGGCTGTTCGCATTATGACAAAAGATGCTGCTATGGAGTATGCTCCATACGGCGTACGTGTCAACTCCATTCATCCCGGCTACATTGATACAGGTATGGCAGACTATGCATCAGCAACAACAGGAAGCTCAAAAGATGAATTAGGTAAAAACTTATTCCCATTAGGACGTTTAGGCTCTGTAAAGGAAGTAGCGCAAACTGTATTATTTTTAGCTTCTGATGAATCTTCCTTTTCAACAGGTGCAGAATTCGTTATTGATGGCGGTGCAACAGCAAAATAACATTACTAAAGGTGGTCATTTATATGAAACTAAAAGATAAAGTAGCAATTGTTACAGGTGGAGCTAGTGGGATTGGTGAAGCCACAGTCCGTCTCTTTGTTGAAGAAGGAGCTAAAGTCGTTATTGCCGATTTTTCTGATCGTGGACAAAGCGTTTCTGAAGAATTAAATAACAATGGTTTTGATACACTCTTCGTGAAAACAGATGTAACAAATGAAGCGGACATTCAAAACCTGATAAAGGAAACCGTTACTAAATACGGAAAACTTAATATTATGTATGCAAATGCAGGCGTAGCTGACGATGCACCAGCACACGAGCTTTCTTTTGAAAAATGGAAAAGAACAATTGATATTAATTTATCAGGTGTATTTCTTTCTGATAAATACGCCATTGAACAATTCCTTGCTCAAGGAACAGGCGGCGTCATTGTTAACGCTGGTTCCATTCATAGCTTCGTTGCCTTACCAAACCCTACAGCCTACTCATCTGCAAAAGGTGGCGTTAAATTATTAACACAAAACCTATGTACTGCTTACGCTAAACACGGTATTCGTGTAAATGCAGTGTGTCCTGGCTATATCGACACTCCCCTATTAGCTGAGGTCGATGCTCAGAAGAAAGAATATTTAGCTTCCCTTCACCCACAAGGTCGACTTGGTAAACCAGAAGAAATAGCTAAAGCCGTTCTCTTCTTAGCTAGCGATGACGCAAGCTTTGTTAATGGTACAACCCTTCTTGTTGATGGTGGTTATACTGCTCACTAATGAGGCTTTGAATAGACTTGCCTGATAGCTAGCGCATTTTAGTGATGCATTCTAGCTGTTAATAGTACGAAGCGATCTGGCTGTTGTATCTGAACACTTCACTGAAAAAATTTATAACCCACTCAAGTAATACTCAACCACAATTGCTATTTAGCACTTGTGGTTTATTTTGTAGGTGCTATGTGTAATCTTTCAAGACAATTTAAGTTTCCTAAAAGCAAATTATGCTATACTATTTCTATTATCGAAATATTAGAAAGAAGGATGCTAAATGACTAATTTACAGCAAATTGATGCTTACTTTGCAGAACATCGTGAGGCACATTTAAATGAACTGAATGAATTTTTACGTATTCCAAGTATCAGTTCTTTATCCGAGCATAAAGAGGATATTCAACATGCAGCTGAGTGGCTAGCCAGTGCGTTTGAAAAACTAAATCTTGAAAATATCTCCATTACACAAACAGCTGGGCACCCTGTTGTTTATGCAGACTGGCTACATGCTGAAGGTAAACCAACTATTTTATTTTATGGTCATTATGATGTTCAACCTGTTGATCCATTAAATTTATGGGACAGTGAGCCTTTCAATCCTACAATTCGAGACAATAAATTATTTGCTCGTGGTGCAAGTGATGATAAAGGACAAGTCTTTATGCACTTAAAAATGATCGAGGCATTGTTTGCTACAACAGGGACATTACCAGTTAATGTTAAATTCATTTATGAAGGTGAAGAAGAAATTGGTAGTCCACATCTACCTGCCTATGTTGAGCAAAATAAAGAAAAACTAGCCGCCGATTTAATTTTAATTTCCGATACAGGTCTTTATGGTCCTGGGAAGCCTGCGGTATGCTATGGTTTACGAGGCTTAACGGGCATTCAAATTGATGTGCGTGGAGCTAAGGGAGATTTACACTCCGGTCTTTATGGTGGTGGCGTACAAAATGCTATTCATGCATTAGCTGAAATTTTAGCATCCTTCCGTGATGAGCATGGTACGATTCAAGTTGAAGGTTTCTACGACAAAGTGTTGCCATTAACAGAAGAGGAACGTGAGGCTTATCTTGCGCTTGGCTTCGATGAAGAATCTGTTAAACAGGAAGTTGGCGTAAAAGAATTATTCGGTGAACAAGGATATTCTTATTTAGAACGTACTTGGGCACGCCCAACCCTAGAGGTTAACGGTGTATTTGGTGGTTTCTCAGGTGAAGGCATCAAAACAGTACTACCCGCTGAAGCTGGCGCTAAAATCACATGCCGCCTTGTACCAAATCAAGAGCCAGATGAAATTGTAGCACTTTTAAAAGCACATGTTGAAAAGCACAAACCTGCTGGTGTGGAAATCAGCATTTCTGAATTCGATAAAGGCCGTCCATTCCTAACGCCTTTCGATCATCCATTTATCCAGGCTGCTGGACGCTCTTATGAAAAAGTGTATAATGTACCAACAGCATACACACGAGGCGGTGGATCCATCCCTATCGTCGCTGCGTTTGATGAAATTTTAGAATTACCTGTAGTGTTAATGGGCTTCGGTCTATCAAGTGAAAACTTCCATGCCCCAAATGAACACTTCCATTTAGAAAACTTTGATAAAGGCTTACGTGTTCTGAGTGATTATTTATATGAGGTTTCAGGATTACAAAAATAAATATCGATTAATAAAAAAATCCCCTCACTTTTAAAGTGAAGGGATTTTTTGTTTGATTACTCACCAAAAATTGTAACGATATCAGCTGCTTGTTTGCGTTCTTTGCCTTTTGGCACCTCATCAAAATAACCAACTTGTAGCATAGCAATGACACGCTCACCTGGCTGTACCTTTAAAGCTTCACGGAATTTTGGGTTATCTAGGAAGCCTGGTGTTTTCCAGCAAGAGCCTATGCCCCTATCCCATGCCAGTAACTGCATGTTTTGAATAAATGTACTTGCCGCTGCATAATCTTCTAAACGTTCTTTTTGACGCGCATCCTCTGGAACGATAACAAAGGCATAGCCGCCTGGTAATGTAAATTTCAACATCTGCTTCGCTAAATCTTCGCTTGAAAGCTCCTGCCATTTAGGAATTGTTAAGTCCCGTAATAGCTGATGAAGGCTTGTTAATTCCTTTCCACAGGCAATAACTAATCGCCACGGCTCGCGATTACCATGGTTGGGAGCCCATACTGCATCGTCAATAATAGCCATTAAATCCTCACGTTCTACTGGCTGGCCATTAAACTTTTTAATGGAACGGCGTTGAATAATTGCATCTCTAACAGATAAAATTTGTTCGCTCATATATCAATTCTCCTTCTACCATAAGACAACATATTAGAGTTTATCTCTTCTATCTTTCACATTATCATATATTTGTATGCTTTAAAACTACCTGTTCCTAAGCAAAACTGTCATCTATATGATAGAAAAAGTAGGTCATGCTTGGTGTATAGGCGGTGGAATCCTCGTAAAAATAAGGTCTATTAATACTATCTGAGGTATGGGCATTCACATAAGGAATACCATTTTGAATACTTGTAACAATAACGGAGTGGTCAATTCTCCCATTCCCTTGAAAATCATAAAAAATGACATCTCCAAGCTCTAGTTCCTCTGCATATTGAACACGTCTTCCCTTCAATCCAGTTGTAGATCCTTCTAAATACCATCGTAATGAATGGGCAACAGACCAGCTAAAGCTCCAATTCCCTTGCTGAATCCACCAGCCTTTCTCTCTACTTGGTGCACCTCGCATCGGTGCCCCCCCTGCAAGTAAACACTGAGATATATAGTTTGTGCAATCTACATCAAAATTTGGAAAAGCAGGATTGCGTCTGTTCCACCACAAATTAGCATATTGAACTGCAGCCTGCCTATTATACATTTTTGCCATACCATAACCTCCTCATGCCATCATATGTCTATTTAAGCATTTCTATTAGTTAGGTCCTTCCTCATAATTCTTATTGAAATCCATTATATTCAGCATGTTCCTTTCCAATTTCAAGAACATTTTTGCTACAATAGGGTTTAAAGATATGTCAATTTTATTTTATGACCAGAAGGGATGTTGAATGTGAGGCAGCATGCTGAGAAAGAGATTTTACAGCCAACTCTTTTATGCGACAAAAAAGGTAATTTAAATCCAGCAGCCATCGGATTTGCACGCAAACCACTTATTAATAGCAATTTAAGCGGCCATCTCATGCGCAAAAAGAAATGGAACTATTGGTGTGTCTACGGTGATGAAATCTTGTTTTCAGCTACGATTAGTCATCTAGATTACGCAGCAGTCTGCTTCGTTTATTTCCTTGAATATGAAACACAGCGCTATTTTGAAAAAACGATCACAATCCCCTTCGGTGGTAAACTAAAAATGCCTACACAGGTTTTAGAATCTGTTTCATTTAAAAATAGTGAAATGATGATTGATTTATTATATATACAAAATGAAACACATCTATCTGTTTCCATACCAAACTTTGACGGAGATGTTTTACGAGCAAAGCTTATCATTCAGCACCCACCAGCTGACGAAACCCTAAATGTAGTCATTCCTTGGAATCGGAAAACATTTCAGTTCACAGGCAAGCATCACATATTGCCAACATCAGGTGTTGTCACAATTGGTACTCGACGGTTTAATTTCTCAGCTGAGGAGAATTTTGCTGTGTTGGATTATGGACGAGGTGTATGGCCACGTGAAGCATTATGGAATTGGGGAATGGCCTCTCAACGAGTACGCGGACGACGGATCGGGCTTAATTTAGGAGGTAAATGGACAGATGGCACAGGCATGACTGAAAATGCTGTTTTTGTTGATGGTAAAATGACAAAAATACATGAGGATTTATTATTTCACTATGATTCCGAAGATTATATGCAGCGTTGGAAAGTAAAAACTAAATTTTCCAATCAGGTCTCCTTAACCTTTTCACCCTTTTTTGAGCGTATAGCCCAAACGAATGCCAAACTAGTTAAATCAGAGGTACATCAGCTATTTGGCTATTACGACGGTTCTATTTTACTCGACAATGGTGAAACACTGGTTATTCAACAAATGCTCGGATGTATTGAGGAGCATCGTGCAAAATGGTAAAAACCCTCTAGAAGACGTTGCTTTCCGTGGGTATTTTGAAAATGCAAATGATTCCACGGAAGCTTTTGTCTCTTAGCTGTCCACTTCTTCTCTAACTAAGGGCTCTTACTATTTTTTCTGGATCATCTGTAAATATCGCCTGTACACCGAGCTCTTGTAAAAGTCGAGCATCACGTTGTTCATTGACTGTATACACACGGACAGTTGCGCCTTCAGCGAGAGCTAGTTTAACTGATTTACGAAAGGAAGTTGGCAAACTTACATGTAACGCCTTAGCGGGTATAAGAGCAATGTAAGTTGGGAAATCCACCAGCACCTCTGCAAACAATGCTGCACTTTCTATATAGGGCGCTATTTTTGATATTGTTTGCAATGATTCATGATTGAAAGATGAAATGATCACCCGCTCTGTCATTTGCTGTGCTGCTACTTCTTTGAGCACGAGCGCTTCTATTCCTTCATAGGCAATAATGTCTGTTTTCAGTTCAATGTTGATACGGTGATTGGTACCTGAAAATATCTCCAACACTTCCCCTAACGTAGGAATTACTTCATCTCCGAACTCCCGTGAAAACCACGAACCAAAATCAAATGTACGTAATTGCTGTAATGTAAAGTCTTTTACATAGCCTGAGCCATTGGAGGTACGATCAATGGTCTCATCATGAATCACCACTACCTCTTTATCTGCGGTTAAATGAACATCTAGCTCTATCCCTGCTATAGGGAGCTTTGATGCTGCTTGAAAGGCAGCCATCGTATTTTCTGGATAGTTTATCGAAACACCTCTATGTGCAAATATGTCCAAATTCAATAACCTCCTCTATTATTATCAAAGAAAAACCTTCCAGCCCCATGTAATAGTAGCACAATTAACTTTTTGCTTTCACTTGCTGGTAAATATTATATATAGTAGTATGATAATCTACTTTGAAATTGTAAGTACCTAGGAGGTGCTAAAAAATGACTGTACAACATCCAGATTTTCAGGCTGAAGTAGAGCGGTTAGCGTATACCCAGGGCTATATGCAACAAATATTAGACGAATCACAACGAGATTTAAAATCTGCTCAAGAAAATATCCGTAAATCTATGGCCGATCTTGATTACTTAGATTCGAGTTTAAGTTATTTAAATATCTTAACAAATGCCCGGTTTTTTGAAATGGCACGTAATCAAAAAGAAGGTCTAGAGGCCGTTCGCAAGAAGCCCTATTTCGCTAGAATCCATTTCCAAAAAACCGGTGACCCAGAAGAATTCCTTTATATTGGGAAGACATCACTATTTCATCGTGAAACCCATGAGCCCATTATTGTTGATTGGCGCTCACCCGTAGCTAATGTTTATTATGATGGACGTCTTGGTGACATGGAGTATGATGTCCGTGGTGAAGTTCATAAGGGACATCTCTATGCTAAAAGGCAATACAAGATCGAAAATGGCGAATTACTCGATATAAGAGATATTGATCTAACAACAAATGATGAACTACTCCAAGAAGCATTGGCTGGAAAAGCTGATGTTCGTCTAACTGAAATTGTTTCAACAATTCAAAAGGAACAAAATGAAATTATTCGAGCACATCTTCGTCAACCAATTATTGTGCAAGGTGCTGCTGGCAGTGGAAAAACAACCATTGCTCTACACAGAATATCCTATTTCCTTTATACAATGGGTGAACATTTTAATCCTGAACAGCTCATGATTTTAGCACCGAATAAGCTATTTATTGATTATATAGGCGATGTTTTACCAGAGCTTGGCGTCGATAAAATATGCCAAACTACTTTTACAGACTACGTTCTTTCTGCCACAAAGTTAAAGCTTAAGCTTCAAAATCCAAATGAGCAATTAGAGTTACTCGTTGCTGGAGGTAGTCATCAGCCTACTGCCTGGATTGCTGAAATGAAAGGCTCACTTTACTATCGCGATGTCATCGAACGCTACGTACAAAAGCTGGAACAAAAGATCGCAGAGCAATTCGAAGATGTCTATATTGAAAAATACTGTATCATGCGTGCTTCCCACCTGAAGAAGCTGTTTTTATATGAATTTTCATATATGCCTATCGAAAAGCGACTTGAGCATATTAAAAAGGTCTTAGCAAGCCATGTACGTCAAAAAAAACAGGCTGTTTTAACTACACTCCATAAAAAGTATGATGAGGCATTGGGTAAAGCCTTAAATGGAATTCGAGATGATGAAAAACGGCGACGTGTTGTCACAAAATTCATTGATGAGCGTGATGAACGAATTCCTGCCATTGAAAAAGAAACGAAGACAACGGCATCAGCTTATATGCGTCGCTTTCCAAAACATAATATTAAAACACTCTATCGTTCCCTTCTCACCGATGCAGAACTATTAGCAGAACTCGCCCCTGAATGGCATTACCTTGAACAGCAACAATTTTTGCAGGCACATCGTAAAGAACAATGGGCACTCGAAGATTTAGCTGCACTATACTATTTACAAGCACGTTTAAAAGGCATTGCAGATGAATGGAAGATGCGTGTTGTCTTTATCGATGAGGTCCAAGATTACAGTTTATTTCAGCTTGCTGCTTTAAAAGCAGGTCTTGATACAGATATGTTCACTATGGTCGGTGATTTAGCACAAGGTATCCATAGCTATCGCTCATTAACAGCCTGGGAGCCTGTCCAAAGCTTATTTCCCCGTGCAAGCTTCCGCACTTTGCAAAAAAGCTATCGAACAACAATTGAAATTATGGAAGTCGCTAATCAAATTCTAGCACAAATGAATGAACAGCTACCTTTAGTAGAACCCGTTGTGCGTCACGGTAACGTACCAAGTTTTATTCAAGCGGAGCAATTCGATGCCTTCAAAATTAAAGAGATCTTTGAAGCCATTCGTCAAAATGGCCATCGATCCATTGCTTTAATTTGCAAAACTACTGCAGAAGCCATTACTATGCAACAGGCTTTAAAAGACAATGATATTGCTTCACAACTACTAACGGAAAATGAATCTATTAATCAAGAAATGTTACTTGTTGTGCCAAGTCACTTAGCTAAGGGACTTGAATTTGATGCCGTCATTGTAGCTGCCTATGATATACCATTTTACGATACACCAATTGACCGAAAGCTACTTTATGTAGCTCTTACACGAGCCATGCACGAGCTATACTTAATCGGACCATCCAAAAAAACATTTTTATTAGAAAATTAAAAAGTCGCTAAAAGGCGACTTTTTTCTTTGCATTATTAATTTCTTGGTGGTAACTTATAAAATTTTCCTTTGGATAAATAAGCTTTAACAACTTTCCACCATGAACTAGGGGCTTCCTTTGGAGGCGACTTCTTTTTTGGCAATGCTGGCATGCGCATGATCACGACTCCTTTCTTAAAGCTTGTTAATATTATATGAAGATAGTAGGTGATTATGATAAAAAAGGGCGATGAGTTAATATTAAATACCACTCATCACCCTTTTTCTATTGTTTTACATAATAATCAATTTGCTGTGCTTTCATAAATCCTGCTTTTTCATAGACAGAAAGTGCTTTTTTATTGTCTACTTCTACATCTAGCATGACAAACGCTGCACCAACCTTACTCGCATAATCCTTTGAAAAGGAAAGAAGGGCTGTCCCAATACCTTGTCCTTCACATTTTGGATGTACAGCAAGTGCTGTTACCCACTGGATTTCATTTTCCTTAGCTGTAGTCACTGTTCCAACAACTGCACCATCTCTGTAAGCAATCCAAAGCTCTCTTCCATTTGTTGATGTATTAAAAGCAATAAGCTCTTCTGATTCTTCGGGTAGATCCCCAAAAGCCTCACAATAAATAGTAATCAGTTCAGCTTGCTCTCCGTTATAGGCTTGAATATTTATATCACCTCGCAATGTAACGGGCTCTGCTTTTGTTTCTAGAGTCGTTTCTGAAAAACTATAGGTAAACCCTTTGTTTTCAATAAATGTGTGCCCATAAGGGGAACCATCAATTACTACAGCTAATTGACCCTCTGCCCCTCTTTCTTTTAGCCCTACTTGTATACCCTCAACTAACGCAGTTCCAATACCCTTTTGTCGATATGCAGGTGTCACCACTAATGACCACTCATATGTATGAAGCCCCATTAAGTCGATAGCACTAGCAGCACCAACTAGTAAATCTTTATCATCCTCATACGCTAGTACCATAAAGCCTTTATTCTCGAAAGAGCTAGCCATTGGTACATTCATAATGGTTTCATATACTCGATAATCTTGAACTGTTGCTTCTTCACATAATAACTTTACTTCTTTCAATGTTTCTCCATCTAATGGAAAAGACACTGTCATCACTGAAATATTCATCATTTACTCCGTTCCTGTAACAGACTATTGCCCTATTGTAGCAAGAATGAAAATAAGCTGGCAACAAAATATATTAATACCCGCTATTAATCAGAATTTTACTTCAAATATTGGAAAAATAAAAGGATTTATACTATAAAAATTCAGTAAAATGACTGAAATTTACTAGAAATAATAGCTATAAAATAATATACTAATTTTTCGAAAATAGAGATATTTATTCTGTTGCAACCTGTTACTTTTTAACTATATACCACTTCCTGATTTAATAAAAATTTTACTAACTATTCAAATTAATAATATTTTAATTCAATAAAAAAGAGCAACTTCAAATGAAATTACTCTTTTTCCATCTATTCCTCAAGATGGTGTGAGGATGAATGCAGCATTTGTGCATAAAGACCACCTGATTCGATTAGCTTTTGCTGAGGTCCAGCCTCCACTAATTCTCCTTTATGCATCACTAAGACCATATCAGCATTATGGACAGTATTTAAACGATGTGCAATCACAAAGCTGGTACGCCCTTGCATTAACGTATCGAGTGCCTCTTGTATGGCTAGTTCTGTCACAGTATCGATACTGCTTGTGGCTTCATCCAATAGTAAAATTTTCGGATCAGCAATAAGTGCCCTTGCTATAGAAAGTAATTGCTTTTGGCCTTGGGAAATCTCGCGTCCATCCGCAGCAAGAATAGTATCATACCCATCCTTTAGTTTCATAATGAAATCATGTGCATTAGCTCGCTTGGCCGCTTCCTCAATCTCTGCATCACTCGCATCAAGTCTACCATATCGGATATTCTCGCGAACAGAAGCCTCAAACAAAAATGGATCCTGTAAGACAAAAGCCATCTGTGAACGAAGGGATTGTCGATCAATTTGCTGTACATTTATACCATCAAATAATACCTCTCCCTTTGAGACGTCATAAAATCTTGCAATAAGTTGAAGGATTGTCGTTTTACCAGCCCCAGTTGCACCAACAAGGGCTACCGTTTGACCAGGTTCCACTTTAAAGTTTACATTTTTTAGTGTGTACCCTTCTTCTTCTAGTTGATATTTAAAGTACACCTTTTTAAACGTTACATGTCCCAATAGTTGATGCTTTTGTGCTGACACATTTTCTGCCTCTGGTTGTTCATCAAGCAAGGCAAATACACGTTCTGCACCAGCAATAGCTGACAGTACCGTATTAAACTGGTTTGCTAAATCATTTAAAGGACGTGTAAATTGTCGTGCATATTCAGTGAATATAACAATTACCCCTATCGATACATGTCCATATAACGCAAGGACTCCTCCTACACCTGCTACAATGGTAAAGCTCATATTATTTAAGAAGTTCATAACTTTAGGAATATAACCTGAGTATGTCTGTGCCCAAAAACCAGTTCTTTTTAAGCGCAAACTTTTTTCACGAAATTCTGTTTTCATTCGCTCCTCTTGTGAAAATGCCTTCACAATCCGCTGTCCTGAAATTGTTTCTTCTATCATCCCATTTAAAGCGCCAATAGCTGCCTGCTGTTCTTTAAACAGTGGTGCTGTACGACGTGTAATCCATCGCATCGCCCAAAACATCATTGGAATAATGATCATCGTCAGAACTGTCAGCAATGGGCTTAAACTGAGCATAATAATGACGGTTCCCCCAAGCGTAAGTACACTTGAAAATACCTGAATAAAGGAACTGTTCAATGTTGAGCTGACAGCTTCAATATCATTCGTCATTCTACTCATCAATTCGCCATGCTGACGACGATCAAAGAATGCCACTGGCAGTCTTTGAAAATGAGTGAATACACTTGTCCTTAATCTATAGATCGTTTGCTGGGCGATGCCAATCATCCAATAGTTTTGTAGGAAAAGTGAAACAGCTAATAACACATAAATACCAATTAATAAGCCAATCCCCTTACCTAAGCCTGAAAGCTTGCCATGCATAACATAGTGATCAATCATTTGACCGATTACATAAGGGCCAACTAAAGCTAATATGGAGCTAATCATCACTAATAAGAGCACCACAATGAGCAGTGCACGTTGTTCGTCGACAATTTTCCATAACCGCAGCAATGTACTTTTCCAATCAGCTGCACGTGGCCCCTTCTTTTTCTTCACAGCCTGTTTCAGATCATCTTTTGTCAAAAGCGGTTCATAGCCAAAAGGTTTCTGGAAAAATCCCATTTTAATCCTCCACCTCCTGTTGAGAGATAGCTATTTTTTTATAAAGCGAGGAAGTCTCTAATAGCTCTTCATGTGTACCATAAGCAACTACTTTTCCAGCATCAATCAGTAGAATGCGATCCGCACCTTTAGCTGTACGTATTTTTTGCGTCACAACAAGCATCGTTGCTTTTTCGTCACTCAGTGCCTCCCACAAAGACTGTTCAGTTTTAACATCTAAAGCACTAGTGCTATCATCAAGCATTAAAATATGTCCTTTTCTCAAAAGAGCTCTAGCTATAGATAACCTCTGTTTTTGCCCCCCCGATAAATTAACACCTTTTTGCCCAACCTTTGTATCATAACCATTTGGAAAATCTTCAACAGATGCATGAATTTGCGCTTGCATTGTAGCCTGTAATACAGCATCCATTTTAGCCTGTGTATCTCCCCAACGCACATTATCTGCAATACTTCCTGTAAATAACAATGACTGCTGAGGGACATAGCCAATCACTTCCCGCAACTCTTGTAAATCCCAATGTTGAACATCCTGACCTTCCACAAGTATTCGGCCTTGCGTTACTTCATAGAACCGAGGAATGAGCTGTAATAATGTTGATTTCCCTGCACCAGTTGCCCCCATGATCGCTAGTTTCTCGCCAGACTTAACTTGAAAGCTTACATCTGACAGAACAGGAACATCTCCTCCTGGATAAGTAAAACTAACATGGTCAAAGGTTAATTCTCCATATTGTGTTGCATGATCTACTTCTTCTAAAAGGGACGTATCTTCAACCTCATTTTCAATGGAAAGGATTTCAGCCATACGTTCTGCAGATGCCTTCGCACGTGCATAGAAGATAATAATAAAAGCGAACATTGAAAATGAGCCTGTCATACGCATTGCATAATTCACAATAGCCACAATATCACCAAGTGGCGTTGTTCCTGTAGCAATTTGTTTTGTACCAAACCATAAAACTGCTAGCAGGCTCATATTCATAATGAACAAAAGAACAGGCATAATATATTCCATTATGCGTAAGGCCTTCACAGTATCAACCTTTAACCGTGATGCAACTTCATCAAAGCGTGTAGCTTCATATGCCCCTCTTAAGTAAGCCTTTACTAATCGTATCGCCTGTAAATTCTCCTGTAAAACTCTGTTTAAACGATCCACCCTCTTTTGTACACGCCCAAAATAAGTCACACCTTTTGCCACCATAAAAAGAAGAAAAATAAAAATGATGGGTGCACCTATAACTAAAAATAATGCTAATTTCGGATTTACGACAAAAGCCATAATAATGCTTCCTATCACAGCAAGTGGCGCTCGAAGCATAATACGCAAGCTCATAAACAGCACCGTTTGTACTTGTGTGACATCATTTGTTAATCGAGTAATAAGCGATGCAGTGGAGAATTTTTGATAGGTTGCTAGCGTAAAGGATTGAATCCTAGCAAACATGGCATTTCGAAGATCATACGAAAAGCTTTGAGCTGTATGGGAAGAAAAATAAGAATTGATAATGCCCGCCAGAAAGGCAACGAAAGATAGCCCAAGTAAAACAGCCCCCCATTGCAAAACCATTCCTTGATTTTGTGCCCTTACTCCCTCGTCGATTATTTTTGCCATAATGAGTGGCTGCACAAGCTCAACAAATAACTCTAAAAGCATTAAACATAAAGCAAAAATAGCTGTCCATTTATATGGCTTTACATAGGAAAAAACTTCTTTCATATTCTTTCCCCCTTGTTGGTAGATAAAATTTAAAGATAGTCAAAAACTACTAACACTATAGTATATTTATGCTTTCTCTCCCGCTATTGAAAGCCACGTTACACAAACAAGCATAACGAATACTCCTATTAGTTGCCAAAAACCTAAAGAAGTACCGAAAATAATAACAGAAATAACCATTGCTGTTAATGGCTCAATACTAGAAAGAATGCTCGTTTCAACTGCTGTAATGTATTTCATGCTACTTAAAAATAATATAAAAGCTACTGTTCCAAAAAATATTAAAGCAACTAATAACATTAAAATTTTAAAATCTACTAGAACAACCCATTGAGTGGACTGCTGCCAAACACGGCTTACTAAGCCTAAAGTGAAGCCACCCACCAGCATCCCCCAGCCCACTACTAAAAGCACACTCCACTCCTTCATTAAGCGTGCAGGATACAAGGTGTAAAATGCAAATGTTAAGCCTACTCCTATTCCCCATAACAAGGCTTTTGAACTAATAAGCAAACTTTCAAATGATGCATTCGTTAGTAACAGAAATAACCCTATAAGGGTACCAATAATACCTAACACTTGATATTTTGGTGGCCATTTCTTTAAACTAAGAGAGACATACGCGACAACAAATATTGGCGCTAAAAACTGTAGTAAGGTAGCAAGCACAGCATTACTTTCATTAATTGCAGCAACAAATGCAAATTGTACACCAAGCATACCTGCAATACCAAAAACGATGAGTTGCCTCCCCCATAGCTTGTGCTGCCAAATTCCAAAAATATTTTTTCCTGTTAACAATAAATATGTAAGTAGTAATATACCTGCAACCGATAAACGAATTGTTAACATAAAGGATACTGTCAAAGGTGTATGATTAAGCAACCACTCCATTAAAGGGCCAGTTGCTCCCCATAACATAGCACCTGAGACGATAAATATTATTCCTTTTAAACGTTTCATACCAATCCTGCTTCCTATATACGTACTAAAAATTGTTACTTTTCTTCAAATCATTTCTTGTATTTCACTAGAAAAGTCCTATTATTTTTTACTATCAAATATTTACAAATATATTCATAATGACTAATTCCCGATTATTATCTATAATATTAGTATATATTGATTACCCAAGGAGATCGAATAATCATGAGTCATATGCATAAATCATTTACGATTGATGAACATTATTTAAATTCACTTCCTTTTCCTGCAATTATCATTAATCAAGATGGACAAGCAACAGTCTGGGGAAAGAATGCTGAACATCTGATTGGCTTATTAGCTAATGATATTAAAGGAAATACTACTCCATCTATACACGAAAATCTACTGCGTCAGCTTCCTGTCGAAACATTTCAATCTATTTTACAAAATGAGGACAGTACGTATCTAGAAAAAATTCAAGTACACACAACTTCAAATGTAGAAATAACAACCGCTCTGCTAGCTAAACCTTTTACAGATGAGGGAGAGCGTTTTATTCTATTGATTTTTATGCTACCAGAATTAATGACGCAGGCTATCTCTCAATGCAATACCTTTGTAAATCTTAAGCAAGGTTTAGATGCGACCTTTATGACTGTTACACTCGATCACGATGGATTTATCTTGGAATGTAATAATGAATTTCTAAAAACAAGCCAATGGACACCAAAGCGTGTTATCGGCAAAACCTTTTGGCAACTGTTCCCTGATAATGAAGTGAGTGAAAAAATAACACATACGATCTGGCGTAATTTAAATAATGGTCATACATGGCAGGGAGAAGTTGAAAAAATCACAAAAACGGGGCAATCCTATTGGGTGCTACTAACGGCTATCCCCCTCGTTAATCTTGAAACAAATGAACAACAATTTATCCTAATTGAAAAGGATGTAACGAAATCAAAAACGATTCAACACCAACTTGAAAAAATTGCTTACATCGATACAGAAACTGGTTTGATGAATGCACATCGACTTGAAAAAGTAATCACCAATATGATTGACGATGAGAGACACTTTTCATTTGTTTATCTAAGTATTGATAAATTTTATACACTTAAAGAATTACATGATCAACAAATCGATCAAAGCCTGATTGTTGAATTTACAAATCGTATAAAAATGTATTTCCAAGATAGCACGATGGCTCGTATAAATGAAAATGATTTTGTTGTCATCACGCCTTTAAGTGAATGGTTTATTCAAGGCTTTTTATCTTACTTACAACAACATCCGATTTATAGCGACAATATTGCTGTACCAATTTCTATTAGTGGCGGCATAACTAGATATCCTGAGGATCAATCAACATTCTCACAGCTTATGAAGGCATCCATTGCTACTATTTCAACAGTACGTGAGGCTGGCGGAGATAAAATTGTTTCTTTATCAACAGCAACACATAAAGCTTTAAATCGTAAAGCATTAATTGAAAAGCGCTTACTCCAAGCACTTGACCAAAAGAACTTGAAGGTACTCTATCAGCCACAAATCGACGTGTATTCTGGAAAAGTTACTGCTGTTGAAGCACTTGTACGTTGGGAAGATGAGGTAATAGGTGTCGTAACGCCTGATGAGTTAATTCCTATCGCTGAAGAAACAGGTTTAATTAATAATATTGGGTCCTTCATGCTGGAAAAGGCTTGTGAACAAGCCTTACTTTGGAAAAAGGCAGGCTATGATTTAAAAGTATCTATTAACTCTTCTGTACGCGAATTCCGTGATAAGAATATGGCAAAATCTATACTTGAAATGATTACAAAAACAGGTTGTCCAGCGAATCTATTACAAATTGAGATTACTGAAAAATTTGCTTTAGAAGCTGAAGCCGCAACGTCTATTGCACAGCAAATGCGTAAGCTTGAAAACGAAGGCATTTCCTTTGTTTTAGATGATTTCGGTACTGGCTACGGCTCATTTAGATATATGCAAATTTTACCAATAAGTACATTAAAAATCGATCAAACGTTTACAAATTCACTCTTGAAATCCGAAAAGAGCCAAAAGCTTATGAATGGTATGGTACAACTAGGTAAATCCATGGAATTGAAAGTAGTCGCTGAAGGTGTAGAAACAGCTGAACAAGCAGATCTATTAATCACTTACGGCTGCGATGCCATTCAGGGCTATTATATTAGCAAACCTGTTACACCTGAAGAGATTGAACTATTACTGACTAAACAATAATAAATGAAGAAGGAGGCTGCGTTTATTTTACACGCAGCCTCCTTCTATTTTTTATAAACCTTTTGTAATTTTACTTTACTTGAACGAACTGAGCGGAATATGAGTTGAATAATTACTTCTGCAAAAACTAGTCCAATCACAATAGCACCTGTAATTAAAAATGCCTTTAAGCCATATTGCAGGCCTTGTAAGTAATCATCTTCTACCACATTTCTCATTGCATTATAAGCCATGCCCCCTGGCACTAATGGTATAATTCCACCAACAATGAAAATAATCATGGGTATTTTAAAGCGTCGGGCATATAAATGAGCAACAATGGCAATAACAAATGAGCCAAAGAAAGAAGCTTTGACAACATCCATCCCTTGCTCTGTTAGAACATAGTATATAATCCAGCCAATTACCCCAACGAGTCCGCAATGAAGTAGTGTTTTTCTAGGAACATTAAAAATAATGGCAATCCCAGCTGTCGCAAAAAAACTAACTATTAATTGTATAATAATGTCCATCATCTGCATTTTGTCCGCCTCCTAAAATCCTAGTGTGACGGCAATTGCTGCACCAATAGCAAAGGCTGTTAAAAAGGCCTCTACTCCCTTTGCCATCCCTGACATAAAATGACCTGCCATTAAATCACGAACAGCATTTGTAATCAAGATACCTGGTACGAGTGGCATGACGGAACTAATAATAATTTTATCAAGTTCAGTACCATAACCATACTTTACTGCAAAGAAGGCAACAAAGCCGAGGACGAGTGATGCTGTAAATTCAGAAAAAAACTTTACCCTTGTTAAATGATTAATGATTACAAGTACTAGGAAACCTAGCCCGCCTGCTAAAAAAGCTATCGGAAAATCCGACCATCCTCCCTTAAACATAATAAGGAAACAACCACTAGCAAGCGCAGCTGCCAAAACTTGCAAATAAGTTGGTAAAAAATAATTTGTTTTTTGTATCGACTTTAACTCGTCATAAGCTTCTTCTAATGTTATGATTTGAGATGTGAGTCTACGAGATACTGAATTTACCAAGGCGATTTTTTGCAAATCTGTAACCCTACTGGGAATTGATGTAATTCTTGTTGGCTGTGTCTTGCCTAACGAAAAAATGATGCCAGTTGGTGTGGCATAACATTGAGCATTTGGCATATTTTGAGAATGTGCCATACGCAGCATCGTATCCTCTACGCGGTATGTTTCTGCACCACTTTCAATCATAATGCGTCCTGCAAGCAACAAACAGTCAATCGTAAGTTCATTATCCGCATCTTGTAAGACCATTGCAGCTATCTGCCTCCTTCAAAAGGTTCCTTGCCAATATTAACGAACTGCCAATAAAAACTCAACTGAAAATTTTTCATAAGCAATGGATTATCTTTCAATTTATTTTTACAGTTACACTAATATTACGCATGTGTTTTTTCTATTTTAGTAGGTATTTTACAACCTCTTAAATAGAAGTACAACTACAATTAATTCGCTGATTCTTGAAGAAAAAGTGATCTTAATAAATTTCCACAAAGATACATAAAAAGATTCTAGATTTGTATAACTTTTTTAATGACTGGCACGTCTGATTGTATAGAAAATAAAAAAGAGGGGAGCGTATCCAAAACCATGCAGGAACGCAGAAAAAGACGCGGTCCAATAATTGATTTCTTATTACTAAGCCTTATTGTGACCTTAACAACTATTATACTTTTTATTATCCTTTCAAAGGATGACTTCAAGTTTCAAAAGATTAGTGCTTCAAAAGAATCCGAGACGGAATCGGTGAATAGTCATTTATCGACCGAAAGTTCTGCGTTTCCAGGCATACGTATTGTTACAGACGTTTCAAATGACAAACGAACACCATTTGCTATTCATTACCCGCAAACAGATAACGAGGTTTTTAATGATGCCGTATTACAGTACATATCGGATTCAAAAGAAAACTATCTAACATCGATGAAGAAAAATAAAGATAAAGAAGCTATGGGTGAATTAAATATTAGTCTTGAAACTTTTCCATACCGAGAGCATTACTATTCCTTTGTGCTAACAAAAATGCTATATGTAGGTGGAGCAAATCACGAAGTCTCCACAAAAACATTCTTCATTAACAACGAAACGGGCGAACAAGTTACGATCCAAACGCTCTTACAAAATGATGAGAATAACTTATCTACGTTGGCTGTAAACGTCCGAAAAGATTTGCAAAAAAACCTCCAATTAAAGGATGAGCTTTTCAACGATGAATTATTAAAAGCTACAGAACCAAAATGGTCTAACTTCAATCGCTTTGCTATTGTTGACGATTCATTACAAATCTATTTCGATGAATATGAGATTGCTAGTGGAGCAGCAGGTACCCCAATAGTGAAACTACCCCTTTCGCTTATTAACCCATTGTTAGCCTCCGAATTTCAAATCGCAATGGAAAATGTAAAACCAGTTAATCCACCACCAACTGGTGATCCGAATAAAAAACGTATTGCTTTAACATTTGATGATGGTCCACATCCAAAAGTGACGGAGCAAATTTTAAATATTCTTGATAAGTATCACGCAAAGGCTACTTTCTTCATGCTCGGTAGTCGTGTACAATACTATCCTGACATCGTAAAGGATGTTCTTGCGCGCGGTCATGAAATTGGAAACCATTCGTGGAACCACCCTGTCTTAACAAAGCTTACGCAGGAACAAGTGATGAAAGAATATAACACTACTGCCACTGAAATTGAGAAGGCAATCAATCAAGGTGCCACAGTTTTTAGACCACCATACGGTGCAACTAATGACACCATTAATGCTGAGATTCCTATCCCTGTAGTGCTATGGTCAATCGACACATTGGATTGGAAACATCGAAATGCACAGCAGCTATTACCACACGTGAAAAATAATTTACACAATAATGCCATTGTCTTAATGCATGATATTCATCAATCTACTGCAGACGGACTTGACGCTGTTCTCTCCTATTTACAAGAGCAGGGCTATGAATTTGTGACTGTATCCGAAATACTGCCATATCGCCAATAGTATTTACAAAGAAAAGTCCAATGAATTTCGATATTCATTGGACTTTCCTTTTTGTTGAAAAAAGATGATGTCAACGGTAGAAAAAGCAACTTTGCAAGGTGAGAGGTTGATTTCCGTTCCGCCAGCGTCCTTTACAGGGGGCGTCCGATGAGCCGCTTCACTCACTTACGTTCACTCCAGGGTCTCATCTGTGACGCTACCCCTAGGAGTGACGCTGGCTCCACTCCAATGAACCATTCTGCAAAAGACTTTCCTTTTCATAGTAGCATAGTGATCAAATAGCCCATTATCTGTATTCTTAGCGTGAATAAACTCTTATTTTCAATGCAGAGAAGTGATGGGTGACAACATCTCTTCATAAAGAATAATGAACACCTTCACTATCGTTGAAAACCGTTGCTAAAAAGATAACAGGATTAGAGTAGAAGGCTACTTGATACCTTTCAATTGACTGTTTTGTTTTTCTTATTATTTTATTGTTAGTGTATCTAAAGGCTTGAAGTCACTTAACTGATAGCTCTTTACTTCGTTACGTGCTATTGTATATAGCGTATCATCTATATAGACAACGCGTTGTACAACCTGCTCCCAACTTTCATAGGACTCATTATTATTACGATTGATTATATTTCCTTTCAATACAATTCCTTTCTCTGCAGTAATCTCATAAATTTGAGCACCATGACCTTGATAGACAACTTCGTCTCCCTTACCTGCCTCATACAGTACTACAGGGAAGCCAAAATAGTTGAATTCCTTATTGCGGAATAGCGCTTTAGGATTGTATTGCACTTCAGAGGAAGAACCTTTCCCACCAATTTTTACGGTTGATTGCTCTTTTGGATTTCGGAAGTCTGATACATCGAATAGGGACATCTTCATATTGGTTGTCACAGTAAAATTACGTTTCGTATACGAATCATAGCGTTGCTCCGTATCATAACCAATACCAATTAAATGCGTATCATCTAATGGATGCAGGTAATTACTGAAGCCAGGAATCTTCAATTCCCCTAGTACAGCAGGCTTTTTCGGATTCGCTACATCAATGACAAATAGTGGATCCACTTGTTTAAATGTCACCACATATGCTTTTTCTCCCATAAATCTAGCTGAATATATCTTTTCTCCAGGCGCCATATCTTTTACTGAACCAAGCGTTTTCAAATGTTCATCCAAAATAAAGAGATGGTTATAGGAAGTACTTTTCTCATTCCACGTATTACCTTCTGTTGTAAAGATTCGGAAGTTCCCCTTATATTCATCCATTGAATACTGATTTAACACAGTTCCCTTTACTTCCGTACTTCCGACAAAGTTCAAAGTCGTTCCATCTACATTCCACTTGAAAATTTGAGTGTCGGCTGACCTCGGTAACCAAATCATATCCATGGCGCGCTTTTCTGATGAAACATCAATATTACTTTCATACATTGGTGTCGTTAAATACAGGGCATTCTCTGACATATAAAGACCACTACTTCCACCTAAGTACCCTTTCGTATTGGCCGTTGTCTTAGCTCCATTTTTTAAATCGACAGCTGTAATTAAACTATAGGTACCATCCATCGTATTTGGTAAGATTGAGATTTTTTCTAAAGGCAGACTTTTGTACTCTGTTCCTGCTATACTATCAAATGTTTTAGGCTTTAAATCGGTTTTCTTGTCTTCTTGTAGCATCCAATAATTAGGATACATATTACCAATTAAATATAATGTGTCTTTTGTTATGCGAATATCCTGCAAGAAGCCTTCCTGCCCAACATCACGTACATGCTTTGGATTGCTTGGATTGGAAATATCATAAATTGAGGCTGTTACCATAGCTGTTCCAGCTTTTTCAATATATTGATCCCCGATGGCAATTAATAGATTGTCATATAGCGCAAGCTTAGAAATATATTGGGAATGTTTTAATTTTATATTTGTAGCCATCTTTAAATTCTTAGGATCTTTAGCATTCACAACTGTAATGCTCTGATCTTTTGCAGTGTAAATAAAGCCATCTTTTACAACTACAATGTCTCCCTCTTCTACCCCCTCTACTTGATTATTAGTTGTAGACTCATTATTAGCAGTTGCTTTATCTTCACTTGCTGTACTTTGTAAGCTCTCTTCTTCTCTAATTTCTACTCTTTGAGTTGTTAACAACTTTTTAAAATACTGCTGTAACTCGTTCTCCGATTTAACGGCTGTTAATGTCTCGATAATTGTAAATGGAATTGTCTGTGAAGCTACATTCAGTCCGCCTTGTGCAAAGGCCTCCTTTTTTACATGCAATTGATAATTACCTGGTGCTAACTTTTTCACCACTATCGTTTTTTGATCTTCCAACAATTCAATTGTTGCAGGTACTTTGCGTCCTTTTTCCGTAGTGATATAGACATATTCCTCAGTTATTTTGTTTTTCTTTAAAGCAACTGAAAAAGATGCTTGCCAGTTTTGTGTTGCCATACTTGCGCTAGCCGCCTTTGCCGTCACATCTGTATTCACTATCCATGTAAAAATTCCAGGCACGATAGCTAGAACAATTATCAGCATAATTGCGAACCATTTACTTTTCATCATTTTTCCTCTCCTTCATATACTTGTTTATTAATTAGACTAGTAAAAAAGAGGAAAGTTACATTTTTCTGAAATTTTCTAAGTTAAGGCACTACAAAAAACGAAAGGGAAACACTTCCCTCTCGTTTATTCTTCAAATGGCCATTTAGGCAACATATTTTTTAAAGGCTTATCTTGGCGTCTTCCCAATACATAATCCGCCTGCATAATAGTATGAATTTCGCGAGTCCCTTCATAAATAACTGGTGCTTTGGAGTTTCTTAAATAACGGGCAACTGGATACTCGTCTGAATAGCCATAGGCTCCATGAATCTGTACCGCATCATCCGCAGCCTTATTGGCAAAATCACAAGATTGCCATTTTGCCAATGATGTCTCTCGAGTATTTCGAACACCTTTATTTTTCAATTCTCCTACACGATAGACAAGGAGACGACTCATTTGATAGCCTGCTTCCATATTAGCTATCATTCGTCCTACAAGCTGGTGCTCACCAATAGGTTTGCCAAATGTTTCCCGTTCATGACAGTACTTCACACTAGCCTCTATGCAAGCTTGGATCAAACCAACAGCACCTGCCGCTACTGTAAATCGACCATTATCTAGCGCAGACATGGCAATTTTGAAGCCCTCGCCCTCTTCACCTAGTCGGTTTTCAATTGGCACGCGTAAATCTTCAAAAAAGAGCTCACCTGTATTACCAGCACGAATACCATATTTTCCTTTAATCGCTTTAGATGTAAAGCCAGCCATGGAACGTTCTACAATAAACGCACTAATCCCATGATGTTTCTTCGATTTGTCAGTATAGGCAAATACGATAAAGTGGTCTGCAATATCACATAAGGAGATCCACGTTTTTTGCCCATTGAGGATATAATGATTACCATCACGTACAGCAGTTGTTGACATGGCAGCTACATCAGACCCAGCCCCTGGCTCTGTGAGACCAAAAGCTCCAATTCGTACACCTTTAGCTTGTGGAACAAGGTATCGCTGCTTTTGCTCTTCAGTCCCCCACTGCATTAGGGTCATGCTATTTAAACCTGTATGGACAGATACGGCTGTGCGAAATGCCGTATCTCCCCGTTCAAGCTCCTCACATACGATAGCAAGTGCATTATAATCCATGCCACTACCTCCGTATTGTTCAGGAACACAAACCCCCATTAAGCCAAGCTCAGCCAGTCTGGACCAAATATTAGCATCAAAGCCACCTTCAGCATCCCATTTCGCAATATAGGGAATGATTTCCTCATCAACAAACTGTCTTACTGTTTTTCTTAGCATTTCCTGCTCAGTGGACATTTCAAAGTTCATGGTTAGCACCTACCATTTCACAATCATAGCAGACTTGTGTGATGTCTCTTTAATGACCACACCTCGTTTAGCCATCTCTTCAATATACGTATCACCTGGCACGATTGCTTCAGGCGGGAATACACCATGCTCTGTAATAGCACCGGCACCAATCATTTGAGCAACAACTGATATCGTATTAGCGGTAGCACGTGCCATAGCTGTTTCATTAATTGTCATGTCTTTCCGTACAACCATTTCATATTCATATGTCACCTGCTGTTGGGCCTTTTCACCCGCTACAATAACACGTAACAATACAGCATCAGGTTTTGTGCCCAATTCAAGTTTCTTTTTGAGTGCCTCTCGTACAACTGCACGAACAGGCACTTCTTGATTATCCACTTCTACCTTATTCGCAGAATCAAGGAAGCCTAAGTCTGCTAAAAGTTTAAATTTCTCAGCATGGCCTTTATAACGGATGGTTTTATATTCTAATGTGCGGACATTCGGGAATGTCTTATACAATGTGGAGATACCACCAGATGTATAAAATGCCTCAAGCACACCGAAATCATCAAAATAAATAGGTTCAACGCCTGATAGGGATGGAACTTCTTCAAGCTTGCCCTTCTGAATCGTTTTTGAAGGCTCAGTATAATGATCGAATACGCCATCTAAAGAAAATACGCGTGTATAATGAAGCGGAGGTTTTGGCTCAGTTGGAATACCACCAACAAATAGTTTAATAGATTCTACTTCATCTAATTTTGAAGCACCATAGCCCGCAAGAATATTGACCATGCCAGGAGCAACACCTAAATCAGGGATAATTGTAACACCCTTCGCCTTTGCTTCCTCATGTAAATCTAATATCTTCTCTGTAACGCCACCAATATGACCACCTAAATCAACAGAATGGACACCTGCCTCAATAGCTGCTCTTGCTACTCGTTCATTGAACGAATAAAACAATGCATTGACGGCAACATCACCCTTCGAAATAACGTTCATTAATGAATCGTCACGTTCTGCGTGTAGCTCTACCACTTCTACCTTATTTGTATCTAGCGTATCTACAAAGTCCTGTGCAACTTTCACGTCGATATCACCTAAATACACACGCTCCACTTTATCGTTTTTTATTAAATCACGAGCTACCTCTTTCCCCATTAAACCTGCACCTAATACAACAACTTTCATCAAGAACATCCCCTTTCGTTGATCTGTTACTCTGTATCGATTTGTGCTCTTTGTAATTTACCGCTGTAGTCTACATAAATACTTTTCCACTCTGTGTATACATCTAGGGCTGCTACACCTGAATCACGGTGCCCATTTCCTGTCCCTTTAGTACCTCCAAATGGCAAATGGATTTCAGCACCTGTTGTGCCAGCATTTACATAAACGATACCTGTGTCTAAATCACGTTGTGCGCGGAAAATTGTATTGACATCCTGTGAGAATATTGAGCTAGATAAGCCAAATTTCACACCATTATTTACTTCAATTGCTTCTTCCAAACTTGCCACTTCAATTAGAGATACGACTGGACCAAAGATTTCTTCTTGGGCAATAATCATGTCAGGCTTCACATTCGTAAACAATGTTGGCTCATAATAGAACCCCTTATCATAAGGTGGTTCATTTAGTATCCTGCCACCTGCTAATAATGTAGCACCCTCTTGTTTACCTATTTGTACATAGTGATTAATTTTTTCCAATGCTGCTTTATTAATCACTGGCCCGATTTTTACTCCCTCGTCTAGACCATCCCCAATTGTGAGCTTTTGCATTTCATCTAAGAGACGTTTCTCTAATTGTTCTTTTACATCTTTATGCACAATGACTCGGCTACATGCTGTACACCTTTGCCCAGCAGTACCAAATGCGCTCCATAAAATCCCTTCTGTAGCTAGCTGTAAATCAGCATCATTCATGACAATAACAGCATTTTTGCCACCCATCTCTAAAGAAACCTTTTTCAAATGCTTCCCGCCAAGCTCAGCTACTTTACTGCCGGTTGTTGTAGAACCTGTAAACGAAATAACCTTGACGTCAGGGTGTTCAATTAATGCTGTGCCAACTGTAGGTCCTGTACCAAATACGATATTAGCAACACCATCTGGTAAGCCTACTTCCTCAAAAATTTTACCCATTTCATAGGCCATCATTGGAGTCTCATTAGACGGTTTCCAAATGAATGTATTCCCTGCAACAATGGCAGGAAATGACTTCCACGTGGCGATAGCAACAGGGAAATTCCAAGGTGTAATGAGTGCTACAACGCCTATAGGTGCCCTTACACTCATAGCAAATTTATTGGCAAGCTCAGACGGTGTTGTTTCACCAAATAATCTACGTCCTTCACCAGCCATATAGTATGCCATATCAATTCCTTCTTGGACTTCTCCTCTAGCCTCTTCAATGACCTTGCCCATCTCTTTTGTTAAAACGGTCGCCAAATGTTCTTTTTTCTCTTTCATTTTTTGACCGATGGCATATAAATAATCTGCACGTTTTGGTGCTGGTATAAGTGCCCAGCTCTTTTGTGCTTGTTTAGCAACAGCTACAGCCTCGCCTACCTCATTCGAAGTAGAACGTGGAATGGTAGCAAGCTGCTCACCGTTTGCAGGGTTCGTCACTGCTATACTTTGTAAATGTGAATGTGTGATCCATTTACCACCGATATAGTTTTTAATCTCCACTACATACACCCCCTGAAATACTCTATGATGCCTCAGCTGTTGTACCAGTCGTATCCCATAGGTATAAGTCTATGAATTTAACCAGAATCCATTTCGCCTTTGGATAATTGCGTCCGAAACAGTGGAATGTGCTTGCACGTTGCACTATTCGTGACAGTTACCAGTGGCTTTATCTCCATACAATCAATAATTGCTCCCACCAAAAGAATAAATGTCTCATTAGGAATCTTGGAGTGAATGGAGATAAAATATGTCAAAATTCCGAATTTTCAATATACACCACACCCTGTAATACTAGCATTTCCATAATAATCGGTGACAACTGCCTGAGACTTTATTTCCACTTAACTTCCTTACCTCAATATAAAGGATGACTTCTAATTTTAGAAGCCTCTTAAGGTTATGTATATTCACAATACCCTTAGTTAAATGAAAATAAATAATACACATTCTAGTTTTTTATATTCGACATTTTCTAACTAATTCCCTTTTTTTCTAAAATATTTAATTTTCTATTGAAACCAATGTAGCTTATAATCGTATACAATACCATTAAATTTATTTTTGGAGGAATCCCTTTATGAATAATCATGAAATTGACTACAAGTTATTTGGTGACGACATGCAATATGTGCAAGTTGAGCTTGACCCTCAGGAAACAGTGGTTGCAGAAGCAGGAGCGTTAATGATGATGGATGATTCGATCCATATGGAAACTATTTTTGGTGACGGCTCACGAGGTGGCTCACAAAGTGGTCTAATGGGTAAATTATTAGGTGCCGGAAAACGCCTAATAACAGGTGAGAGCTTATTCATGACAACATTCACAAACGTTGGCTCAGGTAAGAAGCATGTTTATTTCGCATCACCATACCCAGGGAAGATTATTCCGATGGATTTAAGCCAATTAAACGGTAAAATTATCTGTCAAAAAGATGCATTCTTAGCTGCTGCTAAAGGGGTCTCTGTTGGCGTTGAATTTCAGAAAAAAATTGGAGTAGGCTTCTTCGGTGGTGAAGGCTTCATTATGCAAAAGCTAGAAGGTGACGGCATGGCGTTTGTTCATGCAGGAGGAGCCATTCACGAAAAAACATTACAACCAGGTGAAGTTTTACGTGTGGATACAGGATGTCTTGTAGCAATGACATCCAATGTGGATTACGATATTGAAATGGTTGGAGGCGTAAAAACAGCCCTGTTTGGAGGCGAAGGAATCTTCTTTGCTACATTACGTGGCCCTGGAACAGTGTGGGTACAATCATTACCATTTAGCCGTTTAGCCAGTCGTGTCTTTGCAGCTGCACCTATTTCGCAAGGTGGAGGCGGTCAATCTAAAGGTGAAGGCGGTATCGGCGGCTTATTCGATTTATTCAATAGATAAAAAAATGGAGCATATCTTTCACCGATATGCTCCTCTTTTTAATCAATTCGATTGGATATTGCCTTTCCTTGTCCATAAGCAGTCAAGGCTTTTACATTTAACATTAGCATAGCCGTTCTCGTTTCTAATGATGCGCTACCGATATGTGGCAGAGCTACTACATTTGGAAGTGTTAATAAAGGATGATCCATCGCAATCGGCTCTTGTTCAAACACATCTAGTCCTGCAGCCCAAAGCTTCCCATTTTTCAGAACATCGTACAGCGCATCCTCATCAATAATTCCACCACGTGAGGCATTAATTAATACCGCGTCTTCTTTCATCAAAGCAAGTTCCTTTGCACCAATAAGTCCTTCCGTATCACTATTATAAGGTGTCATAATCACAACAAAATCAGATTTCTTTAATAGATCCTCCAGCGAAACATACTGGAAGCCATACATTTCTTCTGCTTCATGACGACGTCTGCGATTATTATACAAGATTTTCATATCAAACCCTTTTGCTCTTCTAGCAACGGCTTGGCCAATTCTCCCCATGCCAATAATGCCAATTGTAGCTCCTGAAACATCCTTGCCAACCAGTTGCATTGGATACCAGCTTTTCCAGTTACCCTCACGTAAATATCTTTCACTTTCTGGAATTCTACGAGCAGTTGCAAGCAGTAAGCCAAATACTAAATCAGCAGTTGTATTAGTTAGAACACCAGGCGTATTTGTCGCCATAATGCCTCGTTTTTTTAAAGCCTTCACATCGATATTATTATATCCAACTGCTAAATTCGTCACTAATTTTAAGTTGGGTGCATGCGAAAGTAATTCTTCATCTACTTGATCGGCTATCGTTACCCACAGTACCTCACAGTCAGCGACAGCTGCTAGCAATTTTTCACGTGGAATCACAATTTCTTCCTCATCCCATTGTGAGATTTCATAAAATTCCTGTAGCAGTTCAACAATATGTGTAGGAAACTTACGTGTTATAAATAATTTCTTTTTCATGCTCCAAACACCCCTCTACTCAATTCCCTAATTCGCCTATAGCGTAACACTTAAAACAAGCATTTTCTAGGGTTTTGTAATCTTCCTCTTTCTATAAAATTTGTTATTAGCTAATTCATCAGCCTATTAGTTGATTTATCCGTAAAATAAGACCTTTTATCCTAATTCACATACAAAAAAACTATGCATAGATAGTTATGCATAGCTATGTTTCTTTTAAAACTCTCTTATAGTTGTATTCAAGCGATTAGCCACCCTCTCTAACTCTTCCGAAGATTTACCAATCGATTCAATAATAGTAGCTAATTCAGATACTTGATTATCAACTTTTTGGAAATTTGAGATCGAATTTTCTACAGAACCAGAAATCGCATCAAAAGCTTTTAGGGATTCAGCATTACGTTCAATACTACTATTTACAAGCTCCTGTATGTCCTGAATAGCTTGTACAACTTGTGTTGTGATACCATTTGACGTCATGATTAACTCAGCAATCTGCTCAACAGAGCTTTTTGTTTGCTCCGCAAGCTTGCGTACTTCGTTTGCAACAACTGCAAATCCTTTACCATGCTCACCAGCACGTGCCGCCTCAATTGCAGAGTTTAACGCAAGTAAATTTGTTTGGCCAGAAATACTTTTCACAATTTCTACAACGGCATTTATTTTAGAAGAGGATGCATCTAATTGCTCCACCATATTTCCCATTTCTACGGTCTTATAATGAATCTTCCCTGTTTGCTCATTAATAGATAGTATTTTACTATAGCCTTCACTAGAAACTTTTTGCATTGATTCTGCCTCATACATACTTTCCTTCAAAGAAGCGTTGACACGCTTGGCGCTATATACAAGTTCTGTTACTGTTTCAGTCGTAGTTTGTGATTGAACCTCTAATTGTGTAGAAATTCCGCCTATAACATCCTTTACATGGTCCCTAACATTATTGCGTTGTGTTTCAATTAGTATACTTGCGTAGCTATCGTATTCTTCTAAAACGATTTGTTGTTCAAAATTACATATTTTACTGATAGCATCACAAAACTTCTCTTCTTCGCCCTTTGGTAATCGTAGTTCATACACTATTTTGCGAAGTGATTTCTCAAGTATTTGAAAAGCAGCTAAATACCATTTCGGATATAAATTAATCTTTACATGCATTTTTGCCACACGTCTTCGCTTCTCTAAAAAGGCTTCATCTATTCGCCCCTCAAACATTTCAATAATATGGTGACGTAATGTCTGTCTTAAACGTTCGCTGGAGCTATGTGATTGAATAACCTTTTGTAAGGAAGGAACACTTTCTATTGCATGATAAAATGCAGCTACCACTTCTACTACATTTCTTTCTACATATGGTTTTAAACTATTAATTAGCTGAAGATCATGCACACTTAACCCTACAAGATTTAATTGTAGTAAACGGTCTGGATCCTCTATAAAAATACCGATTGTTGCTTCATTGCTTATTTCAATTGTATTTTTCTTAGATCTATTAATAAGTTGAAACATTTTCTCCACCTCATATATTTAATCATATATTTTAATAAGTCTATATTCCTACTTTTTATAAAAAAACAACAAATAATTAGACACTTTATGTATCAATTATAATCTCAAAACAGTTAAATGAACAATATGTAGGTAAATGTTGTCTAATATTATTATAATCCGCTTTTAATTTATGCATTAAAATGATTCTTTATACTCATTTTCTTTCACTTTATTGAAAAAATGGATGGATGATTCAATAATTTTAACGCAAAAAAAGCCACTGCTTCTTGAAGAAGAAGCGTGACTTATTGTTTACATGAAAATGATAACGCAAAGAACTGCGGCTAAAACTAAACGATAAATGGCAAAAGGCATTAATTTTACCTTTGAAATAAGCGCTAAGAAGAACTTAATGGACAGTAATGCAAAGACGAACGAACTAATAAATCCTACAGCATAGAAGCCAAAATAGTCCATTGATAAAGTATCCCAGTTTTTCAAAACGGATACGAGGCTAGCTCCTGCCATGATTGGCACAGCCATAATGAATGTAAAATCAGCTGCAACACGGTGACTCATACCAAATAGTACCCCACCCGAAATCGTTGCACCTGAACGAGAAAAACCTGGCCATAGAGATAGGCATTGTACTAGCCCTACCTTAAATGCTAAACCATAAGAAATCTTATCTAAAGAATCTACTTTTGGTTTTCTCGGTGCCAACTTATCTGCAGCAATCATTAGAATTGCTCCTGCCACGAGTGCATAAACAACATGCTCTACTTTAAAAAGATGGTCGTCAATAAAATCCTTGAATGCAAAACCTAAGACAACTGCTGGTAGCATACCAACAATAACATGCAATAAGTTAAAGCGGCCATTTATGGACTTAGCTTGACCTTCAATTTTATATAAACCAACTAAGCTTAGCATACGTTTCCACATAACTACGATAACCGCTAATATGGAACCAAGTTGTACAACAATTTTAAATGTGTTGGCAGGATATTTCCCTAAAAACTCCTCAGTCTTTAACCACATATCATCCACGATAATCATATGCCCCGTAGAAGATACTGGTGCAAATTCTGTCATACCCTCGACAAAGCCTAATATTAATGCTTTTAATAATTCTATAATTTCCACCATGTCACCTTACCTTTTTTAATCAAATACCCACTTATTATAAAATACTACGTTTTTATATACTACTGCCATTTCACCTAAGAAGCCGATTGTTAGATTATCACATACTATTTAAATGTTATATCTACTACCCAAAGCTCTGATCTACTGCCAATTCGCATTGGTGGGCCCCAGAAGCCATAGCCTGATGAAACAAGTGTATGCATCTGTTCCTTCAACTTATAACCATAATCCAGTTCAAATACACGAGCTGTTATATACTGATTCGGCCACAGTTGTCCCTTGTGTGTATGACCAGACATATGTAAATCAACGCCCATTTCGGATGGCGTGATCAAGTCGTCAGGTGTATGATTCATTACAAGCCATGGTAAATTAGCAGAAGGCTTTAGTACCTCAAGTGGTTTTCTTTCTTTATTCGTTCTGTCCTCTTGCCCTGTTAATATAAACGCATCTTCTATAAGAATTGTTTCATCTAGGAGCATTTTCACATTGGCATTTTCCATTTCCTTAATAAATTCAGGAATTTTTTTGCCATAATATTCATGGTTACCTAATATACCATAGGTTCCATATGTAGATGTTAATTGTTTCATGACATCTGCCATACCCTCTTGAACAAACCATTTAGGGTCATCGTCCACAATATCCCCAGCTAACAACACGATATCTGGTTGTGCCTCATTAGCTAAACTGACAAAACGTTGTAAATGTCGTTTATGTGATAAAACACCTAAGTGAAAATCAGATGCCACAACAGCTCTTAGTGTGTTTAACTCACTATCTTGTTTATCAATTGTTATTTCTAAATGACGAACAACTGGTGAATAGGCTAAATAGGAGCCAATGATACTTAACAAGAATAGGATTGCTACTGCTACGCTACCTATTATTTGCACATTTTTAAAAGGTGTGAGCCAAATAATAAATTGTGCAACTAAACATAGCAATATGCCATATTCAAAGATAAACATCCAATAATTACTGATTACAGAAAACACTCGTAATGACTCGTGTAATCTTCCGATTATAATACTAAAAGCAACCATATACAGCACGATCCAAAATAAGACCGGAAAACGAAACCACCCCATTGCTACAAGCCACTGCTTTACTCCCCACCCTAAATAGAAAGTCAAAGCACTATAAATACTAATTAAAAGAACACCACCGATTACTTTTGGCATAACCAAGTCCTCTACTTTCTGTCTATAATTTAATTGATTATATCATTATGCTTAACAATCATATTGCTTAAAGCACTTGAATAATCTTCTAGAGAAAGTAGGAACTTGTCACTTTATTCTATGACAAATTTAAGTTTACCTTTTCATATCATTAGTTACTCTCGTTTTACATGACATTTCACTGTATATAGATGACATTTTCGTCATTTACATATTAAATACCACTTTTATTTTCACATTTCTTCCAGTAACATAGTAGATGAACGAGCAAATTCGCGTATTTACGAGGAAAAAGGGGTGCTATTTCAAATGACACGTTATAAATTTGAAACAACAGAGCATGAGTTATTTCGCAAAACCTTTCGTAAGTTTTTAGCTGAAGAAGCTGAACCGCATTATGCACAGTGGGAAAAGGATCATCTTATTCCGCTTTCTTTTTGGCGTAAGCTTGGTGATATGGGGTATCTTTGCCCACAAGTAGAAGAACAATATGGCGGACTGGGCTTGGATTTCAGCTTTGGCGTCATTATACAAGAAGAGCTTGAACGTATAGGCTCAAGTCTTATCGGGGTTGGCCTGCATAATGATATTGTTGTCCCATATATCGAAGCATATGGTACACACGAACAAAAATCTCGTTGGCTGCCAAAATGTGTTACAGGCGACTATATAACAGCTATTGCAATGACGGAGCCTGGTACAGGTTCAGACTTGGCAAATATCAAAACGTCAGCCATTCGCGATGGGGATCATTATATCGTAAATGGTCAAAAAACCTTTATAACAAATGGCATCCATACAAACTTAGCGGTTGTCGCAGTGAAAACAAATCCACAGGCTGAGAAAAAACATCGTGGTATTAGCCTACTTGTTATTGAAGAGGGTACACCTGGCTTTACAAAAGGAAGACAGCTCGAAAAAGTTGGTATGCATGCCCAAGATACAGCTGAACTCTATTTTGAAGATTGTCGAGTGCCTGTTCAAAACCTACTTGGAGAAGAAGGCAAGGGCTTTCATTATATGATGGAAAAACTGCAACAAGAGCGATTAGCAGTAGCGATTGCCGCACAAACAGCCGCTGAGGATATGCTTGCATTAACGCTAGACTATGTGAAATCACGTCAGGCTTTTGGCAAAACAATCGGTGACTTCCAAAATACACAATTTAAAATAGCTGAAATGGCTACTAAAATCGAGCTTGGTAAATCATTTTTAGAATCCTTGATTGAAGAGCATATCGCAGGGAATGATGTTGTGACAAAAGTTTCTATGGCAAAATACTGGATTACTGAAAATGCACGTGACCTTGCAACGCAATGCATGCAATTGCATGGTGGCTATGGCTATATGGAGGAATATAAGATCGCTAGAAGATATAGAGATATACCTGTTATGTCGATCTATGCTGGTACTAATGAAGTCATGAAGGTTATTATCGCCAAAAATTTAGGCCTATAATAAAAAAGGCGGCAGAAGTTTGCCGCCTTTTTACCATTAAACTGCTGGAATTCGAACGATTACTTTAAATAAATCGCCATCTACATCAATGCTCATTCTTGCTCCATGTAAATCGACAATGGATTGTGCAATGGCTAATCCAAGCCCAGAGCCCTCTGTATGACGTGAGGCATCTGCACGTTTAAAGCGTTCAAATAATTCCTCAGCATCTTCACTAATTTCATACTTCGCTACATTTTTCACCGTAAATTCAGCATCGCCATCTGCCGTACGCTTAAATGTCACATAAACACGCGTTCCCTCTAGCGCATACTTCAAAACATTGACAATTAAATTATCAATAAGTCTCCACCATTTTTGACCATCCACATATGCAAAGATTGGATCATGAGGCATGGTCATTCGTAAATCTAGTTGTGACTGTGTTAAATCCTCTTTATGCTCCCCTACAGCTTGCTGGATAAGCTGTGTTAAATCTACTCGACTGCGGTGAAGTTCAATATTACCACTTGCCATTTTCGATACTTCAAAAAGGTCTTCAATCAGTACTTTTAAACGTTCAGACTTTTTATCCAGTATATGAATGTATTGTTTCCGTTCTTCCTCTGTAATATTTGGCTTCTTCAGTAAATCGGTATACGTAATTATAGAGGTTAAAGGAGTACGTAAATCATGACTCACATTTGTAATCAGCTCTGTTTTTAACCGTTCACTTTTAGCCTGCTCATGCATGGACGTACGCACACCTTCTCGTAAATGATTAAGGTTTTCTGCATGACCTGCAAGCGGTGATTTCCCTTTTACCTTTACATCACGATTTAAACGCCCATCAGCCATATCCTTTGTATCCTTCATAATACGGTTTAAATAACCCATTCTTGATAGGAAAACAATCATAGCAGGAAATCCTATAAGCATACAAATACCAAGCACAAGGACTGCAAAGCCCCCTACTCCAGTCATGAATGCGACAAGGCTACCTCCTCCAAAGAATGCTGCGGCTAGCATTACAATTGAATGTAATGCGATCGAACGATTAATAAATAAGTCAGTCAACGAATCCCCAAGTGACCATAAATAGCTCGATTTCACATTCTCCTCTAGCTTTTTCAAAGTATCTACTCTTGTATACAACCAAATTAATTGCACGAAGAAAGCACTACCAATTACCATTAAAACAACTATTTTAAAGGCAATATCGAGTATAAAACGGACATAATTATTATTATATATTGAATTATATTCTATAGATTCAAAAACAACTTGTGCTGAAAAGAAATACATAAAGGCTGTTATTAATAAAAGAATAATTTGAACATCAATTTTATACTTCGTTAATAGATCTTTTTCCTTCATGCTCATAACTATCTGTAATAAGTCCTTACGCCCCCTCCATACAAAGACGGCCATTATAATACTTGTGATCCAAATAAAGTAATGGGTATATTGATTGCGCTGAAACTGTTGAAATTGTTGGTATCCTCCTTGTATCAAATCTTCTGATATTACTGCTTTTTTAGAGATAGCTATTACACCTGTATATTCTGTCGTTTCGTAAAGGTCATCTACATTCACATACGTTTCTGTACGGTAAAAAATATCTCTTAAATTATCACTGATATTCCATGCATATAGCGGTTTTCGATCAGTATACTTTATTTTATAGGCACTACTTTCAGAAACATCACCAGAACGGTAAATTTTACCAGTTTCTGTATTTGTCAACTCATATGACCAATAATCATAGGTTTTACTAAAGCTTTTGGATTCAGTTTGAGCGGCTTTGATATATTTATCAATAAGTTCTTCTTTTTCTGCAAAAATCTTCTTTCGTACATGCTCATCATCTTCAAAATTTGCGGTAATATCTTTAATTTTAGTATCCCGTTCAGTCTCTAGCTTTGTCTTTAATTCTGTAGCATTGGCATCTACAGCTTCCTGAATGCGCTGTTCATATTGTGCTTTAATATTTTCGATTTGCTGCCCTAATGTACCATAGTAATTACGATGATCATCTATTTCAGTTTGGGTAATCTCAATTTTATTTTTCAATTCCTCTGCATTCGGTACATTAATTACTAACGGTCCTAGTTCTGCAGTGAAATTATCGATTTCATGCTGGAAATTTTCCGATTCGAAATATGATTTCCCAATATACTGGTACCCCACATGATAAAAAGTAAAGATACCGAAAACTGTCCAGATTAAACACATTAACACGAGAAGAGATTTCCATTTTTTCACCATAAGTCTTTACACTCCTCTAAAAAATTCTTTCTAGTAACTGTAAAACCTCTGAGGAGCGAGAATTGACAATTTGATAGGCATAAACACCAAAATAAATGAGTCCAACAACGCCTGCTAGAAATCCTGCAATTGTCATATACTTCTCTAGTTTATTTTTCCATTTTATAGCCAACGCCCCATACCACCTTTAGATAGCGTGGATTTTTCGGATCAGCTTCAATTTTCTCACGTATTTTCCGAATGTGAACAGCTACAATATTTTCAGCATTATAAGCTTCCTCATTCCAAACACGTTCATAAATTTCACGAATCGAAAACACACGCCCTGCATTTTTCATTAATAGTTCTGTAATTTTATATTCTATCGGGGTTAGTCGAACTGGTTCTCCTTCTAGTACAACTTCTTTTGCCTCTTCATCAAGAACTAGTCCGTCTATTTCCACTTTTGTAGCTCCCTCACTATAAGTTCCTAGCTGCACATAACGGCGCAGCTGTGATTTTACACGTGCCAATAGCTCTAATGGATGAAATGGCTTTGTCACATAATCATCAGCTCCTACCGATAATCCATGAATCTTATCGCCATCCTCCGCCTTTGCACTTAGCATAATAATGGGGATATTGCGCTCTTCCCTAATTTTAAAGGTTGCTGTAATTCCATCCATATTTGGCATCATGATATCTAAAATTATTAAATGTACTTCATTGTTCTCTAGCTTTTTTAATGCGTCTAAGCCATCTGCTGCTTTAATGACATGATAGCCTTCATTTTTTAAATAGATTTCAATACCATCACGAATATCTTGATCGTCATCTGTAACAAGAACTGTTAATTTCGTCATGATATACACCTCGCTCTCAAATATAAGTGTATCTTCTAAATCTTAAAAACCAGCTATTATAAAAATGAAGAATTTCTTAAGGTTTTAGCTTTTTTCTCCCACCCAATGTTAAAACAACAATGCCACCTAAAAGCATCGCTACTCCAAGCCAGGAAACTACACTTAAGTGTTCTCCAACTAAAAACACACCAAGAATTGCAGCAGTCAAGGGTTCTGCTAATGAAAGTGTTACAGCTGAGGATGAACTAATTTTTTGTAGTCCACTTAAAAACAGGAAATACGCTACACTTGTACACATAATCCCCATAAATAACATTGTCCATAAGTTGTGCACATTTACTAACCAGGAAAATCCACCTTGTAAAGAAAACGGCAGTAAAAACAAAGCGCAAATGGAGAATGTCATAGCAACTGCGGGTAATGCCTCTTCTTGTGCCATTAATTTTTTACTTATGTTTGTGTAAAATGCAAAGGATAAACCTGCACAAAGCGCTAATATGAATCCGCCAACGTGAACAGAATTTTCTCCATTATTCATAAACAATAAAAGACATCCGATAATGGCCATCAATGTAGCAAGTCCCCATACCGCTGTGGGACGTTTTTTCCATACTAGCCACTCTAAAACACCAGAAAACACTGGTGCACTACCAATAGTAGCAACAGTTCCAATGGCTATACCTGTTAGGCGAATGGATGAGAAGAAAAGACCTTGGAAAAGCGCAATACTAGCCGCAGCTAAAATTGTCCATTTCCATGACCACCTTAAAAAGTTAATTTTCCTCATTATAATCGTAATAACTAATAATAAACTGCCACCAATTGCAGAACGAATCATGGCCACTGCTATTGGAGATACCCCTTGATCCAAATATGTTTGGACAGTACCTGTCATTCCCCATAGAATAGCTGCTAGTAATACAAACAATGAATTTAGCATTTATCAACTCATCCCCGCTTCACTACGTTATCAATACTAATCATACATATTTATCCAAAATCAAACAATTATCATTTTTACTTTTCTTTTAATTCCAATAGTATGTTTTCTCATGAATGGACGTTATAATAAAAACAGTAAAAGGAGCGAATCGTATGTACAAATCAATTGAAGAGACAGCTATTGATCTTGGTATGCCTGAGGATCAAGTTATGCGTCTAATTTATGAAGGACGCATCCGTTCTGTTTACGATGGCCAACAAATTTTAATCAATAGCGGACAATTCAGCACTTATTTTAAACAATTGGAACGTATAAAAGAGGAAATTGAAATTTGGCGAGCTACTCCTATTCCAGAGGACATAGACGTCAAAGATGAAGACTAAAAGCCCACCATTCATACAATTGAACATTGTTGAATGGCGGGCCTTTTTTAAAGCTTTTATTAGATTGTCACAACAAATCCTGCTCTTTTCCCAATGATTTCAGCATAATCTTCTACCATGACACTCGCTGTTGGATACATCCCTGCTCCAGGACCGATTAATGTTAATGTACCAATATAGTTAGTCTCTAATGCCACCGCATTGAACACATCGTCGACTGGATAAAGTGGGTGCTCTTTATCAACTAGTTGAGGACCTACTTTTGCAACAATCTTACCGTCAGCTAGTTTTTCCACTTCAGCTACATGGCGGTAACGTAGACCCTTTTCACATGCTCCATGAACTTGTTCAGCAGAGATACTATCGATCCCAATTACCTCTACATCAGACCAGTCAGGCTGCTCACCAAAAGCTAAGGCACTTAATATCATTAATTTTTTAAATGCATCCTGCCCAGATATATCATTATATGGATCTGCTTCGGCATAACCTAAGCCTTGTGCCTCTTTTAAAGCTGTTTCGAACGACCAGCCCTGTGCACGCATTTTTGTTAAAATATAATTACATGTGCCATTTAAGACACCTTGTATACGACTTACATCATTTACAAGTAAGATATTTTTCATTGTTTTTATAACAGGTACGCCACCAGCAGTAGTAGCCTCATAGCCTACAAAAACACCATTAGCTTTTGCAAGATCCTGCAACTCCAAACCTCGTTTGGCAAACATCACTTTATTGGCAGTAATAACATGACACTTATGTTCCACCGCTCGCTTTAAATAACTGTATGCAGGTTCTTCGTTCACAATTGCTTCAAACACTACCTGCATTCCTGGCTCTGCTAAGACTTCATCCATACTTGTTGTCATTAAATGTGCTGTGCCTGGTACACGTTCACGACTAGCATCTGTCACTAAAATCTTCGCTACCTCTAATTCAATACCTAATTTATTTTTTAGCTCTTCTCGTTTTTCATTTAAAATATGGTAAATCCCCTGACCTACCGTTCCAAATCCTAAAATCGCTGCCTTTATAGTTGCCATTCTTGTTATTCCCTCCAACTTACATTCCGCAGTTTCATTAAAGCTAATTCTCCATGGGGTTGTGTCATGACAATTAGACACCCACCGCAGTCTTTAGCCAACAACTCTCTTTGTATGAGTTTCGCTATTTTTATATGTGTTAGGACACATACAAATTCAAATAATTCAAAATTTAACTTAAAGAAAATTGTATCGCAAATACACACTTTGCACAAGAAAAATCTTTCTAGGAAGGACATTTGTTTTCTCTAGATGTGCAAAAGAAATCGGTTTCATTCCCTTTATTATACGTTTTATTAATCAATCTATAAGATTTGAACAAATATTGACTATTTACATTTCAATATATGAATGTCTTTCTTCTATTATATATATGTATGCTCAGACACTCATAACAATCCCTTTAAAGAAAAAACTCATTCCCTGTAGCAGCAGAGAATGAGCTTAAAAATATGAGGGGGTTTTAACTTGCTTTTGAAAGCAATTGATAACGATATTGTGCTAAAGCTTGTTGAACAAGACTAATCTCTTCTTCTGTAAAATTTGGTATTGCATATGTACGTTCCACTAATTGAAATGTACCATACTTCAAGTAAAACTCTGTCGCAGGAAGTGAGATATGGCTCACACCATACTGTTCATATGCCTCAAATACTTCCTTAACAGCAAAGTCTTCTTCAGTAAAAACACGTTCTTGAAATGCTGTATGACCAAATACTTCCTGCCATTTTCTTTCAACTGATGTAAGAAGGTGTTGAATGGATTTATTGTTGACAAATACATGCCCTTCATTTAGCTCATATATTAGATAGGATACAATGTTTTGCGCACTATAGATGTTACCCATTTTAAACACTCCTTTATCATCAGTTTTTGGGAAGAGTAGTCACTGGCTAGGCAACTACCCTTCTATATATTCAAAAGTGGGGGAGCACTTATGAAAACATTAACCTTTTTTCTAAAGAATTTTCGTACTGTTAACTTATTTCCTAGTATATACCATGGATTTAATAAAATCAACAATACATATAAAATTACTTGGTATTTTTTTATAAGGTTCTGATAATTAACGGGTGCAATAATAGGTTGATGTAGCAACGTTTAACGCATTACCAAATGAGGCTAATCGAATGAGAAAATACGTAAACGCCACAACATTCTACCATTTGCTTTAAACTTTAAGCTTCTACTGTTTGTTCAGTTGTTGTTGCCTGTGTAATGGCTTGATCTAAATCAGCAATAATATCCTCTACTGCCTCTAAACCGATGGATAAGCGAATGAGCGACTCGGTTACACCAGCTTGAACTAATTCTTCTGCTGATAGTTGCTGATGTGTAGTGGAAGCTGGATGAATAATTAATGACTTTGCATCACCTACATTTGCTACATGTGAAAATAATCTCACGCTATCAATAAGCTTTCTCCCAGCTTCTCGTCCACCCTTGATGCCAAATGTAAGCACTGAACCGAAGCCATTTCTTAAATATTTTTTTGCTAACCCATGTGTCGGAAAATCTTCTAGGCCGTTATAATTTACATACTCCACAGATGGGTGGTTTTGTAAATACTCAGCCACTGCCAACGCATTTTCATTGTGTTTAGGGATACGCAGATGAAGCGTTTCTAACCCTTGCAATAAATTAAAGGCAGCATCAGCACTTAGTGTTGGACCAAAATCACGTAATAATTGTACACGTAGCTTTGTAGCAAAGGCAGCAGAAGCAGTATCAATTCCATAACGTAACCCATGGTAAGAGGCATCTGGTTCAGTAAAACCAGGGAATCGACCGTTAGTCCAATCAAACTTACCAGCGTCTACAACAACGCCCCCTAAAGTTGTACCATGACCTCCTATCCATTTAGTTGCTGAATGAACCACAACATCTGCACCGTATTCAATAGGTGTAGAACCGTAAGGAGAAGCAAACGTGCTGTCAATAATTAATGGTAGACCATTATCATGTGCAATTTTAGCTACTGCTTCAATATCTAAAACCTTTAAGCTTGGATTACCATAAACCTCTGCAAAGACAGCTTTTGTTTTATCAGTAATCGCCGCATTGAAATTCTCTGGATTTGTTTCATCTACAAAAATTGTTTTAATACCGTAGTTTGGTAATGTGTTAGCAAATAAATTATACGTACCACCATATAAAGAACTAGCTGCTACTATCTCATCACCAGCTCCAGCTAGATTTAAAATGGAAAATGCGATAGCTGCTGCACCAGATGAAAGTGCTACTGCTGCTGTTCCACCTTCCAATAAAGCCACACGTTTTTCAAACACATCAACTGTTGGATTAGTAATTCTTGTGTAAATGTTCCCTGCTTCCTCTAAGGCAAAAAGACGTTGCGCATGAGCAGTGTCTTTAAATACGAAAGCAGTTGAGCGATAGACTGGAACTGTGCGAGAACCCGTCACTGGGTCTGGCTCTTGACCACCATGCAACAGCAATGTTTCTGGTTTAAAATTTGTCATTGTGTACCTCCAAATGGTTATTTTTTTACGATGGTACCGGAGATGAGGAGGATTTTTCTGTAGAAAACAAAAACCCTCTTCAGCTAAGAAGAGGGTTGCGGTTGCAAGTTTTCCTCCCCTTATCTGCCAGATCCAAGTAAGAATCTGTAGGAATTAGCACCTTAGTAAGCTCATTGCTTACTGGTTGCCGGGCATCATAGGGCCTATCCCTCCGCCGCTCTTGATAAGAGTATGAGATTCAATTTCCATCGTTGTTACACAGTATAAACATAGAGTTTTTTTCTGTCAACATGTAAATTTTATTTTTTCCGAAACTTCTGTCTGCTCTTATACGTAATATGAACGCATACACTATTTTAGAAAAAATTTTGAGAGGAGTATTTTTATGGTAAAGGCCGTGATCATTTTTCTTATGATTGGCTATTTAATAGGCTGTATTCACGGCTCTAAAGTGGCTCAATTTTTATCGGGGGTTGATTTAAAAAAGGCTGGGCACGGTAATGCTGGTGCCTCTAATGCTACTCTTTCCCTTGGTTGGAAATATGGCGTTTTAGTTGCCCTCATCGATATAGGCAAAGGTGTTGTGGCTATTATAGGTGCGCATTTTTATCTAGCTGACGCCATTCATTTAACAGAAGAACAAATTTGGCTGCTTACTTATATAATGGCTGCTGGGGTTATTTTAGGTCATAATTTCCCATTCTACATGGGCTTCAACGGGGGGAAAGGAACTGCCTCCATCATTGGTATTTTACTTGCTGTTGATTGGAAGATTGGTTTATTTGCACTTATTTTATTTGTTATTTTATCCTTTGCAACAAATTATTTAATTGTTGGTGTTCTAGAATTTTATCTCGTGTTTTGTACAGCAACTTATTTATGGATTCCTGGCATTGGCCCAACCATTATAGCTCTTCTTCTTTTTGGCATAGCCATTATCCTGCACCTTGAAAATATTAAACGATTAGTCATTGGCACAGAGCCTAAAGTAACTTTTGCCTTTAAGAAAAAGAAATAATATTTTTTGGATATTTTTGTATTATTTGTGACCATGTATTTTCTCTTTATCTACTCATATTGCTGTAAAAAACACAATTTTCACATAGATTTTTTTCTACAATAAAATCGACATATTCTTATCTTAATAAAACATTATACAGGCCGATGTTATGGATAATGATCGTCATTTTTATCGTAGAAAGGATGAGAAAATATGTCTTCCCCAAAGCAAGCAGCTACAAAATTTAATTTAAAGCCACTGTGGATTGGCTTGGCATTCGCGTTACTAATCATTATTACCTTTTTACCTAATAATGGTGATTTACCTATAGCTGGGCAACGAGCTTTAGCCATTTTAGCTTTTGCAGTCATCCTTTGGGTTACAGAGGCCGTTTCATATCCTGTGAGCTCGGCCATGATCATTGCGCTAGTAACTGTTTTACTAGGACTCGCTCCGTCAATGGAGGATCCAACTACAGAGCTAGGAACAGCTAGCGCATTAAAATTATCTTTAAGCGGCTTTAGTAATTCTGCCGTTGCTTTAGTAGCAGCAGCTCTTTTTCTAGCGGCAGCAATGCAAATTACTAATCTACATAAACGACTTGCTCTTTGGATTCTTTCATTGGTAGGAACGAAAACAAAAGCTATCGTATTTGGCGCTATTTTAGTCTCTATCGTCCTCGCATTTTTTGTACCTTCTGCTACAGCACGTGCTGGCGCAGTAGTACCGATATTGCTTGGAATGGTGGCAGCTTTTGGTTTACCACGTGATAGTCGGCTTGCTGCCTTATTAGTTATTACTTCGGTACAAGCAGTTTCCATTTGGAATATCGGTATTAAGACTGCAGCAGCTCAAAATATGGTGGCTTTAAACTTTATCCAAGAGCAATTTAATGTGGATATTTCATGGGGTGCTTGGCTACTTTATGCCGCCCCCTTCTCAATTATTATGTCTATCTTTTTATTTTTCATTATGATTGCTTTAATTAAACCTGAGACTAGCAATATCGAAGGTGGTAAAGAGGTCATCAAAAAACAGCTTGCAGAGCTTGGCCCATTAAAGGCTCCTGAAATTCGTTTAATCATTACATCCGTAGTTTTACTATTTTTCTGGGCAACTGAAGGAAAGCTACATCCATTTGATACGACAACAGTCACAATTATTGCTATCGCTATTCTATTAATGCCTAAAATCGGTGTGTATTCGTGGAAGGAAGTTGAGCCTCATATTCCATGGGGAACAATTATCGTCTTTGCGGTAGGCATTATGTTAGGAACCATTTTACTAAATACGCAAGGTGCTGCATGGTTATCAGATAAAGTTTTTGGTTCACTCGGGCTAAATACTATGCCTTTACTAGCAACCATCGCACTCGTAACTTTATTTAACATTTTGATTCATTTAGGCTTTGCAAGCGCAACTAGCTTAGCCTCAGCACTTATACCTGTGTTTATCGTTTTAGCCTCCACATTAACGGCTAATGTTGATCAAGTTGGTTTTGTTATTGTGCAACAATTCGTCATAAGCTTTGGCTTCCTATTACCAATTAGTGCACCACAAAACATGCTTGCCTATGGTACAGGTTCCTTTACAACAAAGGATTTCTTGAAATCTGGGATTCCATTAACCATTATCGGTTTCCTTCTCGTACTTTTGTTCTCTGCAACTTATTGGAAATGGATTGGATTATTATAAGACTTTCATTAAATTAAAACGTAAAAGCCTTGAAGAAACAGACTAAACTGTCCTTCAAGGCTTTTCAGATAATACTATTGTTTTGTAAAAGCAGGGTCCTTCATCGTACCGTTTTTCGCATAATTAACGTGCCATGATAGTGCTTTTTCTAGATCATGTGGTGTATGATGTCCACCCGTTGCCTCATTGGCATCATTAAAGTACTGCCACAGCTGCTCCCTATAATCAGGATGTGCACAATTATCAATGATAAGTCCCACTCGTTCTTTTGGGGCAAGTCCTCGTAAATCTGCTACGCCCTGTTCAGTTACAATGACATCAACATCATGCTCTGTATGATCCACATGCGAGACCATTGGAACAATACTCGAAATATCTCCACCCTTAGCATAAGACTTTGTCACAAAAATTCCTAAACGTGCATTTCGAGCAAAGTCACCAGACCCTCCGATACCATTCATCATCTTTGTACCAGAAACGTGTGTGGAATTAACATTGCCATAAATATCTAATTCCAATGCTGTATTCACTGAAATTAATCCGAGTCGACGAATAATTTCAGGCTGATTTGAAATCTCTTGAGGGCGCAGCACTAATTTATCAGCATATTTTTCAAAATTCCCATAAACACGGTTTCCTACTTGCTCAGAAAGGGTAATAGAAGTTGCAGATGCAAATTTTACTTTCCCTGCATCAATTAATTCAAATACTGCATCCTGGAGAACTTCTGAATAAACTTCTAAGTTCTCAAACTCAGAATCTTTAAAGCCTAGCAATACAGCATTTGCTACTGAGCCTACCCCAGATTGAATTGGTCGTAAACTTGTTGTTAAGCGACCTACTTTAATCTCTTCACGTAGGAAATTTAATAAGTGATTAGCCATAACATCTGTCTCTTCATCCGCTGGGACAATCGTTGATGGCGCATCTAATATATCCGAAATGACGATGCCTTTTACTTTATCTAAATCTAGTGGAATTCCAATTATACCAAGACGATCTGAAACATTCTGTAAAGGAATTGGATCACGTTTTCCTTGTTGTGCAGGTACGTAAATATCATGTATACCTTCTAATGCATCAAGCTGTGCTACGTTTAATTCAATGATGACTTGGTCTGCTTCTTGCACAAAAATGGGAGAGTTACCAACTGAAGTTGTAGGAATTAATAAGCCTTCTTCTGTAATAGCAGCAGCTTCAATGATCGCAAAATCAATTGGTCCAATAATACCTTGACGAACAAGCTCAGCATTATGGGAAAGATGGGCATCGACAAATGTGATACCACCGCTATTGATTTTATTACGAATGCAAGCATCTGCTTGGAAAGGACCTCGCTTACGAATGACCCCTGCTTCTGCTAAATATTGGTCTACCTCAGGTCCAAGTGATGCACCTGTAAAGACATCTACTTGAAAATCCTCTTTTTTCGCTTTCTCTACAAGTGCAAGAGGTACAACCTTTACATCGCCAGCACGTGTGAATCCGCTCATCCCTAATACCATGCCATCCTTAATCCAAGAAGCTGCTTCTTCTGCTGTTACAACCTTGCTTCGTAATTGTTCATGACGAAGCTTTTTCGCTAACTTTTCTTCCATTCCCTATTCCTCCATTCCACTTTATTTTTGTTCAACTTGCATATTTGGTTCCAGTAAATCTGTGACATCCGTCAGAGAATGTATCTTTATTCCAGGAGGATTTCATCACCTAATAGCTAATGCTGTCTAAACATTTGTGAATAAAGATCATGTAATTTTTGGTAGCACAACCAAATAAACAGTCGCTTCTACAATTTTATACTATTTAGAATATTTAATCTATATCAAATGAAATATTTTACTTTACGAGATAATTTCGACATTTATAAATTATTTATAAATAACTTTTTGTTCCTCATTATTCGATTTTGCTAGAAAAGCGTGCTATGCTCAAGGTATAGAACAGACACAAAGGAGAGAGTTTTTAATGGTTAAAGAACTATTACGTAGCCATTCCTCGGTACGCATCTATGATGGAGAACCGATTTCAAAAGAAATCATTGAAGATTTAATTGGAACAGCACAAATGGCTGCAACATCACATTTTGTGCAAGCCTATAGTGTAATATGGGTAACAGATGCAGATAAAAAGGAAAAATTAGGCTTACTCTCTGGTAATCCACGTCAATATGAAACTTCAGGTGGGGCATTTGTTTTTTGCGTAGATTTCAAGCGACTTCAAATGGCTGGGAAACTAGAAGGAGTGGATATTGTAGCTGATTCTGCTGAAAATGTCCTTGTTGGGGTAGCAGATGTATCATTGTTTGCACAGAATTTTGTTATTGCGGCAGAATCAATGGGTTATGGCATTTGCTATATTGGAGGTGTACGCAATAAACCTTCTGAAATCAGTGAATTATTTAATCTGCCTGATCACGTTTTCCCATTATTCGGGCTAACAATTGGCGTTCCTGCGCGTCGCAATGAGGTAAAACCTCGTTTACCTGTATCTGCTGTATTACATGAAAATGAATACAATGTTGAAAAATATGAAGAGCTTTTACCTGCCTACAACGAGAAAATGGAAATATACTATAACAGCCGTTCGTCAAACAGAAAAATTGATAACTGGACAAAGCAGATGGCTGATTTTTTAATCGAACAACGACGTCCGCATATCAAAGAGTTTTTAGCAACAAAAGGGTTTAATTGGAAATAAACGAACGAAAATGGAGTTACTATCGTATGATAATAATTCCATTTTTTACATAAAACTATTACCGATATATATTCAATCTAGGGATATTGCCACAATTCCTTCTATAAATCTAACCATAAATTAAACGAAAAGACTCTTTCCTTTTCCAGCTATTCCATTCATATTAATAAATGATACCTATTAAAGAAAGGAGTTATACAAACAATGTCCAATATCAATAAACATCTTGCTCGCACCTTGGAACAACAACATAAGAGAAGTGTAAGAGGTTTATTCTTAAAAATTGAAGACTTAAATAATGAATGCACCCAATTAAGAAAAAGACTCGAGCCACATATTGATTTGAGTGTATATAAAAAACCCATTGATTATGTCAATCAGTTCGTTTCTCATACTACAATTCTCAATTTAAAATTCGTCTCGAATACACAGAATTTAGAAGTAGTTGTCTTGCATGCTCTTTTATTATCCTATATTTTAGAAAACACATACGGCGATGCTTGTGAATATGAAGATAAATTGTTACAGGGGTATATACAAGAAATCTTTACACTAAATGATCATGCTAAAAGACTATTTATGAACCATAGAGAAAAGATGCTTACCTATGTTCAAGAGCAAGCTACATAAAAAAGACGATCTTCGTAATAACAAGATCGTCTTTTGTTCTTTTTATTGTAGTCCTCTAATTATAAGTGAGCGAACTGGTAGGAACTGCTCTCCTGTATCGCCATAAGTGAGTATTACCTCATCACCCTCTTGTAAATAAATTGCTAAAGGTTCTGTTTCGGCACTCACTAAATAATTTTCACCATTGTTTAATAAGAAAGATACAGTTGTAAAATCGCCTAGACGTTCTTTATATACACGTAATACCTTACCACTTATTTGTTTTTCCTCAGCACTTGAGCTACCATCTACAGTATTTCCTCCTCGACTTAAGGCTGTTTTATATAGTTTCAATGCCTCCTTAGGAGTAGTAGCGTAAACGGAAATTTCAGGATTGGCTGCAGAAACAATAAAATAATTTTGTAAGAAACCATTGGAATCTAGCACCGCTGTCAGCCAGCTCGCTTCCCCATAAAAGTTATATAACACTGGCATTTCGCCATTCCACTTTTTCTCAATAAATTTCTTCTCTATTATTTGTAAATTACCTTGTGAATCCATATAACTTGAGTCTTGATTCCCTGTATAGTATGTTGCATTCCCTGTTCGTGCGTTTGTTAGTGAATAGCCTAACATTGAATCCACACCTTCTTTAGGGCTTGTAAAATCCGTAAAGTAATACATATCACCCTTCTCATCGAAAATTGGGCTCACATTCGACTCTGTTCCTTCATCAGAAGGAATCTTTACATCCTTTTTACCAAACATACTATTCCAAAAACCATGTACATAATTACCGAAATAACTGTTTTGTAAACTTACTGTCTCTGGTGATACAGCACCATCAATGAATTCAGGTATTTGATCCAGTTTAATGACCTCTGATTTCCCCGTCAGCGCATCAACCAAGACAATTCCTTTTACATCAAAGCCATTACGCGCAGAAATAAATTCCCCATATGAGCGAATATAGTATGGCTTTCCTTCATCATCTACTTCCAACTGTACGTCACCATAAAAAATAAGGAATGGATGTTGCAAACGAATATGACGTTCTAAATTAGCATTTAAATATGCGGAAGGTACATATTTCATTTCCTCTTTAATAAATTTAGGATTATCCGCAGAATCTGTAGCACTCATTATGAAGTAACCAGGTGTTGTACCACCGTTCATCCATTTAAAGAATCCAGAAAATTCAACTGGTGCGATATAAACATATTCGCCCTTCACTTTTTGAATTTGTAAGCGCCCTAATTCATAGTAGCTCGTATTTGGCACTTGTCCGAAAGCCTTTTTCATTTTATTGCGAGCAAATTTCGGGGGTACACTTGCAGGTGTTTGTGTCTCATCGAATGGTTTTATTTCAACTTCTTCCTTCATTTCAGATGATTTAAATTTTTCATTAGCATTCCATAAAGGTGCTGATAAAACATACACAGCTACACCTAAACTTGCTAAAAATAAAACACCTTTTATTTTCCGTTCGATACCACTTGCTAGCAGAGCACCCGCTAACGTTAATAAAATAATAGCTGGCCAAAAAACAAGCCAATTTACATCAATTTTTGTTACATATAACGTAATCCCTGTGGCTAAAAACCCTAGTACAAAGACTCCAATAAAAAAGTATCCAATTACTTTTTTCGATTGTCCATCTTCTCTCTTCTTCGTAATAAGCGGTGTCACTAACACACTTGCGATCATTGCAATGACTGCTGAAGCTATTAGTAGCTTAGTCATTTGGTTCATCCTCTCTTCTTCTTTCTCACTACTTACTTTACGGTTACATACTAAAAAAGTTTCATACATACGTTGTACAGAAAGGAATTCTACCATAAATATTGAATTTCAAAAGGAAAGGAGCTGAAAAATTTGTTAAAAAAATTATTAATAGGTGTCATTATTTTATTGGGTCTTTATTATATTTTTCTCTTTTCCCATATTGCTGAAAGTTTAAAACTCATCTTTAAAGTGATTCCTATGTTGCTCATCATTATTTTAGCTGCGATTCAGAAGCCGTTACATATTAAAAAGTACCAACTTTTGATTATTGCTGGACTTGTATTCTGCATGATTGGAGACTATACATTGCAGTGGTTTTTAATCGGTCTAACTAGCTTTCTTATCGGGCATATCTTTTATATTTTCGCTTTCTCTACTGCAAATGAACGGCAAGTACCAACTTGGGCAAAAATACTTTTATTATTCTATGGAGCAAGTATGGCTATATGGATTGCGGGATCCGTCTTTAAAACAGGCGAAACCATTCTTGGTATTGCAGTAATCGCCTATATTTCTGTGATACTCACAATGGGCTGGACAGCTATAAAAACTGGCTCTACGCTGGCAACAAGTGGTGCATTATTGTTTATTGCATCTGACTCTTATTTAGCTATTAACAAATTTGTCATGCCACTAGCATTTTCTCATGAAATTATCATGTTGACTTATTATAGCGCCCAACTACTTATTGCTTTAAGTATCCTTCAATATTCCGAAATCCGAAGTAAAGTGTTACAATAATATAAATTATGCCAAGGCATAATTGCGTCTGGAATCGGCTTTGTGAATGCACAAAGAATTTTAACATATATACATTAGGAGGCCATACTTATGAAAGAACAAGTAATTGAGCGATTAATACGCTATGCAAAAATTGATACACAATCAGACTTCACAAGCGAAACAACTCCTTCTACACAAAAACAATTTGACCTATTACATGTTTTAAAAGACGAACTTGCCGAAATTGGTTTGACAGACATTACATTAGATGAAAATGGCTATTTATTTGCCTCATTAGAAGCTAATACAGATAAAGAAGTACCAACTATCGGCTTTTTAGCCCATGTTGATACAGCTACTGACTATACAGGCACAAATGTGAAGCCACAGCGTGTAGATAATTATGATGGTGGAGATATTCAGTTAAACGAAAACTTAGTTATGTCTCCGACTGACTTCCCAGAGCTTAAAAACTATGTTGGCCAAACACTTATCACAACAGATGGTACTACATTATTAGGCGCTGACGATAAGGCAGGGATTGCTGAAATTATGACAGCAATGGAGTACCTCATTAAAAATCCTACTATTAAGCATGGTAAAATCCGTGTAGCCTTCACGCCAGATGAAGAAATTGGTCGTGGGCCACATAAATTTGATGTCGCTGCTTTCGGTGCAGACTATGCCTATACTATGGATGGTGGACCACTTGGCGAACTACAATTCGAGAGCTTCAATGCCGCTGGCGTAAAAGTAATTACAAAAGGCACTAGCGTCCATCCTGGTTCAGCAAAAAATAAAATGGTGAATGCTATTACAATGGCCATCGCCTTCCAAAATGAAATGCCTGCTGACGCAGTTCCTGAAAAGACAGAAGGTTATGAAGGTTTCATTCATTTAATGAGCTTTAAAGGGGCTCTTGAGCATACTGAGCTTTCTTATATCGTGCGTGACCATGATCGCCAAAAGTTTGAGGAGAAAAAACAATTAATGCGTGATGCTGCAGCTAAAATTCAAGCACAATTTGGTGAGCATGCACTGAGCATTACCATTGAAGATCAATACTTCAATATGGGTGAAAAAATTGAGCCTGTAAAAGAAATTGTTGACATTGCACGTACTGCAATGGAAAAATTAGATATTACACCGAATACCCTGCCAATTCGTGGTGGTACAGATGGCTCACAATTATCCTATATGGGCCTTCCAACACCAAATATTTTCGCTGGTGGCGAAAACATGCATGGTAAATTCGAATATGTTTCCGCTGAAACAATGGAAAAAGCAACTCAAGTTATCATAGAAATCGTTCAGCTTTTTGAACAGCAAGCAAAATAATAGTTTTAATTTTGAGTGAGCTTATTTCTAACGCATTTACCTAAAGAATCATGAAAAATTTTCATAGCTACGAAGAGAGGTTTGTCCTCTCTTCGTAATTTTTTCAGCTATAATTACTGAATTTTCAAATTACATAAAGGGTTTGAGGTTATAAGCTCAAATTGAGGTGATGTTTATGAAAGAAATTGCATTAGGTATTTTAGCTTCCCTTTTCTTTGCCGTGACATTTATTTTAAATCATGCAATGGAAATGCAAGGTGGTAGTTGGCTATGGAGTGCATCATTACGATATTTTTTTATGCTCCCTTTCTTGCTTATCATTGTCTTTTATCGTAAGGGCTTTTCACAGCTTTCTGGTGAAATAAAAGCACAGCCTATAGCATGGCTACTTTGGAGCTTTGTTGGATTTGTTTTATTTTATGCGCCATTAACATTTGCTGCTGCCTTTGGTCCAGGTTGGTTGGTTTCAGGTACATGGCAGTTTACAATCGTTGCTGGTGTATTATTAGCTCCTCTTTTTGTTTCGATCATTGCTGGTAAAACAGTGCGACAAAAAATACCTTTCGTATCCTTGCTTATTTCATGTGTCATTTTAGTAGGTATTTTGCTTATACAAATACCTCATGCACAATCAGTATCGTTTAGAAGTTTAATGCTTGGTATTTTACCTGTCATCGTAGCAGCTTTTGCTTACCCTCTTGGCAATCGTAAAATGATGGAAGTTTGCGGGGGACGAATCGATACTTTTCAACGGGTGTTAGGAATGACCATTGCTTCAATGCCAGCATGGATTATCATGGCTATTTATGCCATTCTTACAATAGGACTTCCCTCAGCAAGTCAAATGTTCCAATCATTGCTTGTTGGAATTAGCTCAGGCGTTATAGCAACAGTTTTATTTTTCATAGCAACGGATCGCGTAAGAGACCATCAAGGCAAGCTAGCCGCTGTGGAAGCAACTCAGTCAACAGAAATTCTTTTTGTTATTATTGGTGAGGTATTACTATTAGGAATTGCCTTCCCTAGCCCTATTGCACTTGCAGGTCTCGGAGTCATCATTGTCGGTATGCTATTACATAGTTACTATACAATGATTATCGGGAAAAAGAATGCTTTGCAACAAAACTCAACTTCCTAGCAGTCCATTATATGGGCTGTTTTTTGACAAAAAAAGACGACTCTATTCTAAATTTAGAATAAGTCGTCTGAGATTTTCACGTTCCCAAAAAATGAGGGGGGTTTTAGGAGCGTAATCATGAACTAGCAAACTTCTGGAGAAAAGTAGCTAAAGTTCATCCTCTCTACACTGTATTGTAGACGAGGAATAATCTTTATACGATAATGATAATCATTATCAATTAAAATGTCAATCATAATCTAATCATTTTTTTACTTTTTTAAAAAGATTTTTTTAGTGAGCGTCGGTACTGCCATTGCTTCAACTGAAAATGTAAAAAACAGCCTATACAAAATCCTGCTATTGCGATGGATGATGCAATTGCAACCAGGCCAGTAAAGATATGACCAACAACCTGCCAATGTAACAGATAACCGAATAAACCAGCTGCTAAACAAAGGCTAGCAATACTGGAATTAAATTTTTGCTGCTGAGCATCCTCTGGTATATATGTAGATGGGGCCTTTGTTAAAAAGAGCTTCCCTACACGAAGTATCGGGTTATAGTTGCATAAAATACCTAGTAAATTTGCAGCTAGTGGAATTACTAATATCCAGGTAATTCCTGATACCCATGATAAAATGACACTCAGAAGAATCGTCCACTGGTTCAGTCTAACAAGTGGTCTTGGAATTGTATGAAGTTGCAACACCCTAAAACCCACCTTTCTTATATGTTTAATGTATTTTACTACATGATATTCCATTTGTGAAGCAAAAATGATTACTTTATAATGAAGTTAACAGATGTTCAAAGGAAAAGAGGATAACTATGCCAGCTTTAACCATGGATCAAGTTCAACAATTAAACTCGTACAGTATTTATACAACTGAACCTAAGCGGACTTTATTTACTTTAGCTGATATACATAAAGACTTTTACCATCCTGATTTTTTAAACCTTATGATGGGTATAACAGATGCAGCAACAGAAACAGCAGCTATTTCTCACTTTGCACGCCGCTATGGGATGTTTTTTGCTATGCAATTTTATATGCTTGCCGCTTATGACGAAGTATGGGATGGTAAGCCACTTGAATTGCGTTTTGATGCTGCAAAGGAATTTAATAGCTTTACTGTTGCCATGTTTGCTAATCCAAATGATTGGCGCTACGTTGAAGAAGATGAACGCCAAGCTGTTATTGAAAAAATTCTTTACGATGGCCATGTCATTGTCCAACAGCTTCGTAAAGTAACCTCCATTTCCCCTCTTACCATTTGGGAAAATTTCTTTGGTTATTTGCTATGGCATTATCATATATTATTATCTAATCCTGGCTTAGCCGATCAAGCCATGGAGGATATTGAGGCTTTAGAGGACCCGAAAACATGGGCACGCTTCTCCAATAAATCTTGGTGGGCACAATATACAGGTGGTCTTAGCCCTACTACTTTAGTCAATGTACCTGTAAGAAAATCATGCTGTTTTTCTAAAGATATCCCAGGTTTAATGGCTTGTGGTTTTTGCCCCATAAAAAAATAAAAGAGCCTTTTAAAAAAGCCTTACCCTCCACAAATGTGAAAGGTAAGGCTTGGTGCTTTATTTTTCGTATACTACAAACCAATCGTTGTTTTCTTCAAACATAGACGTGCCAAGGAAACCTTGTTTTAAAAGTTGCTGTTGCGCAGTCGTATCTCCCATCGATATCACTTGTTTTTCTGTAAAGTTCGAGGACTTCTCTTGTTGTAGGTCTTTATAAAAAATATAACGAAGCTTATCTACATATTTAATTTTCAACCCTTTAATAACGAGGTCTTGCGAGAATTTATCCTTTAAGCTCGGAATATTATATGGCTTTACAGTGGAGCAAACATAATCATATTTTTCTAAATCGATATTTTCCATCACTACTGTAGCTAATGTTTTCTGTAATCCGTAACCTCGATATTTTGGTGAAACATTCGATATTTCCTGATATAAAACACGTTGAAATTCGTTTTCTGCAATTCCACAATCATAGCCAAGGTGTTCTTCATCAATAGGCGGTTTTAACAGTGCACGAAATGCGATCAATTCTTCCCCTACATACGCACCTATCATCATTCCATGACCATTTAAAATATACTCAAATTCCTCTGTGCTTAAGGGTTGTAGGATACTTTGGTCTGCTAAAGCCTCATAAACCTCAACTTGTAGCTCTTCAATTTGTTGTAAATGCTGGAGCGTTAATTTTATAACAAAAAACGGTGTCTCACCAAGCTTACCATCATAAATAATTTCCATATTACGCCTCCTTAGGCTGTGACAACCGTTGAAAACTTACATAATTCCTGGATTACAGCTTCATCTACATCTACACCTAATCCTGGTTTTTCATTTAGGCAAATAAATGGTACATCATAATGTAAGTTCCCAACATCCTTTGAGAATTTTAATGGACCCGTTAGTTCTACACTCGTCATAATTTTCTTAGAAAATGCTACATGGAAACCTGCAGCAGAACCAACTGACGACTCTACCATGGAACCAACTTGACATTCAATTCCTGCCATTTCCGCCATCACAGCAAGCTTCATAGCAGGATAAATGCCACCACACTTCATTAATTTAATATTTACTTTATCTGCTGCACGCTTGGCTATAATATCACGCATTTCACGTACGCCTCGTAGTCCTTCATCAATCATTAATGTCACATCAGACTTTGATTTAATTTCTACCATTCCATCAATATCTTCGCTATCGACAGGTTGCTCTAACCAATCAATATTTAAATCTTTCATAGCTCGTAAACCTTGTAATGTAGTGGCTGCATTACCCCAACCTTGATTTACATCCACTCGAATAGCAATGTCTTCGCCTACTCGCTCACGTACCGCTTTTATACGAGCTACATCACGAAGTACCTCTGTACCTACCTTCATTTTAAAAGAACGATAGCCCATTTCTACTCGGTTAGCTGCCTCTTCTGCCATTGCTTCAGGTGTTCCAATACTTAGTACATGTGTGATTGGGAATTTTTCATGATAACGTCCACCTAAGAGTTGGTATACAGGCACCCCTAAGGCTTTCCCAGCAATATCGAAGCAAGCAATATCGATCGCTGCTTTTGCTGCTGGTACATCTTTCACAACTTTATTCATTTTATCATGTAGTTTTTCAAAGGCCATTGGACTTTCCCCAATAATAGCTGGGACAAGCTGATGTTTTAGCACAGCATATGTACTTTCCCATGATTCACCTGTTACATGTTCATCAGGAACAGCTTCACCATACCCTACCACACCTGTATCGGTAGTTACTTTTAAAATAATGGAAGGCATTGTATCATATGTAGCATAACTAATGATGAATGGATCAATTAGCGGTAAATGTATAGCAAAAATTTCTACTTGTTTAATTTTCATCGTAATCAGTCTCCTCTGTCGTTTAAGTTGTCGCTAATACGTCGCTAAATGTTTAAAAAAATAGAAAAGGATCGATGCCCATGTCTACCAAAATAGCGATTATATGTTCAAAAGCATTTATGAAGCGTATTATTAGTATCGCACAAAACATAGCCGGTATTCAATTAGAATTTTATCTTTACAGCCACCCCTCTGAAGCGCCTACTTTGATGAAGCAAATAAAACCATGTGATGCAATATTATTCGGAGGAACATTACCCTATTTACACACTCAATCATTACTTTCAGATATTCCAATCCCTTGGAATTATATTAAGCAAGATGAAACAACCATTTCTACAACATTGTTATCATTAGTAGCCAAACATGCTGTAGCTATCGACAGGATATCCATTGATGTAATGAATCCTGCATTCGTTGATAATGTTTTAGCAGAAATAGAATTTCGTGGTCAAAAGCCACATGTTCAGCATATTTCGATTACTGAACCAACTGAGAATATTTTAAAACGCCATATCGCCCTGTGGAATTCTAAAAGTATTGATTTTGTCATTACAAGTATTCATAGTGTATTTGATGAACTACAAGCACTTCAAATACCCTCAATGCGAATGTTAGATGCTACTAAGTCAATTATTCAATGCCTTGAAGAAACAAAATCAAAATCACTATTAACGAAATCAGAAGCTTTCAAGGCTGTAGTGGGTCTCTTAGAAATCCCTAAAAATACTTCCATTGAATCAACTGTTTTAAATCAAATTGCGAAAGCTACCTTTTCAACTTTTAAGCAAATTTCAACGAACTCCTTTGAGCTATATACAACTGCTGGACATCTTCAAAATGCTCTAGAAAAGGAAAACTTAGAACAGCTCATACAGCAAGTTGCACAACCATTTAAACTAGCATTTGGCTATGGCTATTCCATTTTGGAGGCCACACAAAATGCTCAGCATGCCTTAACATTTACTAAACCTTTTGAGATTTATATTCTTGATGAACATAAAAACTTATTAGGGCCTTTCCCGAATACAGAAGGTAAAATTTCTTTAAAAACCGATGATCCTTATGTTTTACAAATGGCTAAGCTTACAAGTTTAAGTCCATTGAATATCTCTAAAATAATCAATTTCAGTAACGAACGACAGTCAGCTCAATTTACATCTCAAAATCTTTCTGAATACCTCCAAGTAACACGACGTACTACAGAGCGTATTATTAAAAAATTAGTTGATAATGGTTATGTAAATATTGTTGGTGAAGAAATGACCCATCAGCAAGGACGTCCTCGCAAAATTTACCAATTGAATTTTGCAACTTACTAAACTGCTCTATAAAAGAATTCTCGTAGATACACGTGGATCTACGAGAATTTTTTATTTTAGTCAGCCATTACCATATTATCCGCATTTTCTGCTTCTATCGCCTTTTTACGCTTCTCAGCTTCTGCTATTTCTTCTGGCGTTAATTTAACAATAGCAAATCCAATATATCCATAAATAATAGAAATAATTGGTACAGCAAAGTTAAGAATTGCATATGGTGCATATTCCATTGCACTTACACCTAAAGTTGCTAAAATAAACACACCACAAGTATTCCAAGGGAAGAAAACAGATGTTAGGGTTCCTCCATCCTCTAATGCACGAGATAGATTTTTAGAATGTAAACCACGTTGTTGATAGACACCTGCAAACATACGTGAAGGAACAACAATTGAGATATATTGCTCAGAACATGTTGCGTTAGTCGTTACACAAGCTGCAATCGTTGAAGCAATAAGACTTCCTGTAGATTTGGCAAACTTCACAATTACATTCATTAATGCCTTTAACATTCCTGAATACTCTAAAATACCACCAAATGTCATCGCTACAATCGTCATTGAAACCGTATTCATCATAGAATCTAAACCACCGCGGTTAAATAGCTCGTCTACCATTTGATTACCTGTAGAGATTTCAAAGCCAGCCTGTAATGCATGTACTGCACTAGCTGCTGAACCACCTTGTACAAAAATTTGTAGTAAGAAACCTGAAACAATCCCTATAATTAAAGCTGGAATTGCTGGCACTTTCTTAGCTACTAATACAATAACTCCGACTGGAACTAGTAATAGTAAAGGAGAAATAACAAAGCTTTCTTCCATCACTTTTAAAGTTGTTAAAATTTCTTCAGATTGCATTGAAACTTCTGCAAATTTTCTACCCAAAAATCCAAAAACAACAAGTGAAATAATCAACGCTGGAATTGTTGTATAAAGCATATGCTTTATATGATCAAATAAATTAGTACCTGTTAATCCTGCCGCTAGATTCGTTGTATCTGATAGGGGTGACATCTTATCTCCAAAGTATGAACCCGAAATAACAGCACCAGCAATCATAGCCGCTGGAATACCCATACTTAAACCAATACCCATCCCTGCGACACCAATAGTCGCCATTGTAGACCATGAACTACCAATAGCTAATGACACAATTGAACATAACAGCATGATTGTCACTAGGAACCACGCTGGAGAAATTAACTTTAGACCGTAGAAAATCATCGTTGCTACGACACCGCCGCCAATCCATGCTCCAATTGTCAAACCTACTAAAATAATAATAACAATGGCAGGTAATGCCAGACGAATCCCTTTATACATCATCTCTTCAATTTCTGCCCATTTATATCCATGCATTTTGGCAACAATTGCTGCTACAGTTGTGCCAACAAGAAGAGGTACGTGAGGACTTTGCTCTAAAACAACTACTGTAATTAACATAGTAATAATCATAATTGCAAAAGTTAGTAGTGCCCAGCCCGCATTAATATCCTTTTTCATTTTTCCATCCCCTTTTTTTGCACCAAATCCCTTTTCGGTTTTTTCAAGACGCAAATAAATTTTTACGTTTTTTAGCTTAATATTCAAAAAATTAAAAGTCAACGCAAAAAATTTATGCTTCCCTAGCAAATCCCTTTATTTTAGCGTAATAAAACGCTTTCAAGTAGCAATAAAAAACAATGCAAACCCTTGAATATCCATGCATTATTAAAAATGTTCATGCAAAAAAGCTATACGAAAAAATAGTTACATTTTTTCATATAGCTTTTTATAATTTTTTTATTCAGGTTTTTTTTCTAATACACATGCAAGTACTTCCGCAGCATCAATTAAGGCACTACGATCAAATGTCATTTTAGGGTGGTGTAATCCTGGTGTTAAATTTGCACCAATTCCAATCATTGCCGCTTTTAATTCCGGCTTTTTAACTGTATAAAAATGGAAATCATCACTGCCCGGTGTTGTTATTTCATCTGCTAAATGCTCTTCCCCCAAAGCTTCAATGATGGCATTCTTCGCCATGTTCGCAGCAGTTGGGGAAACTTCAGCACCTGGTGTGAAATCTATCCACTTCCAACTCATATCTATTTCAAATTGTTGCTGAATTGATTTCAAGCCAGATTCAATTTTACTGCGCAGCAATTCAAGTTGTTGATTGTGTTGTGCGCGAACATCCATTGAGAAACTAGCATTACCAGGAATAATATTCGTACTACCCCCATCTGCAATAATTTTTGTTAATTTAGCAGAATGAGGTTCAAATGGTGATAAATGAATGCTGTGTAGCATTTGTTGCACGGCCATAATAACATCTATAGCATTTTTACCTTGATGTGGTCTAGCACCATGTGCATCTATACCCTGAATAGATCCCTCTAAAAAATAAGCAGCACCATGATGAATCGCAGGCGAAACTTTGCCAAGTGGTAATTCTTCTATTGGTCTTAAATGAACACCAAATAAATGTGATACTCCATCAACTGCGCCTCTATCAAACGTTGCGCACGCGCCATTTCCTAGTTCTTCAGCAGGTTGGAAAATGAAACGAACACGATGCTGTAAGGTGCGATCTTTCAGTAGTAATAATGCACCAAGAACCATTGAGATATTCGCATCATGTCCACACGAATGATTTGCTTGCCATTTCCCATCAACTTCCTGCCATAAAGCATCAATATCAGCACGTACTGCAACAATTTCATTACCAGTCCCAATTTCAGCTATTAATCCTGGTATATCACCTAATAAACGATAACTAACATGCAATTCATCCAGTATGGAAGCAATTTTTTTAGTAGTCTCAAACTCTTTCCAACTTACTTCGGGATATTGATGAAAATGATCAAACCATTGATAAATCGTTTCTTCTACTGTTAAAGCTTTCGACATAACTACACCTCTATACGCATTTTTGTTTCCCATTATACATGAATCTTTTTCAGAAAAGTACATATGTCTTCAGACCTAATTCACTTATTTGAATCATATATTACATTCATATGCACTGAAAAAGCCATTTATCAATAGAGGTATAAAATACAATGGGCTATGCTAAAAGTTAGTATACTTTCAACATAGCCCATCAAATTTTTATTATAAACTTGTAAAAAACCCTTCTGGATACTCTTCATATTGAATCTTCACCATTTGCTCCTCATTTTTCTCTTCCTCTTCACGCAAATCGAATTCTTGATCCATTAAATACGTCTCAAACTTTGAATTTAACAACTTTCCCATCGTACCACTCCTTATTTATTGAATTTTCTGATAAAAGGATTATACAATAGATTTTTAATAAATTGCAATAAATTATATACATTATGCATTATAACTATAAAACCTATCACAAAATTAGATTAAAAATGCCCCTGATTCTTATGATTTCTAAAACGAATTTAACCTTTTTAAAAAAAAATCTGCTCATTAATAGTTATTAAATGAGCAGATTTTTATGCAAACCAAAAATTCACGAGACTGAAACTCCCGTTTTGCCATTCATATTATCGGGATGATTTCCTTTTTTATGGGATAGAAATTGAATTACAAACATCACAATAAATATTCCTAAACCTACCCAATCTGAGAATTTTTCTGGATAGATTAGTAATAGTCCTGCCGCAATCAAAATAATTCTTTCAAACCAGAAAAGTTTACGATACCAGTAGCCGATCACCCCTGCACCAATCGCCACCATTCCCGTGATAGCAGTAAATACTACCCATAAAATTTGCGGAATGGTTGTATCAATCATTAATAATGCTGGGGAGAAAACAATCATATACGGTATAATAAATGCCGCAATCGCAAGTTTCGCTGAATTTACACCCGTTTTGATAGGGTCACCACCAGAAATACCTGATGCCGCAAACGCAGCCAGGGCTACAGGTGGTGTAATATCTGCAATAATACCAAAATAGAACACAAAGAAATGAGCAGATAGTAATACAACTACTGGCACTAATTCTTGTGGTGTATTTGGAGATAGTAATGCCACTATTGCTGGTGCAGCAATTGTCGATGTTATCACATAGTTAGCTGTTGTTGGTGCACCCATCCCAAGAATAAGCGATGCAATCATGACAAAAATAAGTGTCAAAATAATACTCCCACCAGCTAAAGCTACTAAGCTATTTGCTAAACTTAAACCTAGTCCTGTTTTTACAACGACACCCACAATAATCCCAGCACAAGCAGTAGCTGCAACGACACCTAATGCAGTTCGAGCACCTTCCACCAACGCATCAATCACATCTTTTGGTTTAAGACGCGTTTCTTTATTAAACATAGCCACACCAATCGAAATAATAATTCCATATAATGCAGCATGCATAACTGCTGTACCCGTTAGCATTAATATGATAATCGCCACAATCGGTAATAGAAGGTAAATCTTTTTAAATACCTCTTGACGATTTGGCATTTGATCGTCTCGCAGACCTTTTAGACCAACTCTTTTTGCTTCGAAATGTGTCATAATCCAAATACCTGTAAAATATAAAAGAGCAGGAATAGCTGCCGCTTTTGCTATATCCCAATACGTAATCCCTCGACCAATAAATTCAACCATTAGGAAGGCAGCAGCCCCCATAATTGGCGGCATAAGTTGGCCACCTGTCGATGCAGCTGCTTCCACAGCACCAGCAAACTCTTTTCGATAGCCTAGTTTTTTCATCATTGGAATTGTATAGGAGCCTGACGTTACTACGTTAGCTACAGAGCTTCCAGAAATCGTACCTTGAAGTGCACTTGAGAATACAGCTACCTTCGCAGGACCACCAATTAATTTTCCAGCTAGTGCAACTGCTAAATCGTTAAAATACTGGCCAACCCCTGTTTTCACAAGAAATGCCCCGAATAGTAAAAATACAAAAATAAATGTGGCTGATACACTAATCGGTGTACCGAATATCCCATCAGTTGTAAAGTACATAAGATTGACGATACTCTCCAAATCCTGTCCTCTATGCGCCATAAATGCCGGGAAATACGGGCCATAGTAAGCATAAATCAAGAAAGCGATTGCAATAATTGTAATTGGCAACCCTACAGCACGTCGAGCAGCCTCAAGAACTAGTACAACAGCTATTAGCCCAACAATAAAGTCTACCTGTGTAATGGAGCCATTGCGATTTACAAGTTCTGTATAGTTCATAGACCAATATGAACCTACTGCAATAGCTAGTAATGCTAAAATATAATCGAACCAGGCAATTTTATGCTTGGGTGCTTTTTTTCTCGCTGGAAATAATAAGAAAATTAATGTTAAACCAAAGCCTAAGTGGATGGTACGTTGGATTTGAGCAGGAAATTGCCCAAAAATAGCTGTGTAAAGTTGGAATAGCGAAAATGCTAAAAGGCCATAGAAAATAACATGCTTCATTACACCTGAAATGGTTCTTACATTGGACTCTATATCATATTTTTCAAGTATGGCTTGTTGCTCTTCAGCAGAAATTTGCTCAAATTCTTCTACTTTTTTTTCTTTCTTTGATTTCTCTTGTGTTGTCATTTCATCCTTACTCCTTTCCACTGTTCGTAAAGCGACAAACGCTTAATTTCAAATAAATAGGATTTACCCCTCTGTAAATCTTTTTTTAAATCATATTCTCTTTCTGCATAATTGAATACCAGATCTAAATCTAAATCACCTATATAGATCGTAAAATTATCAAGTATGGCACTATTGTTAAATTGGAGAACATATTTACCGTTCCGTTGAATAAGTGTTTGATTTTCCTCTGCATAGCCTGGCATACCAATAGCTAAGTCTTCATATTCCATTTCAAGCATTTCAATACGATTACCTTTTATATATTGATAGGATTCCAATACATCTGACTTATGTATGGAGTGGGTGTATCTTATTTGAAAGGTTTGCTCATCTAAAATGGGTATGTAGTGCACTTTAGGATGGGATAAACGAGTCTCTGTAAAGGTGAACACCTTTTGAAGAGGAAGAAATATGACAATACATAGACAGATACTTAATAGGACTGTTATGATGAATTTTCTCTGTTGCATTCGACCTATTCCCCCACTTTAAAAGCTATTCGCCTAATCCTATATCCTAAAAGTAAGAAAGAGACTCGAAGCTTTATGCAACGAGCCCCTTCGTATTTTTTAGAAAGTTTCAAGCACTATTCACACTATTTCTTTTCATCAAAGTATTTTTGTGCGCCTGGATGAATGTCAATACTAATACCATCTAAACCTGTTTCTGCCTTAATAAATCTTCCTTTATCGTGAGAAATTTTATTTGTATTATCATAAATAGCTTTTGTCATTGAATAAACAACATCTTCCGGAAGATCCTTCTTCACCGCTAGCATAGCCAGAACTGAAACTGTCTCCACATCGTTTGCAATACCATAAGTACCAGCTTTTACTGTGTCTTTTGCATAGTAAGGGTATTTAGCAATTATTTCATCAGCTTTACCCGCATCTAAACCGATAATATTCACTTTCGTTGTAGCATTTAACGCTTCAACAGCACCTGTTGGTGTACCTGCTGTAATAAATGCAGCATCTATTTGACCTGATTGAAGACCATCTGTTGATTCACCAAAATCAAGGTTTTGTGCCTTGATATCATCCATTGTTAATCCATTGATTTCAAGTAATTGTTCAGCATTTGCGTAAGTACCCGAACCTGGCGCACCCACTGATACTTTTTTACCTTTTAAATCTGCATATGTTTTAATACCTGAAGCTTCAGTTGTAACAAGTTGCACTGTTTCTGGATAAAGCGCACCCAAAGCTGAAATTGTATCAATTTTATTGCCATCAAACATCATCTTACCTTCAGTAGCATAATAAGCAATATCCGTTTGAACAAATGCAATCTCACCTTTTCCTTCTTGTAAAGCAGTCATATTGGCAGCAGATGCCTGAGATACCTCTGCAGTAGTTTTAATGCCTGTATCAGTGGTAATTAAATCAGCAAACGTACCTCCAAGCGCATAGTAAGTACCTTGTGTGCCACCTGTTAATAAACTTAAAAACTTAGGTTTTTCGGTTGATTCGGAGTCTTCTCCAGTGTCCTTCGAACCACTCCCACTATCTGATCCACATGCGGCTAATATCATAAGCGCAAAGATACTTAATAGCATTATTAGATTAAATTGTTTCTTCTTCATAGTAACCTTCCCCCTTTGGTTATTTTTAAGAATCTATTTAAAATTAACAAACTTAGTATAATAATGTCAATATATTTATAGTAAATTCAGACTTTTATAATTATACAAAACTACTTACCACCCATTAATTTACAGAGCTATAGCTTTATTTAATTACCCCCTTTATATCTATAATAAACTCATATTTTCTTTTTTTAATAAAATAAAATAACTATTCTAACTGTATAAATAATGAATAGAATATAAAAAACTGCATCTGAAAACAAACAGATACAGTCATACATTCTATACTATTGAATGGCTCCACAAGCTATTCTTGCTCCAGAATTACCAGCAGGATCTGTTTTATAATCATCCGCTGATTCATGAATGACAATAGCACTTCCATCACTATCTAATAGCGAATTAGGTTGATCCTTTTGTAAAGTTAACCCCTCAGCTAAAAAATTAAGATCCACATTGCCATCTTCACCAATTTCCAAATTTGGTAGGTCCCCTAAATGATAGCCATTAGGATTTAATTTACCATGTTCCTTGTTTGTTGGATTAAAATGGGCTCCTGCTGATTCAAATTTAGGTGGCTCACACTTTCCTACTTCATGAATATGGATACCGTGTGTGCCTGGTGGTAAGCCTGTTAATGCAAGCGTCATCATAACGCCATTATCTTCCTCTTGAAGATATGCATTGCCATAGCTTTCATTGTTAGCACCAATCACTTTTGCAGTAGCTGTTAAAGGGGAAGATGCATTGACAGCTACTTTTTCCTCTTTCTTATCAAAAAAACTGCAACCCGCAACAAAAATTAGTAAAGAAAGACTCATTAAGCTTATTTTTTTCATAAAAATACCTCCTCTCTTTCTGATGATTTCCAATTTCTTCAGTACTTATGCACAATTAGTCATTTATGCTTCTATAATGGCTCCTATTTCATTGGAGCTTGAATAGGAAAATCAACCAAAATAAAAGGGATTTCCCAAAGTTCGAGAAACCCCTTCCATAATTAATTTAAGATTTTTACCGTTACTGTTTTGACACCCCACTGAAGTGCTTGTCCTTCAGTAGGAATAAATACATCGATTTTATTTCCTTTAATAGCTCCCCCTGTATCAGCAGCAATTGCTTCACCATAACCTTCCACCCAAACCTTCGTACCGAGTGGAATAACTCGTGGATCTACAGCTATTACCTTTAAATTAGGATTCGATCTTATATCTGTTCCATTGGCTGTAATTCCTGAACAGCCTTCACAATAGGCTGTATAGGCAGTAGCACGCATTGTTAATGTTTTACCAGAAACAGTTGCTGGAGCACTTGCTGGTTTTGTTTTGGCTGGTGCAGTAGGCTTAGTAGCTGTTGCAATCCCCTCGGAAGTTTTTGGCTTTGGTTTTGCAGCTGACGCTTTAATAGCTAGCGATTCACCAGCTAAAATCAAGTCTGAAGCAAGGTGATTCCATTTTTTCAAATCGTCTACTGTCACATTATTAATACGAGCTATTGAAAATAAAGTATCGCCACCCTTGATGACATATTCATCCCCCAACGGTTCTTCTGCTTTTGACGTGTCTTTTACTAAGTCTTGCTCTGGGTAAAACCATAATGAATCCTTTTCATTTAATTGCTGGAACTCACCTACAGTTAAATTATAAATTTGCGGGAGTGCCCATAGTATATTACCTGGCGATTTGTCCTTAGCAAAGGAAGGACTAGCATAGAGACTCACACCAAAAGTCAATACTACCGCTAAAGCTAATGCTCTTTTCTTCATGTTTAGTAATACCTCCATCATTTTATTATTTGTTGCAAATCTGTTGCTAGCACACTAGAGTTGAACGCTCTATTATGTAAGCAACAATAAGTTTGCAAATTAATAACTCAGGACTAGCTGCCTGATATTAGGAATTATTACTATAAAAACGGAAAAATATACAATTTCAATTAATTTTTTAGTAATTTAATCAATTTATTGCGTATAAACTATAATTTAGTAGGGCTGTCTAGGACTTTTTTATATTAGATATTTGCTATATTTAGCCGATAAAAAAAGAAAAGGAGGGAATATAAAAATGGAGGTTAATTCACTTATGTCATCTCAGCTGATGGAGCTCCAACAAACAGTACAGATGAGTGTCATGCAAAATGCTCTTAATTTAAACACAACTACAGCAATTGAATTACTGAAAGAACTACCTCAGCAACAAACAGCTCCCACTCACCCATACAAAGGATCTATAATAGATATCTCAATCTGATCATACAGCCATATTTATGAAAAGGAGGTTCCTTATGTGATTCGGGTAATTGTCGTGGACGATGAGCCATTAGCTCTGGTTAGTATGAAAAAACATTTAAATGAATTTGATAACATAGAGGTCATTCGAACCTTTACTACAGCAAAGGATGTACTGAAAGAAGGACCTACCTTAGACTTTCAAGTAGCATTTTTAGACGTTGAAATGCCCGGTATGAGCGGATTAGAAGTAGCACAATTGTTAAAAACATGGGATAAAAATATCTGTATCATATTTGTAACTGCCTATCGAGACTATGCTGTTCAGGCATTTGATGTACAATCTCTTGATTATTTATTAAAGCCAGTTTCAAAATCTCGCTTAGAAATGACAATTAACAGAATACAAAAGCTATTCCAAAAAGAACTATCATCGGAGAAAACTCGAACGCATCAAAAGCCTATGCTTCAAATCAGATGCTTTGGAGAGTTTGTCGTTTCTTTTGATGAAAAAGTAATTCATTGGAGAACAATTAAAACAAAAGAGTTGTTTGCCTTTCTATTTTTACAGCTTCATATGCCAGTACCTCGTGATAACATTTTAGATTCACTTTGGAGTGATACGGATGTAAAAAAAGCCAGAGTACAATTGCATACTACTGTCTCCTACTTACGTACAACACTTTCAGCTTATGGCTACACGGATGTCATTGAATATGCGAATGGCTGCTATATTCTGAAACTAAACGATTTTCAATGTGATGCCTTTGATTTGGAGGATATCTTAAATACCAAAGCTGAAACAGGAAGATTAAATATTGAAAAAGCTGAGGAACTCATCCAAAATTACCATGGTGAGTTTATGGCAACAATGGACTATGCATGGACTACTAGTAAAGCAAATTTGATGAATAAACAATTTAGTCAACTACTTGATGAATTGATACTTTATTACTCTAAAAATCAGAATCTTAAAAACAGAGAGCGTTCATTGTTATTTGCTTTAGAGTTTAATCCGTATTCCGACAAAATCGTGCAGCAATTAATCCAACATTATACTGAAATTGGAAATCGCGCAGAAGCTATAAAAATATATCATTCGTTTAATAGCCTTCTATTAACAGAATTAAATGTGTCACCATCTCAGGAAACCACAGAACTTTTTCAAAATGTCTTACAGGCACATGAAAAAGAGTACGAAACAAGCGTTTACCCCTAAGGACACATGAAAAAACATGCTAGCGTCAAGTGCTAGCATGCTTGTATAGTTTAATATTATTTAACAATCATTTGTCTCATATTACTTACAACACATAAACAGTTTCTTCCAGATTGTTTAGCCTTATATAAAGCATGATCTGCAATTTCTATCAATTGATTGGGACTCTGGACATTAGGGGTAAAAGCCGTAATTCCAGCAGACATTGTCACAGGTCTCCCACACACAGTTTCTTGTAAACCTTGTTTAATTCGGAGACTTTCCGCTAGTTGAACTGCATCCTCTATATTCATAGAAGGTAAGATGACCATAAATTCTTCGCCGCCAAATCTAAAGCAAAAACCCTTTTCCCCGACACTGCTCTGCATAGTCATCGCAAAGGCTTTTAAAACTTCATCCCCTACAGTATGACCATATGTATCATTTATACTTTTAAAATCATCTAAATCTATTAAGATAATGGCATGGGGAACCTTATCAATAATTAATTTGTGTAAAATTTGATCCATTCTTCTGCGATTAAGAATCCCTGTTAGTGAATCTAAGTTCAACTGCTCTGTTAAGTCATTGATTTTACTTTCCGAACAGATCATCATATTTTGAACATTCTTTTTCAATAAATTTACCTCATCATACCAATCAGCGATTTCCTCAATCCCTTGTGCTCCTTCATCTACTTCAATCCTTTTCGATAGCTCTTTAAGAGGCTGTGTAATTTTGATAGCAAACCAAATAGCAAACCCCATAATAGTTGCTATAACTATTATGATTGGGCCTAGGACTTTTTTAAAAAACAAATTGAAGGACACTATTCCTTCACCAAGTAAAGTATCAACTATTTGTTGCGTATACGGCTCTAATGAATGGTCATCTGTCTTAGCATCTTGTAAATAGCTTTCTGTAATTGTCGAGACTTCCATTACATAAGTTTCTTGTACATTTGCTTTATGTTCCTTCAAAATTTCATTGAAATTACGATAGCTAATCCAAATACTAATACTAGATGTCACGAGGACAACAATAGTTGTCACACTAATAATAAGAAACGATAACTTTAACTTGAATTTACCCACAATAGATCATTTCTCCCATTGAGATGTTTTGTCGTTAATCTTATCTATGTTTAAATTTCGATATACTTATTCAATCATCATACGTCAAACCTCTTAAAGAAAACTTAAACACTAATGATTTTTTCCTTCTTCAATTTAAAAGGAAAAAATCGATAGTACTACTAACTCCAAATTGTTCTATTTATATAGGCTTAAAGAATTCTTTTATTATCCATTATATTTTCTTTTTTCCAATTTCGTGGCATGGTAGATAGAGATTCATTAGGAGGGAAAATTGCTGTGTTGAGAAAAGCTTCTACCCAACATCTACTTATTATAATTGCCATTTTTATAGTCCTTACTTTTCTAAGGTTATTATGGTTAAACTATTTCCTCCCCTCTACACATCAGCCTAGTGCCAAAGATGGTGTGGTCAACATAAACAATTTGACTACTTCGGAAGAAGAAGTTATTTCCTTGGATGGAGGATGGATCTATTATCCTGGACAATTTGTGAATGCTGAAAATAAGGGGGGTAACAAAGAGAGTCATAGCAATACCTATAATATACAAAATATTCCTGCATTAAAAAAAGAGCGAACAACTCAACCCTATGGCACTTATCAGTTAAGAATTCTGCTACCTAACACTTCAGATAATGATCGATATGCCATTCGTATCCCTGCTATCTCAACTGCTTCAAACTTATATATAAATGGAAAGCTAGTAGGGAAATCAGGCAAAGTAGCAGATAATGCGGAAGACCATGAAGGTCAGGCTGCACCTTATACTGTTTATTTTACTAATACGCAATCTGAAATTAATCTCATACTTCATGTATCTAATTTTGATACACCTACAAGTCCTATTATTAATAAAAGGATTTTATTTGGCACTGCTTTGGCAATGACACATCATCAATTAATTGTAGGGCTATCTCTTTCAACTATTGTAGTTATGCTAATCATATTCTCTCTTTTTAGCATACTTGTATATTTGTTCATCTATCGAAAATCTATCGTTTTACTTTTCACATTTGGCTTTCTTTTGCCCTTAGCAGATGAATTAATTACGTTTGATCGCTCCCTACTGGATTGGTTGCATATGAATTATGTATGGTCCTATAAGTTTTCTTCCATTATTTTCCTAGGAGCCTCCTTTTTCTTTGTTCAGTTTATGAGAGTCCTCTTAGTCAAATATCACAACACTAAAACATTTCAATGGATTTTTGCTTGTTATATTTTAAATGCAATACTCACGATTGTTTTACCAATGCCATGGCTGATACCTACGAAGAATATTTTCTTCGTACTTTATCTAGTATCCTTTCTTTACGTAGTGGTACTGGCTCTTAGAGAGTATCTAGAAAACCAAAAAAGAAGCTCTGCTTTTATTGCACTAACAGCTATCGGCACAACAAATGGTATTATATGGGGCTTCATTAAATCTGTATACGTATTCGATATTCCCGTTTATCCATTCGATTATTTATTTATCATGCTTGGTTTTTCTAGCTATTGGTTCAAACGTTTTCATGAGAACTCTCAGCAAATTCAAAACTTAGTGACAAAGCTACAACACGAGGATGCTTTAAAAGATGAATTCCTTACAAGCAATGCAGAAAAACTTTGGAGTCCAATGAATAGGATGATTACCCTAGGTCAATCCATTTATGACAACCCACAGAACAAACTTGTTACTGAAGATGAAAAAAACCTTAAACACCTAATCGATATAGGTAGAAGTATGTCCTTTACGTTAAACAACATACAGGATTTTACTCGTTTAAAAGAAGGAGATTTACATCTTCATACACAAAGTGTAAATCTTCAAGGTGCTGTTTATGGAGTTTTTGATATCCTCCGCTTTATTGCAAATGGTAAGCAAATACATATGGTGTCTTTAGTACCACCAAATTTCCCAAATGTATTAGCCGACGAAAATCGCCTTATTCAAATCCTATTTAACATTTTGCATAATGCCCTAAAGTATACAGGTGAAGGCTCTATAGAAATTATTGCTCGTGAAAAACAGCATATGGCTATTATCCACATTCGTGATACTGGACAAGGAATGGACAATTTTGTACAAAGTCTTTTGTATTCTCCCTATGAACAGGGTCAGGAATATGATGAAGGCATTGGTATTGGCCTACTTATTTCAAAAAAACTGATTGAATTGCATGGTGGTACGTTAAATATACAATCTATTCCTAACAAAGGATCGAATATTTATTTTACATTACCTCTTGCAGATGAAAGCACACAAAATAAGGAATACGCAACCTTTAATGCACAAGCTAAAACTCAGCTATCCACAACAAATGAACAAGAGTTATCCATGGTGTCAGATAAGCATTTCAGGATTTTAATGATTGATGATGACCCTATGAATTTAGCAACGATGAAAAGTATATTTTCGATCTCTGAATACGAAATTACTACTGTTACAAGCAGTGAGAAAGCTCTAGCTCTCATTCAGCAAGAAGCATGGGATTTAGTAATTGTTGATGCAATGCTTCCGTATATTTCAGGCTATGCTGTGATTCAAAAAATACGAAAACAATACTCATTGCTGGAATTACCCATCTTATTATTGACGATAAGAAAGCACCCTGAAGATGTTTATACAGGCTTTGCCTATGGTGCTAATGATTATGTAACAAAACCTATTAATGCATTAGAGCTAAAAGTAAGAAGTCGAGCTTTAATTGATTTAAAATATAGTATTCAACAACGTCTACATCTAGAAAGTGCTTGGCTGCAATCTCAAATCCAACCACACTTCTTATTTAATACACTTAATACCATTGCCTCACTTAGTACTATTGATACAGATAGAATGATTGATTTAATGCATCACTTTGGTGAATATTTACATGCCAGCTTCGATGTCCGAAATCTTCAAAGAGTAGTACCACTACAGCATGAGCTCGATTTAGTTCGTTCGTATCTTTACATTAAACAGCAGCGATTTGGAGAATTAATTCAGATTGAATGGGATATTGATGAAACAATACAAATTGACATTCCTCCAATTTCTTTACAAACGTTAGTTGAAAATGCCATTCGACACGGTATATTAAAGAAGGAAGAAGGTGGTACTGTTTGTATTCGTATTAAAGATTTCACAACTTATGTATCCATTAGTGTAATTGATGATGGTGTGGGAATTAGCCCCACTCTATTAGAGGAATTGCAAGAAGATTACAAAGGGACAAGCTCTGGTATAGGAATAAGAAATACAAATCTACGACTTAAAAGAATTTATGGCCAACAATTACAAATTCAAAGTACTATAAATCAAGGTACAAATGTTACTTTCCATATACCTAAAGATTAAAAACAGGAGTCATTACAGTGCCAATTTGAATCTGTAGTGACTCTTTTCTCAAGTTTATAATAACAATTTTTCTATAGATTTTTTGAATTGAGGGTACATTATACATATAGAATAAAGGAAGGATCGATAGGTATGTACAAAATATACATAATAGAAGATGATGCAAATATAGCTTCACTGATTGTCGAGCATTTAGCTAAATATCAGTTTGAATGCTTTACTGTACAACAATTTCCACACATTATTGAAGAATTTAATACGATACAACCACACCTAGTCATTATGGATATCAATCTCCCGACTTACGATGGCTATTTTTGGTCACGGAAAATCCGTCAACTCTCAACCTGTCCCATCGTCATTGTCTCTGCCAGAGTAAATGATATTGATCAAGTATATGGAATTGAAAATGGTGCCGATGACTTTATTACAAAGCCCTTTTCATTGGATGTCCTCATGGCAAAAGTAAATGGACTACTTCGACGTACCTATGGTGAATATGCTTTAAACGAGACAACAACCATAACTATAGCCAATACTACATTAAATCCAGATACAGTTCGTCTACAAACAAAAGGCAAAGATAGCCTGTTAACGCTAAAAGAAATGCAGCTTAGTAAGTTATTATTCGAAGCTTACCCTAATGTAGTGCCGCGTCAAAAGCTTTTAAGTGCTATTTGGGATGATGAAACCTTTGTTGAGGAAAATACTTTGTCTGTGAATATTGGTCGATTACGTAGAAAATTGGAAGCCGTACACTCTCATCTTGAGATTAAAACAATTCGTGGTCTTGGATATCAATTGGTGGAGGAAAGTAAATGAAACTATTCTTTCGAGATCATCTTAGTTTCATTATTCTCTATAGCATAAGCTTCCTCCTATTACCTTGGATAATACATGTATTAGATGACCTATCCGCACACTATGCCTACTTTATTTTTCTTGTCAGCTTTCTATTTATTCTGTGGCTACTCGGTCGTTATTATCGAAGAAGAAAGTTTTATCATCATTTACAAAAAAATATCAACACACAGGATGATCTTCATTTATTTGAACCACGTGCAGCTATTGAGCAATACTATAGTGAAAAACTAAGGCAAATACAGTATTTATTTTTAACCCAACAGCAAAGATTGGAAGAACAAGCACATGAGAAGCAACTTGTTCTATCACATTTTGCACATCAAATGAAGACACCTTTATCTGTTATTCAATTAATCGTTCAAGCTACACCCAACAAGACCACTGATGAATTGCAGCAATGGCATACCATCAATAAAGAGTGCAATAAATTGACATTTACCCTCAATCAGTTATTAACGTATGAGCGCACATCTCATTTAGTAGCTGATTTAAAAATTGAACCTATTGTTTTAAAAGGGCTCGTGCAAGAAGTGATCAATGATTTGAAGGATTTTTTTATCATAAGAGAAGTTTTTCCAAAGCTGACGTTTGCTGAAGACCAAATCATTTATTCAGATCGAAAGTGGTTAAAAATTGTACTTTATCAAGTATTAAATAACGCCATTAAATATAGTGAAATGGCAAGCACCATTCATATCGACTATGAAAATGAGGCTTTACACATAACCAATCGTGGTGAGACCATTCCTTCTAGCGAAATAGCACGAGTCTTTGATTTATTTTATACAGGTATGAAGGGGCGATCAAGTGGCGAAGCAACAGGTATAGGCTTATATCTAGTGAAAAAAATATTAACTACACTAGAGCACCCCTTCACTTTACAATCTTCTGAGCATGTCACTATTTTTTCGATTAATTTTTCAAACAGTCTTAAAAAATGAAGATGACAACTTTGTCATCTTCACGTCATCAAGAGAAATAGGTTATGTGCCGCTCCTTTTCTATACTAAAGGTATCTAATGACCATAAAGGAGTTGTTTTAATTTGGGTAACGCCATACTACAAGTAACCAATTTGCACAAGGAATATATCGGTGAGATCACCTATAAAGCGTTAAACGGTATCGATTTTCAGCTACAGCAACAGGAATTTGTAGCTGTCATGGGACCTTCAGGTAGTGGGAAAACAACATTTTTAAATAGTGTATCCACTATTGATCGTCCTACCGCTGGCGATATCTTCATAAACAATCATAATCCTTACACATTAAATGATGAGGACCTCGCCAAATTTAGACGCACTGAACTAGGTTTTGTATTTCAGGATTTTAATCTTGTGCATACATTAACAGTGAAAGAAAATATTTTATTGCCATTAACATTAGATAGCCTACCTGCTTCAAAAATGCTTCAACGTTTAAAGGATGTCGCTCAATTTCTCGGTATCGAGGAACTATTGCCTAAACGTATTTATGAAATTTCAGGTGGACAAAAACAACGAGTAGCCATCGCTCGTGCCGTTATACATGGACCAAGTTTATTGTTAGCAGACGAGCCTACAGGAAACTTGGATTCAAAGGCTGTCAATGATGTCATGAACTTATTTTCCTCAATTAATCAAGAGCTTGATACGGCTATTCTCATGGTGACACATGATCCTTATGTAGCAAGCTTTGCCAATCGCATTATTTTTATTAAAGATGGGAAATTATATAACGAAATACATCGAGGCAACAACCGTAAGCAATTTTATCAGGAAATTATGGACACGCTTGCTTTTCTGGGTGGTGGACAGCATGAGCTTTAATCATATTGTGCTTCAAAATATTTTACGTGACAAATGGACGTATGTTTCTTACTTCTTGAGTAGTATGTTTTCTATTATTATTTTCTTTCTATTTTCTGTTATCGTCTTTCATCCAAATCTGAAAAGCCTAGATCCAGACTCTACACTTGGAATTTCTTTAATGCTAGCTAGTATGCTCGTTTATTTATTCTCTTTTATCTACATTACCTATTCAATCACAGCATTTTTACGTAAGAAGACCAAGACCTTAGGAATATTTATGATTACTGGGGCTTCCATGAAGCAGATTCGTAAGCTGGTCTTCCGTGAAAATCTGTTAATTGGCATTTTAGCTATTCTGGCAGCTATCGTTCTCGGCCTTGTCATTACACCTCTTTTCTTAATGGGTGCAAAAGTTATTTTAAAGGCAGAAACATTTGGTATGTACATGCCTCTTCAAGCAATTAGTATAACCATAGGATTATTTCTGATTTTATTTGTTGTGATATCGACAGTTGTTACGAGGTTCATTAATAAAGAAGCGTCTATCCAACTCTTAAAAAGTGATACAGTTATCGAGAAATCTATTAAGCCTCATTATGGGTTATTAATACTAAGTATTTTGATGTCTGCCACTTTAGCTTGCTTGCTAAAAATCGAGCATTCCATTGTAGACACGTTAAGTGTCCTTTATTATCTGTTATTTTTTATTAGCATTCTTAGTACGATTTATTTAGTTATTACACAAGGATTTCGTTTGTTATTGAAAATATATGAAAAGTCTCCTGCCTATCTTCAAAAAACAAATATGCTTTTGGCGTCCAATTTAAATGCAAAAATGAAATCACATGCAAATATGCTGTTTCTCATTACTATCCTATTAAGCGGTGTCTTTCTATGTACAAGTATTTTATTTAGCTCTTATTACAATGTAAAAAAGACTAGTGAAGAAAATTATCCATATAGCTTTCAATATATTGCTGATCCAAAAGCTGATGACAACATGGTAAAGGCTGATCTTGATTATCTTGAAAATACTTTATCAACGGTTGAAGCTCACAAGTATTTTATTGAATTTAAATCAAACGAAGATCAACGTATTGGCTATATGCCTTTATCAAATTTTAATCTGATACAGCATCAGGAAATCAAACTAAGTAAAGATGAGTTTATTGCCGCCGCTGGTAATCGTGGTGAAGCACCAATAATAAACACTGCCAGCGACCTGTTTATAAAGTCTTTCAAACTAGCCAGCACCCATGAGCAAAATCTGCTATCTACTGGCTTCCAACAAAGTTATTTCATTGTACCTGATGACATTTACAAAACCATTGACTACCCTGTTTATAAAACGTATATCTATGAACTGGAAGATTGGACAGCCCATACAGATTTGGCAAGAACTATTACCAGTGACTTACCCTCTTTACCTGGAGAACGTTATGTAACATCCAAAATTGATTTATATAACACAGAGATGTTTGTCAAAAGCGTCATGTTCTTTATCGGCTCCATGTTAAGTCTAATTTTCTTAAGTGCAGCCATGAGTATATTGTACTTCTATTTACAAACAACATTACAACAAGAGAAGGAAAAGTATATTGGTATCCGTAAGTTAGGACTTTCTAGAAATGAATTAGCTACCATTATCACTAAAGAATTGGCGATTCTTATTTTTGTACCATTCACTATAGCTATTACACTCTTGCTAATTACCCTTTTGGCTATGCGAACAATGGTTTCTACAGCATTTTTACAAGTTTCCATAGCTAGCTCTTGTTGTTTCTTTGTACTTTTCCTCATTAGCTATGTATTCATTCGAAAAAGTTATTTTAAACGCTTAGTAAGCTAAAAAAAATCGCACTCCTTAAGGGTGCGATTTTTTCATAGTGTTGAAAAACAAACCAATTAATAGAATCTTTATGAAAGGTGAAAATGTTTCCTTTTAGCAAGGTTTTTCAAATAAAGTGAAGGTATTAACTACTCATTTTAGTGAGGAGTATCGTCACTCATCACTTCTCCCCATTGAAAATAAAAGCCCTAATTCAAATAATGGGTTATTTGATCGCTACTGCTGATAAGGAAAAGACACTTCTGCAGCATGGTTGATTGAAGAGGAGCCAGCGTCACTCCTAAGGGATCTAGCGGCTCATCGGACGCCCCCTGGAAAGGACGACGCTGGCGGAACGGAAATCAGCCTCTCACCTTGTGAAAAGGGCTTTTTCTGCAGATAACATTATCTTTTTTACCAAAGAACGGGCTTTGCTACCATCAGCCATAGCATAATAAGCAATAATACTATATACATCCATGTTTTACGATGCAACAGTGAAACAAATTGTAGATGATTAAATGCTGGTGTATTAAAAGTACGCAACGTCGGTTTAAACGCTCTTGCTAGAAATACGATGGATGCAAACATCACGAGGAAGGTTAATACAATCCACGAGGTATTCCAATAATAGCCCGCATGCCACATTAACAAAATACCCGAGGCTACTAGTACATGCCCCGAATGTTTGACGAGCGTAATGGCCCCCTTAAAGGCTTCTATATATGGTGGCATGTCATCCATGGAAGCTGTACGCATTTTTTTTACAATGGTGAGCACAACGAACAAAGGCCCAATCGAAAGAATAGCACTTAAAATATGTATATAAAGAAGAAGTGTATAAATGGAAAACATGCTGTGTACTCCCCTTTTCATCAGTCCCTTTCATTATAGCATTCAAGCTGAATTTACTTTATCAGCAATTGTGAATCCTTTGTAAACACAGCTTGAAACATTGTTAAATTGTTTGAAAACCGTATAAAGAGGGTATTGTTTATAGTAACATGCACTTATAGAACAAAAAGGAGTGATTTTTATAGGAATTCACCAATTTTTTACAAGTCTTAATGATTTAGAGCGTATCATTCGTTGCCCTGGTCGCTTCAAATTTGAAGAGCACAATGTGGCAGCCCATTCTTGGAAAGTGTCACAATATGCGATGTTTTTCGCAACGTTAGAAGAAATGCACGGTGCAACAGTTGATTGGAAATCTTTATATGAAAAGACAATCAATCATGACTTTGCGGAAGTGTTTATTGGTGACATTAAGACACCAGTAAAACATGCTAGCCCAGAGTTAAAGCAAATGCTCGCACACGTGGAAGAAAAAATGATGGAAAAATTTATTATCAATGAAATCCCACAAGAATTTCAGGCTGTTTTCTTTGAACGGATGAAAGAAGGAAAGGATCATACTTTAGAGGGTCGGCTACTTGAATTTGCGGATAAACTCGACCAGTTTTACGAGGCTTTCGCAGAATTAAAGCGTGGTAATACTGACAAAGAATTTGTCTATATGTACCAATCAGCCCTTTCAAAACTTTTGGCCATTCCACTTGAAGCGACAGTTCATTATTTCCGCACAGAAATTTTAAAGGACGCAGTAAAGGAAAAAACACATATCGATATTCAAGCATTAACAAATGAAGTATTAACATCAAACTAATAGGGTGCATGTACAAGTTTTCCGATTGAAAAATTCACGGAAGGCTTTTTTTATTTTCCGCAAAAAGTCGTATAATGAGGAGAGATTGAATGGAGGGAAAGTATTGTCACAGGAATGCTCAATTATAGAAGATTTAATACCTCTTTATAAAAAACAACTGCTTCAAGCATCAACAATAGAATTTGTCGAACGGCATCTAACAACTTGTCAGCAATGTCAGCAGCTAGTAGTCAATTCATCAACTCAGAACGCATACTTGCCCATGAAAAGAACAGTATCCTTTTTTCATATCATATTTATTGTATTATCCTTTATGTTTGCCATTAATTCGTCCTTACTCGGCAATCAAAAGGGCTTTGTCCTCTCATATGCTCTTTTCGGCTGTCTTTCTTACCTTTTCTATAAAAACATCTGGATTGTTTTTATCATAAGCTCTGTGCCTGTATACGTTTGGGCTATCATTAATAATCTTAATAATGAGCTCTATATTACAACCTTTTCTTTAACAGAAATAGGAACGCTAGTGATTGGAGCTGGCTACATTGCACTTTTACATACCATTTTCGCCTTAATTGGCGCAGCTTTTGCCATTCTATTACGTAGGGTTTTTCAATAAACAAAAAAGCACCTCGAACTTTTTTACCAAAGTGGAGGTGCATTTTGTTTGTTAGGCCTTTTTCACAAATTCTGATTTTAATTTCATGGCACCAAAGCCATCAATTTTACAGTCAATGTTATGATCGCCTTCCACTAAACGGATACTTTTTACCTTTGTCCCAATTTTTAAAGTGGAAGAACTACCCTTCACCTTTAAATCCTTAATAACAGTAACTGAATCGCCGTCAGCTAACAGATTACCATTTGCATCTTTTACAATAAGTGCATCTGATTCTTGTTCAGTTGCGTCCATACTCCATTCATGCGCACATTCTGGACATACATAGTTTGCTCCATCCTCATATGTATATTCAGAATGACATTTTGGACAATTCGGATAAGCTGCCATTTTTGCTTCCTCCTTTTACATTTTTACTAGGAAAATCCTCTTTATGCTCCTATCTTTACATAGTCGACCTTATTTAGCAAAGGTTGTTCGTATTTTACGTTCGCATTTGTGAAAAAAATATGAAACATCAGCACCCTTTTGAAGGTAGTGCAAGATGTTTATAACGCGATTTGGAACACTTGCCCATTGACTAATTTTCCATTATCATCTTACTTGCATGTTTATCGATCATGCTTTATTATATCCATAAAGGCTGCATTGTTCGTATAATATTAAGTTTTAACCTTTAAGCTGTAAAAGGGAGTTTTATTATTGGAGTTGGAATGACGGGCCTCACACTACGGTGCATGAGGATAAGCAGGAAAACTTCTGCGAACACCCACTTTGAGGAGTGGTGGTTTAAAACTTTCTATAATAACTACGGCATACGCGGCTTTTTATACATGATTGATACAGCACCTTAGCTATTTTGGTTAAGGTGCTTTTTTATATTCAGGCTATTCTCCGCTTCTCCTTATTCAATCACTTCCTAACCATTCATAAAAAGTAAGGATAACCTTCTTGTATTTTGTATAATTCCCTCCCATTTTGCACATAGATGGAGTAACAAGGGAGGTTATGACATTGAAGAAAATAATTTATCTATTGGTTTTTACTTCACTACTGTTAGTAGCTTGTGGAAAGAGTGCTGAACCAAAGGAAGTGGCAGTCGATCAAAATACGAATGTTGAAGATATTGTAGGCGCGATTGTGAAAAACGAATTCTCTGTGGATGAATCGAAAGACGGTGTTGTCACAATTTCCATTCAAGATACAGATGTAACAGAAGGATCGAAAAGCCAGATGCTAAAGGATTCTACTAAAATTTTCGCTGATTTGTCCAAATTAAAAAATGTGAAGACACCGGCTATTACTTGGTATGCTCCTCTCACTGAACCTGATGGGGACAAAACAATGACTGAGGTTTTGAATATTTATTTTAGTGAAGAGGATTTTCACAAAATAGACTGGGCCAATTATCTACAGGTCGATATCGAGTCTAGCGCTACAAATTATCATGAAGATGAGGCCTTGGAAGATTAATCACATAAAGATACCCCACATCCTATTGTGGAGTATCTTTTTTTACATATTGTTCTATAGCGTTTTCTAAAAGAGAGTGCTTTATTTTGTAGTGAGTTGCTTGCCAAATTCCTTTCCCACCCTGCAGGATTATTAGTTGAGGTGATTCGTGCTTCACTTGAAGATCACAGGCAATAGCATTTGAAATTACCCGATCCATCTGCACAATGACAAGATATTTAGGCAATTTCGTTTGTAATACTTTATATTCCTTTAAAGCTGAAATACTACTTATACATGTCATGCTAATTTTTAACACAAGGCAAGGTTTGAACTTCGATTGCTCCAAAACCTCACACCATTTGTTTAATGTCATTATTCGTTGCATTTTGTAACCCCCTAAACAGATTATATACTACAAGGGGTATTTTAGGTTACAAAAAACACGAGACTACATACGTGCTCGTGCTTAAAATTTTGTTTAAATGCCTTCCGTATTCATGAATACTAGACGCCAGCCATCCGGGTCTTCAATGGTTACCCCTTTTTCAGCCCAATATTGATTTTCAGGCTCAACTTCGGGATATCCCATGACCGCAAGACGTTCGGCAATATGACGAATCGTATCTCTATTTGGGATATAAAGTACGAGTAGATTGTCCTTACTTGGTGCTGGACAAGGGCTACCGTCAATATGCTCTGTAAATTCTAAGTGATAACCTGCATTTGGAAGACCAATCATTAAACCATTATAGCCACGATGTTCTGTAAACGAACCAATTTTCTTTAATCCAACACCTTCACAGTAAAACCGTTCTACTTCCTTTAGCTGATCGGTTGGTCTTGCTACACGCACCTGTGCTACTGCTAATTCATTTGTCCATTGTTGTTCCATTGTTATGAAATCCCCTTTTAGATTATTGTAAAATGAGACCATAACGCTGAAAACAGTCCTAGGTCTGAAGTTATTGTATAAGAGCAACGCTAAAAGAAGCAGCTGTTTTCTCTTTTACTTCCTCTAAAGAAACACCATCTGCTAATTCTATCAGTTGCATGCCATCTTTCGTAAAATCAAATACAGCCAAATCTGTAATTAATCGATGTACGACACCTTTACCCGTTAGTGGAAGTTCACATTGTTTTTTAATTTTAGATTCACCATTTTTATTTACATGCTCCATGACGACAATCACTCTCTTGGCACCAACGACGAGATCCATTGCGCCACCCATGCCCTTCACCATTTTCCCAGGAATCATCCAGTTAGCAAGATCTCCTGTTTCAGATACCTCCATACCTCCTAAGATGGCAAGGTCAATATGTCCACCGCGAATCATTGCAAATGATTCTGCACTGTCAAAGAAGGATGCCCCTGGAACTGCCGTAACTGTTTCTTTACCTGCATTGATTAAATCAGGATCTACTGCATCCTCTACTGGATAAGGACCAATACCGAGAAGTCCGTTTTCGGATTGTAAGAGTACGTCATAATCGGCTGGAATCGCATTGGCAACAAGTGTTGGAATACCTATGCCTAAATTGACATTCATACCGTTGGCTATTTCTTTTACTGCACGATTAACAATTTTTTGTCTTGTATCCATCATGCTTCCCCCTTTTTCACCGTTAAACGCTCAATACGTTTCTCGTAATTTTCACCTAATAATACACGTTGTACAAAAACCCCTGGTGTATGAATGTGATCGGGATCTAGCTCGCCTACTTCTACAATTTCCTCCACTTCAGCTATTGTAATTTTCCCTGACATAGCAGCTAATGGATTAAAATTGCGTGATGTTTTTCTATAAACTAAATTTCCTAGCTTATCGGCTTTCCATGCTTTGACCAGAGCAAAGTCAGCAACAATACCTTCTTCCAAAATATATTCTTTGCCATCAAAAACCTTCACTTCTTTTCCTTCAGCAATTGGCGTTCCAACCCCTGTAGCTGTGTAAAAACCAGGAATTCCCGCTCCACCTGCACGCAAACGTTCTGCAAGAGTTCCTTGCGGTGTCAACTCTACTTCTAGCTCACCACTTAAAAATTGTTGTTCAAAAATCTTATTTTCTCCTACATAAGAAGCAACCATTTTTTTTATTTGCTTGTTTGCTAATAGTAGACCCAATCCCCAGTCATCTACACCACAGTTGTTACTGACAACGGTTAAATCCTTTGTTCCCTGTTGCACTAATGCTGCTATTGATTTTTCGGGTATACCACATAGCCCGAAGCCACCTACAGCTAATGTATCTCCATCCTTAATATCCGCAATCGCTTCTTCAAACGAACTCCATACCTTACCATTCCCCATCTCGAAACCTCCCTGAATTGCTCGTTTATTAAGGAAAATTCTACATCATTGCTATTTTACAAGTAAAGGAATTAATTAGAATACTACTTATTCCTATATGGAATAAATCTATTTTCCCCATTCCTATCTATCATTTCAAGTAACTGTTTTAATGCATAAGATTGATATGTATTTTTCTTCGTAATAACCCCTAAACGCCACGGCATTTCAAAATCATCTAATGGAATTATTTTCACATTGGTATTTGTTTGCTTGGCTGCAATGGAATGGGGTAACAATGTAACCCCTAAATTGGAGGATACTAACTCTACAATCAAGTCCCACTGTGAACTTTTATAGCCGATTGTAGGTGTAAAACCAACACTTTCACAGGATTTAATTATATAGTCGTGAAGCGTGAACTCCTCTGCAAAGATAATGAACGTTTCATTTTTTAAATCTTGTAAAGCTATGGATTTCTGGTGTGCATAGGGGTGAGATTCATTCATAAAGACATAAAACTGGTCTTCTATAAAGGATTGAACAGCAAACTTCCTTTCATCTACTGGTAATACAACGATGCCCATATCAACATCACCATTTTCAACTAGCATTTCTACCATTTTTGCACCACGTTCGATAAGTGCTAAATGTACTTCAGGATATAGCTGATGAAATCCCCTAGCGATTTCAGGGAAAAATAATGTTCCAATTAAAGGTGGGATCCCTAACTTGATAGCACCTGTTTTAATATTTAATAAATCGTCTAGCAAAATATGTAGTTCTTGAACAGCATGCATTATTTTTTGTCCTTGATTATAAACAATACTACCTGCATCAGTAAGTTCTACATTACGCGTTGATCTGTTCAACAACTCAACTTGTAATGATTCTTCTAATTTTTTAATACTTTTGCTTAATGAAGGCTGAGATACAAAGGAATCATGTGCAGCCTTTGTAAAACTCCTATGCTCAACAACAGCCATAAAGGCTTTTAAATCTCTTAATTCCATCCCTATCTTCTCCATTTATTTGTATTTGTTATAAAAGCAACTACAAGTACTACCCTTCAGCAATAAATTCTCCATTCTTTCTTTTTAATCCTTTGCAATGTGTTGAACTATAAAATTTAGATATTTTCACCCCTGCCATTATACGCATCTTTTCGACTTTTGGAGAGTTTTTTGAGAGTTATATGACCTACAATCAATTATAAATATTGTCATAATTTATCAAAGATTGGAGATGTAACAGATGTTGAAGCAATTGCTTGAAAATCGAATAGTTAATAGGCATTATTTAGGTCTTACATTTCAGCAACATGTTTATGAATTAAAGAACTGTGAGGAAGTTTTAGGAGTGAAAGCAAAATCGCTACATATTGAGAATCGTCATATTGCTGTTGGCTATATTGCTGATGACAGTATTTTCTTTAAAAGTGCTCATTTCGGAAATACCATGGTCACTTTAACAGATGGAATTCATCAAGCAATTATTCAGCTATTTGTACAACATTCTGGTGAAATCTGCATTGAGGTAAAGCCTTATATTAAACATGCCAACATCGTGCCTGTTTATTTTCGCACAATTCTAGCTGATACAGCCATCGCCATTGACCTAAAAGGCGCATTAAAAAAATTTCTAGTAACTCATCATTATATGATTGAAGCAGATACGATCATGGAAGTTCATTATCAATCCATGCATCCCTATGTGCTCAAGAATTCTTACGCTGGGCATTTTGTTTTAGGGTGTACCCCCGATGGTAGACAGGTAACAGGAGCCGAGGAGTATACATTGGCTAACCGTATAGCTAATTTAAAGTTTTCTCACATTATTATTCAGCAACAAGGCAGACCAAAATTAATTGCTTTAAATATATTATTAACCTTTGTTATTACGAATAAAATTTTTGTTACTAACGAACTTTCTATGTAACTAATCGGATAGAGGATTTTACGATGTTATTTTCATTTATTTCATTGATTGTCATCATACTAGTTGCTTTATTTGTTATAAAATCTTTTTCTATCTATAAAAAGCGTGCAGAAAAGAAAAAATTTTTACAAGAAAGACTTAAAAATCTTCTACTGACAAATATAAGCCAACCTAAATAGAAATTTTTCAAAGAGAGAAACGACCCTATCTTAATAACTACCAACAAAAAATACACCACCTTTATAGTGGTGTATTTTTTAGTGCGCTTTTTCTAATGCTAATTTAATGCCAAACGCAATTAATATTGCACCTGTTAATCCTTCAATTACTGCCTTAGTTGATGGTTTTTTCATAAATGCACTAATTCGATCTAAAAGGTACACGTAGAAGATAAACCATAGCATTGTTAATGCTGTATAAATGAGACCCATTATTAAAAAGGGAAAAAATGTTCCACTATTTCCATCTACAAATTGAGGGAGAAATGTTAGGAAAAATACTGCGACCTTTGGATTTGTCACATTTGTGAGAAACCCTTGTTTAAAGCAGGATTGTTGAGAATATTTGTGTTCTATACTTGCTTCATCTTGTACAACTGGAGATTGTGTTCGAATTGCTCGCAGTGTCCACAAGGTCTTGATTCCTAAATAACATAAATAAACCGCACCAACATATTTTAAAACAGCAAATATATAGGCAGATTTCACAATGATCGCCGAAAGGCCAATAACAGCCGCACAAGTATGAATTAATAAACCGCAACAAGAACCAATGATTGTTTGTAAACCGCCCTTTCTACTTACAGTCAGTGTGTTTTTTGTTGCAATCGCTGTATCAGGGCCAGGTAAAATAATAAGTAAAATGCACATAACTAAGAATACAGATATATTGACCATATTACGCCACCCTTTCTGTCAGAAAATTATAAAAGTAATTGTAACATACGCCAAGACCAACAGAAAGATACGAAATTTTTCCGTTGACATATAACCATAAGGTGTTATATATTCATAACACCTTATGGTTATATTTTATACAGATTCCTCTGCTAGTGGACTTAATAACGTTGAATACCATTACACAGAGGTATCATTCATCAATCAAAAAGGAGTATTGGAACATGACTGAAAAATTACAGGATATTGTCAAAACAATTACATTGAATGCCCCTATCGAAAAAGTTTGGGAGACTGTCGCAACAGCTGACAAAATAGCTTCTTGGTTTATGCCAAATGATTTTCAACCTATCGAAGGGTACGAATTCACTATTCAATCACCGTTCGGCCCATCACCCTGTAAAGTAGAACGTGTAGATGCACCGCACTTTCTACGGTTTGCTTGGGATCAAGATGGCTGGTTCGTAACTTTTGAGTTAAAAGAAGTAGGCAAGCTTACTGAACTTACTTTAACACATGGTGGCTGGAAGGAAGCTTCACATATTATTCCTAAAGTAAACACTGCTACTGAAGCCGTACGTACTAATATGGATAACGGATGGACAATGATTATTAATCATAAATTAAAAGAGGCTGCTGAATTCTAATGACTGAAGCAGCCATAAAGTATGATGTTTTTCAAGCAATCGCTGATCCCACAAGAAGAAGTGTTTTACAGCTCCTTGCAGCAAGCGACAGACCTATTTCCAAAATTACTGAGCATTTTACGATTAGTCGAACGGCTGTTGTAAAGCATTTAAAAATATTGGAACAGGCGGAGCTAATCTCTGCTCAAAAAAAAGGTCGTGAAAAAATCTATACGCTGCATAGTGAGCGTTTAAAGGAGATTGAAGATTGGCTCCAATACTTTCATTTATTTTGGGATAATAAATTGGCTCAGCTTCAAAGCATGGTTGAAGATCATTAAAGTAAAAAAGAGCTGTCCCTTTGTCAGACAGCTCCTCATTTAAAAGAGATAAAATAATCCCCCATTAATGACTTCTATTTTAATTTTTGCTTCATATTGCTCCTCTAATGCTTTTCTTTCAATTTCATAACACTCTGGTTTTTCCTCTATATCCTCATAAAAATAATCTAATACACGTTGATCACGTTGCCATCGTTTTTGTGCTTCCGTTGCCCAGAAATGATCATCCTGCTCAATAATTGACTCAATTGTAGCTTTCAATCTTTCCAGTGCTCTGGCAGGCTTAATAATATATTGCACATGAAATACATTTTCTTCAGGTTCTATGTTAAAGTCCGAAGTACAAATCGTTTCATGAAAATCCTCCTTGATGACGCCGGTCAATAAATTAATGCCAAATGAGTAAAGCATTTCTTTTGTACGATCACAGCAATACGAAACTTTAAAGTTAACACCTAACCAGGGCGTTAAAATAACCTGCCCCATATCACGATCCACTTTTTCATACAATTGAACATAGGCTCCTAGTTCCCTTGTAGCTAAAAATATCTGATTTAAACGTGGTGAGCCGTAATGAATAGCTTCCCCAAATAGGTTACCAGCCATTGCGGTTTGATTTGTAATGAAGGTTACTTGCGCTGGGTTTGGTTCACTATTTGTTGCTTCAACATATTGCCAATAAAATGGCCTATTCATAATTCTTTTATCTATGTCTATCGTTAATTGAACGGTTAGATAATGATTCTCTTCTCCTAAGATTTCACAGTCATTCTCCATAAAAAATTCCTTTAAATAGTGGTGAACTTGCTGCGGATACATAGCTGCACCTACCTTATACAGATTCTTTAAAGTTTGTTAAAATAGCATCTAAATCGCCAACCACCTTCTCGAACACATCAATCTTTGTATGAAGCAATTCCAAGATTTTCTCTTCAATTGTATGTTCAATGGCAAGGTTATAAATATGGACATCATGCTCCTGTCCCAAACGATGGACACGACCAATACGTTGCTCTAGCTTCATTGGATTCCAAGGTAAATCATAGTTAATCACATGATGACAAAATTGAAGGTTTATCCCCTCTCCTCCTGCCTCGGTAGCGATGAGCACCTGGGCTCTTTCTTTAAATAGGTGCTTCATATAATCTCGTTTACTTTTATTAAATTTACCATTAAACAGCACGCTTGATATGCCATTAGAATGTAAGTACCATTGCAAATATATTTGCGTAGCACGATATTCTGTAAAAATAATAACCTTGTCATTCGCTTGCTTAACAATTTCCAATGTCTTTTCCGCCTTTGAATTCACTTCCAAGGTCATTAATTTAGTAATAATCGCTTCAATTTCTTGTGGTTGCACATGATCCTCTAGCATATTCGTTAATGTTAAGGCTGTAGCTTCCTTACTACTACACATTTCTTTTTGCAACGTAATTAATGAAAATGACCCTGTGTTTTGAAGGTTGCCAAGCATTTCGTAAACTTCTCTTTCTTCGTTCGTAAATGTAATCGGTACAATTTGAACACGACGATTTGTCCAATCAATCCCCGTATCTTCCCTACGATTTCTGACCATTACCTGATTAACCAACTCTTTTAAATAATCATCATGTTCTAAATCATGCTTGCTAGCAGAGAAAGCCGATTGGAAGGCGTCATAGTTACCTAGATGTCCAGGCTTTAATAAGGAGATTAAATAATACAATTCAAAGATATCATTTTGAATAGGTGTGGCAGTTAATAATAAGCAGAACTTTTTCTTTAAGCCTTGTACAAACTCGTAAATTTGTGTTTTATTATTTTTTAATTTATGTGCCTCATCAATAATTATCATGTCATAATCCTGCTCATAAATGCGCTCTCTATGTGGACTCTTTTTTGCCGTATCCATACTCATAATGAGGACATCATAGCGCTCTATCGGGCAATTTTTTTTATATGCAACGGCAGGAATATGAAATTTTATGTTTAGCTCTTCAATCCACTGATTAATTAAAGAAGCTGGTGCCAAAATTAATGCTCTTTTCACAAGCCCTCTAATAAGGTATTCCTTTAAGATTAAGCCCGCTTCAATCGTTTTACCTAGCCCCACCTCATCAGCTAAAATAGCTTTCCCATTCATACGTTCAATAACTGTTTCGGCTGCTTCTAACTGGTGTTTCAAAGGTTGTAAATTAGGTAAATACTTTGTAGCCTGCAATCCTGTAAAATCAGGAATTAGTTTCATTTTCACAATATCATAGTTCATCTTGTACAATGTCCAGCTATCCCATTTTTCAAGATGATTTAATCGATCGATAAAGCCCTCTTCCCACTCGGACGACCTTTCTATTTTCATGATCATCACCCCATGTCATTTTTTCTAGTTTAGGGTGTCCAAAAAAGGAAAAGCTATGTTCTTTCTAGATGAAAAACACCTAATGAAAGTTATTTTTCATTAGGTATTTGATAATTCATATATTTACGGAAGCGTCTTGGAGATTTTTCAGCAAATTCTTTAATGGATAAATGAGAATTTCTCAGGTATATTTTAGATTTTTGATTAATCACATCCGTGAGATAAGCATTTGACGAACACTCATTTTTTTCTCAAATAGATAGGTTCTTTATAAAAATGTTTCGCGATATCCATGACAATCATATTCTCTGTATAATTTTCTTATATATATTCCATAATCAGCGATATGTTTACTTTTTTATATTGACAGTCCATCAGAAGTATTTCTTCTAAAATATATACATCAAGACAAAAAGAAAGGAACACCAACAATATATTAGTGCTCCTAAAAATGATTATTTTAAACTTTCCTGTAATAGTTTACGATTACGTTGTTTGAAAATGTCATTATGTGAGGAAACAATACCTCCCTCAGAAGCATCAGGTTGAATATACTTCTTCGCACTATTCACTGCATGAAGTGCATCATGAAAGGCTGCTGCAATTAAATGAATTTTACCATCATGGCTCAAAATATCACCAGCAGCATAAAGGCCTGGGATCGATGATTCACTATTAATCGTACCAGCGATAAAATAATCATTTTTGCGCTCAATGGCTAATGGACTATTATCTAACAATTCTTTATCACGCACATACCCATGACTAATAACAACTTCATCAATAGGAATTTCTGTTACAGTCCCTGTTTCATGATTTGTTAAAGCAATAGCTTTAATCATTCCTGCTTGATCATCTGCAATCAGCTTAGTAATTTCAGAATTGAAATGGCATTCGATCAAACTATTTGCAAGCTCTGTAATTTGAGCCTCATGTGCAGACAATGTATCTTTTCGATAAGTTAAATAGACCTTGGATGCCACCTCCGTTAATTCTAATGCCCAGTCTACCGCTGTGTTGCCACCACCAGAAATAATAACTGCCTTATCTTTAAATTTTTCATAGGATTTAATTGTGTAATTTAAATTAGATACTTCAAAGCGTTCAGCCCCTTCAATTTCAATTTTTTGAGGATTTAGAATGCCACCACCAATAGCAACGATAACCGTTTTGGAATAATGAATATTCCCTGACTCTGCTGCAATGACAAAAATGCCATCTTCATTTTTAGTAATGGACAGCACTTTTTCATTTGTATAAATAGAAGGATTAAAGGTTAAGGCTTGCTCAACTAATTGTTTAATTAGTTGTCCCCCTGAAATAGGCGTTACACCTCCAACATCCCAAATCATTTTCTCTGGATAAACATGAATTTTACCGCCTAGCTGTGGTTGTGATTCAATTAGCTTGGTTTTCATTTCACGTAAACCACAATAAAAGCTTGAATATAAACCCGCTGGCCCACCACCAATAATGGTTACATCATACAATTCTTGTTCTAACAATTCCTAACACACCTTTCATTTGGTCATTACTATCTCAACAATTGGACTAACTCTAAACTGCATGACAGCTCAATCGTAAATGTCTAAATGTAAATATTGCTTTGGAAAATCCTCCTTAACTCCATTATACGATAATGATAATCATTATCAAATAAAATTATAACAAATCGTGATATTAATAACAGATGTGGTCACCATTTATTAATATTTTCATTTATGTAATGAGTAAAATAACTAAATTTATGTATTTGTACATAAAAATATTCATTGCACTGTTCATTCTAAAAGCAGATTATACGTTTTACTTACTTTTTGATACACTATTGGAAAAAAGATATTAGAGGGCACAATGAAAAGAAAAATTTTTATATTACATGAAATCTATGGAGTTAATCATTTTATTGAAGAACAAATACAAGTATACGGCAATGAGGACACTGCCGTTTCCCTTATTTCACTTTATCCAGCAGGGCTTTCCTTTCCATATGAGCAGGAAAAACAAGCCTATGACTTTTTCTTACAGACAGTTGGCTTTGATGCTCCTCTTGAGTTGCTTTCACAAAAAATATTGGAGGCTTGTGAAAATTACAACGAGGTAATACTAATTGGATATAGTGTAGGTGCAACTTTAGCCTGGAGATTAACTACACTCCCCCTATACCGTGTCATTTGTGTGTATGGCTCACGGATCCGCCAATACCTTGATCACATTCCATCTTGTCCAACTTTGGTTGTTTTACCTAGCCATGAAGATAGCTTTGATGTTCAATCATTGAAGGATACACTTGCAAGCATACCGAATGTTCAGATCAAACAATATCAAGGCTTACATGGCTTTATGGATGCCTCTAACGCAAATTATTGTCAAATGAGTCACTCACAAGCACACACTGATATCAAATACTTTTTACAAACTAGCAAAATTCAGGAGGAATGAACATGGAACAAAATATTGATATTCAGGTTGATCCATATATTGAAGCAGGCAATGTTATTTATCCAAGCTTCCATCTTTCTCTACAATCTGGCATGATTATAGGCATCTATACAGATGTTTCCAAAATACATACATTAATGCAATGGTTTATGAAACGAGATGATACTTATACTTCTTTTCGTGAAAGCGCATTATATGAGCGACTAACAGCTCGCGAATATATCCAATTCATTTTAAAGCTTTTTAACCGCCCAGCTAATGAAACAGAGAATATATTGAAGCTTTTTAAGCTTACTGAACAAAATAATAATAGAATTAGTAAGCTTTCTAATAGCGAAAAACAGCGATTAAAGCTATTGAATATGTACCTACATCCGACATCTATTCAAATTATAGAGGAACCCTTTCAAAATATAGATGAATTTTCGAAGCAAACTATCCAACAATTATTAAAAAATCTCTCAAAAGAGCGTAAAATTATTATTTTATTATCAAATAATCTCGAAGATTTAATGGTTGCAAGTACCACTATATATCGATTAGATGGGGCAGCCTTACATGCTTTAGATGTAAAAGAGGGTAGCCTTGAACAAGCTCCAAGGCCTCTTGAAAATGCACCAATTCGACTAGATAAAATCCCAACAAAGAAAAATGATAAAATTATTTTATTTAATCCACCAGAAATAGATTATATCGAAAGCGTAGAAGGAGAAGTGTCCATTTATGTAGCTGGTGAAGCCTATCCATGTACTCTATCACTAAACGAGCTGGAGCAAAAATTGACACCATTCGGCTTTTTTAGAAGCCACCGTTCTTATATTGTTAATCTACAAAAGGTTCGAGAGATTATTACTTGGACACGCAATAGCTATAGCTTAGCACTCAACAGTACAGAAAAGACAGTTGTTCCATTGTCGAAAAATAAACTTGCAACCTTAAAGGAAATACTCGGAATTTAGTAGATTTCCCAGGAAATAAACGACTCCTGTCACCTTCAATATTGTTCTTCTCATGCTTTTTTTTCTGCCATTCACCCAATTTCTACTGTACCCCTTTTACTTGTTGTTTATAGTGTAGACATCAACAACAAACAGGAGGTTTACACATGAATGCAGTGATTGAAGTACAAAACTTAAAAAAAACATTTAATAATGAAACAGCATTACAAGATGTTTCTTTTACCATTAAAAAAGGGGAAATATTCGGCTTTCTAGGGCCAAGTGGTTCTGGTAAAACAACTACTATTAAAATATTAACAGCACAAACTGATAAATCGGAAGGCAAGGTTCTGTTATTTGGACAACCAGCATCTATAATGAAGCAAAGTCAAAACCGTAAACGTTTTGGAATTTTAACAGATAATAGCGGCTTGTATACAAGACTATCTATTGAAGAGAATTTATTACTTTATAGTAATTTATATCAACTATCTCATTCTGCTGTAAAAGAAGCTTTAGAATTTGTAAATTTATATGCAGAACGTAAAAAGAAGATCAGTCAGCTTTCCAAAGGAATGATTCAACGTGTTACACTTGCACGTGCCATTATGCACAAGCCTGAACTGTTATTTTTAGATGAGCCTACTTCTGCTTTGGACCCTGTGAATACGCAGCATATTTATAATGGCTTACGAAGATTAAATGACTTGGGTACGACGATATTTTTAACTACTCATGATATGAGCGAAGCAGAGATACTTTGTGACCGTGTAGCATTCCTTCATAGGGGGAAAATCCGAGCAATAGGTGCACCAAAGGACTTAAAAAAGGAATTTGGTACTGATTCCATAACGGTTGAACTCAAAAATGGTATGCAAGAAATTATACAAAATGGTGCACAAGATGCAGAGAAGCTGTATCAATGGATGCATTCCAATGAAGTGACAAGAATTAATACAAATGAGCCAACATTGGGTGATATTTTTATGCAAATAACAGGGAGTGATTTAGTATGAACATTTCAATGACACGCATTCAAGCTATATTAGTGAAAGATTATAAAGAATTTTCTCGTAACTATGCCGTATCAACAATGATACTTCTACCACTAATTTTGGCATTTTTATACAACAAATCAGGAGCAGCTACTATCGATGCTTATTTCCTACCCATTAATATAACGTTTTCTATGGTAACAACTTATATACAATGCTGTTTAATCGCAGAGGAAAAAGAAAAGAATACATTACGCAGCCTTATGCTTTCCCCTGCTTCACTTGGAGATATTCTAATTGGCAAAAGTTTATTTGTTCTCATCGTGACCGTTGTTGTACTCGCACTTTCTATCTTTCTTGTTGGGTACACACCTGCCAATCTTGTTATCTTATCTATAGCCTTATTATTATCTACTGTATTTTATATTGCACTTGGAACAATATGTGGACTATTTGCCAAGTCTATTATGGAAGGCTCAATTATCGTTTTACCTGTTATCTTTATTTTCTCCTTCGGTCCACTTGCACTGACTTTAGCATCTACCTACCCTTTTCTAAAAATTGCAGAGTGGCTACCAAGCTCTCAATTATTACTTTTAGCAGAAGCATTAGAAGGAAAGTACTCCATGACAGATATGATCATTCCTATGGTGACGATTATAGCTTGGTCTCTTATTTCTTGGTTTTTAGCAGCAATTTTCTATAAAAAAAGAATGGTCGATTAAAGACCATTCTTTTCTTCAGATAATAATTCTTTCTCTCGATTTTCAATTTCTTCTAGCGTATCTGCATACCATACACCAACAAATCTTGAAGGGACGGACTCCTTGAAATAATCACCATCATAGAAAGATAAAGGAAATAACATCCCCTGCTCTATATATTTCTTAATTGTTTGATAGAAGTGATCATTCTGTTGTGGGCTTTGTGATGAATAGGAGCTAAATTTATTGATGGGCTTTCCTAAAGCATCATGAAACATCAGCATAGAGGTGGAACCATTTTGGCGGAAATTTAAGTCTATCGCTTGAACATCACCAGCTTCCGTGACAATCAAATCAAAGCCTGCCACACCGACAAAGCCTTCCTCAACGCCACGTTCCATAATATGCTTTCCTACTTCAATTACTTTTTCGGGTACTTTATCTACAATGATATTCCCTTCGTAAATCCCTTTATCATCCGTAATTTGCTGGGAAGCTCCTAAGTATTGAATACCTAGCTCCTCTGAGTAAACAAATTGACAGCTATAGTTGTCCTTTGTCTGTAAAAGCTCTTCAATAATTATACTTTCAGTTCCAGTCATGCGAAATTGTCGTAAACCCTCCGTCAACTCATCTTTATTATGACAAATGGTAACACCATATCCTCCCGAAGTTGGCGAATCATCACCAGGCTTTAATACTACAGGGGGCTGCCAATTTTTAATGGCATCTGAAAGTCTATACGTCTCCACATTTAGACGACTTGGTACATATTTGCTATCAATTAAATGATCAATATAAGCTTTTGTATTCAACTCATTAAATTTCTCCGCATCCATCCAATAACATTGACGATCCATATGCTCCAGGTCATGTATATATTGACATACAATGGTTTTCCCCTCCTTACACCAAGTTTGGATCTGTGCCAGATATTCCTCTTGAGTCTCATAACTATAAGGCTGTTCGACCCATGGTAATCCTGCTAATTGATGAAGCTCTTTCGCCTTTTCTGTTTGTGTTGCTCGATGTACTAGCACGGGAATATCTGCAATAGCAACTTCTCTTGAGGTTAAAGCATCTAGCTTATGAGGATCATCCATCATCCACGGATTATCACTATACGGTGTTCTTGGTGTATAAACAGCATTATCACCATAAATTTGTCTTAACGTGTATTTTGGTTTCAAGTAGATTACCCTCTTTCAATTTTTCGGTACTCTACTCTACCCTCCCCTTTATTTTTTGACACTTTTTATAAGAAAAAAAGGTTTTATGGATTATATAAATCCCTTTTTATACCTATGACTATCCTAATTGCACTAATAGCCTTTCTAAATGCATTTTCACCTGTGGCCATTCTTCTATTGTGATGCTATATATAACGGTATGCCTAGTTGTCCCATCCTTGCGAATCATATGGTTACGCAATATTCCTTCTTTTGTAGCACCAATTCGCTCAATGGCTTTTTGAGAACGGATATTATCATGATCCGTTTTTATTTGTACACGTTGTAAATGAAGATGCTCAAAAGAGTATCGTAATAGCAAATACTTACAATTAGTATTAATAGCTGTACGCCAGTATGCGGGTGTTAGCCATGTATAGCCAATTTCTAATCGCTGATGTTTGTCATCAATATCCATAAAACGTGTAGACCCGATAATGTCCCCTGATTGTTTATCCACAATCACAAATGGAAATTCTGTTTTTTCGTTTTTTGCCTTTAATGCATTTTCCACAAAGCTATTCACATCCTCCCTTTTTTCTATCGTTGTGGACATATGTGACCAAATCTCTGGATAACTACCTGCCTCTAAAAGACCTTGAGTATCGCTTAACTCTAAAGGCTTTAGTTTGACTACTTCATTTTCTAATGTGATAAATTCCACTACACTTCACTCCTTTTTTACTTATTTAACGGTAAAATTGATATGATAGATATAACCAATTACTAAAAAATCAACCGTACCAGAGGAGGAGGCAATTATGTGGAGCTCTCCATTATATTTACAGGCAATCAAGCGAAATACATTCAAATCTATGAAGAAATAAAGCATGCTATTATCACTAAAAAATTACTTGCTCATGAACAACTGCCTTCTAAGCGAGCTCTCGCCCTAACATTGAATGTGAGTGTACACACCATAAAGGAAGCCTATGAGCAGTTACTTGCAGAAGGCTATATTTATAGTAAAGAGCGTTCTGGTTACTTTATTGCGCCATTTGAATTGGATTGGCTACAGCAAGTACCCCGAAGTGTATCTGTTCCAAGTATCAATATCCCTAACAATATACAATTTGATTTTACAAATGGACATGTGGACAACGAGGCTTTTCCCTATGCTACTTGGCACAAGCTAACAAAAAAGCATTTTAATAGTAACAACTTATCAACAAGCCCTTGGGAGGGAGAGACATCTTTACGCACAGAGATCGCCCGCTATGTAGAGCGTTCTCGTGGGGTTACTTGTGATGCTTCACAGGTATTTATTTATAGTGGTACACAAAGCCAGCTTCAGGCTCTTTGTCATTTTCTTGGGTCTGCGACACGCGTTGGGTTAGAGGAGCCAGGATTTAAAAGAGTGCGTGCCGTTTTACAGCAATGTGGATTGTCCACAGAGGCGATTCCTGTGGACTATTCAGGGGTTACACTCCCTTCAACACCAATTCACATGTTATACACAACACCTGCTCATCAATTTCCATTAGGCATGATTATGACCATAGAAAGAAGAGTGGCATTGTTACAATGGGCTAACTCGAACGCAGGTCTTATTATTGAAGATGATTATGATTCTGAATTTCGTTATAAGGGGCTACCAATCCCGTCTTTAGCAAAAATGGATCAGCTTCAGCGTGTCATTTATTTCGGAACATTTTCGAAAACATTGCTTCCATCATTACGCATTAGTTATATGATCCTTCCAAGGTCTCTAGTTGTGCCGTTTATGACTTTTCATTCTGAGCAAAAATCTGTTGTCTCCAAAGTAGACCAGCTTGTCTTAGCAGACTTTCTTGCACAAGGTCTATTCGATAAGCATTTGGCAAAAATGCGAACAATCTATCGTAAAAAGCAGCAAGCATTATTGACTGCCATCTCTAAACATTTTTCAAATGAATTTCAAGTAATCGGTGAAAAATCCGGACTTCATATAGTCATCAAGCTACCACAACATCTCACCGAGAGTAGAGCGATCCAGCTTGCTCAAGAGGTAGGGGTTCAAGTCTATCCATGCTCTACCTCCTATCAGAATCGAACAAATGAAACCATGATCATTATAGGGTATGGTGGACTGACACTTCAGCAAATAAATGAAGGAATTGCACTCCTTGCCTCCGTTTGGCAATAGCATGTGATTCATTAGTTTGTCGAAATCACATTTAAATAAAGCGAAACTTTATATAGTTTTTTTCGTATTTAAAGTTAAATGGACACATAAGGGGATAAGACAATAATGGAGAATCGAGAGTTATTAGAGCAGCATTTACAAGAAATTCAAGTGTGGGAAAAAGATCAAAAGGATTTATGGTTTTGGGAGAAATTAGGTAGAATACCATTTAAATTATTAGATAAAATGACACCTGCCTTTCTTCAAAATAAAATTGCTTTATTGGTAGATGAACTAGGCAATTATATTCAGTCAGGTGGGAAGTATTTAATCAATGAACAAGCCATGATACAAAAAATTCGTGACCATTCTTCCACACAGCATATTATAACTATATCTGATATTGGTCAGATTCCTTTAGAGGACATGATCTCCCTCAGTGACAAATTACAAAACGAACGTGTGAAATTTGCTACTGTACAAGGGGCCTCTACTGGCTTTGGTGGCATCTTTACTTTAGCTATTGATATTCCAATGATTTTAGGGACTGCACTAAAAACTTTGCAAGAAATAGCAATTATACATGGCTATGATCCGAACGATAAAATGGAACGTATTTTTATTGTAAAATGTCTACAATTTACCTCTGCTGATATTGTTGGTAAAGAAGCAATCTTACAGGAGCTTTCTACTATGAATAGCTCAAAAAAGGCTTCAGATAACATGATTTCTCAGCTTCAAGGATGGCAGGAAGTATTTTACACATACCGTGATCAGCTTGGCTGGAAAAAGCTGTTTCAAATGATCCCTATTGCAGGGATGGTTTTTGGAGCCTATGCTAATAAAGGCATGATTCAGGATGTAGCCGAAACTGGTATTATGCTTTATCGTAAAAGACGTATTTATGAAAAACTTACTGAACTAGATTGTTGATCGACAAAAGATGACACCCATATTTGGAGTGTCATCTTTTTTGTGCTTTTATATTTTAATAAGTATCTTTCCTTGGTGCTGACGACTTTCCATAAATTCATGAGCCTTTTTCATTTCCTCTAAGGCAAATACTTTAGCAATTGGCACCTGAAAATTTTCTTCTTTTACTAAAGAGAAAATATCTTGTGCAACATGTTGTAACAGCTCTGGCTTCAAAGCTCTTGTCGTACCTAAGCTAAATCCTTTTATATTACGGCAGCTACTGTGTAAATCTGCTGTTTTTATATTTCCTGCTCTGCCTCCACTATTCCCGAATTGGACAAGAGTGCCATAAGGCGCTAAGCAATTTAAACTCTCCTCGGTGATAGCTCCTGCAATGGAATCGTACACAATTTCAACACCCCGACCCATTGTAAGTTCATTGACATTTGTACTAAATTGATCATATGTAAGTACATGATCCGCACCAAGCTGGTAAACGATTGGGGCTTTTTCTAAATTACTTACCGTACCTATAATCTGTTTAGCTCCAAGCCTTTTTGCCATTTGGACAAGCATTGTCCCTACCCCACCAGAAGCAGCATGAATTAAGACAGCATCCTGCTGACCAATTGCTGCTATTTGATGTGTTAACATATATGATAAAAATAAAACAGTCGGTACAGCTGCTACCTTCTCGATTGGTAAACCACTAGGAATTTTAAAAACTAGTTGTTCCTTTGCTACAACAAATTCTGCATAAGCACCGTTTTTCGGGAAGGCGATAACTTGGTCACCCTTTTGAAAACCACTGCTATCATTAAAAACTTCTTCAATCACCCCTGCAACATCTAAACCAAGAACCATCGGAAAATTTGCTTTAGCTTTATTGCCTGTGCGATTTTTAAGATCTGCGAAATTTACGCTTGTATAGGTTGTCCGTATTAAGACTTCTCCCTCAGAAATAATCGGTTTTGGACAATCAATAAATGTTAAAACATCAGATGTACCAAATTCATTGATAATAATAGCCTTCATAAATTTCTCCCTCCTTGCTATAGTAAAATTATATACTATATATAGAAATGATGGAGGAATATTCATGAAAATCAAACCTAAGCAAGCCATGTATAATGGTATATCCTACAACTTTTTTGATAGAAAAAGCGATAAGATATGCTTTATGCTCTCTGGCACGGGCTATACCTATGATAAACCTATACTTTATTATTCTACAGCATTAATGCTAGAACTTGGCTATGATGTCGTCCAAATCAATTATACATTTGAGCAACAGCAATTCGAACAGGACTCCCAAGCCATATCAAAAATGGTCTATCGTGTTGCCAACCCGATTGTAGAGAACAGCTTGCAATCAAAGCCTTATAGAGAAGTCGTTTATCTAGGAAAATCTCTAGGTACTATGCCTATTGTCGATTATTATATGCAGCAGACCTCTTCTATCCCTGCTCGTTATGTACTTTTCACCCCATTACTTTCTCTTCAACATACAATGATAAATCTATTAGACAAGCATGCATTTTTGGCAATTGGTACAGCTGACCCTCATTATTCACAGGAGAAGCTAGCCCAACTTGCTACCCTTCAGCTTGCCGTTTTGGAGGACCTTAATCATTCACTTGAAAATCCTTTGAATGCTGTTTTATCCATACAGCTTTGCCAGTCGCTTATAACACAATTAAAAATCTTTCTACAAAATAATTAGTTAAATTTTTATAGTACTATTTACCAGAATTATGTACATATGTTACACTAGCGAAAATACATTGAAGAGAAGAGTAAATAAGGCTGTTCTTCCAAGAGAGCTCGGATTGCTGAAAACGAGTAAGAACGAATTATTGAAACAAGCCTCGGAGTAGCGCATTGGATTTTGTTTGAATGATGGTGCGACGGGAACTCCCGTTATAGAGTTACAGTATAAGCATAGGCTTTATGCCGTACTGAAAAGGCTATTATGGTGACATAATAGTGAACTAGGGTGGCACCACGTGAGTATATAAATTCTACAACCTCGTCCCTAAGACTAATCGTCTTGGGGGTGGGGTTTTTTATTTTGCAAATCGTCACTTTGCTTAAGGAGGAATTTATATGAGAAAAGCTTTAGAAAGCTGGCGCTATCCTGCCATTCTATTATGTAGTATTGGTGTTTCCAGTGTTGGCGAATGGATTTATTTTATCGCCTTAAATTTAATTGTGTTAAACCTCACAGAATCTGCTCTGGCTGTCTCTGGATTGTATATTGTAAGAGCGATCTCTTCCTTGTTCACTAATTTTTGGTCAGGGAGCCTAATCGATCGTTTTAATAAGAAAAAGCTAATGATTATTCTAAATATGATTCAATCTATACTCATTGTCATACTCCCCTGCTTTACAAGCCTCTTGTGGATGTATGTCCTTGTTTTTCTCATTACAGCAGCTAGCTCTATGTATCAGCCGACATCTATGACTTATATCACTAAGTTAATTCCTATCGATCAAAGGAAACGCTTTAATTCATTACGCAGCTTACTTGACTCTGGTGCATTTCTAACTGGGCCAGCAATCGCAGGTTTCTTATTCACAGTCGGAACACCCCATATGGCCATATATTTAAACGCGATTGCTTTATTTCTATCAGCCTGTATAACGTTCAAAATGCCAAATATTGAAGCCCTTGAAAAATTTGTTAACCGTACAGAAAAAACATCCTTTTATCGCGTATTGCTTCAGGATTGGCAGATGGTCATACGCTTTAGCTTAAAAAATTCCTATGTGATGGTTGTCTATTTGTTGTTTAGTGCTATCATCATCTTGATGACAGCTACTGATTCTTTGGAGGCTGCCTTTGCAACACAAATATTAGCTTTATCCGAAGGAGAATATGGTATTTTAGTCAGTATCGCAGGGGTAGGTGTTTTAATTGGCTCGCTAACCAACTCTGTTATTGTTGAAAAAATACCAACTTCTTGGTTAATAGGTATGGGGTCTCTCGTAACAGCATTGGGCTATTTAATATTTACATCCGCCTTTTCCTTTCTTATAGCTGCTTTAGGTTGCTTTGTATTATCCTTTGCTACTGCCTTTGCGAATACAGGATTTTATACATTTTATCAAAATAATATTCCTTCTGAGAGCATGGGTAGAATAGGAAGTATTTATGGATTTTTTGAAGCCCTTTTTATTATTATTTTTACTGCTATTTTTGGGATTTTTGCTGAATGGATAACTATACGATCAGTTGTCGTTAGCGCATCCTTTATGATGGTATTTGTAGCTATTATTCTACTATGGCTAAATATAAAACCTACGAAAGGCCACTATTATCAAAGGTTCATGAGTAGCAAGCAACAGTAATTCAAAAAACTGTACTATCTCACTTTTCATAAAAAATCAACCATCTAATGTCCACTATTTTTTGACACTAGATGGTTTTTTATCGAAGGAAATAATTTTTATATATATCCTAATTCATAGGATAGTTGCTGTGCCGTTTTAATGACTTCCTGTGTTATACTTTCTAATTTTTCAGCATCTGTATCATATTCAAAGCACTCTGCACTAATGGCTGCAATTATTTGTTTATTTGAATCAAATATAGGAGCTGCTATGGATACTGTCCCCTTTGTTTTTTCTCCAACGCTTATGGCAATGCCTTTTTCTCTTACATCATTGAGGCTCTCTATCAATTTTTCTTTCTCAGGCTCCTCAAGTTGTTGGAAAAATTGTTGCTGTACATCGCTTTTAGAAAACGCAAGCAATACTTTATTTGGAGCTCCTATAGGATACGGGATTTTTTCACCAATCATATCAATAATACGGACATTTTTAGGACTATCAATTCGATCAATAATAATGGATGCAAACTGTTTCGCAATACTTAAATAGATTGTTTCGCGAACATTATATGCAAGGTTTTCTAATAGAGGATGTGCTTTTTCTCTAATATCCGTCTCATGATACATTTTCATGCCAAGTTGCAACCATGTATACCCTAATCGAAATTCTTTTTTATTCTCATTTCTCTCTACTAAATCAAAACTTTCTAATGTATATAATAATCTGTAAATTGTGCTAGTAGGCAAGTCTGTTTCATTAAAAATTTCTTGCACAGTAAAAAAACGCTTCGGATGCTTCGCCAATATATTTATAACTAACATAGCTCTTTCGATTGATTGAATCATTACAATTACTCCCTTTCATTTCCCCATATGATCACTATCTTAAGGTTTTTATAGATCCAGTTAACTTTAACTAGGATCATTATGAAATTAAAATTCATGCAAATTATCAAATTTTTATGTACCTTCAATTTTTTACATGTAGCCCGCTTTTGAATATAGTTTCATTTTATTTTAACTAATTTTTATGCATATAAATAGATGCTACATGAAATATATACATAGTTCCACTCAATTAGTGTGGAAAATTACGAGTATTCACAAAAATTAAAATTGACAATTTGTTGTTTTGCATTTACGATGAATTTATATTCCACTATGTAGATTAAATTTCATATAGTGAAAAATAAATAACGATAAAAATATGTATTTCTCTTCTAATTATCTATTTACATCATCTTGAAAAATAAAATACTTTACTATCAAAAGGAGCAAAAATTATGAATACTTTTATGTGGGATACACCCGAAAAACTACGTGCCCTATTATGTGAACTTGTGAGCTGGGAAAGCCGA